>DYTN01000001.1:0-67563 GCA_020725925.1 Methanobacteriota archaeon
GGCGAGATACTCGAGATCCTTTGGAGTGCACATGAGCGTGACAAGGTCCACATCGTTGAGGAAGATGGTGACCGGTCTCTCCTTGACCACAAGGTCTCGCTTCCGCTCTTTCGATTTCCCGCTTATGCGCAGTATGTCCACGCGGCTCGTCTGGTCGCTCATGCAGTCCCTGCCCGTTGGCCCTCGACGGGCCGGCTCACGGCCCCTCGGAGAAGACAGGGGCGTGCAAGCCAGCCCTCAGGATGGAGTGCCTGACAGATAAATCCCCCGACAGCTCCAGGATGGCCGATGCTGCCAGGAGGACCGTCGCCAGGGTCCCTGTGGCCGCGTGCTCATGATAGTATGTGAGCATCAGCGGCACAAGCAGGCCGGCTATGATCGCGAGACCGATGAACGCGATGGCCACCTTGGTAGTCGTCAGCTTCCTGAGGGACTCCCTCGCGGTAGCCGTCGACGCGAGCAGGTTCACGATGTATATGACCAGGAGCGCGAACATCGCGGAAAGCAGGATCGCATCTATGTCCGTCAGCGTGCTCTCCTCGATGGTCTCGGCTCCCGTCGCGATCAACGTGAGGAAGGTCATCGCGGTCCCGCCCGCGACGGCGTAGGTGAAGAACAGCGGAGGCATGAGCGCCGTGGCCCATGCGGTTATGGACTTGCACGATGCCAGCACGAACCCGTCATAGACCATCACCAGGCAGGCGCTCGCGAAAGCCGCAAGCCAGATGATCTCTCCCAGGGTCGAATCCGTAGTCCACGAGACCCAGTCGAAGCCCAGGTCGGGCGCGAGGTACGCCGCTCCGAACATCACGAAGACGACCATGAATATCAGACCCCTGCTGACCCAGGAGGTCTTGGGCCTCAGGAAGAGTCTGTAGAACCTCCATGGCTGGCCGAGGTAGACCAGGTGAGCCACGGTCTTGCCCACGCCGACGATCAGGAGTCCAACCAGGGCGCTCGTTGTGGAGTCGATGAGCCAGGTCGAGACGACGAACTGGCCTGCGCCTATGCCCCCCAGGAAGAGAGCCATCAGGAGCGCGCCGTCGCGCCACCTCCGCCTGCCGCCGAACCCCCATTCCATCTGCGCGCGGGCCCCGGGCTTGAAGTCCTCGTACTGAAGCACGCTCATCTCACGCACCTCTCTGTTCCGCTAATGAACAACAAGACATGTGTGCGTCACCTCGCGGGCAGGTAGTACACGCTCGCATCCGTTCCGTATTCCGGATGCAGCTGCATCCCCCGCCTCTTCTTGATCAGCTGCGAGACCTCAGACTCGGGATCGTCGAGGTCTCCGAAGGTCCTGGCCTCGCAAGGGCACGCGTCCACGCATGCCGGATTCCTGCCCTTCTCCACCCTCTCGACGCAGAAGTTGCATTTGCTCACGACGCCCTTGTCGCTCTCCTCGAGCCACTTCTTCTTCGAGTATTCCGCGTATGGCGACGAGGGCTTGCGGTCTCCAGTGAAGTAGTCCTTCCAGTCGCTCGCGAAGTACCTCGCACCGTAAGGGCATGCGACCGCGCAGTACCTGCACCCGACGCACGCCTTCGAGTCCACAGTGACAATCCCCTCGAGCGACCTCTTTGTGGCTCCTGTCGGGCAGACCTTCTCGCACTCGGGCTCCTTGCAGTGCATGCACAGCAGCGGGAGCGCCTGCCGGATCACGGTCGGGTACTTGCCCGACTCGATCCTCACGACCTTGGCCCAGAACACGCCAGGGGGCGTGTGGTGCTCCGCCTTGCAGGTGACGGTGCACGAGTTGCACCCGGCGCACCTCTTGAGGTCGATGACCATGCCCCACCTGACCATGTCAGGCACCCCCGTCCTTGTACAGCTTGACCTTGACGCAGATGTCCTGTCCGAGCGACACCGGGCACGTGTGCTCCTTGTCCACCTCGATCAGCTCGTTGAAGAACACTCCCTTGTCCTTCGCGATTGGCAACCCCTTGCCCCAGTGGCCTGCATTCGCAGCTATCGCCACATGGTCCGGCCTGATTCCGTCCGTCAGGTGCACGCGCCCCTTGGCCTTCGAGCCCTTCGGGTTCTCGAGCCAGACCATGTCCCCTTCCTTGACGCCCTTTCTGTTGGCCGTATCCGTGTTCAGCTGTATCGTGTACGTGTAAGGGTCGTTCTGCGAGACCTCGTTCAGCCACGGGTTCTGCATGGTCATGGAGTAGGTGTGCAGCGCTGAGCGCCAGTAGAACGCCTCGAGGTCGTACTCCGGGTTCTTCTCCGAGTGCGTCGGGCACGGCCTCCATTCCGGAAGCGCGTTGTGCGCGCTCCAGTCCACCAGGTCGGGGACGCCGTACTTCTCGGCAATTGCCCTGCTCTTCCTCCCCGATCTGACGATCCATTCGAGGTAGACCGGCACTCTGACATCGTTGAACGCACGCCAGTAGACCTCCTCCACGCGCTTCGGCCACTTCAGGTAGCCGTGCTCCTTGAACCAGTCCAGGCCCTTGTCCTGGCCGAACCGGTCCTTCATGATGATGTCCAGCAGCCTTTCGAAGTTGAGCTTCTCCTTCGGGTCCATGACCTTCTTGAAGTCCAGGTCCCCGCCGTACGCCCGGTTGACCCATTCCCTGGCGGCTTCCAGGTACTTGTTCCTGAGCCCCAGCCGCTCGGAGAGCTCCAGGATGACATCGATCATCGCCCTCCTCTCGGCCATGGGCTTTATGACCGGCTGCCTGATTGACCACACCCACTCCCCGAGCCCCGTCGCGTGGCACGACACTCCGACGGTGGGGAAAGTCGTCGCGCTCGAGTAGCGCTCCAGGAAGCACGCGTCCGGCAGGACCAGGTCCGCGGCAGCCTCCTCGAACTCGGTCGAGTATATGTTGAATGACGCGATGAACCTGAACTTCTTGAGGAAGTTCTCCAGCAGGGTCTTCGGGTTGCCCACGGACATGAGCTGGTTGGTCGCGAAGCTGATCATCACGTCCGGCCTGTAGGGTATCTTGAACTTCTGCCAGAGCTCCTCGTTGTTCTCCCAGGCCATGATGGTCGTGTATGTCGGTATGTAGAACATGTCCCGAAGGTCGAGCCTCTCTGGCGGGTCCTTCGGCTCGGGGGGCGGGTAGGGCAGGTGCGCGTACGGCCAGTTGCGCGCAACGAGCAGCCCGTCCTTGTCCGGCTCCACGGAGTATTTCAGGCGCCCAGTACCGGGGTAGCCGAGGTGCACGGGAGGGCCGAAAGCAAGCGCCCCGCCGGGGACGTCCGCAGACCCGACCAGGTGGTTCAGCAGCACCAGGGACATGCAGTCCCAGGCCTGGTTGTAGTGCCCCTGTGAGCCGCGGAAGTAGATGGACGCAACGGGCCTGTAGGGGAGCGTCTTGCCCTCGATGTTGATCGTGCTGCCGATCCTTGCCTCCTCGCCGAAGTCCTTCGCGATGCGCCTGAGCGTGCTGGCCGAGACCCCGCAGATCCCGGACGCATGCTCAGGAGTGTACTTCTTGAGGTGGTCCTTCAGGAGCTGGAACGAGGGTGTGCATTTCACCCGGTCGACCTCGAACTCGCCCGTGAGGGCGCAGTCCCTCACGTTGATGGAGTTGAACGGCTCCTGCTTGTTTGCGTTGGTGTTCCATACGAGCGGAGCTCCCGACTTCTTGTCCCGCAGGTACAATCCGTCAGGTCCGACGAGGTACGCCCCGTTTGTCTTCCACTTCAGATACTCTCTGTCGACGAGCCCGTAGTCGTTAACGAGCAAGTTGGCCATCGCGAGCGCAGCTGCGGCGTCCGTGCCCGCCTTGATGGGCACCCATTCCTCGGCGGTGGATGCCTGCGTGCTCAGGAAAGGGTCAAACACTATGAGCCTCATGCCTCTAGCCTTGGCGTCGGCCGCCTGCTTCGCCGCGACGTTGGCTGCGTGGCCGGCGCCGTGTCCCTTGGAGCAGCCCCAGTAGACCGCGAGGTTGCAGTGCTTGAAGTCTGGTATGACGGACCAAGAGGCGTGGTAGATCCCGCCGATCATGTGGGCGCCGTTCCCGCAGTGCAGTCCCCCGCCCCCGGTGTAGTAGTTCGGGGTGCCGAAGGCCTTCCTGAAGCAGAGCACGTTGAAGGCCCTCTCAGCGGGGAAGGTCGGGCTGCCGACGGTGTAGAGCCCTCTCGGATCCCTCTGCATGCACTCCTTGAGCTTCGAGGTGAGGACGTCCATTGCCTCGTCCCAGCTGATGCGCTTCCAGCCAGGGTCGACGCCGATCCCCTTCTCGGGGTTTGTCCTGAGAAGGGGGTAGTTGAGTCGGCTGGGGTCGTAGAGCATCATTAGGGCGGAGACGCCCTTCGCGCAGATGTTCCCGTAGCCCTGAGGCGAGTCGGGAACACCCTCAATGCCAACGACAACGCCATCCTCCACCCGCACGTCGATTGTGCAGGTGCCGTAGCACATTCCACAGCTTGTCGTTACCATGCTTCACCAGCTGTTTCGGGAGCACA
Source organism: Methanobacteriota archaeon (assembly GCA_020725925.1). GTDB lineage: Archaea > Thermoplasmatota > Thermoplasmata > UBA10834 > UBA10834 > COMBO-56-21. The sequence continues at coordinate 4,429 of DYTN01000001.1, forward strand.
GTGGCGACAACATACTTAACTGTGGTGTAACGCAGTTCGAAAGATGTACGAACCTGGTTTGATGGATGTGCAGGATTCCGGTATCCCTTCTTTCGCAAGAGGGTAGCCCTTCAGGATGTCAGGCATTCGACCGAAAGTCATCATCGATGACCAACGCCAGACACCAAGGATATCAGCATCGGGAACCCTGGTTCCAGAAGAGGTGTGATGATGGCCTTGCGGTTGCTGGGGTCCACGTGCTGGATCGTTGCCAAATCGAAGACAGAGAAGAGCGGCCGAGTCTCTCACATGTTCTGTCAGAGCAAAATCAGAGGCATGAGCTGTCCGCTGAAGGACTTGCCGGGGAAGAAGGCGTTCGAGCTCTCGGGCGAGTGCTTTGAGCTCGTGGGTCGACCCAGTTTCGACAATGGATTCGCACATCATGCGAGGGACAAGCACTGATGAGCGTCACCAGTCGGACTCACCAACCGTGGGTTTCGCGCCTGCCGGCTCCTCCTGTCGTTCCATTGGGATTCTGCTGACGCTCTATCCAGGCGAAATAAGGGCAATGTTGATATATCACGGGGGCACAGGTAGTATGGCACTGTGGATAGCCGGGGTTGCCCCGGATTGCGCAGTGGCGCATAGGAGGGAGCAGAATGGAGAGAGAGTTCAGCGTGAAGCTGCCGAACAGGCCGGGAGAACTCGCTCGGCTCACGGAGACCCTCCACAAGGACGGCATCAACATACGGACGGTCTCGACGGAGCCGAAGGCCGAGCTGGTCCGGCTGGTGACGTCCGAGCCGGACAAGACCAGGGAGTCTCTGAGCCAAGCAAAGATGGAGTTCTCCGAGAGGAACCTGCTGGTGGCCAAGCTGGAGGACAAGCCAGGGGAGCTTGCCAGGATCTCGAGGGAGCTGGCAAACGCCGGAGTGAACATAGACGCGTCCTACATGCTCGACAAGGACTCGAGGCACGTGCACGTGGCGCTTGCCGTGAGCGACGAGCAGAAGGCGAAGAACATCTTGAAGCTGTGATTGGCTACGAGTGTCCCCTCGAAAACCTTTTTCCTGTTTCTTGAGTCTAGCGCCTCCGCCTGAGAGCTATGGCGACTGCTGCCATGATTCCGAGGACGGGCACGAGCACGTTCGTGAACTCGGGTATCAGCGGGAAGGTGTCCACGAGGTAGATGTCCTGGACATCCGAGAGATTGACGTCGTTCAGCGGCTGCCAGTACGGGTCGAAAGTCCCTCCCGGCCCTAGCGTGCAGTTCGGCGGCAGAATGCTCATGAAGTTGTATTCCGGCCAGGGATCGAATATCAAGCAGAGGTCGTCCGATACGTTCAGCGCTGTGCCATTGTCGTCATATCCTGCAATGACCTTCGCGTGCCCTTGGTCTGTCAATCTGTACGCCGGGGGCGGGTTCGTGGGGGACTGGTTCGCCGGCCAGCCTCCGTGGTCCAGCCACAGGACGGGGGCCAGGCCACCGATGAACTGTTGCAACAGGGCGGGCTTCATCGGCCCGTTCAGGTTTGCTGGGTTCCAATCGTATTGTATGATGGGCACTCCGAGCGCCCAGAACATGGCATTCTGCGTCTCAGCTGGCCAGCCCCCGGAGCCGTCGAACATCCCATCGCCATGGATGTCCAGTAAGTTGTTCCCCGGGATCTCCCCGTTCGTTGTCTTGGATGAGTCATAGATGGAGTCCTGGAAGAAGAAGGGAGGGCCCATGCCTCTGTAGGTCGCGATCATTGCGATACTTGCCGGTGCGCAGTACGCAGAGCAGTGGGGGCAATCGTCCGCGGTGCCATAAATCGAGTCTGGTCCCCACACATCGTTCGGCACGTGAGGTGGTGGCGGGAGCCCACCGGCAAGGCATGCTATGCATGGCATGGCGGTGTCGTAGTGCTGATCCACCAGGATGATTGGCAGAACAGTCACAGCGAGAACCTGCGCGGATCTGTCGGTGCTTGGATTCAGACCCACAAATGCAACGGCCACCATCATGATTGCCAGCGCGCATGACAAGGCGAACAGCAGCTTCCGCTTGGGCAACGGCGTCGACTGCCTTGGTATTGCTCGTCTCTCCACGCATTCGATGCCCGGGCCAACACGCGAACTCCTCCCCTCCATGATTGGAACCACCTGGTGCGGATGCAAATCGACCGACGGGGCTATAAGGCTTGCTAGCCCGGGCACCTATGGCGAACGAAGTCTCAGACAGTGCTCCTTCGGATGCCGAGCGCGGGTAGCTCAAGTCCTCTCGATCACGGTCGTCTTGGCTAGCTTGTCCATGTACCTCTGATGCGCGTCGGTCGTGACGACGATCAGGCTCACGATGAACTCGATGAGGAGTACCAGCGCGTACACCTTCGTGATGTTCCTGACTAAGGTGTTGGCGAGTTCCAGTTTGCCCTGCGTCGAAACTACCTTCAGGCCCAGGATCGCCTTGCCCAGGGTGACGCCGGCCGAGTACTCGAGGAAGGCCGAGTACAGGAAGAGGGCAATCCCCCCGACGCCTATGAACCAGAGGCCCCCGATCATCCAGCTCAGGAATACCGTAGCGGCGTAGACTGGTATCACGATGAATATGGCGTCGAGCACGAGCGCGACGAACCGCTTTGCCCAGTGGAACTGCAACCCCTGGTAGTGCCCCCGGGTAGTCTAGCAGGGTGGCGTTCTGGCCGGGCGGGGGCTGGGGCGGCATCGGTGGCTGCGGCTGAGGCTGCGCTGGCATAGGGTACTGTGTCGGCTGCTGGTATGGGGCCTGCTGTGGCGGTGGACCCATTGGCGCGGCCGCTACGAACGGCGCTCCGCAGTAACTGCAGAATCTCGCTCCTTCGGCATTCGGTGAGCCGCATCTTGAGCAATTTGCCATGTTCCTACCCGATTCGGGATGCCCCAACCAGGATAAGCCCTTTCTGGTGTCATTCGCAGCTGGAGACTCCCTGCGGGTCGTCGACCGTGGCGCATCGCGGATCAGACCGCTCCGAAGCAGTTATTGGCATCTAGTCCTAGTCTCGAACGTTTTGCGATGTTTCCGCTAGGGGGTCAATCTGGCCAACGTCAGTGTCTCCGAATTGTCGACAGCTACATATGCCGAGAGTGTAATTCGCGGTCGGGGGAGGATTGCCTGAGCATCGAACAGAATTCAACGACGTCTCGGTCTTCTGGCAAGAAGGGGACCCAAGTCGTATCCCTGCTGATCGCATCAGTGGTCGTGTGTGTGGTCTTGGCGCCGATAGCGTCTGGCGCCGGGCCGGGAAAGCCCAGTGAGCGTGTGTACGTCGTTGGCGCTGTTGGCGATCCTGCGGGTACTCATCTGTCCATGAACAACCCTAACCGTCATCAGTACGACAACGTAGCTGACATGCTATACGACTGGAACCTCAACAAGTTCCTCATGCTTGGGGACGGGCAGCACGAGAACGGTCTGCTGGAGGACTACTTGACCTACTACGACTCCGCGTTCGGCAAGCTCCTCGACATAACCGCTCCAGTTCCGGGCAATCATGACTACTACTGGGACTGGGAGCAGTTCCAGCTCCACGACCATCCATTCGCCGGCTCGAACGGATCAGGGTACTTCGGCTACTTCGGGGAGATCGCCAACCCGCCCCTCGGGTACTACTCATTCGATCTGGGCTCGTGGCATCTCATCGCCCTCAACTCTGACCTCTTCTTGAACTTCGACATCACGGAGGTCGGCAGCCCGGCGTACGAGCAGACGGAGTGGCTCAAGGCGGACCTCGCGTCTCATCCGGAGAAGAAGTTCCCGGGAACTCTGGTGTTCTTCCACCACCCGCTCTTCACGTGGGAGACGCCTGGCGCCCCAGGCTGGACGAGCCCAGAGCTCATCCCCGTATGGGAGATGCTCTACGAAGCCGGCGCCGACATCGTGCTGAACGGCCATTCGCACAACTACCAGCGCTGGGCGCCGCAGGACCCGTATGGCAACTACGATGCCGGCGGGATTACGCAGTTCATAGTCGGCACTGGAGGATACTACCTGAACGAGCTGGGACACCCGCCAGTCCCGGGCAGCTTCGTCTGGGGACAGGACAGCGACTTCGGCGCTCTGAAGCTGATGCTGTCCAATGACTCGTACAGCTTCGAGTTCTGGTCGATCTCTGGTGACGTATTGGATTCGGGGTACAACATCGCCTGCAACTGAGTACTGGCGATACGCATCCCGGAGCGCGTCTTGGCCTAGGGTCAGGCCGGTCGAAGCGGACGCACGTGCTCTTTAATCACTTCCTGTCTCGCTCGATCATCCCCATCAGCAGCATGCAGGAGAGCAGGGTCCGCCTGTCGAAGAAGGCCGGCACGCGGGAGCAGTCGACCTCCCAGATGTCCCCGACTATCTTGAACTGCTGCTTGATTTCCGCCACCGGCTGGCCGTAGAACTCCACCACCAGCTGCTCAGGCACGAGCGAACCGCCTGGAAGGTACTTCCTCGCCAGGCCTCTGCCCCCGCGCTCGGCCACCCTGCCGACGGTCTGCCCGTTGGCGTCCAGGAGCAGGTACTCGTCGACGTAGAAGCCGGATGAGATGGCCTGCCTGCGCAACTTCAACACGACTGTGTCCGTGGCTGAGTCGACGACGGCGAACGTGCCCCACATGTCCATGATCTGCTCCTGCTGTATCCGGAAGAGTTCGTTCGTCATGCTGTCGTCGGCGAAGATCTTGATGTTCTCCTTGATCCTGATGATCTTCTGCCTGGAGTAGCCAAGCATGGACCCCTTTGCGTCCTCGATCCTGTACTGGTTGGCGATCGCCAGGACCTTCTTCCTGATGCGGTAGTAGTTCTGGAACCAGAGCGGAGAATGCGCGGTTCCGGGAGGACGTGGAATCCCCTGGGAATCCACCCTCGCTCCACACTTGCTGCAGAATGTCGCACCCTCGACCGTCTGAGCTCCACAGGAAGAACATCTTGGCATGATTCAGACCGTCATGGCATGCTCTGGACCTCGCATAAAGCCTTTGGGAGGATATCGAAGGCTCGGAGATGCCCTGACCCGGGTGGGACGATGCCCTCACCCAGGATTGAGGCCGCTGGATGTCCGCTCTCTCGATTCTGGGGTTGCATGCATCATTACTTGTAGTCGGTCTGGTTAGACTCAGGTGCGGCGAGCGCAATCGATGCTCTCGCTAGAAAGGAGAAATAAGCAATGAGTTTCGGCACCTATGGAGGCGGCAGCCGTAGATATGACTCAGGCCCCAGGGAGATGCACAAGATAAAGTGCTCCGACTGTGGATCTGACTCAGAGGTCCCCTTCAAGCCAACAGAGGGAAGACCTGTCTACTGCCAAACCTGCTTCCAGAAGCACAGACCCCCACGAAGAAATACGTTCTGATCGTTCAGTTCATTTTCATGGATTATGCGTTCAATTCGTACAGACTCGCAAACCACTTCACGATTCTTTTGACGCCTTGCTCAGCAGATTCAATCTCAGTCAATCAGAGGATTGTTGTCTCGAGACGAATCCCTTGCGTGTTCTTCATGCTCCATACACCATCTCATTGTCCGAGTACGCCTCAAAATGATTCCAGAATGCCCCTCTTGTGCGGATATTGACCTTGTGTTTCTCTTTCTCCCCGATGTTGAAAGCAACTGTGATCGAATCGATTGTATGACTGAGAGATCTCAGCCCTCTGCCATTGACAACAACTATCGATTTTCCGTTGACGATGATTGAAGCTTTCCCCCTCGTCGCGCTGTAATTGATCCGAATGGTTTGTTTCTCTTCTCTGCCGACTACGAACCTGTGCTCTACCATTGTCTCCACCTGATAGAATCGGCTATGCTTCCGTATTGGACTCTTTCGGATGAGGCTCAGGCCCCTGTCTTCTTTTCTGAGCGGGCTTGACTGTTCGTGAAGTCCGAGGTATCATGCTGCCACAGTCGGTGCAGAATCTTCTGCCCTCTGGATTGGCAAATCCGCAATTCGGACATTTCACTAGACCCAGTCTTGCTTCGGGTGGTCCGTCCATTCTGCCGCCGCATTTGCCGCAGAACTTGTTGCCCTCAGGATTCTCGGAGCCACAGTTCGGGCATTTGACTAGCATTTCCTCAGTCTCCAGTGGCACCACCTATGGCTTCTTGCTCAGCCTTCCCTTCCGATGCCTACTGACTCGCTCCTTGATCTTGCGGTTCTTGCTTCTTGGTAGCTTGAGATATGAGATACTCTCAACCCCGTTCTACCAATGTTCTTTCTCCCCTATGCCCTTTTCTGAGACGCAGCCCGATTTGAACTGATGATAGTGGCTGTGACTCGCGATGCCTATCAGATTTTCAGGCTTGTGGGTGGGCTCCATGTTCACGATTCCCCTGATCCCAGGGGACCAGAGGAGATCCATGGAAAGACTGCTCGTGCGTTCCTCTCACAGTATCGGGATTAGACCACATTTCGCGAAAGCCTGGAACGCCACAGATATGTGGGAAGGGGTTTTGTCGGCAAGTTGGCAGTCCTGATCACAGCTTCAGGATGTTCCTTGCCTTGCTCTCGTCGCTGACCGCCAGCGCCACGTGCACATGTTTCGAGTCCTTGTCAATCATGTACGCGGCATCGATGTTGATGCCTTCTTTGGCGAGAGCACTCGAGACTCGGGCCAGCTCTCCAGGTCTGTCCTCGAGTTTGGCTACCAGCAGGTTCCTCTCGGAGAACTGCATGTTCGATCCGGTGAGGCTCTGCCTGGTCTTCTCGGGGTCGGAAGTGACGATTCTCACGACCTCGGCATGAGGTTCTGTCGCGATTGTGCGTATGTTCACGCCATTCTTCTGCAGGACCTCTGTCACCCGCGCAAGCTCTCCCGGCCTGTTCGCTAATTTCACGCTGAACTCTTTTTCCATATGCTTTTCCTCCTTTCACGAGAACAAGTGCGCAAGAGATCTCCACCGTGTAGAGACAGAGAAGAATCACGTCTTGACTCAGTGCTATTGGATGTCACGTGTTTCATCGTCTAACCATGTGTCGTTGCTACATGATAAGACGGTACCTGGTAAGCATGGCATAGGGTAGACCCATGAGAACGGAGGACAAGGCGGGCGCCCTCCTGCGGTATTCTTGGACGACTATGACCCGAAGAGTGCAGGGAGCCGGATTTGAACCGGCGGACGCCTGCGCGACCAGACCCTGAATCTGGCGCCGTTGGCCATGCTTGGCTATCCCTGCATCCGGTAGGCGAAGATTATGGTAACGATATAGATAACTCTGCCGGAAGGGCAGGCAGACTGTCTAGGTTTAGTCCTTGACCCCCGAGGTCTCTTGAATCCTGATCCCCCTGTCCCTGAGTTCAGAAACGAGCCTCTTGAACATCCTCAGGACTGCTATCTCCGGGGGAACCACGCCTCTCTCCTCGATCTCTCCTCGCGCGGCCATCCTGGCAACGATGGCAGCGGTGTACCCAGTCGTGCGCGCCATCGAAGTCATCCTTCGCTCCTCATCGAAGTAGTCGATCATCTCGAAGGAGCGCTTCACGCGCCTTCCATCCTTCCTGCCGACGACATCAACCCTGAGCACTGTGACATCTTCCTCATCCCCGAATCTGAGGGCCTTGTCCAGGACAGCAACAGCGACTTCTCTTGGGACCACTCTCCTTCCGTCGACCTCCACCGGCTCCGTGGACAGGAGCCCCGCATCCCTCATCGCCAGGATCTTCTCAGCATGGCCAGGATACCGCGCAGTCTTCTCGACCATGTTCTTGACCCTCCCCTTCAACGTCACGAGCAACGTCGAGAGCCCGTCCGTGACGAACGCCTCCAGCTCTCCTATCCCCGGGAACTCGATCCTCTCCAGATCAGACATCGCGTCGACCTCGACGGTCTCACCGTTTCTCACGATCCTGGCCTTCCCGCAATACATGTTGATGAGCCCTCTAGTAGACCATACGATTCTGTACCCGAGGGGAGGGACGGGCTTCTGAGGTAGCCCCCCGCACACGATGCGTATGTCGTCCACTTCGTCCATGAGGCTCGCACCGTGGGCGGCGAGGATGTTCGTGATGCCAGGCGCCACGCCGCAGTCAGGGATGATCGTGACGCCGGCCTTCTTTGCGGGGCCGTCGAGCGTCAGCAGCTTGTTTCCGTATGCCAAGTCCACCATGTGCGTGCCGACGCTCACTGCCGCCCTGCCCGCGAAGGCATTCAGCCCTTCCGGGAGAGCGCTGATAGCCGCATCGACATCCTTCATGAGCTTCTTGGTCGCTTCGACGTCCTTCACGTCGACCTTGCGCGCCGTGAGCTTGTCACTCCCGACCCTGGCGATGAGCCTCTCCGCCTGCTTCCTGCCGTAGTCCGCACATACGATTTCGGATACGCGCCCGTCCAGCACAAGGTCCGTGGCTATCGCCGTGCCCATCATTCCGCACCCGAGCACCAGCATCTTCAATTCTAAGACCACCTCGCCCCCTAACCCTCGACTGTGATACCCTCGGGATCTCATCTTTCTTCCGTCGGACCCGCTCAGACGCCGCGCCGAGCGACCACCCTCGGAGAAGAGACGACAAGCACTATGGCCCCGCTGCCCTGGGGTCCCCCGAGGACGAGAGGCTCGAGTACGGCAGGGAGTTGGGGAAGCGCGTGGCTACTCTGGCAAAGAAGCTCAGGGATTGACCGCAAGCGCATATCGACGTCTCTGGTCCTCCGACAACCGCTAAATATCCGGACCTGAATACGCCGCTCGGCCCAGGGAGGAGGGTTCCGACATGGGGGAAACAAGGGTAGGGCTCATACCGTACGCGACCACTATCATGCGCACTGGTCAGCTCGAGACGTGTGCGATTCTTGTTTCCGATAGGCGGACCATACTCGCCTTTGATTCGCGTCGCCCTCTTGGTCCCCGAGCCGCCTTCAAGGAGTTCTTCAGAAAGGAGCCAGACCCGGCATCGGAAGCTCCCCAGCCCGTGGACTTCAGAACCGTCGACCTGGATGTCCTCGCGGTGATGAACGACAACATCTCGGTCCAGCACTCTGCAATCGAGAAGCTCGAGTACAAGAAGGGCCTGTCAGGGTACTCACTCTTCATCGAGTCGCGGAATCTCGAGGGGAAGAAGGAGATAGTCCTCGCTACGATTGCAGCACCGTCTGACCTGGTCAAGAAGCAGAAGTCCGAGGGCGTCCCCGCGAAGGAGGCCAAGAGGCAGTACGCCCTCAAGGCCCAGGAGCTGTTCAAGAGGGCCATGCCCTCGGTCGTGGCGCACAAGGCCCGGTGGGTCGAATGAAATCGGGTTGGTGGGTGACCGTAGTCTGGATCGCCATGCTTGCCGTGGCCATGCCCATCGGGTGGTTCTACAGCAGCGACGCGATCGAGGGGAGCGCTCACCTGACGGTGCCAGAGGGTGCGAGCACGTTCGCGTCGTACAGGGTGGACGATGTCGAGGGCTTCTCATTGTCAGGCGAGTTCTCATCTAGCACGGACTCCCCAGTCGAGCTCATGATCCTCGACGAGGGCGAGTACCTCAAGTTCCTGGCCAACTCCTCCTACGTTGCCGAGTTCAGGGCAGTCGCCATCTCAGGCGAGTTCTCGGTTGACAAGCCGAGCATGGAAACGTGCCACATAGTCGTGAGGCATGGGGCTGGCCTCATCGTCCCCCAGGAGGTCGAAGTGTCGTACACCATCAGCGCAGTCAACCCAGTAGGAATGCTGAGTGCGTATGGGTTCGCCTTCGGCGGGGGGCTGCTCATCGTCTACGACGGCTGGAAGAGGCACAAGAAGCACGAGGAGATCGTGCGCGAGTCGAAGCCTTTGGACGTCATCTTCTTTGATTCGGAGTCTAGGTAGACCCGCATGCGCTGCCTCTTCGGCATTGCCCGACCGATCCTGCCTGCTGCTAATCACGGTTCCGATGCTAGTGTTCTCATCAATCGCTAGTTGCGGGCCATGTTTTACGAGGAGTCCTCTCAATTGAATCGACCGTCCCCCATCCGGAAGGCATCGCAAGCAGGGCCTTCTGCCACCACAAACGAGACACGAAGTGACATCGATGAGAACGACTTTTGCGAAACTGGTATCGACCGCATTGCTAGCCATTGGATCGCTTCTCCTCCTGGCCTCCCTGGTGCCGGCCAACGCATCGGCCGCGGACATCGCCGGGACCTGGGTCTCCGCCGTTGCTGGCGAAGGATACGTCATGGAGGGGGCCATCACCACCGGCCCCCACACCTGGCACCACGATGTCCGGATGACACTCGAGCAGTCAGGGACTTTCATCTGGGGCAGCGAGACCATCACCGTCAGGACCGTGGACAACCACCCCGGGTACCGCGGGTGGCCGCCTTACCCGTACCCGATGGGCGAGTCGTTCACCTACGAAGTGGACGGGTACTTCGACGGCACGACCTTTGAGATGTCCCTCTACGCCTCCGGCTTCGTGTATGACTTCACCCTCACCGTGAGCGGGAACAGCATGTACGGCAGCGGGACGTTCGACAGCGCGGGCGTGCTCATGGAGGGCGTGTACGACCTCCAGAAGGAGAGCGGGTTCGGGCTCACGGGCCTCTCGGGCATGACCCCTGTCGTCTCCGCAGGCGCCATCGTTGTCGCCATCGTTACATTGGTGGTCGTTTCCGCACCGGTCAGGTTGCCCCAGGGCACGGTGCCCGGCGTCACGACCGTCACATCGCCACAGGCCTATCAGCCATCCACTGAGGGCACGCTTGAGCTCCCAGCGTCCCCCATATCCGCAGAGGGGGCAATGGCCGTCGGGGGCGTGGGACTGCACTATCCGGCTCCGCCGCCGTCAGGTAGGCCCCTGCCGCCGAGAGACCATTTCTCCAGAACCTCCCAGGAGCCACCCACGTGCCCGTTCCATGGTGACGTCGCCCTGGCGGCTCACTATGGTAGGACCGACGGGTCGGACCCAGGGTCGTGGTTCTGCCCGCGCTGCAACAGCTACCCGTGGGGCAGGAGTTGACAAGAGGCGAATGACACGACTCTCCAAGGATACCAGGCATTTCCGTACACACTATCCGCGCGACCGTTGAGCGATGTCGAGCGCAAGGCGGCTGTGGACTCCCTCAAGCCCCTCTGGTACAATGCGATCGCCATGTCCTTCGTGGCAATCGCAACATCGATCATGGTCAACTTCGCATACGATGCGATAGTCATCCTCGTGCCTCTCATATTCGCCGCGGCCTGCATCGGCCTGACTGCGCAGTACAGGAGGAGCCTCCGCGCGGTCAAGAAGACCCTCACGGATGGCAGCATACCAGAGCTCAAGGCCGTGCCCGCCAAGAAAAGCATGGGCCGCGGCTGGACCGTTGGGCCTATCACATTCGCCCGCTCGGGAGAGCTCTCCGGGATGTTCTCCGAAGGCACGCAAGCAGCAGTGGCGTTCCTCCCGGAGACGAAGGCTGCGCTATCGGTGAACGGCGTACCGCTCAGGAAGCCGATGCCGATGGTCGCTCCCATAGGGTTCGGAGTGGGGCTCGCATCTCAGGTACCGGCAATGCAGCCACAGATACCGGTCTACTCCCCCACGTCTGCGCCTCAGCAGAGCCCTCAAGCCGCTGAGGAAGAACTCCCTCCACCGCCTGAGGACTGGGCCGAGAGGGCCTGTCCGCAGTGTGGGCTGAGCCTTCCGAAGTACGCGATGTTCTGCTCCAAGTGCGGTTTCAGGATCAGCAGGTAGCGCGCGCTATACGTCAGGTTCGGCCGTAGTGTCTACTGCAGAGGTCCCGCATCGAGACTGAAAACCGGACGTCGATACCGGAGTCCGGAGAGAAAAGGGATCAGAAGAAGGGTTTCATCAAGGGTTTCTGAAGAAGCGAGGCCTGGCCTCACTTCTTCATGATCTTCATCCAGCCGCCGCTCTCGAAGACCGCAAGTCTCCTCTTGGACAGGGTGGCCTTGAAGGTGTCCCAGTCGATTACCTCGAGGCGGGGATTCCTGCCCTTCGTGAATTGGATCCCGTTCGTGCCCTTCACGCGGCCGGGCTTGATGCCCTTCTTCCTCGCGATTTCCATCGCCTTCTCCACGCTTATTGGCTCCATGACCATCTTTCATCCCTCCGACTGTTTCTGGCCATGTCGTCCAGACATAGGCCAGCAAGTGTATCAGATTGGCTGGTATTTAATGATTTTCGTATGCTGGCTCGATTTTCCGAGATATCTGGCTATTGGAGCCCCATGTGAGAATGCTGTCTGAGCCAGCTTAGCTGGCCCCCTCAGTCCTCCAATCTGGCTCGGGCACAAGTCCTCGGTCCGGGCGCTTCGAACGAACGCCTGGCTCGATGTTCGGATGGGACAAGACATCCGCCGATGGCATGTATGTGTGAATGATGCCGTCGAGGATGCTTCCCGCGAAACATAGAATATCCCCTTGTCCCATCAGAGTTGCCGGTGCGCCGAGCGATGTCGTATTTCGGGTCGTCTGGTATCAGAGGTGTGGTCAACAAGGATTTCACCCCTGAATTGGCGGCTCTTGTCGGCCTCGCCGTGGGCAGCGCATCCAAGACAGCAGTCGTCGGCATGGACTCAAGGACCTCTGGTCCGATGATCTCCTCTGCCGTCTCGAGCGGGCTCATGGCCACGGGATGCGACGTGTACCAGGCGGGCATAGTCGCAACTCCGACCCTCGCAGAGGCCGCCCGGTGCCTCGACTGCGGAATCATGGTGACCGCGAGCCACAACCCTCCGGAGTACGGCGGGATCAAGCTCTGGAACCCGGACGGCTCTGGGTTCGGCGCAAGGCAATCCAAGTCGATCGAGAAGCTGCTTGAGACCAGGAAGTTCAAGCTCAAGCCCTGGGACCATGTCGGGAAGACCATCCCTCTCACGGGCGCTGCTGAGACGCACGCCAGCAGGATCCTCTCGGGCGTGGGCAAGGCGAAGCTCAAGGTAGTCGTCGACTGCGCGAACGGCCCGGCATACACGGTCACCCCGATCGTCCTGCAGAGGATGGGCTGCAGGGTCGTCACCATCAACTCGAACCCAGACGGGCACTTCCCTGGAAGGCCGCCGGAGCCAGCGGACGAGAACCTGTCCGATCTCAAGAACGCGGTGGTCTCCATGAAGGCAGACCTCGGCATCGCGCACGACGGGGACGCCGACAGGGTGGTCGCCGTGGACGACAAGGGCATGTTCCTGGGCGGGGACGAGCTCCTCGCCATCCTGGCCAAGCGGTACGCAAAGAAGAAGCTCGTCGTCACCGTGGACGCGTCCATGGCCATCGATGGCTTCGTAGACGCCAAGATCTTGCGCACGCGCGTGGGCGACGTGTTCGTTAGCGAGGAGGTCAAGCGGAGCAAAGCAGAGTTCGGTGGCGAGCCTTCGGGGACTTTCATCTTCCCAGATCAGACTTACTGCCCCGACGGCATCCTCGCTGCTGCGAGGCTCGTCGAGCTCGCCAGCAGGAAGAAGCTCTCGGAGATTCGCAAGGCCGTCCCCAAGTACCCGATACTCCGAGACGCCGTCAGGTTCAAGCAGGAGGACAAGGCCAGAGTGCTCAGAGCCCTCGACAGGGAGATGAGAGCTGTAGAGTGCGACGAGCTCCTCACGCTCGACGGCTACAGGCTGCAGTTCGAGGACGGGTGGGCATTGGTGAGAGCTTCGGGCACGGAGCCGAAGCTTCGGTTCTTGGCAGAGGCAAGGAATTCGAAGAGGGCTGGAGAGATTATGGCCCTCATCACAAAGGCAGTCAGGAGGAGCGTGAAGTGAAGGGTTACATACTCGCTGCGGGCGAGGGCGTGCGCATGCGTCCCTTGACGTCGAACATACCCAAACCCCTCCTTCCGGTCGCCGGGAGGCCCTTCCTTGAGCACAACATCGAGGCCCTCAAGGAGGCGGGCGTCAAGGACCTCATACTCCTGGTCGGGTGGAGGGCCCCGCGCATCAGGGAGCACTTCGGGGACGGGAAAGCGTTCGGGGTCAAGATTGAGTACGTCGAGCAGAAGGAGCGCCTCGGGACGGCCCATGCCATAGGCATGATCAAGGGGATGGTCGACTCCGCGTTCTTCTGCCTGTACGGGGACGTCGTGGTCACGAAGGAGAGCGTCAAGGGCATCGTCGAGCACCACAGGAAGGTCAAGGGGAGCGTGATGGCATTGACGACAGTTCCTGACCCCAAGAGGTACGGTACGATCGTGGTCGATGCTGGTGTCGTCAAGGACATCATCGAGAAGCCCGAGGTGCCGGAGACCAACACGGTCAACGCGGGCGCCTACGTGCTCATGCCAACGATCTTCGACGCTATCGCAGAGACGAAGAAGTCCCCGAGGGGGGAGTACGAGGTCACCGACTCTCTCAAGATCATGATGAAGAAGGAACACCTGTACACGCACCTGCTAAAGGGCGAGTGGATAGATGTCGCGAGGCCCTGGGACCTGCTAGAAGCGAACAGGATCCTAATGCAGGACCTGGAAGCGCGCATCGAAGGCGATGTATCTGATGGGGCCACCATCATAGGGCCTGTCCAGATAGGCAAGGGGACCAGAGTCCTCCCGGGCAGCTACGTTTCCGGTCCCGCAATCATAGGCCCGGACTGCGAGATAGGCCCGAACGCGTACATCCGCCCGTCAACATCGATAGGCGAGCACTGCAAGATCGGCGCTGCCGTCGAGATCAAGAACTCCATCATCATGAACAGGACCAACGTTCCGCATCTGAGTTATGTCGGAGACAGCGTGATCGGGGAGCGGTGCAACTTCGGAGCGGGGACCAAGGTGGCCAACCTGCGCCTGGACGAGAAGGAGGTCCAGGTGATAGTGGACGGGAAGAAGACAGGCTCTGGCAGAAGGAAGCTCGGCGTCATCATGGGGGATGACGTCAAGACGGGCATCAATGCCACGATTGATGTCGGTACCGTCATAGGCGAGGGCACGATGATTGGCATGGGGGCCATTGTCCGAGGAACGATAGCACCTAAGAGCCGCATCTTCTGATGGATTGGCTGCTCGAGGTGGCTACGCCATCTTGCCACGTCCCCGTATTGAGCGTTCTGGACCGGGCGTTGCGCACGGATAAATAGCGCCTCTGCGATTCGGGTACTGGCCTAGCCGGTCAAGGGGGAGTTTGGGATTTGAGAGCCAAGGCGTTAGTGGTGTCTCTGCTTATGATCATGTTCGCTGCGAGCGCGTTCGTTCCGATGGTCGGAGCCGCTCCTCCGTCGAAGGCTCAGTGGCGCTACCTGCTATATTTGGACGCTGACAACAACCTCGACATATCCACCGGACAGTGGCACGAACCGCTCGTCGAGGACGACTTCGGCGAGCTGATGTCCGTCGGATCGACTGATGAAGTCGTCTGCTACGTGTTCGTGGACAGATGGACCGGTCCCGCAAACCTGTTCAAGGTCCACAAGGGTTGGATGGAGGAGATGACGGGTTTCGCCCTGAACGGAAAGGAGGCCAACATGGGCGATCCTGCGACGTTCAGGAGCTTCGTCCAGTACACCTTCAAGGCGACGTCGGCCGAGCACACTGTGCTCATGTTCTGGAATCATGGCAGCCCGGTCTACGTCGCATGGGATGACAATGGTCCCGCGCCTGGCGTTTCGGACATATTGACCCACTGGGAGGTCTTCGAAGCCCTCAAGGGGTACAGGGTCGATGTGATAGGCACGGACGAGTGCCTCGTGTGTCAGGTGGAGGTCGCCTACGAATACGCAACGAGCGGGCTCGATTGCGATTACCTACTCGCGAGTGAGACCTGGACTGGCTGGAGGGGGTACCCGTACGACCAGACTTTGGGCGCTCTCGTGGGCAATCCCACCATGACCCCGCGCGAGGCTGCCATTATGTTCATCGAGGAGGTCGACGCCCTGCTAAGGCAACCGCCGCACATGGGCGAGGAGGTCAACTGCCACGCCGCCGTTGACCTGGCTATGATGCGACCGCTGGCATCATCCTTCGGCGACCTCTGCAGTGTCGTTGCATCGGACATGAAAGCCAATGCAGCTCTCGTCTCGAAGGCGCGAGGTCAGGCGTCCTATGCGTACGCTGCGGGTTCGATCAACCGCGTGGACATGCGGCAGTTCGTGACGAGCCTTGGGGAGATGACCAAGTCAAAGGACATCAAGCGCGAATGCGCCGAGGCGCTCGCCGCGTTCGATGCGGCGGTGATTGCGCTGCAGGCAACGAACGCGCTCGATCATCAGGTGGGCGGGCTTGGGCTGTGCTTCCCGAACCACGCGTGGGAGATCCCGAGCTACTACGCGGACTATGCGTTCCCGGAGCTGAGCTGGATGGCCTTCCTCGAGGCGTACTGGTACGCTTGCGGGGCCGCGTAGGCGGCGAGCGGGCTTCTGGTCATCGTGTCGATGGGGGTCCCGAGCTTAGTTCTGGATTCGCCGGGGACCGCAGCTGAAGTGGTCGTCATCGCGCGCCGTGCCAGAGCTCTCTCACGCTAGTGGCCTCCTCCTCCCTGAACTGGTTGGAGGCGATGCGGACTATTGTCTCCTCGTCCATGCCGTCCTTGTAGAGCTTGGCGTAGTTCAACAGGTTGCCCGTCGTCAGAACCGTCGACAATCTCCCCGATCTGTAAGCCTCCCTGGTCCTGTTGGCGAACTCGACGACAGCCCTCGCGAACCCGAAGCTCACGCCCGTCCTGTCGACGAGCAGGCTGGTCTCCGCGGCAGGGTCGAGCCATCCCATCCTGATGGTCTCAAACCTGCGCCTCAGGGCGGCGTTCATCTGGAACGTGCCTCCGTACGCGCTCTTCTCCGATGGATTCATCGATATGACGAGGTAGTGTCTGTCGGTCCTTCTCCGAACCTCACCTGTCTCCGATATTCTGACCATGCCCCGGAAATCCGCGAGGGATTCCAGCAGGGCCGTTATGCCTGGCGAGGCGTAGTTGAAGCCGTCCCAGTAGCACAGGACGCCGTCGTACAATCTGCCGTCTTCGTTCGCAACTCGTGCCGGATTCGTGTCCAGCCACTGCATGACGATTCCTTGTCTGAGTTCGCCGCTGTCCCCTGTGGGAGAGGGAGATGCGAGAAGCTCCGCCCTGGTCGTTTCTGCCGTAAGGCTGATTTCAAAGAGGAGGATGTTGTTGGTCTTGCAGTAGTGATGAACCAGCTGGGTCTTGCCGCACCCGGACTCGCCGATGAGGCACACATTGCCGACGTTCCTCAGCAGCTTGCCGAAGAGCTCGGCGTATCCCTTCTCGTCTAGATATGACATCATCTTTTCTCCTGCGGTCGGTTCTGGGCGACGCGGAAAACTCCGCCCTTATAAGAACATGTCGCAAGCTGGATTCGACACACGCCGGTCAGTCGATGACCCTAAGAGGCCTCTCGTTCCCCGCTCCGTCGAACGCCGCCCAGCTATCCCTGTCGAATGGGTTGCAGACGATGATGTGTATCCAGCCGTATCTCCTGAACAGATCCAGGTCGGCGTCGGACGGGTAGCACTCACCAGACGGATGCGAGTGCACCGTGCCCACGACGGTGAAGTCAATCGGCAGGTTGTGGAGCCTGAAGATAGCGTGCCTCTCGCCAAGGATGGTGCCAGGGAGCAGGATCAGCTCGCGGATCACACCCTTCTCCGCCCTCAGGAAGGCCCCGAACTCCTCGGGGTACTGGGACTTGGACGCCTCCAGGATCATCCTCAGCGTTTTACGTTTGATACTCTTGATGTTCGCGCGCTCGTCCTTTGAGAAGTCGAACAGGGGCAATTCAGACACCCTTCTCCATTCCTGCCCTCTCGGCGATGACGTCGAGGAATCCTGGGACGTAGCTGACGCTCAGCACGAGGTCCTCGACGGGCCTCTTGAGAAGCCTGCCGACGCGCGGCTGCCCGTCGAGCTCCAGCTTCACGAGGTTCGTGAAGGCCGACGTGACGAACAGGGCCTTCGTGATTGGGAAGTACCTCACCCCAATCCCCACCCTGAGCCCTCCCTTGTGGACCGAGGTCTCCTTGGCGCTCTTGATGTTCGAGTAGGGTATCGTCGCGTTGATGAGCAGGCCCATCCTCAGCCTGAGGCCCTTCTCGCCCGCCAGGTGGTGCGTGAACATCGGGGGCACGAGGAACAGGAACAGCAATGTGCCTATCACGGGGGCCAGGACAAGCCATGCGGTCCTGAAGGTGCTCTCAGGGGACGAGTACGCGGCGTAGAAGACCCATGCGACTATCATCTCGAGCACGAGCGCCAGGATGACGAACCAATGCTTCTGGTAGTCTATCCTCACGGGCTCTCTCTTCTTCGCGGGCATCGTGCTCCTCTGGTCAGTGCCTGTGCGCTGCGAAGGGCGCAGAGGCTATGAGCTTCTCCTCGAGGTTCCTGTAGAAGTCGTCCTTGAAGCTGACGAACTTGGCCTTCTTCTCCGATGCAGTGAACACGAGCTTCTCGTCGCCCCGGATCCTGAACTCAACCTGGCCGTCTATGACCATCGTGCACTCCTTGGGCTCTTTGATTGTGACGCTGATTTTGCTCTTCGCGGCGACGACGAGGGGCCTGGCGGCGAGCCTGAACGGCGCGATCGGAGCTATGACGAATGCCTCGACCCGCGGGTCTATGATGGACGAGCCGACGCTCATGGCGTAGCTGGTCGAGCCAGTGGGTGTGGCGAGGATTATGCCATCGGCCCTGATCTCGGTCGCCGGGGTGCCGTCAATGGATATCGCGAAGTCGCGCATCTTGGCTATGTGCGCCGTGTGGACCACTGCCTCGTTGGTCGCGTCCTCGAGCCTCCTGCCGTCCAGCACGGTCTTGAGCTTGAGGCGCTCGTCCACATGGTACTTGCCCTCAGAGAGCCTCTTGATTGCCCCTTTGACCTCGTCCGACTGTACCTCTGTGAGGAATCCGAGCACGCCCGCGTTGACCCCCATGACTGGCGCATCGTTCGCCTGGAGCGTGCGAAGGATGGTTCCGTCCCCGCCGACGGTTATCAGCACGTCGACCTTCATCTCGGAGATGGGGACGCCCTTCATGCCCATCGACTCCGCCATGTGGCTCTCGACGATGAAGTCCATCCCCTTGAGCGCCTCGAGCACCTTCTTCGCCACGGGCTTGAAGTTCTTCAGCGACGGGGTCCCAGTGACTCCTATCTTCGTAGTACCAACTCCTTGACCTTGGGGTCGCCGTAGGCCAGGAAGTTCTTCCTGTCCTGCAGGTCGAACCCCATATCGAGTTTGTTACCTTCAAGGTCTACTATCTCGCCGCCCGCCTCGCGCAGGATGAGGCAGCTCGCGGCGATGTCAACGACCCTGATCATCCTGTTGAAGTTCGTGCAGTTCATGTAGTGCGCCTGGACGGCCCCCTGCGCCACCAGGCACATCTCGAGGGAGGCGCAGCCCATCGTCCGAACCCGGCTCGCCAGCAGCTTGACCCTCTCGGACTCCGGGGCTGCGTCCACACCGTCGAACATGATGAAGACCGCATCGTCCCTGATGTACTTCGAGACCGCAATCCTGTGGCCGTTGAGCTCACTTCCGCCTCCCCTCCGGGCATAGTACGCATCTCCAGTGAATAGGTTCTTCACGAGTGCGTGCTCGCAGTCCGAGAGCCTGCTCTTGCCGATTGCTAGCGATACGGAGAAGAACGGGATGCCGCGTGTGCAGTTCAGCGTGCCGTCGATCGGGTCTATCACGAGGACCCTCTTGCTCCCTCTGTCGACGAAGCCCGCCTCCTCGCTGAGGACGTTGAGCTCGATCCCTTCCTCGTCGAGGTATCGGAGGACGACATCCTCGGCGTACTTGTCGACTTGCGAGGTCGCTGAGCCGCTCGCACCCCTTCCTACGGGCACATGCTTGTCGAAGCCCTTGGGTAGGTCTCTATATGCCGTGTAGACTGCGTTGGCTATCTTGGTCAGCTCGGCCTTCACGGCTCGAGTATCAGACGGTCCGTGTTATATTACTTTGCCGCTGGCTTTCGACATCTTTTCAGTAAGGAACTAGGTCTCAGACCCAGGGGAACGCCCTCACTTCCTCCAGGCCGTCGTGCCTCCGATCGATCTTGCGATGTTGCGGATGCTCCACTCGGTCTCTATCTCGAGGGCCAAGCGTCGGGCGAATTCGGGAGGCAGCCCGTTGTTGACCATCTCCCTCTCCGCCGTCGCAGACATCCGCTGAGCGCGCTTCTTCATCTTCAGGAAGGCCCAGCCGGTCCTGAATGTGACCCGGGGCATCATCAGCGTGATGGATGCGACCAGCTTTGGGATATCCTCCTTGGTCTCACTCCTCTCCGGCATTCCTGCTGACACCGCCCGCGATGGCCGATGAGATTATCCCGCCCAGGCTGAAGCTCTTCATGTATTGCTGGGTCATCTCGAAAGCCTGTTTGTCGTCCATTCCCGCCGCCTTCATCTGCTTGTAGAATTCCGATATCGATTTGGCGAGCGCCTCTGCGTTCTCTGTCTTGTACAGCATGTTGCTGATTGATTCAAGCAACTTCGGAATCTCGGTCGAGACGACCTGCAAGATCTCCTTCACCTCTTGCGCATCGTGCTTCTCCTCTGCCATTCTTGTTCACCTCTTCGCCCTGTCCGGGCTTTCTGTGAGAGACCATGCGCGGTGCCAGTACTTAAGCGAAGTGAGCATTTGTGACCACATCAGGGTCACTCCTGCCTCTTGGCCGGACCGAGACCCAGCAGTTCGTACCACGTGTCGACGTACTGCTCCGTCAACCAGTAGTCCTTCGACTTCGGGGAACCTTTGGCCCTCACAACTCCCTTCGCCTCCAGCTCCTTCAATCGCTCTCTGACTATGCGCCTCGAGGAGGTCCCGCGGAGCTCCTTGAGCTTCTCGGCTATCTGGGATATGTTCTGTCCGTCGCGCTCGAAGAGCACCTTGACTATGTCTCTCGAGATGGAGTCCTTGACCCCTGGGATGAGGAGGTCGGGCGAGATGGCGCCGTAGCGCTGGTACAGCCCGAGCATTCGGAAGTAGCTCGATGATATCTTCTGGAACCTCTCGATGTAATCGAGGAGCTGCGAGTACGGCTCCGAGACCTTGCTCACGGCCTCTTCGACGCTCTCCATCTTCTCGGAGAGCGCCTTGATCTGCTTCTCCAGCCCCTCGTCCGCCATGAGGTGCTCAATGGCCTCGGACGTATAGTTCTTTATTCTGGTGAGCGTTCGGCCTGTTGCATGTTGCCTGACATAGCGGCCGTCAAGGGGCTGCGGAGCGTCTACTCAGACGGGCACACGTTGTACACCATCAACGCGTCGCCGGGCAGGACCGTCTACGGCGAGCGGCTCGAGCGAGGCGAGGGCGTGGAGTTCAGAGCGTGGAACCCCACGAGATCGAAGCTGGCTGCACTGATACTCCTTGGCTGCAGGGACCTACGCCTTGACGACAGCACGAAGGTGCTCTATCTCGGGGCAGCCTCGGGGACGACCGCTTCACACGTTTCCGACATTGTCGTCAACGGGTGCGTGTTCTGCGTCGAGGTGTCCGAGAGGTCCTTCAGGGACCTCGTGGCCGTGTGCGAGTCGAGGAAGAACATGATACCGATTCTCGCGGACGCAAACCAGCCGGAGGAGTACGCGCACATGATCGAGGGCGTGGAGTTCGTGTATCAGGACATCGCCCAGAGGAACCAGGTGGACATATTCGTAAGGAACATGGCAGCGTTCGAGGCCGAACACGGGATACTCATGCTCAAGTCCAGGAGCATCGACGTCAACCGGAGGCCGAGGGACGTGTACTCCGACGTGAAGCGCTCGCTCTCGTCGAAGCTCCTCAAGGTCAGAGAGGTCGTCGAGCTCGACAGGTTCGCCAAGGACCACGCGGCGTTCGTCGTGGAGGCGTAGGTTTGCCGGAACGGTTCGTCTACGTCATCGCCTTCAGGGGCGACGAGTTCGTAATGGTCCGGCACAGGGACAGGGCGTGGGAGATGCCCGGGGGAAGGGTGCTCGAGGGCGAGGTGCACGAGGACGCTGCGCGCAGGGAGTTCCTCGAGGAGACGGGCATGCGCGTGCGCATCATCGGGGAGGTCAGAAATGATGTCGAGGGGGGAAAGGTCTTCGCAGGCATTGCGGAGGGTTCAGGATCGGGCAGTCCGTCGGAGGAGAGCATAGTCGAGGTGCGAGGATTCTCCGAGCTTCCGGACGCTCTTTCCTTCCCTCTGGTCGAGTACGAGTCCATGCTGGAGCAGGCAAAACGCATGGTGGAAACCTTTAAAAGGGCGGAGCATATAGACGCCACTGCCTCGCCACTGACCAGAACGAATCGGAGTAGATAGGCAATGTCAAGGATGCATTCGAAGAGGAAGGGATCCTCGGGATCGAGGAGGCCGATGGTGACGGAGAACCCCAAGTGGGTCCCGCTCTCGGCAGAGGAGGTCAAGGACCTCGTGGCGAAGCTCGCGGGCGATGGCATGTCGCCGGCGAAGATAGGCCTGGTCCTGAGGGACCAATACGCCGTGCCGGACGTCAGGCTCGCGGCCGGCAAGAACATGAAGGATATTCTGGCGGAAAAGGGTGTCAAGTTCGAGCTGCCCGAGGACCTGCAGGCGCTGATGAAGCGCGCGGTCATGATGAGCACGCATGTGGGCAAGAACCCAAAGGACTTCCACAACCTCAGGGGGAGGCACCTCCTGGAGTCCAAGATCAGGCGCCTCGTGAAGTACTACAAGCGGGAAGGCGTAATCCCAGAGTCGTGGACTTACGCTCTGGACACCGCCGCACTGCAGGTCGAGTGATGCGGCTATGGTCGGGAGCATAGCCCTCCCGGACGAGTTCTCGAGCAGTCTGAAGCACGCGCTCAAGGTCGTCACTTCTGCGGAGCACGTCAGAATCGTGTCGCACTACGATGCTGACGGGCTCGCGGCCGCCTCCATCATTTCTGGCGCGCTCGCGCGGGCGAAGAAGCGGTACCACCTCACGATCAGCAGGAGCCTCGACAACGCGATGATCGAGTCGCTGGCGAAAGAGGGCAACGAGGCCATCTTGTTCCTAGACATGGGCTCCGGCCAGATTGACGGCCTCGAGACCCTGGACGCGAAGGTGGCCGCTCTGGACCACCACAAGCCAATCAGGAAGTCTAGGAAGGTCGTGCAGGCGAACCCGCACTTCTTCGGCATCGACGGCATGGGCGAGGCCTGCGCTTCTAGCCTGAGCCTCCTGACGGCCATCATGCTGGACCCGTGCAACTGGGACCTCTCCCCTATCGCCATCGCTGGTATCATCGGCGACAGGCAGCACATGGGTGGCATGAAGGGCGTGAACCAGCAGATACTGGACTACGCCAGGGAGAAGGGGTTCGTGGAGACGCAGAAGGGCCTCAATCTGAAAGGGGCCTCGGTTGCCGACTCTATTGCGGACTCCGTCGACCCGTACTTCATTGGCCTTTCGGGAAGGCGCGAGAACGTGCTTGCGTTCCTCGAATCGATCCGGCTCAACCCTGACACGCCCATTGGCGCTCTGGACGAGCTGTACAGGCGGAAGCTCACGTCGATGCTCTCGCTCAGGCTCATGGGCCAGGGGTGCAGGCCGGAGACCGTCGAGGAGCTGGTGACGGAGATCCACTGGATCCCGACCATGAGCCTCAGCGCCGCAGATCTGGCCGATCTGCTAAACGCGTGCGGGAGGATGGAGCACGAGGGCCTCGGGGTTGCACTGTGCCTCGGCGACAAGGAGGCTCTCGAGATCGCGGGTGAGCTCCGGAGGGACTACAACCGCAGGATACTAGAGCGGCTCATGGCCATCGAGAGCGACGGCGTGAACCACATGAACCACATCCAGTATTTCGAAGCGCCAGACCCATCTCTGGCAGGCGCACAGTGCGGCCTCGCGATGCAATACATCCTAGACCAGTCGAAGCCCACGCTCGCTCTCTCGAGGGTGAAGGGGAGCGTGAGGGTCTCGAGCAGGGGCACGAAGCACCTTGTCTCAAAGGGCCTCGACCTCTCCGCGGCCCTGAAGAAGGCCTCCGAGGGGGTCGGGGGCTCCGGGGGAGGCCATGCGGTCGCTGCTGGCGCGACGATTCCTGAGGGTAGGGAACAGGAGTTCCTGAACGCGGCGGACGAGCTGGTCGCACTCCAGCTCAGGTGAACCACAGGGGCCATTCATTCTGTGTGCGCCTATGGCCCCAAATTGAATAGCCCACAGCACGATTACCTGAATGCAGCGGAAGTGGGGTGGCAATCGTGACGGATGACGAATCCTACGAAAGCGAAGAGGACCTGAGCAACGACCAGTGGTTCAAGGAGAACTACCTGCAGCTCATCCAGGACTATCCCAACCAGTGGATCGCAGTGGTGGACAGGAGGATCGTCGCCAGGGGGAACATCCGGAGCCGGGTCCAAGCTGATGCAGAGAAGATCGCAGGCGACAAGTTATTCTCGCTCTATTTCATTGAGCCGTCAGGGATGCTCCCCTAGGCTGAGGACTTCATCCAGGGCAGGTCGACCTCGTCCGTCCTGAAACGTTGGCGCACGGCGCTGTCCTCGAGTCTCGTCCGCATGCCGGCTCCGTGCATCACCACGCCGGTCCACGCGATCATGGCGCCGTTGTCGACGCATAGTGAGCCTGGTGGGACGAACATCCTCGCGCCGCGCTCCTCGGCCATTATCCTGACCATCTCCTGGAGGCGCTTGTTCTGGACGACGCCGCCCCCGAGCAGCACCTCGTCCTTCTCCACGTGCGCCATCGCTCTCTCCGTGACCTCGACGAGCATCGCGAAGCAGGTCTCCTGGAGGGAGTAGCAGAGGTCTTCGAGCCGGGTCCCCTTCTTGTGAAGCTGCGTCGCGGCCGTCAGTATGCCGGAGAACGCCACATCCATCCCCTTGACGCTGTACGGCAGATCGATCAGCTCCTTGCCCTCCCTGGCCAACTTCTCGAGGTGCGGTCCTGAGGGGAACGGGAGCCCTACCTCGCGCCCGAACTTGTCGATCATGTTGCCCACGCCGACGTCGAGGGTCTCGCCGAACACCCTGTACCTGCCGCCGGAGAACGCTATCACCTGAGTGTTGCCGCCCGAAGCATACAGCAGGGTAGGGTCCCTGCACCCAGTGACCTTCCTGCCTATCTCGAGGTGCGCGACGCAATGGTTGACGCCTATCAGGTCTACTCCGAGGCTCAGGGCTAGTGCTCGCGCAGCCGTCGCCGCGGTCCTGAGGCAGGGCCCCAGCCCAGGTCCTTGAGAGAAGGCGACGAGCCCGATGTCCTCGTATGAGATGCCCGCTTTCAGAACCGCCTCGTGCATCAGCGGTACCATGTTCTCGGCGTGGTGGTTCGCTGCCTCCCTCGGGTGGATGCCTCCCTTTGACCCGTCGATCATCTTGGTCAGATTGGCCATGACCTTGCAGTCCTGGTCCACTATCCCGATGCCGAGAGTGTGCGCTGTGCCCTCAATCCCGAGGCAGATCATCGGAGGGACATCGCGTGGAGAGTAAAAAGCGTATCCCGACCGTGTCCCGGGTGCGATGCGGCAAGCATATTACCACTCCCTTGTCATCCGGGGTGTCAAGGACGGTGGTCTCAATTGTCCTCGGAGACTCAGTCGGAGCGGAAGAAGATGGAGGTCCTGCGCTGGGCGTCACTGATCGGTGACTTTGTGGTCGCAATCGTCTTCGTCCTGTTCGCAGGAAGCATAGGTGACATCGCGTACGTCGTGGCGATCATCGTCGTGGCCCTGGGGTTCGCATACTTCATCCTGTGGCCGCGGCTGTTCCGCGTGACCTACGGGGGCGCTTGAAATCGCCTGCGCGAACGAGCTTCGTTCGCGGTCCTACAGCACGATTTGCATCGACCTGCCGACCTTCTGTTGCACCGCGAGGTCGTAGACGATCTTGGCCGTGAGGCAGTCCTGGATCGCAAGGCCCGTGGAGCAGAAGACGGTTATCTGGTCGTCGTTCTCCCTTCCAGGTTTGAGGCCTGCCACGATCTCTCCTATCTCGGCGTTGACGTCTTCCTCGGTCAGAAGGCCCTTGGAGAGGGGCACGTTGATCTCGCCCGAGTGGCTGGCCTGCTCCCAGTCGTCTATCACGAGCCTCGCGCGCTTCAGTATCTTCGGGTCCATCTCCTGCTTTCCAGGCGCGTCAGCCCCGATGCAGTTGATGTGCGTCCCAGCTCTGACCCACTCGTCCATGACTATCGGCGCCCTGGACGATGTCGCGGTGACCAGGATGTCCGACTCGGTTGTGGCGTCCTTCGCGGACGAGACACCCTTGAACTTGCCGACCTGCTCCTTGTACTTCCGCCTGAACTCCCTGATCAGTGCCTTGGTCTTCTCGGGGTACAAGTCGTACACCCGTACCTCGTCGAAGTGCCCGAACTGCGTGATCAGAGCGAGCATCTGGGTCCTCGCCTGGTTGCCGGCGCCAATGATCCCGAGCACCTTCGGGTTCGGCCTCGCTAGGTACTTGGAGGCCACCGCGCTAGCCCCGCCCGTGCGCATGTCCGTGATGTGAGTGGCATCCATGAAGGCCAGGGGCTGACCCGTGTGGGGGTTGATGAGTACGAGGACCGCCATGACCGTCCGCATGCCGTAGTTCTTGGCGTTCTGCGGGTGGACGTTGACTATCTTGACCGCGGACACGTCCATGTCCTCGACGTACGAGGGCATGGTCCGGAGGTCGCCGTCGTATTTCTCATAGAACAGGTACATCTTTGGCGGCATCTGGGCCTTCCCGAGGCCCTTGTGCCTAAATGCGTCCTCGACCGCGCCGAGGACTTCCTTCATCCCGAGGAGCTTCCTGACCTGCTTTCCGGTCAGTATCAAGGTCCTCACCGAAGCGTGTTGTGGTGCCATCACAATGCACTACTCCGACTCGAAGCAATCTGATGCGGCGATATAAGAGTTGGCGACCTAAACAATATTGCGCCCGCTGGCGAACTGTGGCTCCGACAGCGCTATTTATCTACCACACCCCACCGAGCGAAACCTGAGTTGGAAAAGCGATTTAAGCTCGTACCTCCATCAGACAGTCAATACCCCCCAACTGCCGAGCTGGAGGAGACACGCAGACTCATGGAACGCAAGTTGACGGCCAGCTCCACCAACGACTACAGGGCGATCTTCGATGTCCTCAAGGCCAACTCGGGAAGGATCGTCGAGAGCTGGGCGGCAAGCACGCAGAAGTCTCAGCTGCTCAAGGGCATGGAGTTCAACGTGCCCGAGGATGTCAGGGTCGACAAGATGCGCCACTTCTTCGACGCGCTCGTCGATAGGGCGGTCGACCCGGACAACAAGAGGGCACATGAGGTCCTCAAAGCGGCCATAAGAGGGGAGCACGCGCGCGCCCTGGGCATCGCCGCGATGGTGAAGAAGCAGAACCTGCTGAGGGACGTGATGCTCTACGTGGTCGAGCACGACATGCCCGACCTGCCGAGGCACACCGCGAAGCTCGCGTTGGACTCCATGATCGACAAGAGCATCGAGGGCACGGTCATGATGCTCGAGGAGTACGGACTAATGCGCGAGTCCCTGACGAAGTGCATGCCCGGGACGCCGTACGCACAGTTCTCTCTGGACCAGGGTCTCTCCCGGTTCTGCAGGTCTGCGATGGACTACTTCGAGGTGGACTTCGTCGCTGCGTTCAAGTACGACGGCCAGGGGAACGATGTCGTGTGCCAGGCCTGCTCGGCGAAGGGCGTGGCGCTCACGAAGGATTCGACCATACTCCTCGATTCCTTCCCGATGGCGGCCCAGGCAATCAGGGATCGGAAGACCGTCGTCTCGGAGGAGGAGCCGGCGCCTCAGCCGAAGAAGAAGGTGCTGGGCAGGCTCTCGTTCAAGCACACGGTCGCGGTGCCCTTGGTCAAGGACGAGAATGTCATAGGCCTTTTCCTCCTAGGGGACAGCTCGAGGGCCCTCCAGTTCACCCCCGACGAGGTCAGCCTCGCGGAGGACCTCGCCATGCAGCTCACGCACGTCCTCGAGAACACAAGGCTATTCAATCAGCTGAGCATACGCACGAGGGCCCAGAAGGCCCTCATAGAGACCGCCGCCACCCTGCAGCAGGAGATCGAGTCGGACGAGATATACAGGGTCGTCGCCACGAAGTTGTCGGAGATCCTGCCGTGCAACGAACTCGCGTTCTACGTATACGACTGGACGAGGCGCGTCGGGACCCCTGTGTACGCCACTGGCCCGTACGCCACGGAGATCATGGCCGACCGGGACTTCCCCGCGGACGACGGAATAGCGGGTTACGTGGCGCGGTCCCGGAAGGCGGAGATAGTGTTCGACACGGAGAACGACCCGCGCGGGGTGCAGATCCCTGGGACGCCTAAGATGCACACCCGCATGCTCATGGTGCCCGTCCTGGGCCAAAGGGACGTCCTGGGAGTCATAGAGGTCCAGAGGTACCCGCCTGAGACCTTCACCCAGGAGGACCTCGAGATCGCCATCCTGTTCGCGAACCACGCCTCCGTCGCGCTTGAGAACGCCAAGCTGCTGACGGAGATCAGGCGCGTGAGGGACCAGATAGAGATGCACATGGACCTCCTCACACACGACATAGCCAACTACTCCACACCAATCATGGCCTACTTCGAGTCCCTCAGGTCCAGGAGCGACCTGGACCCCGAGGTGCTAGCGGCAGTCGAGAGAACCGCGAGGCAGGTCGAGAGCATCATGCACCTGGTCGAGATGGTCAGGACGATCGCGGTGCTCCGGGAGAGCCCAGCCAGGGCCCTCAGGAGCATGGACCTCAGGAAGGCGATCGAAGCCGCCATCTCAGAGGTCAAGACGAGGCCGCGCAGGGAGGACCTGGAGCTCGAGGTCGACCTGCCGAACGAGGCGATCATGGTGCTCGCAGACGAGATGCTGAAGAGCATCTTCACGAACCTGTTCCACAGCGCCTCCATGCCCGAGCGGCAGGGGATCACGAAGCTCTCCATCACGGCCCAGGTCAGGAAGGACCGGAAGCTGGAATCCTGGTGGGTCAAGGTCGCACAGCCCAACAGACCCATACCCAACCAGATGAAGGGCGAGGTCCTGAGGATGACCAAGACCTCGAAGTCGCAGCTCACGGGCGGGTTCGGGATTGGGCTCGCGGCCGCGAAGGGCATCGTGGACCGCTACGGGGGCAACATGTGGGTCTCTGACATCGTCCAAGGAGACTATTCCAAGGGGTGCGTGTTCAACATAGTGCTCCCGAGGGTGAAGTGACCGTCTCTCGAGTAAGGCATTATCTAAGGCCTACGCGTTGAAGATGTGCGGTTCTTCGGATGCCGAGGCGCAAGTACGGGCGGATGGTCAAGGCCATCATGCCAGTGCCAGAAGATAAGTGCAGGTACTGCAGGCTCGGCAGGCCGTGCCCTGTGCACAAGAAGCGGGCGTAGCCTGAACCTGGGCCTATCAGGGCTCGATCCGCTCTTCGCGCTTTCCGCCGACCGGGTACTCCATCGCCATGTACACGTAGTTCTCCGCCTTGTCATCGTACTCGATCAGGAGGCCGGTCTTCCCAGACCTCTCGAAAGCGGTGACCCTTATTGAGTCCCTCAAGTCCGGCGGTGTCTGGGCGCGGATCTTGGCCTGCATGTCCCTTGCGGACGCCTTCATCGATGTCTTCCCCTCGCCGAGCTCCGGCAGGGGCAGCTCCAACCTTCCCACGTGATCACCGTCTCGAGCACGGTGTCCCAGCGTATTGAAATGTGCGGCGAACAGGCTCGGCTCCGTTCGGTGAAACCGTAAATACGAGGGTGGCTCATCGCCGTAGTCGTAATCAGATGTCTCAGCAAGTGTTGATAGTCATCAACGACGCGCCATACGGGAGCGAGAAGGCCTACAACGCCCTCAGGCTCGCGATAGCCATGCAGGCCCGGGAGAACAAGATCAACGTGTTCCTGTTGGCCGACGCGGTGTTCTGCGCAGTGCCGAAGCAGGAGACCCCGCAGGGATACTACAACATCAACGAGATGCTCGGCAGAGTGCTCTCCAAGGGAGGGCGCGTGGCCGCTTGCGGGAGCTGCATGAAGGCGCGAGGCCTCTCACTCGACGGCCTGCTCAAGGGCGTCGAGCAGGGCTCGATGGCACTGCTGTCCGAATGGACCGAGAAGTGCGACAAGGTGCACTCGTTCTAGGCCAGTGTCACCTGGCCCTCCCAGAGTTCACGAACCCTGAGGCGACCGCCCTGACGGAGCTGAGGAACGGGTGCTTCGGGGGGTTCGCGACGTCGAGGCTCTCCAGCCGCTGGATCCTGAAGTAGAGCGGGGGGTGCGGGTCGAACCTCATCCACTCGCCAAACCTGCTACCTCCGGGCTCGAGGAACCGCTCTTCCAGGACGAGCCTCCGGAAACCGATCTTCTTGAGCGATTCGGCCATAACTTTCGGCCTGCCCAACACAATCCCCGCCTCCAGGTCCGCGCGCGATTCGAGGAACTTCCCGAAGAAGAATATGCCCCAGAAGACCAGGAGCAGGTAGGGCAGCCAGAAGACGCCGATGTACTCCAGATACAGGTAGACCCTGGCGAGGTACTCGGCTATCACGAGCGAGAACAGCGCCACGGGGTCCCCCGAGCGCAGGTGGCTCAGCTCGTGCCCCACCACGAGCTCCACCTCGTCCTCCTCGAGCTGTACCAGCAACCCGATCGTGATGATCATGGTGGCGAGGCTCTTCGTGAAGCCGGTCGCCGCCGCGTTGGGCCTCGGGTCCTGGCTGATCACTATCGCGGGCACGGAGAGCCGGAACTTCGCCGCCACCCTCTCCACGATCGAATAGACGTCCGTCCTCCTGACCAGGAAGTCCTTCTTGTCCCCCGGCAGCCCGGCTCCCGCGAACACCTCCGCCATCTTGTCAGCGCATATGTCCTCGGGCGGGCAGCCGGCGTACAGGGCGTATGCCCTCTCCTTGGCCACCCTCACCCTGTCCCTGTACTCCTCAACGTAGTGCTTGAGCATCCCCTCGGGCACGTTCTGCTGGACGATGACGACCTCTCTCGAGCTCGGTGTGATTCGCCAGGGGCTCCTCCAGGAGGATATCCTGCCTGCAGAGAGCACGAGCCCGAGCATGATGCCTATCATCGCGATGGG
This sequence comes from Methanobacteriota archaeon, assembly GCA_020725925.1. GTDB lineage: Archaea > Thermoplasmatota > Thermoplasmata > UBA10834 > UBA10834 > COMBO-56-21. The sequence goes on from DYTN01000001.1 coordinate 35,269, forward strand.
CGCGTAGTCCCTGAGCCCGATCGAGTTCATGATCGAGAGCACGACCACGCCGATGAGTATCGAGAGCAAGAACAGGTTGACCATGTTGCCCGAGAAGAGCGCCCTGAAGAGCGACTTCGACCTTCTCAGCTCGGCCGTCTTCGGGCTCCCGGGCACGAAGGCCATGTAGAGCGTGGACTTCCTGGCCTCCTCCTCGAAGAACTGGGTGACCATCAGGAGCACGTTGCCCAGCTGCTTCTCGAACCCCTCGTCCCTACCCATGGTCGAGCGCACCTCGACCCTGATCGGTCGCTCCAGGTACAGTCTGACCGTGCCCTCGTACGTGCCTCTCTCGGGGCCGGAGGTGAACTCCATGTAATGCCCCTGAGGGCTCGCGACGGCGGAGAGCTCACCCATCTTTATTCCTGGGATGCGGCCGAATGCCAGATGCTCCCTGATGAACTTCGGATATGCCAGCAGCTGCGCGTGAGCCAGCTCAGTATCGATGTTGAACCTGTGCACAAGCGGCGCGTCGGCCATCTGTTCTCCCGACGGACATGTGCTCATGCGTATAGAGCTTTTCACCGCCCGAGCTATCACGTTCGCCTGAACGCTTTTGACGCGGCAGGGGAATCCCGGTCCGGGTCTTGAGATGAGGGAATACGGGCTCATCGTGGTCGGCTCGGGGGCTGGGATGAATGTCGTCGATGCCGCGATTGAGCGCGGCCTCAGGGTCGCCATAGTCGAAGAGGGCCCTCTGGGGGGCACGTGCCTCAACAGGGGCTGCATACCGTCCAAGGTGCTGGTGCACGCTGCGGACGCCATCCGCGAGGCTCAGGACGCCGAGGCGATCGGCGTTCACCTGCGGCTAGAGAGCGTGGATTTCAGGCGCATCAAGGAGCGCATGTGGGACATTGTTCTCACAGGCAGGAGGGAGCTCGAGGAGGGCGTGAAGCACGCCAAGGAGGTGGACCACTACGCGCTCATCGGGTCGTTCGTCTCGGAATATAGCATGTGGGTGGGGGACGAGACCATCAGGGCACCCAGGATAATCATAGCCTCCGGGGCGAGAGCGCAGATACCTCCTATCTCCGGCCTCGAAGCCGTCAAGTACCACACCTACAGGACCGTGTTCAACATCGAAGAGCAGCCGGAGAGCATAGTGATCCTCGGCGGCGGCTACATCGGGTGCGAGTTCGCGCACTTCTTCTCGGCCATAGGAACAAAGGTAGTCCTCGTGGGCAGGAACCCTGTTCTCCTCCCTCATGAGGAGCCCGAGACGAGCCTGCTGGTCAAGAAGAGCCTCTCGCGACACGTGGAGGTCCACACGGGCACTGCAACGAAGAAGGTCGAGGGCAGGGAGGGGAAGATCGCAGTCACAGTCGACGATCCGACGGCGGGCGGGGAGCGCGTGGTGGAGGCCCAGCACCTGCTCGTCGCGACGGGCGTGAGGTCGAACTCGGACTGGCTGATGCCGGAGAAGACAGGCGTCAAGACGGATGACAAGGGCTGGATCCAGACGAACCAGTTCCTCGAGACCTCTAAGGCCAACATCTACGCTCTCGGCGACGCGCTGGGCAGGAACATGTACAGGCACACCGCTAACTACGAGGCCAGCGTGGTCAGGAACAACCTGTTCGGCGAGAGGAAGGTCGCCATCGACCTGCACGCCGTACCTCATGCGGTCTTCACGAACCCGCAGGTCGGCCAGGTCGGCATGACGGAGGAGGAAGCGAAGGTGGGGAGGAAAGTCATGGTGGGCGTCGCGAAGTACTTGGACACGGCCATGGGCTTCGCATATGGCGATGAGGAGGCGTTCGTGAAGGTGGTGGTCGAGTATCCTTCGAGAAAGATATTGGGTGCGACCGTCGTCGGCCCTCAGGCCTCCATCTTGGTCCAACAGGTCGTGAACCTGATGAACTCAGAGGCGCAGACATATGCCCCCCTCGCGCGCGCGCAGATCATACATCCCACGCTGTCTGAGGCGCTTGCGGCTGCGTTCGGCAGGATGCGTCCTGTGAACTTCGAGCCTGAGCACCATCATCACGAGCCCTCTCACTGAGGCGAGGTGTGAGGGCGGGACCACAAGGGCAGTGAAGGGCAGGGGGCACGTGGTGGACGACCCAGAAAGGACCGTCAGCTACGAGCTGACCTCCCCCCTCCTGTCAGCAGAGGAGGATGGAGCCGGCAGGGTAGGCATGATTGTGAGCAGGCAGAATCCGAATGTGGAGAAGGTGAAGATCGCCCCCAAGCTCCAACGGCGCTGTGGATATCGACTACCGCGGGCGAGGGCGTGATCGACCCGACGAAACCCTGCCTGTTGACGCAGTCAATCATGGAGTTCCTTGCCGGCACGAAGAACGGCGTCGTCCTCCTCGACGGTATCGAGTCCCTCGTCGTCTACAACGACTTCAACCGCGCGCTCAAGGTGCTGAACCAGATCAACGACTTCGTCATGCAGTATGGCGGCTACCTCATCGTGCCCATCAATCCGGAGGCCTTCGGGGAGAGGGAGAGGGCGATGATTGAGCGCAACTTCGAGACGATATCGGTCCTGAGCGTCCTGGAGAGCTAGCATCCCGGGCCCGGTCAGGGGGGATCGAGACCGACCCCACGACCGATATCCGTAATCACATCTGATAGACCATCGGCGCCTCCACCTAGGTTCGCTGGACGGGTAGGTACGAGCAGTCTCTCTGCCCTCGAATCAGACCCGGAACGCCAATCGAATCTGATAATCAAACTGAATAACCGCCGCGGACCCCTTATGAACCCGCCCAGCCAATCCCAAGAGCAGGTATCAGGATGAACCGCTCATCTTCTTCGCTTGACCGCCCCTTCGCGACACGCAGACGGACGGTCTCGGGCAGGGTGGTATTCTATGTCGGGCTCGCCCAGGCCGTGCTGTTCATGGTGGGCTCGTTCGCAGTCGGGCTAGGCGTGGTCGAGTTCGACCACGAGCAGACGTTCAAATCGGCCTCCCCGCAGAGCGGCACGGTCATCGAGGAGAACCCGGACGCCGAAATGGCTCCGGAGTGGTCCGAGTTGCACAACGCCTTCAGCGAGCACGAGGTCGACGCCTCCCAGGTCGATCAGAAGGGCAATGGTAACGACGGGAACCATGGTCGGTCAGGATAGAGCTAGGACCGTCGGGAGCACGCACGAGCACCGATCATTGGATGCACGAGAGCAGCATTGAGTGGGCCCAACCGGGCCAGAACCCGTAAACAGCCAGATAGTTAGGACTAGACTCCAATCCAGTTGCGAATGCGTGAGGCCAGCTCGACAAACCCTTTGACTTCCTTTCTCAAACCCGGATTATGGCCTGAAATTTGATGGCGTTTGACGCTGGGAGCTTGAGAAGTCATATCCAGATGCGAACCGGAATCCCCGGAATTCTTCGCCGGTAGAAATATCGGTGAGGAGGAATTCAGCTCGGTGCAATAACCCTCTGATTGAATAAGATCAGGTGATCGGGCTCACACACAGCTCTGTGCACTCACCAGCCTATCTCTTTCCGAACTCGGCCCTCATCCTAAGATACTCATCACGACCGATCTCGCCGCGTGCGTAACGCTGGTCAAGGATGTCGAGGGGGCGAGGCTGCGGAGGGACATAGACCGGATAGGTATTGTAGACGGGCTTTTCGTCAAGTCCGCCTATCACAACTATCAGAATCAGGATCAAGATGATGACCGGGATGGCCATAAAAGCCATGCCCGCGCTCCAACCGCCCATCATTCCGTAGTCACCACCCGTTCGCGAGAAGCCGCTTGATGCTGCGATGACAATCAGCACCACAGCGATCACGAGTCCGACTACAAGCCATACTAGAACGCTCGTCTTCCTTTCGGTCGTTGTGTCACCTCTTGAGATTGCTTACCCGCGCATCCTTTCAATACGCAGTTCTCGAGCGTCTGCCGGAGATGAAGTCGCATCTGGCAACCGCTTCGAACTTGCTTGCACTTCCCCACCTCTTAACAGTGCTTTATAGGATGCCCCTAACGCCCGTGAGGTGTTATGTTCATCACGTCCTACTAGTCCATTGGATCAGGACGATCATAGCCTGGGTTCAGCCAGCTTCAACCTGTCAGCCTCCCAAGGGGGTCGAATCTGACACCACGTAGGTCACAGACCATCTGTCAATCCTCGGAGGAAGCACATTCGTTTGGTGTCAGCCTTAAATATCGAGTCGAATATGCAATTATTCGAATATCCGCACGATTCGACAAGGTGATGGTAGGATGAATGACGTCATCTCTAAGATGCATGCCGAGATGTGTAAGGTGTTCTCAAACCAGTATCGAATTCAGATTTTGAATCAGCTGCGACACGGTGGCTTGAGCGTTGGCATGCTGGCAAGGAAACTCGATCTCCCTCAACCGCTAGTTTCTCAGCATCTGGCAATACTCAGGCATAAGGGAGTGATTACACCTCATCCCGAAGGAACCAGCACGATCTATGAGATCTCCGATCCGAGAATCATCAAAGCATGCGACCTCATGAGAGAAGTGATGATGGAAGAGCTTGAAAAGGCAACCAAGCTAGCCAAGCTGGCCAAAAAGAGACGAAAAGAGACCGAGAGATGAGAGGGGACTTGCAGGAAGTTGGAACTGTCACAAGCATGTTGTGAACCGAGGGGGAGTTAGATGGAAGACGAAATCAAGAACGGAGTGAATCTGACGAAATATCGCGAATTCATAGAAACTGTCAAGCAAGAACCTGCCTTGGGCATCAAGAGGTTGCAGGTCGAAGGGGAATGGAATTCTGCCGGACCTGCTCCTCATTTCGCTGCTTTTCTTGATGCCGAGAGCGGAAAGGTGAGGGTGGAGTTCGATGAGCCCCAGTTCCTTGGTGGAGGGTTCACAGCGCCCAATCCCAACCAATACTGCATCGCGGGAGCAATAGCCTGCTATGCCTCGAGCCTTTCGAAATGGGCCGCTATGACCGGAGTCAGTATCCGCAAGTTGGCGATCAACGCCGCCACGAACATCGACATGAGCAAGAGCCTTGGTGTGTCCGAGAATCCTCCGGTCGAGGCGATAGAGTTTGAAGTGATGGTCGATTCTGACGCCACATTCGAGGAACTGTTGAAAGTCAAGAAGCTGGCGGATGAGCGATGTCCGGGCGTGTACTGTCTAACTCACGCACTCAAGTTGGACATCCGGCTCAGACGAATCGAGAAGTGAGAATGTGAGCATTAATGCCAAGCCGCAGATTGACCCCGAGAGATACGAGTCCTGGAGATCTCAAGAAGACCTAGACGTGCAATTCGCGCTGGGCCGGATTGACACAAAGGAGTATCGACGCCGGCGCGACGAGGCTGCTTCACGCCTTCAGGCAAAGGGAAGACCCCCTTCCAAGGAGAGAGACGATCCCTTGAGGTGGCTTCCAATCATCGCGGTTGCGCTGGTCGTGCTGATAGTCGTGACCGGCTCTATCTTTGTTGCTCGTCCATCGCCCTCGCTCTCAGTCTCGGTGTCCTCACCACAGAGGATCTCTCAGACAGACCTCGATAGCATGGTGTCGGGGGCCAATGCGACGACATACGCCTCCAACAATACTATCTGGGTCGGTGCTGGTGTGTCCAGGCTGGTTTTCCTGGCAGCCCCACCCGGACACGATGAGATATTCGTCATCAACGGCCTGCTCAATCCAACGATATACGTCTCCAAAGGCTCGCAGTTGACCGTGACACTGGCAAACGCAGACCTTGACATGTACCACAATCTCGCAGTGACCACGAGGGACCCGCCGTACTCCTCGATGCCAATGATGAGTCATATGGGCGGCCCTAGGACCAGCATGCTGTCGCACTCCGAGACCGGTTACTACTGGGTTCAGGACATGCGTATTGCGGCGAATTCCCCCGGCCAATACTGGTATATGTGTGAATACCCAGATCATGCGGCAATCGGGATGTACGGGAGTCTCGTCATATCTTGAGTTGATAGCGGATGAAACCAATCTATCTGGATTACAATGCAAGCACTCCGATCGACCCTGAAGTGATTAAGGAGATGCTGCCCTACCTTCGGGACCGCTTTGGCAATCCCTCGAGCAGCCACCTCTATGGCCGCCAGGCGAAAGGCGGCATTGAAGAGGCAAGAAGGCAGATGGCAGAGCTGATCAATGCCAAGGCCAATGAGATGGTGTTCACCAGCGGAGGGACAGAATCAAACAACATCGCCCTGTGCGGCGTTGCATTCGCGAACCGCAAGAAAGGCAGACGAATCGTGACGAGCGTCACGGAGCATCCGGCGGTTCTGAACCCGTGCCGATGGCTGCAGACGCAGGGCTTTGATGTCAAGTACATTGGCGTTGACCAATTCGGCGCAGTGGACCTAGAGCAACTCGAGACGCTAGTGGACGATTCCACGATCCTGGTCTCCGTGATGCACGCCAACAACGAGACCGGCACCGTCCAGCCAATCCGCGAGATTACCGAGATTGCTCATCGACGAGGAGCGCTCTTTCACACGGATGCCGCTCAGACGATAGGCAAGTTGAAAGTCGACGTGAAGAGGTTGGGCGTCGACCTTCTGTCGGTGGCTGGGCACAAGTTCTACGCCCCGAAAGGGATCGGCGCGCTGTTCGTCAGGGATGGAACGGACGTCGAACCGTTTCTGAGGGGAGCTGGCCATGAGCATGGACTCAGGCCTGGCACGGAAAACACACTCAGCATTGTCGGGTTGGGTAAGGCGGCGGATATCGCCATGAGAACGATGAGTGAGTATGTTCCCAAGATGCAGAGCCTCAGGGATCGCCTCCACGGAGCGCTCCTCAAGAGCATAACCGATCTCAGGCTAAATGGACATCCCAAGAAGAGGCTTCCGAACACTCTCAACGTCTCTGTGCCTGGAATCGACTCTGAGGCACTCCTTGCAGGCACTCCGGAACTGGCCGCATCGACGGGATCAGCGTGTCACGCCAATCGAAGGGAGCCGTCCTCCGTGCTGACGGCCATGGGCGTACCCGAAGAAGCGGCTCTCGGAGCCCTCAGGTTGAGTCTTGGGAAATGGTCGACCGAGAGGGAGATAACCAGGGCTTCGAGGATAATCGCAGACAAGGCCGCCGGACTCGCCTGATCCTCTCTGAGACCTTGTGAACAAGCCATACCAGGAATAGTTGCTGTTTTCTTCTCGGGTCGAATCACTTCGCGTCCGCCAAAAGGCTATTATTGTCCGACCGTGTGCTCGGCCATCGGTGTTGAATGTGGGAGAAAATGTCCTTATCGTGTTGAACGATGCCCCGTATGGGTCGGAGAAAGCTTACAATGGGCTGCGACTCGCTATTGCGCTCCAGGCTAGAAGCAACAATGTGAATGTGTTCCTGATGGCAGATGCCGTTTTCTGTGGCGTCCCCAAGCAGGAGACTCCGCCAGGATACTACAACATAGATGAAATGCTCGGAAGAGTCCTGGCAAAGGGCGGACGGGTGGCAGCATGCGGAAGCTGCATGAAAGCAAGGGGTCTGAGCGTCGAAGGCCTTATCAAAGGCGTTGAGCAAGGTTCCATGGCGCTTCTTTCAGAATGGACCGAGAAGCAAGCGAGGATCCATTCATTCTGATGAGCGCACTTGACAGCGCATCAGCTGTGCAATAACCTCGAGTCTTTCGACATTCATCCATTGTGCGATTTCTCGAGGATGCTTCTACTCGATGCCTCGAAGAGACTCGAATGTAGGTTCAGCCAGTGACTGTTCTTGGGAATTCAATGACCCCAGAAACCCGATGCTCTGGAATCTGAGGATGATTGTCTAGCTGCAACATGAAGTGGGCCCAACCGGATTCGAACCGGTGAACTTCTGCGTGTCAAGCAGACGTCATAACCACTAGACCATGGGCCCTTGCGCGGCGACATAAGCCGAGGGCGTCTATAACACTTTCTGTGCGCGAATGGACGAGCCAGATGCGGCAGCATCGGGTTTTATTGCCGCGCTCGTCCGTCCCTGGTCCGTCCCATGGCAGACGGAATCATCGCAGTGTACGCCGGGAGGGGATCCTCTCATTCGTGGACTTGGCTTGCGGACCTGTTCGAGTCCCGCGGTCTCACGAGCGCGAGGTTCCTGGACGGCCCGCACTTCATCGGCTCGCTCGAGGCTGAGCCGTCCTTGGCCGTGATATCCGGAGGCGACGGATTCGCGATGGCCTCCTCCTTGTCAGGAGGAGGCTTTTCTCAGCTGAGCTCGTACATCGGGAGGGGCGGGGTGTACCTCGGGATCTGTGCGGGAGCCTACCTCCCCTTGCATTCGTCGGTCGCGCCATTCAGCGAATTCAACCTGTCATCTACGAGGATTGAGAACATCGAGCGCGCCCCCGGCCCGCTCGACGAAGTCCCGCCTCGCATGGCGGTGAGGTACGGTACCTGCGCAATCGTCCATCCTGTCAGGGGCGAGGTCGAGCTCGACGCTGGCCCGGACCCGCTCCTTGCCCCCATCTACGGCGGGCCCGTGTTCCGAGAGCCGTCTGTTGACGAGGTCATACTGAGGTACCGGTCGTTCACGGATCGAACCGAGTTCCAGCTCGCAGAGCCCCTCGCGTCGAGGATGATGCTCGGGAAGGCCGCCGGGGTCTCCGCTCGCCAAGGGCGCGGGAGGATGCTCCTGTTAGGTCCTCACCTCGAGCACCCAGGTTATCCCAGGGCCAACGCGCACCTGCTCGGGCTCCTGGGGATCCGGTCCGATAGGAGGAGTCCGGGGCCGACAGTAGCGATTGAGGCGGAGAAGCTGCGACGAGCCGTCGCTGATCTCAAGGTGGCAATCGTCGGTCTCGAGAACAGGTCCTTCGTGGTTGGGAAGAAGCTCTGGGATGGGAGCAGATACCTCGAACTGGTCGATGCAATCGAGAAGCGCCTCTGCACGGCTGGCCCTGGCCTCGCAGACCACCTATCGAGCCACCTGCTTGAGGTCCGCGAGAGACTGTTGCAGATGAAGTGCGGCATCGAGACGGATGCAGACGAGACCACTGGGCTCCTTGTGGAAACGGCCAGGAAATGCGTCGACAACCACTTCCAGGTGCTCGCAGGAAAGAGATGGGTATATACAGCTCCAGCCTGATTCAAGCGCGGATGTCAGGCCGGTACCTCAAGGACAGGCTCGCGCTCTACCTCCTCTTCCTCGCGGCCGTGGTGGCCTTCTCCGCAATCGTGCTCCTGCTCCCGTACGAGACGGTCTATGTCTCGGAGAGGTCCTACTTGGAGCTCTTCCTTGCGGTGGTCATCGCATGCGTGGCTGTGTTCGTCCTGGGGACGATGTACAACATGCTCGTCTGGATGAGCGGCAAGGGCCTGCACGGGTCGCCCGAGGGGAGGTTGCTGCGGTTGCTCCCGAGAGCGTTCAGGTTCCTTGTGCGCGGGAGGCTTTGGAAAGCTACCGCAGTGTTTGCCAAGGACGCACTCTACCTGAGCAAACTGAAGGAGAGGAGCGCATCGAGGTGGTCGATGCACCTGCTGATACTCGGCGGGTTCATCTCGATGTTCGTGCTCGACATCATCTCCACGATATCGCTGGACATACTGCACTACGCACCTATGATTGAGGAGGACGGTTGGGCGAAGCTCTGGATAAGGGACTTCGGGTTCGATTTCGCTGGGACCATGATGCTTGCTGGGCTGCTGATCGCGGCGGGGAGGAGATTCGTCCTGAAGCCGAAGATCGTCAGGACCGAGCTCCCGGACGCCGTCTCCCTTCTCTTTCTGCTCGCGGTCGTCGTAGGCGGGTTCGTGCTCGAAGGCATCGGGATTGCGGGCGGGATATCCGGGCACGAAGCCAACCACGAGTACTCGTTCCTCGGCTACGCCCTCTCTCTGGCGATGCCCGGGTCCTGGGGCGCGTACTACGACCAGATATGGCTAGTCCACGGTCTCATGAGCGCTCTGCTGATCGCCTACATACCGTTCAGCAAGCTGTTCCACATGGTGGCGACTCCCATCGCGATCGAGGCAGACCGGACGTCTCCGAAGGCGGTGGGTTCTCCATGAGGAAGCTGGACATCTCCGGTCTCGACGTGCTCTCGCTCATGCGGTTCGATGCATGCACTCGCTGCGGCGAGTGCACGTCGACGTGTCCGACAGGCGGCGAGGCCCAGGACATCGAACTCGTCACACCGAGAGGAAAGATACTCAAGCTCAAGGAGTTCTGCAGGATGCAGTATGGTCTGAGGGCGAAATTGCTCGGGCCGAAGGACATCCCCGAGGCGCAACTGAGGGAGCTCGCGAGCAGATCCTACGAGTGCACGATATGCGGGCAGTGCAAGACCGTTTGCCCAGCGCACCTCGACACCATCTCTATGTGGGAGAACATGCGCGAGTTCCTGGTGGCCAATGGCCTCGGCCCGATGGAAGCGCACGCGCAGATAGTCAAGAGCATCGAGAACTACGGCAACCCTTGGATGCAGCCCAGGACTCAGAGGTCCAGGTGGGCCAAGCGGATCGAGACGGAAGTCAAGACCAAGGACGTGCTCAAGGAGAAGTGCGAGGTGCTCTACTTCGTCGGGTGCACGGCCGCCTACGACCCGAACATCAGGGACATGGCGGAGAACACTGCCCGAGTACTGGTCAACGCGGGGGTCGATTTCGGCACCCTTGGGAACGACGAGGGCTGCTGCGGGTCCACGCTCCTGAGGACCGGCCTTCAGGAATCAGCCAAGAAGATGGTCGAAAAGAACATCGAGCTGTTCGAACGCGCATCGCCCTCATTGATTGTCACGAGCTGCGCAGGGTGCTTCAAGACCATCAAGCAGGACTATCCAAAGATGGGCGTCGTCCGTCCGAAGGTCGTTCATGTCACGCAGCTCGTGAACGAGCTCCTCGATTCGGGCAGGCTGAGACTGGACAAGCGCGTCGAAGGCACAGCAACCTTCCACGACCCATGCCATCTCGGCCGGCATAACGGTCTCTACGATGAGCCGAGGAGGATCCTTGAGGCCGTCCCGGGGCTCAGGTTGGTCGAGATGGAGCGCAACAGGGCAGAGGCGAGGTGTTGTGGCGCCGGTGGCGGGGTGAAGACGGCCTTCCCGGATCTCGCCCAGAAGGTCTCAGCGCTCAGAGTCGAGGACGCCGAGCGCTCGGGGGCGGACATGCTCGTTACCTCGTGCCCGTTCTGCTACCAGAGCCTCAAGGCGGGGCTCGAGGCGAAACCATCCAGGGTGAGCATGCACGACCTAATGGAGCTGGTCAGCATGGCCTGCTCCCACGGGTAGCCGCACGGCCTGCTTCCTCAGTTCGTGCGCGACGGCGCCCATCCCGAGGAACGGAATCGCCAGCAGAAACACCTCCTGCGGCGTCATGCCCATGTACAGGAGTAGCATCAGAAGGGCGATCGCCCCCACGCGCCCGATGTCGAGCAGGAACTCGCGCGTGAGGACGGAGTCGTTCTTCGTCTCCTCCAGCTTGTCAGTGAGGATCGCGAAGAGGAACACCGGGAACACGAACGACGCGAACTCGAGCAGCCCGTTCCCAATCGCATATTCCTCGAGAGACGACGCCAGGAAAATGGCCACGATGCAGGGCATCGAGGCGAACACGCTGATCCGCAGGAACAGGTTCCTGTTCTGAATCTTGTCCGAGACCTTCCCCAGGATGATGCCCATGGCTCCTGCAGCGAGCCCGAACAGCGAGAAGAGCGCGCCCAGGGACACCTCGTCCTGGTTGAAGGTCCACGCGACGAGCACGACATCCACCCAGAAAATCCCCTCGAACCCTCCCTCTCCAAGGGTGGCTATCACGTTCCTCCTGCCTATGGCCTCCAGCCTGATGCGCATGACCTGGTCCTTCGGGATGTATCTCCTGTACGCAGCCACCGTGACCGCGGTCAGGACGATTATGGACATGCCGAGCCCGAACAGAACCGTGTAGCTGACGTATCCTATGACGAGCCCTCCGAGGAGGGGCGCGATGAACGTCACTGCCGGCCAGACGAAGAAGAATGCCCCGTAGGTCACGCCCCTGTCGGTCTTCTGGGTCATCTGCGCCATCAGTATGTTGAACGGCGTCCAGAAGAGCGGGTAGAACAATCCGAACGCGAGCCCGACCGAGAGGGAGATGATCCAGCCGTCCTTGACCACGATGAGCATGATGTATTCGACGCAGAGCCACGCGAGGCCGGCAATCATCGCGTTCCTCGGGTCGAGGTGAGGCTTCCAGGACATCCAGAGGCTCACGATGATTGATATGGCGAAGCCCATGATGAGGTATGTTGGCACGGACCAGAGGGGCATGTCCAGCTCGTTGAGCAAGTAGACCATGTTGAAGGATGCCGCGAAGGTGTTGCCGAAGGCGAGCAGGGTCTCGATTATCATCAGCCCTGCGAAGGCTCGCCTGTCCATGGAAGACGAAATCAGGGAGCTCGGCTTAAGCCTTGCCTGGGGGAAGCGCTACTTCTCGACGCTCAACTTCGAAAACAGCTTCTGCTTCTGATGCCCGCCAGGACCCCCTCTGCGTTCCCTGGCAGTCTGAACGCAGTCCTCGGAATCGCACACGAACGCTGCGAACAGGAACCTGGTCGCGGGCTTGCCGCACACCTCGCACTTCTCGTCTGTCTTCATCTAGAACTCCTCAAGTGAGGTACATCGTATCTAAGCTTGCGCCTCACGGCAGAGGCCTTTCGGGCCAGAACGCGCTTGCCGATCCTGGTTTCCTGGAGGACGGCGTAGAACTCCAGGTCCGCACCACACTCGGTGCAGACCGCTCCCGACCTCGGCGGACCCGCCTCACAGATCGGGCAAGCGGTCAAGCCCGAGAGCCTGGCGCTGGAGCGGGCCTTGCCGCCTAGGAGACCTCTCGAACCTGCTGCCGGAGAAGCATCTGCGGCTGCCAAGCCAATCGGAAGTCCGAGTGCCTTTCCAGTCGTCTGTCGGGGAGTCGAGGTGGGTTGTATTTCCAGCGCGGACCCGAATGAGACCACCGCCTTGGGTGCCACCCATGTGAATGCCCTCTGGCTATTCGCTCTGGCGAACTTGAGCAGCCTCTGCCTCAGGGCCCCTGTCTCTCCCGAGTCGTCCAGGCCGTAGATCCTGCAGAGTATCCGCAGATCGTCCCGGTCTTCGAAGAGCATGATGTCGTTCTCCGGCACGACCTCAACATGGTACCTCTTGTATAGCACGTACGCGTACACGATTGCGATGACCGTCGCTCCGGAGAGGGTTGGGGCCGTCTCGTACCCGAGGTCTATCAGAATGGCGGCTGCGGCAAAGTCGACCAGGACGAAGACAATCGACAGCGCCCCCCAAGCCTGCCTGGGCCCCATCTTATCGGACCTAGAGGGTCAGGGCGCTAGAATAACCTGTGGTCAGGCGAGCTAGATTCTCTCTATCTTCATCGAGAAGTCCTTCGATTTGCAGGAGTGCGTGAGCCAGCCCAAGGATATGATGTCCACGGCGGAAGCGTAGTCCTCGATGTTGTCCGGGCTGATGCCCCCGGAGACCTCGATGAGCACATTGCGCCTAATTCGCCTCAACTCGGCCGCTATCTTCCTGGCCGCGGCGGGCGTGAAGTTGTCAAGCATGATGATGTCAGCGCCTCCATCAAGCGCGGCCATTGCCTCCTCGGCGTCTTCGACCTCTATCTCGATCTTCTTGGTGAAGCTCCCGCGTTTCGCCCTCTTCAGTGCCTCCCGCACGCCCCCTGCCAGCCTTATGTGGTTGTTCTTTATGAGGACAGCATCGTCCAGGCCGTATCTGTGCGGGTCGCCCCCGCCGAGGATGACCGCTCGCTTTTCGAACTCCCTGAAGCCCGGAGTCGTCTTTCTGGTGGCTGCGACCCTGACCTTCGGGTTCACCCTTCTGCATTTGCGCACCAGGTCGTCGGTAAGTGTGGCAATCCCGCTCATCCGCATGATCAAGTTCAACGCGAGCCTTTCGCCAGCGAGCAGGCTTCTGGCGCTCCCGGTGACCTCGAGGACGACCTGGCCCTTCCTCACGCGGGTGCCGTCCTCCAGACGCTTGATCGCCTTCGCCCCGAGCTCCTTGAAGACCTCGGCCGCATCCTGCGCACCTGCAAGAACGCACGGCTCCTTGCAAGTGATCCTCCCGACGGCGCGGAGGTCCACGGGTATTACCAATTCCGAGGTGATGTCCCCGGAGCCGATGTCCTCTCGCAGGAACTCCTGGTACTTCGACCTCATTCATCGGGAGTGAGGGATTCGGAACATAACTATGTTTTGCCCGCAAGGCCGGCCGCTTTATAGGGCCCACTTGTCGCCGTTCCTCGGCAGGAGCACCTCGAAGCCCTCGGACCTGAGGTCGCCTGCGAGCAGCTCCCGCTGGTCGCCATGCATGAGCACTATCTTCTCGGGCTCGCACCCCTTGGCGAAGGCCATGAGCTCGTCGTGGCCCGCATGCGCTGAGAAGTCGAACTTGAGCACCTCGCAGTTCACCCTCTCTGTGACGCCCTGGAAGTCCATCGTGCCGGTCTCCAGCAGCTTCCTGCCATTGCTCCCCTCGACCTGGTAGCCCGTGAGGAGGATGGCGCTCTTCGGGTCGTCCCTGACGGCGTCGACGTAGTTGAGCACGGGCCCGCCGTCGAGCATCCCGCTGGTCGTGAGTATGGCATCGCCCTTCAGCGCCCGCGCCCTCCCCTGGGAGGTCCTGACCTCGTGCGTCCTCGAGGCAGCGTTTCTGAGGCGCTTGGCCGAGCGAAGGAACTCCGGGTACCGGAGGTAGATCTTGTTCACCTTCTTGCCCATGCCGTCCAGCCAGAACTCGAACCTGCTGTCCTTGAGCAGGAGCATCAGCTCCTGGCACCTGCCCACGGCGAAGCTCGGGATGATCGCCATCCCTCCCCTGTTCGTGACCTCCTCGATCTTCTTGAGCAAGGCGTACTCCGTCTTAAGCCTGGCGGGGTGGTTCCTGCCGGAGTATGTGGATTCCATTATGAGGTTGTCGCACTTCACTGGCTTCGCGCCCGCCACGAGGCGCGTGTCCAGCGTGTGTATGTCCCCGGTCACGAGCGTGGTCCGCTTGCCCCTGAGCTCGTACATCGTTGCGCCTGGTATGTGCCCCGCGGAATGCGCTGCCACCTGCAGGCCGCCCGCGGATGTGGTGTCGCCGAACATGATCTCGTCGAACCTCCTGCGGGCGATCTTCACATCGGAGGATGTGTAGAACTCGGGGTACCCCTCGGCCTCCCCTATCTTGATGCTGTCCTCCATGAGCAGGATGCCTATCTCCCTGGAGACGCTCGTCGAGATGACATCGATGTCGTACCTGGATGTGAGCCACGGAATCATTCCGGAGTGGTCCAGGTGCGAATGAGTGAGGAACATGATGTCCACTGGCGGGCACGGTGCGGGGTATTGGGGCGGGTCAGTGGCGGTCATGCCGTAGTCGAACAGCATGCGCGCGCCCGGGCACTTGAGCAGTATGCCCAGCCTGCCGACTTCGTGCCCTCCCCCGAGAAACTCGCCTTCGATTGGCATTTCGACCAGGCCAAGGGCTCACGGTATAATATGATTGCGCCCGGCACTTCGAGCGCGCTACTTGTCGCCAACGACCTGGACGACCAGCTCCCTGGACCTCGGCTTGTTGTCGAACTCCATGAAGACTATCTGCTGCCAGGTCCCGAGCAGCGGGCTGCCGCCGACGACAGGCACGGTGAGCGAGGGCCCGACGAACGACGCCCGTATGTGGGAGTGCCCGTTCCCGTCTCCCCAGCGGGCGTGGTGCCCATAGTCGATGTCCTTCGGGTAGAGCCTGTCCATCGCCTCGCGCATGTCCGATACGAGCCCGGGCTCGTGTTCGACCGTCGTCACTGCCGCCGTCGAGCCGGCCACGAACACGCACGCGAGGCCCTCCCTGATGCCGGATTTCGAAACAACGTCCTGCACCTTTGCCGTCACATCGATTATCTCGTCCTTCGCGCCGGTCTTGAGGGCTATCGTGCCGCGGAATGAAGCCATGGGATCCCCTTTTCCACGGCCAATCATTCTCATGGCCGATAACATTTTTGACCGTTCGAAAGGTGTCCTTGTCTTTCGGCCATTGGCGATGGTACGTACCATCGCCGCGCGACGGAATGGAGCAAGAGATATATATCCACGTTTCACAATCTTCGCTAGGCAAATGAGCTCCGGACACGAGTACTACGGAAGGCCCTTCAAGGCCTACAACTCAGGCAGACGGGTCTGGTTGGCATCGACATTCCGCGTGGAGCTTATCAAGAACGGCATCGAAAAGGCGGGGAGCATAAACCGGCTTGCCCGGGAGATGGGCTACCGGTCGCGCATCCACCCGGGATGGAGCGTCAGGCAGATCCTAGTGGGCGAGCAGCCGTTCCCCTACGAGAAGCTCGTGAAGTTGTCAGACTTCGTGGGCTTCCCCATCGAAGACATCCTCCGGTACAGGACGGAGCCGGACAGGGTCACGCTCGAGAACACCAACGACGCCCTGAAGAAGTACGGCCTCTGGTGCTACCACGTGCAGAGGATCCGGCTGCGGTAGGCGAAATCCGGTCTCATTCCGCATCCGCTTTGGTTCTTTCTGTCTTTCGTGCCAGCAGAACGCTCGCCCGGCCTTCCGCAACAAACCATATATACGCCCAAGCTTGTTGTGGCAATCATGGCACTTGGGGGTTTCGAACTCGGTCTGGCGTTCGTGGTCTTGGGCATACTCATGCTCCTAGCGGAGGTGTCCTCCCCAGGAGCGTTCATCCTCGTCCCCGCGACGGTGCTGATCGTCCTCGGAAGCATGGGCATGCTCGCACCTAACCTGCTGCTAAGCTGGTGGTCGCCCGTTATCGCAGGCGCAATCACCATTCCGCTCACATACGCGACCTTCAAGATGTACCAGAAGCTCGCGCCGCCCGCCCCACCTGAGACGACTGTCGCCACATCGTTGATCGGCAAGGTCGGCGTCGTGGAGACGGAGGTTGTCCCGAACAGCCTCAAGGGGAAGGTCAGGATTGAGCACGACACTTGGAGCGCCACATCCGCGAGGCCCATCCCGCCCGGCAAGAGGATCGTGGTCCGGGCGAGCGAGGGCGTGCATGTCACTGTAGAGGAGGCTCCGGAGACCTAGTCCCGGTCACCGACATCATACGGAGGAGAAGGGGGAATTGGAATGGCAATAGGTGCTGAGGTCGTTGCGCTTCTCATACTCGCCCTGATAGCCGTCCTGGCGATAATGAGCAGCGGGATCAAGATCGTGAGGCCCTACGAGCAGGGCATATACATGAGGCTCGGGCGGTACGTGCGAGTGCTCAATCAGGGTGTGAACTGGGTCGCCCCCCTGATCAACGTGGTCGTCAAGATAGACCTGAGGACCCAGGTTCTGGACGTCCCGAGGCAGGAGGTCATCACGAAGGACAACTCCCCGACCAACGTGGACGCGATCATCTACATCAAGGTCATCGACCCCACGAAGGCGTTCTTCCAGGTGACGAACTACCGCACCGCGACGATATACCTCGCGCAGACCACGCTCAGGTCCATCATCGGTGACATGGAGCTCGACGAGATCCTGTCCAACAGGCAGAAGATCAACCTGCACCTGAGGGACGTGCTCGACGAGGCGACGGACAAGTGGGGCGTCAAGGTCGAGGGGGTCGAGATCAGGGAGGTCGACCCCGCGGGCAAGGTCAAGGACTCGATGGAGGAGCAGACCTCGGCCGAGAGGCTGAGGAGGGCCGCGATCCTGAAGGCCGACGGGTCGAAGCGCGCGGCCATCCTGAACGCCGAGGGCGAGAAGAGGGCGAGGATCCTGCAGGCTGAGGGCCTGAGGCAGGCCAAGATCCTCGAGGCCGAGGGCGAGAGGCTAGCGATCATACTGAGGAGCCAAGGCGAGGCGCAGAAGCTGCGCATACTGTCCGTGGGCGCGAGCCCTCTGGACTCGAAGGCCCTGACGGTCCTGTCGCTTGACACGATGAGGTCCATAGGCAACGGCCAGGCGACCAAGATCATCTTCCCGTTCGAGCTCACCAAACTCGTGGAGGGCGCGAGCGAGTACCTCGGCATCGGCAGGCAGACGCCCGCGCGGGAAATCACGAGGCCCGAGGACGTCGAGCGCGTGGTCGGCAAGGCGGAAGAGATACTCGGTCCGATCCCCACGCCCGACGAACTCCACGCGGAACTGAAGGCGCTCGAGAAGGCCATGGAGGCAGAGAAGATCGAGGCGGAGGAGATCGCCGACATCAGGGAGCGGATGGCCAAGAAGACCGAGAAGAAGGAGTAGCTCTCCCTTCCGAAGACGTGAGGCCTTTTCGGAAAACCCCTTCAGCTCTTCTCATTTCGCTCTCTGCAACAGCGCGTGCGCGGCCGCATCGGCCTTCGCGAGCACGTCTGCCTCGTCCACGGTCGCGATCTTCCTGTTTCTGAGGACGACCTTGCCGTTCACGATTGTGTCCCTGACCGCCTGGCTCGGACCCGCATAGACCAGGTTCGCCACGACGTTGTCGGGGCGCATCGGGACCATCGCCGGGAGCCTACAGTCGAGGACCACCAGGTCGGCCTTCTTGCCCGGCTCTATCGATCCCAGATCCTTCTCCGCCCCGAGGCACCTGGCGGCGTCTATCGTTGCCATGTCGAGACACTTCTGGGCAGGCAGTACCTCTGAATCCCACCTGTGGGCCTTGTGCAGGAGCGAGGCGAACTTCATCTCGAGGAACATGTCGAGGCCGTTGTTGGACGAGCAGCCGTCCGTTCCCAGGGAGACGGGTACGCCCTCGGCGAACATCTCCGGGAGAGGTGCCACACCCCCGCTCGCGAGCTTCATGTTGGAAGTCGGGCAGTGCGCCACACCAACCCCCGCCTTGGCGAGCGCGCGAACCTCGTTGATCGTGAGCCAGACGCCGTGCGCCCCCAGCTGGCCCTTGCCAAGGAATCCGATTTCCGCCAAGTGCTCCACGGGCCTCCTGCCCTTCTTCCTCTGGAACTCGTAGACCTCGTACCTGGTCTCCGAGATGTGGTAATGGCACAGCGCCTTCTCGCGCTCTGCGAGCTCCTTTGCCTCGAGAAGCGTCTCGTCCGAGCACACGTACACTCCCTGGGGCGCCACGACAGGTCTGATGAGCGGCCTGTCCGCGTGGGACTTGATGAAGTTCTCGCAGTTCTTGATCGGCTTCCCCTTCTGCGTCGTGAGCTGCTCGTCGAGCACAACCCAACCGAGGTACGCCCTCAGCCCGACCTGCTCGACGCTCTTGGCTATCGCGTCCTGGGCATAGTAGATGTCCGCGAATGTGGTCGTGCCCGACCTGGCCATCTCGAGGCAGCCGAGCATCGCCCCGATGCCAACGTCCTCCGGAGTGCGCTTGGCGTCAATCGCGAAGGTCCGTTCCAGGAACCTCTCGAGCTTGACATCGTCGACGACGCTCCTCATGAGTGCCATCGCGACATGCGTGTGGCAGTTGATCAGCCCGGGCATGACGACGCATCCGGTGGCGTCCACGACCTCGTCCGGCCTCGCCTTCGCGTGGCCGACTGCGGTGATCCTGTCGCCCTCGACGAGGACGTCCCCTTTGAGCACCTCCCGTTTCCAGTTCTGGGTGACCACGAGTCCGCCCTTGACCAGTATGCTCAAACCGACGCGCCTCCGGGCCCGGAAGGGTATTAAGGGAACCGGTCATTAAGGTTTGGCAACATGGCTCGCATCACTTTCCTGGGGACTGGCGGCGGGAGGTTCGCCACCATATATCAGGCCCGGGCGACGGGCGGGATATATGTCGAGGACGGCAGGAACCTGCACATTGACCCGGGTCCGGGCGCGCTCGTGAGGATGCGCTCCGTCGGCATAGACCCGCTCACGACGGACGCGATACTGGTGTCCCACTGCCATCCCGACCACTACCTCGACGTGGAGATACTGATTGAGGCTATGACGGAGGGCGGCACTCGGAAGCAGGGCGCGCTCCTCGCCAGCCAGAGCGTCATCGAGGGGAACGGGGACTTCGGCCCCGCGATCTCGAAGTACCACCTGGCCAAGCCGAAGATAGTCAAGGTGATGCAGCCCTTCAACAAGGTGAGCCTCAAGCCCTTCGAAATAGGCGCCACCCCATCGGCCCACAGCGACACAAGCTCCGTCGGCTTCAGGATACAGACCTCTGCCGGGATGGTGTCTTATGTCGCGGACACGCAGCTGGTCGAGCAGGTCATCAAGGCGCACAAGCACTGCCGGCTCATGATAGCCTGCGTCACTCGGCCCCTCGGCCAACGCATACCACACCACCTCAGCACTGAGGACGCAGGCTACCTGATAGAGAAAGTCAAGCCCGAGCTCGCGGTCATAACTCACTTCGGCATGCGAGTCATTCAGGAGAACCCAGAGACGCAGGCGAAGTGGATAGAGGACAGATCCGGGGTCAAGACGGTCGCAGCGAGGGACTTCATGATGCTCGAGCTGAAGAAGGATGCGATAGCCGTCTCGGACAGGATTCGGTCTGCAGGCGAGAAATGATCAGAGATGAGGGGGCGGGCCTGGCGCAATGCCAGGCATCGCAGGCATCGTACTCTGGACCTTGATCTTCTCGCAACTGTCGCACACGATGAGCTTCCCTCTGAATATACTGCAATCCTTCTCAGAACACATCTGTTCCCATCCCCGGCTCCGCACTCGCATCTGCATGCGGCATATTAAACGTTCACGGCTGCATGCAGTCGAAGCATTGCTTCGCGTAGAGCTCTCCTGTCCGTCGCAAGCGTTATGTAACGCCCTTTGGTTGAGGCACCAATGACAGTCGTGAGTCTGCCCGAGGAGGACATCGAGAGGATCAAAGCGCATGTCGCGAAGCACCGCATGACGCTCGCGGTAATCAGGACAGACATGGCGCCGCCCGAGCTCATGTCCGTGTTCGACGCGCTCGCGAGTGCCTGCTCGCTCGCCTTCAGGAATGCCCTCTCGTCGCCCCTTTCAGAATTCGGAATCGCAGAATTAAATTCGAAGGACAAGATGTTAATAGTGCTCCACGTCGGCGGCCCGATGACGGAGCTACTCAGCGTCTCGGAGACCGACGAACTGGCCATCAGGGAACTTGAGGAGAACATACACTCTTCGAACTTCCATTCCGAAATCATACGCATGGGGCTATGAATATAGCCGGCCCGGACCCAGATTGTAGGTACACGGCCGAATGTTGACGGGAAACGCTCTTATATCACGTGCAGGTAAGGTAGTACTCGGTGTCTCAGGCTGGTGGCTCAACTTTCCTCCTAAGCAAACACGATTTCTAACAATCCCCACCACACCGGCCTTCCAGACACCATATCGATTTCTTCTCTGACGGCTCCATGCTGTGTTTTATTACCACTGTGAGTCATGACATCACGAAATGTGATGACGCTCGAATCTGAGGTCCTGAAGGAGATCAAGCCCGCGGCCGCGCAGGACAGGAAGGTGATCTCGGCGGTCGATGAACTCTCCGAGAAGGTGCTCAAGCAGGCGAGGCGGCTCGACGTTTTCGTCGAGCCGATGCTCGTCGGTTCAGTTGCGAAGGGCACGCACCTTAAGGACCCCGACATAGACCTGTTCATGCTCTTCACCGAGAGCACCACGCTCGAGACGATGAAGGAGGCCGGCCTTGCCATAGGCAAGGCCGTCATCGACGGCAGGGAGCACTACGCGCAGCACCCATACGTTCGGGGCGAGTTCAAGGGCTTTCAGGTGGACCTCGTGCCTGCGTTCAGGATCAGGGACACGCGCATGAAGATGAGCGCAGTGGACCGCACACCGTTCCACACGGATTTCGTGAAGAAGAACCTCAAGAAGGGGATGGCCGACGAGGTGCGCCTGGTGAAGCGCTTCATGAAGGGCATCGAGTGCTATGGCGCAGAGGCCAAGGTCCAGGGCTTCTCGGGCTATCTGTGCGAGCTGCTGGTAATGCGGTTCGGCTCCTTCAGGGCTGTTCTCGAGTCGGCCGCCGAGTGGAAGGTCGGGCAGGCGCTCGAGCTGCCTGGCTACCCGGGTAGCGAGTTCCCGGAGCCGCTGACATTCGTCGACCCTGTCGATTCCTCCAGGAATGTCGCGTCGGCGGTGGCGCCAGAGACGCTGCTCAGATTCATCCATGCGGCCAGGGAGTACCTGACCTCTCCCAGCAGGAAGTTCTTCTTCCCGGTCGCGCGCAGGACCTGGTCCCCAGAGAGAATCAAAGAGGTCGCGGGCGAACGGCTGGCGAACATCATGTCAATGAGCTTCCCGAGGCTCAACCTGATCGACGATGTGGTCTACCCTCAGCTGAGGAAGTCCCTTGCCGCGGTGACAGCGTTGTTGGAGCGCTCGGACTTCGGGGTCGAGAAGACGACCATCCATGTCGATGACTCCACCCATCTGCTGGTGGAGCTTGCCTCGATCGCCCTTCCGAAGCCCAGGAGGCACAGGGGCCCGCCCGTCAACTCGGAGAACGTCGACGAGTTCCTGGCGAAATGGAAGACCCTGGGCGTCTCTGCCCCGTACGTCGAGTCGGGGAGATGGTACGTCATGGCCGAGAGACAGTACACCCGCGCTGACGACCTCCTGAAGGCTCAGCTCAAGGCGCTGCCATTAGGGAAGGACGTGAAGAAGCAGGGGGATATCGCGCTCTCGTCCGGACAGGCGGTCCTCGTCGAAGAGCACCTGGCGGCCCTGACGCACCATTTCGACGAGAGGATGCCCTGGCAGAGGTAGGCTGCCGGCATCCGGCTTCAAGGCACGATGGGAATCGACCTTGCTGGGAAGAACAGCACCTCGTTCCCGGCCTTGTCGAGCGCCGTGACATAGAACATGAGTCCCGTGCTGCCCGCGGCGGAGGCGTTCATCAGGTATCCGTACCTGTGTTCGCCCTCGTATGTCATCGCGTGCGGGGGGCTATCCTGGGACCCGATGGCAATCGTGACCGAGCTCAGTTTTCCGTTGTCCGCGATCTTCGCGGTGATGTTGAGCTTGTAGCTCGCCCTGACCATCGTGTCGAGCGTGTAGTTCACGTCCATCGGGATCCACGCATACACGCCCTGGGCCTCCACGTACATGTACTCGATGCCCGTCACGTTCGATCCGTTGTCGACCCAGACGATGACCTCGTCAACGGTAGGGTCCGCGTGATCGGAGAGGGGCATGTTCAGCAGGAGGACCCATACGGCAAGGAACGTGAAGAAGAACGACCCGATGTTCCCCACCCAATGCTTCTTCTGAAAGGCCGATGTGTCCACCTTGATGAGGGGATAGACGTACCTCAGTGAGAAGATGCCCGCGATGCCCACTATGAAGGCGATCCCCACGAGATTCTCGTTGAAGATGGAGATGGCACCAGAAATGACCCCGAAGAGCCCAGCGTACGCAATCGTGAGCAGCGCGGTCCTCGTGTCCTTGATCTCTTTCTTCAGGAACTCCTTCTCGTCGAACTCGGGAGGCCGGAACTCGTACTCCTCTTTCTCGACCTTCTCCTTCTTCCTCTTCTTGGCCATTACGCCCCTCGAACGGCTAGGCCTATTTAATATCTTTTGCCGGCTGGCTCGAGGCCCCTGGCCCGCTCGAAGCGTCCCTTGCCCGCAACATATCGTCCGCCGCGAGACCGTATCAGATATTACTTTCGGCTACCTCCAATCAATATGCTTATATGCTGTCCTGGAAGTGTACAGAAGGAAGGTTGATTCGCTATGTCCGAGGAGGATATCGAGAAGCTCCCGGGTGTCGGACCTGCGATACTTGAGAAGCTTAGGGAGGCGGGCTACACCGACCTCATGATGATCGCTGTCGATTCGCCCAGGAACCTCGCGGAGCTGGCCGAGATAGGCGAGCCGACGGCCGCCAAGATCATCGCGGCCGCGAAGAAGGCTGCCGATGTCGGGGGCTTCGAGACGGGCGATGTAGTGATGGAGCGCAGGAAGACCATCGCGAAGCTCACCTCCGGTTCCAAGGCCCTGAACGAGCTCATGGGCGGGGGATTCGAGACCCGAGCCATCGTTGAGTTCTTCGGCGAGTTCGGGTCTGGCAAGACGCAACTGTGCCACCAGCTGGCCGTGAACGTCACGAAGCCTCTGGACGAGGGCGGGCTCGAGGGGCATACCATCATGATCGACACAGAACAGACATTCCGGCCGGAGAGGATCACGCAGATGGCCGAGGCTGCAGAGCTCGACCCCGACGAGGTACTGAAGAAGATCCATGTCGCGAGGGCGTTCAACAGCCACCACCAGACCCTGTTGGTCGACAAGGCAATGGAGATGGCCAGGGAGTTCCCTGTCAGGCTCATGGTCGTGGACTCATTGACCGCCCACTTCAGGGCCGAGTACATTGGCCGGGGCGCTCTGGCCGAGAGGCAGCAGATGCTCAACAAGCACATGCACGACCTGCTGAGGTTCGGCGACCTGAACAACGCGGTCATCGCGGTGACGAACCAGGTGGCCGCGAAGCCGGACGCATTCTTCGGCGACCCAACGAGACCGATCGGAGGGCATATTGTCGGCCACACGGCGACCTTCAGGATCTACCTGCGGAAGAGCAAGGGGGGGAAGAGGATCGCGAGGCTGATCGACTCCCCGAACCTGCCAGAGGCCGAGGCCGTATTCCAGGTGTCCGAGGCAGGCATATCCGATTGACGAAGGGTTAAAGCGCGCGGCCGCCTCTCGCTTGCCTCGTGAAGCTCCTGCTAGAGATCTCGATGGAGTGTGAGTCGCTCGCTCGCGCGGAGGCGATGTCAGCCGCAACGGCCCTCGGGGGAAGGCCGAGGGCTGTGCGCGAGGAGCCCGGCGTCCTTGTCATGGAGACGAGTGCTGACCCTGTGACCCTCGCGTCGAGGCTTGGCCTCTGCCACTTTGTGGATGAATGGCTCGCGTCATGCAAGCCCTCGGAGCTGGATGCATGCGCAGAGGAGATCGATGTCGCGGGGCCGATCAGGGTGAGGTCGACCAAGGTCGGGAAGTGCTCGGTCGACCTCGCTGCCGCATCGAGGCGCGTCGGGACAATCATGGGCAATTCGAGGGGCGTGGACCTGCACAATCCAACGAGCGACATCCGGGTCGTGTGCTCGAGGGGCGTCACGGTTGGGAGAGCTATCTCTCGAATCGACCGCTCCTCCTTCGAGAAGAGGAAGAACAGGTACATGCCGTTCTTCTACCCTGCCTCCCTTCACCCCAAATACGCCCGGGCGCTCGTCAATCTGGCCCGCGTCAGGCCCGGTGGGAGACTGCTGGACCCGTTTTGCGGGACCGGTGCGATCCTGGCGGAGGCGCATCTCTCGGGGCTGAGGGCGGTCGGCACCGACCTGTCGGAGAAGATGATCGAGGGTTCGCGGAGGAACCTCGCTCATGTCGGGGCAGAGGCGGAGCTGCTCGTATGCGACGTCGGTGACATCAAACGCGTCGTCGGCCAGGTGGATGGCATCGCCACTGATCCTCCGTACGGCAGGGCGACGAGCACGAAAGGCGAGAAGATACCGGAGCTGTTCTCGAGGTCGCTGCGGGCCTTCTCCGCGGCGCTCGGCAAGAACGCAAGGGCTTCAGTTGTGACTCCTGATCTTTCCCTCGTGAAGAATGCCGATGGCTTCAAGCTAGTCGACAGCCATGCGCTCTGGGTACATCGCTCTCTTACCAGGCACTTCTGCGTGCTGGAGCGAACCTAGACTATGTCGAAGCTGACGGTGATCATGCTCGTCAGCGATTCGTTGTAGTAGACGTATATAGGTATCACGGCCGGGCCTGTGGCCGCGAGCCCCCTCACTGAGATGTTGACGTTGAACGATCTGCTACTTTCCCCTGGCACGAGGATGGTGATGTATCTAGTGACGCCAGGGTCGCTCGGGCTCGTTGTGAACAGCACGACGTCCACGAACGGCGGCAGCTCGACGGATGCGTCGAAGGTCAGGTTCGCCTCAGAGGGGTTCGTGTTGTTGACGTTCACTGTCACGTTCGCTTCGGTGTCCCTCGGGATCACGAGGCCTTCGTCCTCGACCCAGAAGCTGAAAGTGGGGCTCGTGGCAGTAAGGTTGTAGTACAGGTGCCTGACCTCGGTCGAGTTCCTCGACGAGCCTTTGATGATCACCGTGTAGTTCTGTCCGGACAGTGCCTCCGAGTGCGAGGTGATCGCAAGGTCCACGAGCGAGGTCTCGCTCGCGTTCAGCTGCAGGGAGTGTGAGGAGGCGTAGTAGCTGTCGTTGAGCGAGTGGTTCTTGAACGATGCTGTCCACCCGAACGGGGAGGACTCCGTCACGAGGTCTATCTTGTTCCAGGCGTTGCCCACGTTGTCGACCAGAATCGAGAAGACCAGCGCCTCGCCCTGCGCGATGGTCGCGTTCGTGCTCTCCTGCGGGACCAGATCGAACGAGTAGTCCGCGCTGATGGGGGTCATCGGGATCGGGACGAAAGCGAGCACCAGCACCACGAAGGCGAATATCCCCACCCCCTTCCTCTTCGCGTCCAGCCTGCTGATGTCGTTCAGGGGCGGGGGGTGTCTGGCACCGAGGAACAGGATCAGCAGCGCGAACAGAAGCCAGCCGAAGTAGAAGAAGCCGATCCCAACCATCGCGGCTATGGTCGCCCATGTGAGCCACTTCGCCTTCGAGCCGAGCAGTGCCCTCGCGATGTGCCCGCCGTCGAGCTGTCCCACGGGTAGAAGGTTCAGGGCAGTCACGAGGAACCCGACCCAAGCTGCGAACGCCGTCGGGTGCAAGAGGTAGTCCCCCTGAATTGGCACCAGCCGCTCGATCCAGAGGTAGATCAATGGGAACGAGACCGACATGACGCCTTCGGAACCCACATTCAAGGGCACAGGCTTCGCCCCGTCGTTCGTGAGCATGAGCCCGAGAACACCGAGCGGGAGCGCCATTAGCAGCCCCGCCAGTGGTCCTGCGACCCCGATCTCCAGCAGGCTCTTCTTGTTCGGGATGGGGTCCCTAAGCGAGATGAACGCCCCGAAGGTCCCTAGTGGCGGGATGGAAGGGATGAAGAAAGGCAGGGAGGCAGCGACCTTGCGTCTCCGGGCCATGAAGAAGTGGCCCAGCTCGTGCACGCCGAGTATGGCCATGAGCGGGAGCGTGAAGGTGAGCATGCCCATGACCAGGTTCTCCGCGGAGAACACAGAGGTCCCGTCGACGCCAGCGTAGCCTCCCCAGTCGAGCGCACCGGCAACGAGCATCGTCAGAAAAGTAACCACGAGCATCGCGCCGTTCACGAATATGCTCCTATACCGAACGGTGGGCTTCTTGGCCACGGTGACGATGTGCTCTCCCTTGTCGTACGCTATCATCGGGATGTAGCCTTGCTGCCCCATCTCCTCCCTTAGCCTCTCGAAGTTCTCCTCCAAGGTGGCCTCATCTACCCTGACGAAGAACTCGACGACGTCGTAGCTCACGCGGACGTCGTAGACGGGGAACTGCCTCGCCACGAGCGCCTTGACGTGCTCTATCTCCTTCGAGGCCTCTGGCGGTATCGGCGGTGCCATTGCGCTCTCGACCAACTAGGCGCCGCTACATAACCCTATCGGCTAATCTGGCCCGGCCGCAAAAATGCTTATATTGCCGCATAAGCTGACGAGAGCCAATGCGAACGGGTACTGGGAAAGGGGGCGCCGCAGCATACCTCAGCATGTTCCGGCTGGGGAACTGCATCATGGGTGCCTTTGGCACGCTCCTCGCTGCCATCATATGCGGGGGCATAGAGGGCGTCGAGGACTTCGTCCTTGAGATCGCCCTGTCCATGCTCATTGTGTTCGTCTTCACCGCAGCCGGCAACACGCTCAATGACTACTACGACCGCGATGTTGACAAGGTGGCGCATCCCGCGAGGCCAATCCCCTCGGGGCTGGTCTCACCGCGCGCTGCCAGAACCATGTCCGCGACGCTCTTCGCTGTCGCCCTCGGCGCGAGCGTGTTCGTCAACATCTGGGCCGTTTCGATCGTGGTCACCTCGGCCGCAGTCATGGTCGGCTACGAGGTATTCCTTAAGGCCGAGGGACTGGCAGGCAACCTGGCGATCGGCTGGTTGACCGGGGCGCTCTTCCTGTTTGGTGGGGCCGCAGTCGAGAGCCTTGAGCTTGCGTGGATCCTCGCAGCCCTTGCATTCCTCGCCACTCTGGGCCGGGAGATCGTGAAGGACGTCCAGGATATCGCAGGCGACAAGGGCGTGAGGCGGACCTTGCCGTTGAGGGTCGGGTCGAGGAGGGCGGGCGCGGCAGCCTCGGTCGCCTTCGTCGCCGCTGTCGCGCTGAGCCCCGCGCCGTACCTGCTGGACCTGCTGTCCG
Organism: Methanobacteriota archaeon; assembly: GCA_020725925.1. Classification (GTDB taxonomy): domain Archaea; phylum Thermoplasmatota; class Thermoplasmata; order UBA10834; family UBA10834; genus COMBO-56-21. The sequence continues at coordinate 63,377 of DYTN01000001.1, forward strand.
CCTGGTACCTGCCCGTCGTCCTGGCCGCCGATGCAATCTTTATATATTGTGCCCTGATTCACTTCAGGAGTCCAGAGCAGGGGCAGAAAGCCGCCAAGCTGGCCATGCTCGTGGCTCTCGTGGCCTTTCTTGTTGGAGGGGTCTTTTGAAGGTCCGGGAATACATCCTCGACACGATCCAGAAGCACAAGATGCACATGACGCTCATAGACCCTGCGAAACAGCCGCCTGAGGTCTCGGGGCAAATCGCAAGGGCTGCCTGCGATGCGAGCACTGACGCCATAATGGTGGGGGGCTCGACAGGGGTCACGCAGGAGAACCTCGACGGGACGGTGGAGGAGATCAAGCGGGGCTGCAGGCTGCCCGTGATCTACTTCCCTTCAGGGGCGCACGCAATCTCCAGAAAGTGCGACGCGATATACTTCATGAGCATGCTCAACTCGAGGAACGTGAGGAACATAACGGGGGAGCACGCGAAGGGCGCGCCTATCATCAAGAAGCTCGGCATCGAGCCGATCTCGATGGGCTACGTGATCGTGGAGCCCGGGATGAAGGTCGGCGAGGTCGGGGAGGCGGAGCTCGTCAGGAGGGGCGATGTCAACACCGTCATCGGGTATGCCATCGCGACCGAGTTCTTCGGCATGGACCTGCTCTATCTGGAGGCAGGCTCAGGCGCGCCGGAGCCGGTCCCAGCGGAGATGATAAGGGCTGCGAGGGAGAGCGTCGAAATACCGATTGTCGTCGGTGGAGGCATAACGTCCCCGGAGCACGCCAGGATGGTCGGTTCCGCTGGGGCAGACATCATAGTGACAGGGACGCTTGTGGAGGACGGTTCCTTCGAGGGCCGGCTCAAGGAGATCATTGACACGGTCCATCGGGTGTGAGATACCGCGGGGCCCGGACGTCGCAAGGTTTCATAGGGAGCGCATGAATTGCCAGCCCAGGGAAGGACCATGAGCATTTTGGACAGGCTGTCGAAGAAGAAGGACGTGAACTGCCCCGAGTGCGAGAAGCATCAGAAGCACGTCAAGCTAGTAGAGAGCGAGGGGAAGACCTTAGAGTGCCCTGAGTGCCACTACATTCACTCCGTCAGGAGATAGGCTTCGTCAGGCGCCCTCCGGGCAGATGCGCTGGTTCTCGCGATTCAAGATGTTTAGCGGCCGCCACGCGCGAAGGCGGCGAGCTGCGAAGAACGGCCGAAGCCTGAATGGATGAATAAAATGTGTTCGGAGGAAGCCCCCTGGGCTTCACTCCTTTCGGGTTTTTCAGACGGAATCGTTCACAGGAAGTCGGGCAGGTGCTTGTCCAGCCACTTCTCGAGGTTGTCCATCAAGTGCTCGAGCGAGTTCTGGAGTCCGCCGTTCCTGTCCGCCTTGTCCTCGTGAATCTCTATCGCCCTCAGCAGTCCTGGCGGGCCGTCTTCCTGGGGCGGCGGGACAGAGGGCTTCTCGACCGTGACCTCCACGGTTGCGGTGTCGGTCTCGCCGTCGCCATCGGTCACTGTCAATGTGATCGTGTAGGTCCCGTCCGCATCGAAGGTGTACACGACCGCCTTGCCTGACGCAGTGCCGCCGTCGCTGAGCTCCCAAGCGTAGGACACGATGGTCCCTCCCTCAGGCGCTTTGGACTTCGCACCACTCAGCTCGACAGTCCATTCGTCAACAGAGACGACCTCAATCGCGGCCACAGGTTTCTTCTTCGCCGGGGGAACCGTGAGCGAGACCTCAACTCCCTTCTTGGTGGAGTTCTTCCCTCCCTTCTCATCCGTCACGGTCAGCTCCACGTCGTATGTGCCGTTCGCGGCATAGGCGTGGCTGACCTCTTTTCCGTGCCCTTGAGACTCGTCGCCAAAGGACCAGGAGTAGTTCGCGATAGTTCCGTCCGGGTCGCTCGAAGCCGAGGCGTTGAACTCGACCGTGAGGTTGTCAGCATCGTAGGTGAATCTCGCGACCGGCAGTTCGTTCACGGACTGCGGCTTCGACTTCGGGGCCAACGATGCTAGACCCACGACCACCAGGAGCAGTGCGATGACCGCCGTGGTGGCCACTATTGCCAACTTCTTCTTTGGGCTTATTCCTCTCCCCTCCTGGGCTAGCGGTATTAAGAGAAGTCAGTATCGGATAAATGCCTTTGCACTCATTTTCCAGTGGAAGCTCAGGTTCCTCTGGAAACCTCGTGCCTAACTCTGGGCATCAAGGTCCCCTCGACGCTCCTTTCTAGCTCTGCTTCCCGAGGGGGCGCGTGACTTCGGGCCTGTCTAGCTTCGGATTCCCGACAGCCTTCATGACTTCGTGTGCGCGCATCCCGGACGACGGATAGGGGGAGAGCACTCTCCTGAGCTGCTTCTCGGTCAGGGCGTCTTTTCCAAGCCAGAACGGCTCGTGCTCCTCCCTCAGGATTACCGGCATCCTGTTGTGTATCTTGGACATGAAAGAATTGGCCTCGGTCGTGATGATCGTGAACGAGAGCGTCTCGTTCCCTTCCTTGTCCCTCCATCGGTCGTACAGCCCCGCGAGGCCGAAGAGCTCCTCGCCCTTCGTCCTGATGTAGTAGGGCGTCTTGCTCGAGCCCTCCTTCTTCCATTCGTAGAACCCGGTCGTCGGGACGATGCAGCGCCTGCTCCCAAGGAGCCGCTTGAATATGGGCTTCGTGGCGACGGTCTCCGCGCGGGCGTTTATCAGCCGGTCGCCTATGTCCTCGGCCTTCGCCCAGACCGGTATGAGCCCCCATCTCATCGGCACCACCTTGTTCTCGCCACCGTTGACTATGACGGGGACGGTCTGCGTGGGCGCGATGTTGTAGCGCGGGTCGAGCCTGAAATCTACATTGCTCACATGGAACCTGCTGTAGAAGCCCGAGACGGCCGCCAGGGCGAACCTGCCGCACACGGAGTCGCATCTCCAACCTTCAGGATAATCGTTGTCCCTGTTCCTTGGCCCGATGTGCTTTGCCTTTGCGGTCAGGTTGCCTCTACTGCTTCCTATCCCCGTCGGATCGGGAAGTCCTCATGCACAGTGGCAGAGGTCCCGCCACTATACGCGCACGGACACGAGCGTGCGGGAGAGGGGATTTGAACCCCCGGACCCCTGTGGGACAGAATCACCTATCCTCCCCGAGCAACGCGAGAGGACCTTAAGTCCTGCGCCGTTGTCCAGGCTTGGCTACCCCCGCGGGGCCGTAATCTCCAAACCCGTGCTTAAAGCCTTGTCCAGCATCTAGAAGTCCTTGAGGAGGTCGTCTAGGGATACCTCCCCCAGAACCTTCAGCTCGTACCTGACCCTTATGATCTTCTTGTTCGCCTTGAGGACCCTGTTCAGGTCGATGGGCGTCCCGGACACGACCACATCGCAATTCGTCGCGTTGATTGTGTCCTGCAGGTCCTTCACCTGGTGGTTCCCATAGCCCATCGCGGGCAGGACCTTCTCCAGATGCCTGTACTTATCGAAGGTCTCCTTGATCGAGTTGACCGCGAACGGCCGCGGGTCCACTATCTCCTTCGCGCCAGCGTTCTGCGCGGCGATGAAGCCCGCTCCGAACTTCATCTCGCCGTGCGTGACCGTCGGCCCGTCCTCGATGACGAGGACTCTCTTCCCCTTGATCGCCTTCGGGTCTTCGACCGTCAACGGAGAAGCTGCAGGGACGATCTTCGCCTTCGGGTTGAGCTGCTTCACGATGTCCTTCACGAGCTCCACGTCCTTTGGGCTCGCAGTATCGACCTTATTGATGATCGCAACATCGGCCATGCGCACGTTCGTCTCCCCAGGATAGTAGAGACGCGCGTGCTCAGCCCTGTGGGGGTCGGCTACGACGATGTGCAGGTCGGGCACGTAAAAGGGCGTGTCATTGTTGCCGCCATCCCACAGAATCACATCCGCCTCCTTCTCCGCCTGCCTAAGGATCTTCTCATAGTCAACGCCCGCGTAGACGATGATGCCCTTGTCTATGTGGGGCTCGTACTCCTCCCGCTCCTCGATCGTGCAGTCGTGCTTGTCCAGGTCATCGTACGACGCAAACCGCTGCACTGCCTGCTTCTCGAGGTCGCCATACGGCATTGGGTGCCTGATGGCCACGACCCTCCTGCCCTTCGCCCTGAGGATCGACGCGATTGCCCGCGTCGTCTGACTCTTGCCCGACCCGGTCCTGACCGCGCATACCGCGATGACGGGGACCTTGGCCTTCAGGGCAGTG
>DYTN01000001.1:67573-98551 GCA_020725925.1 Methanobacteriota archaeon
TCATGCCCATGAGCCTGAAATCCGCTCCGCACGCGTTCGCCAGCGAGGCCTTGTGCATGACCTCGATGTGGCTCAGGTCGGAATATGCGAGCACGACCTGCTCGACCTTGTGCTTCTTGATGAGCTCGGGCAGGTCGCCCTCAGGGCGTATCTCGATGCCCCTCGGGTACAGCTTGCCCGACAGGGGAGCAGGATACTTCCTGCCCTCGATGTTCGGTATCTGCGTTGCAGTGAACGCCACCACCTCGTAGTTGGCATTGTCGCGGAAGTAGACGTTGAAGTTGTGGAAGTCCCTTCCTGCCGCTCCCATTATGATGACCTTCGCTCGCATGCCCTTCACTGAGCCGCGGGTAGCCTTTGCCTTCATATAATCCTTGTCAAGCAACGACTGGCGTCAGTGCCTGTGGAAAGGTATTCGTAAGCGTATGCACATGCCATGGCGATGGCCTACCGGAAGCCCTCTGACACCGAGGTGGTGGAAGCTATCAAGGACGCCCTCCACAGGCACGGGGTCGTCAACTCTCAGAGGAAGATGACCGAGCTGGTCCTGAAGGAGCTCCGGAGGCATGACTCGGACTATTCTGTGAGCGAGGCGCGGGTCCGGAGGCTCGCGATCAGGAACGACCTCGCGAAGATCGAGATCTACGGCAGGGAGACGAGGGACAAGACGCTTGCAGGCGCGTGCCCCGTGTGCGGGGGCAGGACCAAGCGCATCAGGAACCTCACGGTGTACGGCGGCACCGTCACCATGGGGTACAGGTGCTCCGTGTGCGGCTATTGGACCGGGCTCCGGCAACGGGTGCCCACGCTGTACGTCTTCTCGCCCAAGTGACCGACGGCTCAACAGCTTTATTTCGCCGGTTCTCCTTTGGGTCACTCGCAGGGGTAGGAGGCATGAAGCTCTGGGATTTCGGCCGGATGGAAGACGGCAGGATCAAGATAAGCCAGAAGATAGGCGAGCCCCTCGGGCTCGTGGACGGGAGCGAGGTGTTCAGCTCCATGTTCAAGTACGAGCTGAACGGGAGGAGCAGCTTCGAGATCGTGCTCTCGCCCTTCGGGCCGGAGAACTACAGGGAGATCGCCTACCTGACATTCCAGGTAAGGGACGAGCCCGGGGCCCTCGCGCAGGCGGCGCAGTTCCTCAAGGCCAGGAACGTAGACATACTGAACTCAGAGACCGTCAGCTCCATCCCGAACGTCGCCATGATCTGGGAGATGCTTGTCGACTTGTCGTTCTTCGGCGACTCCGCGTCCCTCAAGAGGGAGTTCGATGACGCGAAAGGAGCGAGCGACCCGATGCTGAGCATGGTCGACTGCCTCTGCGTCGAGGCGTCCGACCTCGCCACAAGGTACACCAGGGGCGCGGCGGTGGACCAGGAAATGATCAAGACGAAGGCGCTGCGCAAGACGGAGAAGAAGGCCAGCATCATCAAGGACGGCGTGTTCGAGCTCCCCCAGGCGTATGTCAACTTCCTGGGCAAGAGCTCGGCTCCCATAATGCTCATAGGCGAGCCTGACGCATGGATACTGTCGATAGCGTTCCTTAGCGATAACGCGCAGCTTGTGCGGCTCTGCATTGACCTTCCAGACAGGCCGGGCGCCCTGCACGAGATCATGAAGGCGCTCGGGGAGGAGCAGATGAACATCCTGGCGGGATACACGAACGTGCTGGTCTACTACGAGCGCATGACGTGCGAGCTCGTGATAGACACGCGAGGCACCAAGACGAAGGGTGACCTCGAGGGGTCGCTCGCGCAGAAGATATCGAAACTCGGTGCGACGTTCAAGCTGGTCGAGGCGTCCGAGATCAAGCTCTGAGCCCGTCGTCCTTGAGCTCGAAGCTCAGGGGCGCTTTGAGGCTGCAGAGGTATTTTCCATTGATCTCTGTGATCGAGACCTCGTCGTTCTCCTTGAGCGTGCCCGAGGTCCAGCAGACGAGCTTGGGTCCCTTCTCGACTGCCACGAGCGCGAGGTTGTAAGGGTCGGAGAGGCCCTCAGGGACTGCCTGCAGCTGCGTGAACGAGAGGACCCTGCCCTCGTTCTGCCACTCGTCTGGCTTCATCTGCTTGCCGCACCTGGGACACCAGACTCGTCTTGCCACCGTCGCGAACCCGCACCTGCACTTCGAGCCCTTCATGCGCCAGTCGCTCCTGACTTGTTACTTGCGCTAACGGCATCTGATGCGATTTAACCTTTGCGCGCGATATGTGCGACCAGAATGCTGCAGTGTATGGAAAGAGTATTAAACTGCAGGAGCCTATTCGCATGACACACCTGAGTCTGGTGTTGTCCGCGTCCCGCAAAGCCCCCCGCCATGTTTGAATGACAGCAGGACCGTGACGATACGGAGGTAAGGGTTTGGACCCCCTCGAGGCATCTCGGCTCATCATGGACACGTATGCCGCAAAGATACTCGTCGCATGCTCTCGAAAACCGAAGCACGCCCTCGAGCTGAGCGCCAAGCTGAACATACCGATCGCCGCGTGCTACAGGCGCATACATGTGCTGGAGAGGGCCGGGTTGCTGAGGCCCGTCGAGCGCGCTCTCACCCAGCAGGGCAAGAGGATTGTGCTCTACCTGTCCCAGCTCAAGAACGCCTACATCTTCTTCGAGGGAGGGAAGCTGAGGGTGAGGTTCCAGATGGTGACGGGGCAGATCCAGGACTTCGGGGGCGAGTGGAAGGAGATCAAGCTCATCGAGGAAGAAGAGGAGGAGCCGCTGGCCGGAGGGCTGCTCAGGCCGAAGGAGCGTCAATAGAGAGATAAGGAGTTGAGTTGGCATGGCTGAGAAGAAGGAAGCGGGGACGGCGACATTTCCGAAGGAGATTGTGAAGTTCCTTTCGAGTCCCGGAGGGCACTCCCTCATACTGAGAGGCATGGCGGGCACGGGCAAGACCACCCTTGCCCTCCAGATAATCGAAGAGCTCGCTGCCGTGCAGCAGAGCTACTATATGTCCACGAGGATTTCCGACCAATCCCTCTTCAGCCAGTTCCCCTGGCTGCTCGAGAAGGTGAAGGAGGGGGAGATACTCAAGGCCCGCAAGAAGATCAGGAAGAGGGCGGACTCCGAGCAGCAGGTCGAGAAGATCTTGCTCGGCCTGGCCGCCATCAAGGGCGAGCTCAAGAGCGAGAAGGTCAAGTCCCCCAGGAAGGAGCTCATGAGGCTCCAGGGGATAGTCGAGGCTGGGGGGGAGGAGCCGGTAGCCGAGCCGGGGGTGGGCGAGCAGGAGCTCATCGTCTCCCTCGGCACCATGATGCCCGAGATAGAGATGGCTTACGACGTCGTTGACAAGGCGCTTCCCGAGAGGACGCTCGTCGCAATAGACAGCATAGACGCCCTGGCCGAGAAGTACGGCGTGCCCGCGTCCAGGATGATCAACACGCTTCAGAAGGACCTCGTCGAGGGAGTGGGGACAAACCTGGTCTATGTGCTCGAGACCCCGGACCCGCTGCTCGACTACCTCGGAGACGGCGTCATATATCTGAGCCTGAACTTCACAACGGGCAGGAGGATCAGAGAACTAGACATACTCAAGCTCCGGGGGTGCGAGATCAGGCAGCCCAAGTACGTGTACACGCTGCTGGGCGGCAGGGTGAGGACCTTCGAGTATTCGAGGTACATCAAGCCCGACAGGCCGAAGCCGCTCGCTTCAATCTCGGACCCGGACGCGAAGCATGTCTCGACGGGCATAGCGGACTTGGACGCGATGGTCGAGGGCGGCCTTAGGAAGGGCACTATCATACTGATAGAGCTCGGACCCGGCGTCCCCGTCGTCGCCTCGGCCCCGATAGAGAACGCTGTGATATGCAACTCCGTCACCCAGGGGAGGGGCGTCGCCTGGGTTCCCACCAAGAAGACGGGCGCGGAGAACGCGCGGGAGGAGCTGCTTGGGTTCGTCTCCGCAGACGCCTTCGACAAGAACGTAAAGATACTCGAGCCCCACGCTCCCGCGGGAGCGCCCAAGCCGTATGCGGTCACGCTCGAAGGCGAGGACATCAGGGTCGACATGAAGTGGCAGGACGTCCAGTACAACCTGAAGAACGCTGGGACGCCAGTCCTCACCATGGTCGGGTTCGACTCTCTGGAGTCCGTCTACGGCCCGACGGTGCTCGACGGCATGATGGAGTTCCTGACATCGCTGCTCAACAACGACGGGATCTTCGTGGCCACGGTCACGCCTTCGGTCAGGTCCACCAGCAGGCTCTCCGACCTCGCTCACACGCACCTCAGGATAGACAAAATCTCAGGCGTCACGATGGTCAGGGGCGAGGAGCCCTTCACTGCGCCCCATGCGATGACAGACCCCGAGCCTGGCGATTTCAGGCCGAAGCTCGTGCCCATCCTGTGAGGTAGAGGCATCGCATTGCGACGGGGACTGAAGGATGCTGCCGAATAATTTCTCCGTCCTTGTCGTCGGGGAGCCGAGTGCGGGCATGTTCGAGTTCTGCTGCTACCTCGGCGCGTCCTATCTGAAGGCGGGCGAGAGGCTCGTGTTCGTGGAGGCTAGCGCGTCGCCTGACATGGTCAGGAGGCAGATGGTCATGTTCGGTGTAGACCCGTCCGAGTTCGAGGAGAGCGGGACGCTGGCGATTGTGGATGCATACTCTCCCCCCGAGGTCCAGGACGCCTTCGCATCGAACATCAGGGTCAGGGACATACAGAACCTCGAGGAGGTCATACAGCGCGTCGAAGAGGGAATCGTGGCCGTCGGGGGCGCACCGGTCAAAGTGCTCTTGCACTCCATCACTCCGTTCTTCATGCACCGCGACACGAACGCCGTTGGGAAGTTCTACAGGGCCCTGTCGTCCATGGTGAAGGTGAGCGGGACGCTGACATGCGCCGTCCACAGGAGGATGCTGGAGGACCAGCAGATAGCCACGCTCGAGACCGTTGCCGACGGCCTCCTGGAGATGATGGTCGACGAGAGGTTCCGCAGGTTCGTCCGCATCAAGCATTTCCGGGGCGTCAAGGTCACCCCCAAGTGGGTCCCTTTCGACTTCGAGAAAGAGGAGGAGATCACGGGGGCGGCGCTAGTGTGGAGCAGCAGGTGAGCGGCCAGACGTGTGCGGGACAACCGCCTTATGTCCGCTCGCCCTCCTTGACATGGGTGACGCCAGGAAGCAGATGAGATGTTCTCCCACTGTCCAGGGGCAAGACTGTTCGCAGAACCCATCCCCGAGCCCATCGTCTGCCCGCACTGCGGAAGGGAAGTCGAGATATTCACGACCGAGCAGTGCATGAAGTGCTATTTCTGCGGGGGCTTGGTTACCAGGGAGAGGCGACCAAGCTGCTTCGATTGGTGCAAGTACGCTGACAAGTGCATCGCGGAGATCGAGGCCCAGAGGAAGAAACTCTGACGTCCCTCTAGTGCTTGAACAGCCTCAGGCCGCTGAACACCATCGACATCCCGTGCTCGTCGGCCGCCGCTATGGCCTCGTCGTCCTTGATCGAGCCTCCGGGCTGGATTATCGCAGACACCCCGACTGCTGCTGCCGCGTCCACGCCGTCCCTGAACGGGAAGAACGCGTCCGACACGAGGACGCTGCCCCTGGCCTCGGGCCCGGCCTTGATGCCGGCTATCTTCGCGGAATCCACCCGGCTCATCTGGCCAGCGCCCACACCGACCGTCCTCTCGCCCTTGACCAGCAAGATGGTGTTGGACTTGATGTGCCTGCAGACCTTCACGCCGAAGACCATGGCGTCTATCTCCTCCTCGGTCGGTCTGCGCTTCGTGACGACCTTCAGCTTGGTCCTGTCGAGCTCGGCGTAGGGGTCCGTCTGCACCAGCAGGCCTCCCTTCACCTTCGTCATGAAGAGCCTGCCATCCTCCCTCTTGACGCGCACATTGGTCCTCAAGAGCCTGATGTTCTTCTTCTCCTCGAGGTGCTTCTCAGCGTCAGGGTCGTACGAAGGGGCTATGACAGCCTCGACGAAGTGGCTGCCGATCTCCTTGGCGGTCTCCATGTCGACGGGTCTGTTGAGACCCACGACGCACCCGAAGGCGCTCAGCGAATCCGCGTTGTACGCCACCCGGAAGGCCTCCGCAATCGTGCCAGCGCTCGCGACCCCCGAGGGGTTCGTGTGCTTGATCACCGCTGCCGTGGGCTTCTCGAAGTCCGAGACGATTGCGAGGGCGGCGTCCAGATCGATGACATTGCAGTAGGAGATTTCCTTCCCATGGAGCTTGTCCGCGGTCGCCACGCTCAGAGGGGTCCAGTCGAACAGGTCCTTGTAGAAGGCCGCCTTCTGGTGCGGGTTCTCGCCGTACCTGAGGTCCCCCAGCTTCTCGAAGGACATTGTAAGGTCCTTTGGAAACAGCTCGGATGGTGAGAGCTTCTTGCCAAGGTACTGCGAAATGGCGCTGTCGTATCTCGCCGTCGCCCTGAACACCTCCAGCGCAAGCTTGCTTCGGGTCTCTTCGGACAGCCTGCAGTCGTTCTCCTTGAGCTCCTTGAGCACCGGGGCATACTGCGCCGGGCTCGTCACAACGGCCACGGCCGCGTGGTTCTTCGCCGCGGACCTTATCATGGACGGCCCCCCGATGTCGATGTTCTCGATCGCGTCCTCGAGTTTCACGTCCGGCTTCGCGACCGTCGCCTCGAACGGATACAGGTTCACCACGACCATGTCGATGGGCTCGATGCCATGGTGCCTGATGGCCTCCATGTGCTCCTCCTTGTCCCTCATCGCCAGGATGCCGCCGTGGATGGCAGGGTGAAGGGTCTTCACGCGTCCGTCGAGCATCTCAGGGAACTTCGTGACGTCGGAGACGCCTATGACAGGCACCCCGGCTTTCTCAAGGGCCGTGTGCGTGCCGCCGGTTGAGAGGATCTCGATCCCGAGCTCCGACAGGCCCTTGCCGAACTCAACCAGTCCCGTCTTGTCGGAAACGCTGACCAAAGCTCTTCTGACCTTGCTCATGGAACATACTCTCCGTTACTTGCAATATATGCTACAGCATCCCTCCCCGCCTGTCATGCAAGGTATGCCACAGTGGAATCCACTGCCCGTTAATAACGGTTTTGCGTGCTACTTGCCCCTGTGCGCCTTGCCCCTGGCGCGGAACCTCTCTCTGCCTGTTGTGTGGGGCTTGATTCCCCTCAGGAACACGCTCCCCACAGCGATAGTGCCCAATATGATTATCGCGCCCATGAAGAACGCGACGCGATGGTCCACTGCGTCGTGCAAGACGGCCGCCGTGATCGGGCTCACGGCGAACCCCAAGGACCCGAAGGAGTTGAACCCGCCCATCAGGGTCGCGTGGTCCCCCTTGCGGGCAATGTCGCCGACGATTGCCAGGCTCGCGGGGAGAAGCATGGCCGCGAAGGCGCCGGAAACCAGAAGCACCGCAATCATCTGGGACGTGCTCTCGACGGCGCCAACCGCCGCGAACACCGAGGCGTAGGCGAGCCCGCTGATGACCAGCATGACGCGTCTGTCCATCCTGTCCGAGAGCCTGCCGAACGGATACTGCATCAGCGCGAACGGGAGCAGGAAGGCCGCCAGCATCAGTCCTCTCTCTCCGGGGTCGAGGCCGAACTCGTCTGCGAGGAAGAGAGGGCCGAGGAACACAAGGAAGCCCGCACTGAACCGCTCGGCGAAGCTGTACAGGAACGGCCCCAGTGTCGTTCTCTCGCCGAAGGCGAGTCTGAGCGATTTGACTATTGATTCCGGCTTGTGAGTGATGGGGACATCAGACAAGACATATGTGCTTGCGACCCCCCCAAAAAGGAACAGCACCGAGGCGCCATAGAGCGGCACGACGGCGCCGTACGTGCCCAGTAGACCGCCGACAGGCGCTCCAAAACCGAGCCCCAGGGCCAATCCCATTCCGACAATGCCCATCGAGGCTCCGTGCTCCTTCCTGTCCACCAAGTCGAGCGCCAGTCCCATCAGCAGTGACCACGCCATCACAGTCATCGCCCCCTGGACGAACCTGATGACCAGGAGCGTGGTCAGGTCAGGCGCGAGTGACATCACGAAGTACAGGCCGGAAGAACCGAGGAAGCCAGCGACGATGAACGGTCTTCTCCTACCTGTCTTGTCCGATGCGGCTCCCCATACCATGGCGAAGATGATGTACGCGACCATCTCGACGGTCATGAACAGCGATGCCTCGGCAGTGGTCGCATCGAACCTGTCGATGATGAGCTCCTTCACTGACGGAGCGATGAAGGTCTGGTTGAACATGCAAAGGCCAACCAGGGCCGAGATCACCCCGATGCTCACTCTCCCCGCGGTCATCGCCCTCGCCATCGGAATCGACTCTCCAGGCATCAATGATTCGGTAGAGTATCCCGAAGGCCATGCCCCTCTGACACTGCCATCCTCAGGTCGCCGGGCCTGCGTGTTTCGAATCGTCTGGCGAAAACATCTTAAATTGAATCCGATATTACCCCGAGACATCCCAGTCCATCGCACCCAGATGTTTCTAGCAAGCGCAAGACACAGCCCGCATCAGAGGGGGTGGTGAAGAGTGCAGAGAGTAGTGGTGATAGGAGGGGGTATAGCAGGGATACAGGCCTCCTTGGACCTCGCTGACGCGGGCTTCGAGGTGCACCTGGTTGAGAAGTCCCCGTCCATCGGCGGACACATGGCCCAGCTCGACAAGACCTTTCCCACAAACGACTGCTCCATGTGCATACTCTCCCCGAAGATGATCAACTGCGCCGATCATGAGCGCATCAAGCTGCATACATACTCAGAGGTCGAGTCCGTCACAGGCGAGTTCCCGAAGTTCAAGGTCAAGATCAAGGAGAAGGCGAGGTATATCGACCTCGAGCGCTGCACCGGCTGTGAGGACTGCGTGGCTAAGTGCCCCGTGAAGGTCCCGAGCGAGTTCGAGGCCGGGCTGGCGGTTCGGAAGGCCGTCTACCTGCCGTTTCCTCAGGCCGTTCCCAGGAAGGTCACCATCGACGCGGACCACTGCAGGATGATCAAGGAGAAGAAGTGCGGGGTCTGCAAGAAGGTGTGCAAGGCAGGTGCCGTCGACTACGAACAGAAGGACACGACCATCGAACTCAATGCCTCTGCCGTCGTCGTTGCCACAGGCTTCGACCTCATGGACGCTTCATCTGTGCTGCAGTACGGACTCGGGCACTGCAAGGATGTCGTCACATCACTCCAGCTAGAGCGGATACTCTGCGCCTCCGGCCCCAGCAGTGGCCATTTGGCGAGACCCTCGGACGGCTCTGAGCCCAAGAGGCTCGCCTTCGTGCAATGCGTCGGGTCCAGGGATGCGAAGTGGCACGAGTACTGCAGCAGCGTGTGCTGCATGTACGCGACCAAGGAATCTATTCTCGCTCGGGAGCATGTGCCGGACATCGAATCCACGATATTCTACATGGACATGCGCGCGACCGGGAAGGGGTTCCAGGAGTTCGTGTCGCGGGCGAAGAGCGCCTACGGAGTCCGGTACATCAGGGCGCGGCCATCAAGCGTCCAGCCTGGTGAGGGCGGCAAAGGGGTCCTTGTGAGCTATGAGACGAGAGGACCCGCTGGCGAGCCAGTAACGGAGGAGTTCGACTTGCTCGTGCTCTGTCCCGCCCTGGTCCCATCTAGGGGAACGGCCGAGCTCGCCAAGCTTCTGAACATCAAGCTCGATTCGGACAGCTTCGTCAGGACCTCTGGCCTGCTGCGCCCGATCGACTCCCCGAGGAAGGGCGTGCTAGCCTGTGGTTTCGCCAGCGGCCCGATGGACATCCCGGATTCGGTTTCACAGGCGTCAGCCGTGGCCGCCCGCGTGGCTGAGCTGCTCGCCCAGGGGAGTGGTTGAATGGCCAGGATTGGCGTGTTCATCTGCCACTGTGGGCACAATATCGCTTCGGCGGTGGATGTTGAGGCGGTCTTAGCGTATGCAAAGACCCTCCCGGGGGTCGTCTTCGCCGGGCACAACATCTACTCCTGCTCTCAGGAGGGTTTGAGCTCGATCAAGAGCAGCATCAAGGAGCACCAACTGGACAGGGTCGTCGTGGCGGCGTGCACGCCGAGGACGCACGAACCGCTCTTCAGGAAGGCGTGCGAGCAGGCGGGCATCAACAAGTACCTCTTCGAGTTCGTCAACATCAGGGAGCACGTGTCATGGATACACGCAAAGGAGCCTGTGGCCGCCACTGAGAAGGCCAAGAAGCTCGTGGCGATGGGCGTTGCCAAGGCCGCGTTGCTCCAGCCCCAGACCGAGGGCGAAGCCGCCGTCACGCCAGTGGCCGTTGTGCTCGGCGGCGGACTCGCAGGTCTGACGGCGGCCTCTTCCCTCGCCGGGCAGGGCATCGAAACCCACCTGATCGAGAAGAGCGAGAGGCTCGGGGGCCTGCTGAGAGATGTCTCGGTCATCGGGCCGGAGGGCGAGCTCGCGAAGCCGCTCTTGGATGATATGATATCGCGCCTGACCAGGTCCAAACACGGCCACATCCATCTCAAGTCGACGGTCAAGGGAATCTCTGGCTTCGTCGGCAACTTCGAGCTCACTTTCGTCGAGGGCTGCGATGAGAAGAAGATCAAGGCGGGCGCGATCATTGTCGCCACCGGCGCGAACGAGTTCACTCCTGTTGGCGATTACGGGTTCGGGTCGGTGCCCGCGGTCGTGACCCAGCTGGAGCTGGAGAGGCGGCTCGCAAAGGGGGATGTCGCCGGGGATGTTGTGTTCATCCAGTGCGTCGGGTGCCGGCAGCCCGGGAGGGAGTACTGTTCTCGCATCTGCTGCAATGTGTCATTGAAGAACGCGCTGAGGCTCCTCACGTTATCGCCCGGATCCGCTGTCACAATCATCCACAGGGACATCATGAGCAGTGGCACGGCCGCTGAGAGAGTGTACAAGGAGGCGTCCGAGACTGGCGTCCGGTTCGTTCGCTACGGGCTCGAACGCCCGCCCAAAGTATCAGCAGAGGGCGACGGAGCAGTGGTCGAGGTCTTTGACGAGACGCTGGATGAGACGATCGAACTGGACGCAGGCCTCGTCGTGCTGGCCACGCCGCTTGTGTCTCCTCCCGATTCCGAGGAGACAGGCAAGCTCCTGAAGGTCCCGAGGGACAAGCACGGGTTCTTCCTCGAGGCGCATGTCAAGCTCAGGCCGAACGAGTTCGCGACAGACGGGGTGTTCGTGTGCGGCTCTGCCAGATGGCCCGTGAGCGCCAGGGAGTGCATATATCAGGGGCTTGCGGCCGCGGCCAAGGCCTCCATTCCGATCAGGGAAGGCAAGGTGGTCAGCGAGGCCATCACAGCGTACGCCGACGTGGACAAGTGCGCCGCATGCGGCAACTGCGTCCTGACGTGTCCGTACGACGCCATCGAGATCATCCAGGTCAAGGGCAAGCTCGCAGCAAAGGTCAACGAGGCGGTGTGCAAGGGCTGCGGAAGCTGCGTGGCCGCATGCCCGAACGACGCGATGCAGCAGAAGGGCTTCACGACCCAGCAGCTAGGAGCAATGATAGACGCCCTCGTGAAGGGAGCGCTGGAGGGAGCTCAATGACCGAGTTCAACCCCACGATCCTCGCGTTCTGCTGCAACTGGTGCTCGTACGCTGGCGCGGACCTGGCAGGGGTCAGCAGGCTCCAGATGCCGCCCAATGTCCATGTCGTGAGGGTGATGTGCAGCGCGAGCGTGAAGCCTGAGTACATCTTCAAGTCGCTCGTCCAGGGCATCGACGGAGTCCTTGTGCTCGGATGCCACATCGGCGACTGCCACTACCTCACGGGCAACCATAGGACTGCCAAGCGCGTGCCCATCGCACAGAAGCTCCTGGACGATGTCGGCGTGGACAGCAGGCGGGTCAAGCTCGACTGGGTGAGTGCTGCCGAGGGCGAGAAGTTCCAGCAGGTCATCACTGAGTTCGTGGACGAGATCAAGGGGCTCGGGCCGAACCCCATGAGGGGCGTGAGGCTTTGAACGAGCTGGGCAAGAAGCTCGCAAGGATTGCGTTCGACGAGCGCGGAGCGGACTACCTCCTGGCCATGCGCGAGGAGCACGGGAACGTCGCTCCGTCGATGATTCGGAAGGGAGAAGACGCCGGGGACGTCAGGGTCGACCTGCCCTACCAGCTCGTGAACATCCTGTCGAACATATATCCGTGGGTGCCCAAGGGGAGGATCGCAGTCGTCTGCAGGAGGTGCGACGAGAAGGCCCTGAACGAGATCATCAAGAGGAATCTGATGGACAGGGACAGGCTCATCCTGATCGGGCTCGCCTGCACCAGGGAGCAGGTCGCCCTATGCAGATGCTCAGACCCGGTCCCGTCCAAGGTCGACATCGGAGAGGCGAACGCACCTGTCCGTGAGGATCCTCTGATGGTCAAACTCGACTCGATGTCCCAGCAGGACAGGCTGAAGTTCTGGACCTCGGAGTTCAGGAAGTGCAACAAGTGCTTCGGCTGCACACTCAACTGCCCTGTCTGCTTCTGCGATGATTGCGTGCTCGAGGAGCACACCTTCACCCCGGAGCTGGGCATCCCGCCGAGCTTCGCCTTCCACCTGGTCCGATCGATGCACATGTCCGACAAGTGCATCGAATGTGGGGAGTGCGAACGCTCGTGCGCAGGGGGGATCCCCCTCCTGACGCTCAGGAAGATGGCCAACCGGGACATGAAGAGGATGTTCGGCTATGAAGCTGGGGACAAGGAGAAGGTCAGCCCTCTCTTGACCACGCTCGAGGGCAAGCTGCTGGAGGATGGCGAGCATGTCTGTTAACCATGTCCTGACCACGTGCCCATACTGCGGCACCGGCTGCCAGTTCTTCCTGCAGGTGGTGGACGACAGGCTCGTGGGCGTAGTGCCCTGCAAGACGGACGAGATCAGCCAGGGGAGGCTGTGCATCAAGGGTTACCACGCCCATGCGTTCGTCCACCATCCAGACCGTCTCAAGACCCCGCTTGTCAGGAAGGACGGCCAGCTCGTGAGGGCGTCCTGGCACGAGGCGTTGGGCAGGATTGTGAGCGAGGTCAAGGAGATCGTCGCGCATCACGGTCCCGACTCCGTGCTCGTCCTGGCCTCCGCCAAGTGCACGAACGAGGAGAACTACTTGATCCAGAAGCTCGCGCGCGCGGCCATAGGGACGAACAACGTGGATCACTGCGCGAGGCTGTGCCACGCATCCACCGTTTCGGGCCTCATACTCTCCTTCGGGAGCGGCGCGATGACGAACACGACGCCTGAGTTCGACAACGCCGACTGCATCCTGGTCACGGGCTCCAATACGATGGAAGCGCACCCGATCATCGCGTCGCACATGTTCAAGGCGCATGCCAAGGGCGCGAAGGTCATTGTGGTCGACCCGAGGGAGACGCCGCTCTCAAGGATGGCCTACAGGAGCCTGCACCAGAAGCCCGGGACGGACATCGCTTGGATCAACGGCATGATGAAGGTCATCATCGATGAGGATCTCTACGACAGGGATTTCGTCAAGAACCGGACGACGGGCTTCGAGGCATTGAAGAAGGTCGTGGACGGGTACACGCCGGATAGGGTCGAGCAGATCACCGGCATCGCAGGCAAGGATCTCATAGACATCGCACGGACATACGCGAAGTCGGAGAAGGCTATGATCGCGTATGCGATGGGCGTCACACAACACAGCAACGGCACCAACATCGTGCGTGCGCTCGCGAACCTGACGATGCTCACGGGCCACCTGGGCAAGGAGTCGGTCGGACTGAACGCCTTGCGCGGGCAGTGCAATGTCCAGGGCTCATGCGATTCGGGCGGACTCCCTGACTTCTTCCCCGGGTATCAGAAGGTCGATGACCCTGAGACTGTCAAGAAGTTCGAGAAGGCCTGGGGGGTCAAGCTCCCGCATGAGAAGGGGCTGACGCTCACATGGGCCGTCCAGCAGGCGGCCGAGGGGAAGATCAAGGCAATCGTGGCCTTTGGCGAGAACGTCATGCTCTCCGATCCGGACATCACCCACCTCGAGAAGGCATTGAAGAAGCTCGAGTTCCTCGCAATCGTGGACATCTTTCCCTCCGAGACCGCGCTGCTCGCAGATGTCGTGCTGCCTGCCGCCTGCTACGCCGAGAAGGACGGCACATTCACATCCACCGACAGGGCGCTAAGGCCTGTCAGGAAGGCGGTCGATCCGCCAGGCGAGGCCATGCCCGACTGGAAGATCGCGTGCGAGCTCGGCAGGAGATTCGGCGTTCCTGGGTTCGAGTTCAAGTCGCCCTCTGAGATCATGGATGAGATGGCTGGGCTGGCGCCCATCTACGGCGGGATAGACTACGAGCGTATCGACAGGCAGGTCATCAGGTGGCCCTGCCCGTCCAAGGACAGCCCAGGAGCGAAGTTCCTTCATGCAGGGTCCTTCAAGATGGGCAGAGGCGTGTTCGCTCCGGTCGAACACACGGACCCTCAGGAGGTGCCTTCGCCCGAGTTCCCAATGATACTCACCACTGGGAGGAACCTCTTCCAGTACCATACGGGGACGATGACAAGGAGGTCTTCGAAGCTTGAACGGGAGGCTCCCGAACCATACGTGGAGCTCAACTCCAAGGATGCGAAGGCATTCGGTGTCGTGGACGGCGAGAGGGTTAGGGTCTCGTCCAGGAGAGGCTCGGTCTCGCTGGCCGCGAGGGTCACGGACAATATCATCCCCGGGACGATGTTCATCCCGTTCCACTACGCG
This sequence comes from Methanobacteriota archaeon, assembly GCA_020725925.1. Lineage (GTDB taxonomy): Archaea > Thermoplasmatota > Thermoplasmata > UBA10834 > UBA10834 > COMBO-56-21. The sequence continues at coordinate 82,184 of DYTN01000001.1, forward strand.
GAGGCGCCTGCGAACCGGCTCACGAACCCGGCGCTCGACCCCATCGCCCATATCCCCGAGCTGAAGGTCTGTGCGGCCAGGATCGAGAAGGGCTGAAGTGTCCTCACCTCGCGGCTTCTACCAGCGCAGCGACGAGTTCCTCCGCCAGATGAGCGAGCACCTCGGCAGGCATCGACCTCGCAACCGCGGAATCGAACAGGATGTTCGCGGATGCCGGGACCTCTTCGTCGCCTTTCCAGACGGTCACGTTCACAAGCAGATGCGGGAAGAACCGGAAGTCGAACGATGCGTCTCCTCGTTCGGCTCGTACACCCCCGAGTCGTTCCGCTGCCCTCGCCAGTCCTGACGGGTCGTTGCCGAATGCCTCCAAGAGAGGCGCCAGCCCTCGGGAATGGAACACGGAATAGTATAGCGGGCCCGAGGGGATCTCCCTGTATGAGATCCAGTTTCCACCTACCTTGCCATCCGTTCCGAGCAGGTAGTTCAGGACGATCACCTTCATGTCGCTGCTGAGAGTCGACCCATCTGACCAGCTCATCTGGCCGGAGGAGACGTCCATCACCGCTTGACGGCCGAGGACGTCCAGCCTGAGCTTCGTGCCGTCCCTGGAGGCTCCGGCGAGCCGGGCCACATCGTCCAAATCCCTCTTGCCGAGCCTGGAGAGGGCGTCTGCGACAGCCTCGCTGTATGTCTCCTTTCTGGGAAAGTTCACGGCGGACATCGTATCCATCTCGGAGCTTGCGCCTGCCCCTGCGCCTAGTGGTCGAATGGGATGTTGTCCTGAAGGCATCTTCGCTGGCGGCCTCAGTCGATGGTCGGCCTGGGGAAGAGCCCTGCCTCCTGGACGATCCTCGGGACCATCTCCTCCCAAGCGACCGCCATTATGTGCACGCCGTGGACGCCTTTGACCGTCTTCAGGTGTTCGATCTGCTCGACGCAGAGCTTGATGCCCTCCTCCTTCTGGTCCTTGGCGCTCTTCATGCGGTCCACTATATGGTTGGGCACGATCATCCCGGGGACCTTGTTCTTCATGTACCTCGCCGCGCCTGCCGATTTCATCGGTATGACGCCCGCGAGTATGTGCATCTTCTGGTCGAGGCCCCTCGCCCTCACCTCGTCCATCCACTTCTCGAACATGTCCATGTCGAAGATGGCCTGGGTCTGGCAGAAGTCCGTCCCCGCGGCTATCTTCTTCGCGAGCCTCGAGACCCTGAACTCGTAAGGCGTCGCGAAGGGGTTCTCCGCGCATCCGAGGTACACCTTCGGCGGGTCTTTGATGACTTCTCCCCCGGGCTGCTTTCCCTCCCTCCTCAGGTTGTCGAAGACCTGGAGCTCGACGATCGAATCGAAGTCGAACACGTTCTTGCAGCCCTTCTCGTTCCCGAAGGTCTGGTGGTCCCCCGTAAGGCAGAGCACGTTCCTCACCCCGAGCGCGGCCGCCCCGAAGAGGTCGCTCAGGAGCGCTATTCTGTTTCTGTCCCTGCAGGTCATCTGTATCACGGGCTCGATGCCCTCGCGCATGATGATGACCGCGCTGGCGATGCTGGAAAGCCTCACCACCGCGGTCTGGTTGTCCGTCAGGTTGAACGCGTCCGCACACCCCTTCAGCATCTTCGCATGGTGCGTGAGTGGCTCGGGGTTCGCGGACTGAGGAGGTCCTATCTCGGCTGTGACCGCGAACTTCCCGGATTCGAGGACCTTCTCCAGGTTGCTCCCGGCCTTCACAAGACCACCTCCTTGCCCTTCTTCTGGTGCTGGGTCAGCTTTGCGTCCTCGCGCACGAATACTCTGCGCCCGCCCGAGTGGCTCGTCGACCAGTCCTTGGCGGGCGTAATCCGCTCTATGAGGTCGAGTCGGTTCTGCAGCTTGAGCCTGTCGTATATGGCGGCCCAAGCACATTCGACCTCGAGGTTGACCTCGCACTTCCTGTCCGCAGAGCCTCCGCACGGCCCGTTGAGCATGCTCTTGGCGCACCTGGAGATCGGGCATATCCCTCCGGTGGTGTGTATGATGCAGTCCCCGCATCCCACGCACTTCTCGGACCACACACCCTGCTCCTCGGGAACGCCGAAGATGCCCGTGTTGAGCCCGGGGAAAGTGAGGTGCTTCGGGTACATGTCCCCGATCGTCTGCGCGCCCAGCGAGCAGGCCATGGACAGGGTGATGTCCGAGCCGAGGATTTTGTCCTCGACCTCCTTCACCCACTCCTTCTCGCACTGCCTCTCGACCACGAGGCCCTCGAAATCCTGTCTCTTGCCCTCCTTCCTGTTCCTGATCTTGAGGGCGGAGACGAGCATCTTGACCTCCTTCTCCCCGCCCGCGAGGCAGATTGCGACACAGCTCCTGCACCCGATCACTGTGACCTTCTTGTACGATGCCAGCATCTCGGCTATCTCGCCCAGGGGCTTCCTTTTGGCGACTATCACTTTTCACCACCCCCGATGGGACCGAGCCTCTTTGCGACCTCGACCATCTTCGCAGCGGCCTCTGGGAAGGCCCACGCGTTCGTGGACGCCGCGTTGAACATCTCGACGCGTTCCTTCTCGATTCCCGCCTCTGCGAGCACCTGTTTGACATAGCCCACACGCTTTCTGCCCTCGATGGAGCCGGTGTCGTAGTAGCAGTTCTTCTCGAGGCATCCGAGGACGAACACAGCATCGGCGCCTTCCTCGAGCGCACTCAGGAGGTGGATACCGTCGATGCGGCCAGTGCAGGGCACCTGTACGAGCCTGACGCTGGCGTCGATATGCTTTCCGCTCCTCGCTGCCAGGACTGCCGCGTCCGCGCCGTGCTTCTCGCAGCAGAACCCGACGATCTTTGGCCTCCTGTCCGTCATCAGAAATCACCTCCGAGGAGTGTCCGTGTCTCTGTCATGATCTGCTCGTCCGTGTAGTTGCGTAACTCGATCGCCTTGCTCGGGCAGATGCCCACGCACATGCCGCAACCCTGGCATGCCTGAATCCTGATCTCGGCCTTTGACGCGGTCCCGATGAACGGAGCCTCGTAAGGGCAAGTCCTCACGCACGTCAGGCACGCGGAGCACTTATCCTGCGTGACCTCCGCCACAACGCCACCATACTCGACGACGCCGCGCATGACGAACGCTCCCGCCATCGCTCCTGCTGCCTGGCCCTCGACCTTCGCCTCCGCCTTGGACTTCGGGAACAACGCAGAGCCACAGACGAAGACGCCCGGCTTAGGAGTGGTGACGGGCCATCTCTGGATACTGCCCCGCCTCGTGCCTCCGTCAGCAGTCATCGAGATCCGGAGGGCGTCAGCCAGCAGCTTATTGTCCTCGTTTGGTGGGATCGAAGCGAACACCAGCGTCCCGAACCTGATGCTCAGGACCTCTCCTAGGGAGAGGTCCTTGACCGTTAGCGTGTTGGGCTGCTTCGGGTCCACCTTGGGCGAACCGTTCCTGTCGTATCTCACGAAGCGGACTCCTATGTCGGCGGCCTCCTTGTAGGCTAGCTCTGACAGCCCGAACGCCCGCATCTCCTGGAAGACGACCGTGACCAGCGTGTCCGGATGCTTCTTCTTGAGCTCGATGACGGTCTCCAGGGTCTCGTCCCACGCGTAGTCCTGGACCCTCACGGTCTTGCCCACCGGGTCTGGAGTGTCAACAATGACGACGGGCCCGTTCGGCGGACTGCCGGACAGAAGGACCTCGTAGAACCTGTAAAGTGGCATCGCGTCCTTGACCGCCTTAGCGAGGGGTCCCCTGAGGCTCGTCCAGCCTCCGCCCGTCGCGACCACCACCGCTGCCGCGCCGAGATCTTCGGACTTCTCGCCAGCCCTAATCCTCAGAGTGAAGTTGCCGCCATAGCCCTTCGCGCCAACCACCTGTGAGTGCGGAAGGATCACCCCGGGCGCTTTCAGGGACCTGCCCGTCTTCTCGAGCAGGATCGTGTGCGCACCCGTCCTTGCCGCCTCGCTGGCTGCTGCCTGGCCTGCGACCCCCGCTCCTATGATGACCACGTTCCTGGTCGCCATCTGCTCGGTCAGCTTCTCAAGCGGGGATAGCAACACGGCCCTTGAGATGGCGGCCCTCAGTTTCGTCTCGGCCTTCTTCTGGGCGCTCTCATGGTCGCCCATGTGAGGGAGCACGACCTCTTCTCTGATGTTGACGAATTCGACCAGGTACTCGTTCACGCCTGCGCGCCTGTACGCCTTCACCACGGCCGGGCTGATGTCCTTCTTGTGGCATGCGAGGACGACTGCCCTGTCGACCTCCTTCAACTTCGCCTCGGCCATGACTGGGGCGAGGTTCCTGCCGTCGCAGACTGCGTCGACCGCCACCGTCGAGACGACATTGTTGGATTCCGATGCGACCTTCTGGAGCCTCTCCATGTCGAGCAGCTTGGAAACCTCGATGCAGCACCTGCAGAGCACCACCTGGACCATTGCCTTCATGCGCTCGCCCCCTTGGAGGCCCTCGACGCCGCGGCTATCGCCCTCACCGCGGTCTCCTCGATGTCCATCGGCTCTATGACCGCTCCGCAAATGAACACGCCCCTGGACTCGAGCTCCTCGGAGCCCTTGGCAAAGCCCATCTCGTCGGCCGATATGCCGAGGGACTTCGCCAGCTCGGACGCTGCACCAGCAGGCTTCATGCCCACCGAGAGGATCACCAGGTCGTACTCGGTCTCGGTGATGTCAAGGTCCGTCTCGCTGACGGCCCTCACGAGCAGCCTGCCTTCCTTGCCAGGGGACACTGACGCGGGCATGGTCCTCAGCAGTCGCACAGTCTTCCTGTCCTTCGCCCACTGCTTGAACTCGTCCTGGGGCTCGTAGAGTGTCCTCAGGTCCATGAAGTAGAAGTCGAGGTTGACCTCGGGGTCCGTGTCGAGGAGGAGCTGAGACAGCTTGGTGGCATACTTGCAGCAGAACTTGGAGCAGTACTCGACCCCGAGCTTGACCGAGCGAGACCCGATGCACTGCATGACTGCGATCTTCTTCGGGGGCTTTCCATCGGATGGCCTGACCAGCCTGCCCCTCTGGTTGAGGATCCTCTCGGCATCGACGCTCGAGATGACATCCTTGAGGGTTCCACAGCCCAGTCGCGTCATCTCGCACGCGTCGATCGGTTCCATGCCAGTCGCGAACACAACGGCTGAGACCTTCCTGGTGACGTTCCTCACCCTGTCCTCGAAGTCGACTGCCTTCGTCGGGCAGACTAATGCGCACTTCTCGCACCTCGTTTTCCTGAAGTGCAGGCACCTGCTCCTGTCTATCCAGTAGGTCCTCGGCTGGCCGCTCCCCGTGGGCGGGAAGACGGCCTTTCCTTCGACGGGGCAGACCTCAACGCACTTCCCGCAGCCGATGCAGTCGTCCGTCACGTACCTCGGGGAGTTCTTGATCCTGACTGAGTATCCTGAATCGTCCTTCTGGACGGCCGCGACCTCGGAAAGTAGCATGATCTCCGCGAGTGGCTCCCGGACGATCTCACCCGCGCGGTCGATTGCGAAGCAGACGCCGCAGTTCCTGCACTCCACAAGCCCCTTGCATGTCAGCTCGCGGGCCATTCCCCCGAGCGACACCTTCTTCTCGACGAGGACCACCCCGGCCCCCCTGTCCACAAGGCTCTTAGCGGCGGTCAGTCCAGCTGGGCCGCCTCCTATAACTAGCACCTCAGTCATCGAGACCCTCTCCCCGAAACGACAGGTCTGTGTCGGCCGATTTGGAACGCGCACTGGGGAGATAAAGGCTCTCCCCAGGCAAGAACTGGAAAGAGGTTTCAGTCCACGAACCCGCTCAGTTCAGGCCCGTGATGTAGCCCTTGTCGTCTATGTTGATCCTCTCAGCTACGGGCACTGTCGGGAGCCCCGGGATCGTCATCATCTTCCCCGTGAGCGGGACTATGAACCCGGCTCCAGCAGACAGCCTGACCTCTCTGACTGTCAGGACCCAGCCTTTCGGAGCGCCCTTCACTTTCGGGTCGTCGGTTATCGACAGCTGCGTCTTGGCCATACATATCGGGAGCTTGTCGTTGCCCGCCTTCTCAATGGCCGCGATGTCGCCAGGAGCACTCCCGGTGTAGACGACCCCGTCCGCCCCGTAGATCTCCTTCGCGATGGTCTCGATCTTCTTCTTGATCGGCAGCTTCTCATCATAGAGCACGTGGAAGTTGGACTTCTCCTTCTCCAGGCACTCGAGGACCGTCTTTGCGAGTTCGATGCCGCCCTTGCCGCCCTCGGCGAACACGGTCGAGTGCGCGGAACGCACGGCCATCTTGTCGCAGTGCTTCTTGCACAGCGCGAGCTCCTCGTCGCTGTCGGTTGGGAACCTGTTGAGCGCCACGACGACCGGCACCCCGAACTTCTTCATGTTCTCGATGTGCTTGTCGAGGTTGGCGAAGCCCTTCTCGAGGTACTCTAGGTTCGGTGTCCCGATGTCGTCCTCGTCCATGCCGCCATGCATCTTGAGCGCCCTGACACTCGAGACGAGCACGGCCACGTCTGGCTTCAGCCCCGCCGTCCTGCACACGATGTCGTAGAACTTCTCTCCGCCGAGGTCTGCGGCGAACCCACCCTCCGTGATGACGTAGTCCGCCATCTTGAGGGCGTACTTCGTGGCGATGATCGAGCTGTTGCCGTGGGCGATGTTTGCGAACGGGGCGCCGTGGATGAACGCGGGCTGGCCCTCGAGCGTCTGGCACAGGTTCGGCATGATGGCGTCCTTGAGGAGTAGGCACATGGCTCCGATGCCCTTCAGCTTGTCCGCGGTGACTGGCTTGTTGTCATATGTGTATGCGACCACGACCTTCGAGAGCCTCTGCCTCAGGTCAGCCATGTCCTTGGAGAGCGCGAGTATGGCCATGATCTCTGATGCGACGGTGATGTCGAAGCCGCTCTCGTGCGGCACGCCCCCTTCGCTTCTCCCGCCCAAGCCCACGACTATGTTCCTGAGCTCCCTGGCGTTCATGTCCATGACCTTCCTCAGGACGATCCTGGTCGGGTCTATGTTCAGGGGGTTCTTCTTCGTGACATGGTTCTCCACAAGCGCCGAGAGCAGGTTGTGGGCCGTGCCGACCGCGTGTATGTCCCCCGTGAAGTGGAGGTCGATGTCCCACATCGGGTAGACTTGCGAGTAACCTCCGCCAGTGGCCCCTCCTTTGATGCCGAATGTCGGACCCAGTGAGGGCTCCCTCAGCGACAGCATGACCTTTTTGCCAAGCTGTCCCATGCCCTGGCATAGTCCGATGGACGTGACCGTCTTCCCCTCGCCGGCCTTCGTGGCCGTTATCGCGGTGACGAAGATCAGCTTCCCGTCCTTGTTTTTGTCGAACCTCTTGAGCACATCCAAGGGCACCTTGGCCTTGTACTTGCCATAGAACTCAAGGTCGTCCCGAGATAGGCCGACCTTCTTCGCGATTTCCTCAATGTGTTGCACCTTCGCCGCCTGAGCAATCTCAATGTCTGGCTTCATAGCCATCAGAATTCCCCCTTTGCCAGGGTATTCGGCACGCATAGAAAAACGTTTTGGCACCAGTCCACTGGCTCATCAAGGCGCTGGCCTCTGTTCCGGCTGATGGAATCCGTGCGCCCAATCCTGATCGGATCGTGGGCTCCTCGCCAACCTTTCTGAAAGGATTAAGTACGAAACCTGCATCCCCCTCATGGGGTTTCTGAATGGTCGCCACCATCATCAACGGCAATGAGGTTGCCAAGAGCATTAGAGTAGAGATAAAGGCCGAGGTCGCCAGGATGAAGCAGGACGGCGTCGTGCCGGGGCTTGTCGTCATCATCGTGGGGGAGGACGCCGCCTCGCAGGTCTATGTCCGGAAGAAAGGGGAGGCCTGCGTCGAGATGGGCATTCATTCGGAGACGATCAGGCTGCCTGCGTCGGCGACCGAGGCTGAGCTCCTGAGCCTGATCGACAAGTACAACAAGGACCCGATGTACGACGGCATACTGGTCCAGCTGCCACTCCCTAAGCACATCAGCGAGGAGAAGGTGTTGCTGAGGATCGACCCGGGCAAGGATGTTGACGGCTTCCACCCGATCAATGTAGGCAAGATGGTGGTCGGGAGCGAGGCATACCTTCCCTGCACTCCCCACGGGGTCCAGGAACTCCTGCTGAGGAGCGGCAACGACCCTGCGGGCAAGCACGTGGTCGTCCTGGGCAGGAGCAACATCGTGGGCAAGCCTGTCGCATGCATACTGATCCAGAAGGCCAAGGGCGCTGACGCGACGGTCACGATATGCCACTCGAGGACCAAGAACCTCGCAGAGATCACCAGGCAAGCGGACATATTGATAGCGGCAATCGGGTCGCCTCAATTCGTCAAAGCGGACATGGTCAGGGACGGCGTGGTCGTGATCGATGTCGGGGTCAACAGGATAAGCGACCCCGCAGCCAAGGGTGGTTGCAGGCTTGTCGGGGACGTGGACTTCGACGCCGTCAAGGAGAAGGCCAAAGCCATCACGCCCGTGCCGGGCGGCGTTGGGCCGATGACTATCACAATGCTGATGAAGAACACGGTTCAGGCGGCGAAGATACACCACAGCTGGAAGGGCTGACGGCCATCCCCATCGCGCGTGGGACAGCCTGCGATGCGCCTTCAGCTAGTGCCCACAGATCGGGCACGCGTGGCATTCCCCCGGAGCGTGCTCATGCTCATCGAAGCACTCGCGCAGGCCTGCCACAAACGCGTCCAGCTGGTTCCTGATGTTCAGCGCGATGATGGGTGTCAGGACTGTTCCCAGAGCCCCCTCGACGTCCATCGTGAGCGCCACTCGGACCGTCGAGCCCGCCTTCCTTCGCTTGATCTCGATCTCCAGCTTCGCCGTGAGTTTCTCCCCTTTGCCGACCCACTCAAGCGTCCCACCTGGCAGCACCGTCAGAGTGGGCACCAGGCGCTTTGTCTGGACCACCTTCGAGTGCTGGTCCTTGATCAGCCACTCGCCCTTCTCGTTTGTCCCCGCGACGAACGGAAGCAGCTTGCTGACGTTCGCCGGGTCGGACAGATATGCCGCTAGTGTCCCTGCGTCCGTGTCTAGATCGAAATTCCTCTCGCTCCTCGGCATCACTTCTCACCTTCCTTCAGCATCTTATTGATCTCCTCTGTCTGGATGTGGTCCTTGACCTGCACAATGACCTTCTCGACCCCCTCGACCTGCTTGACCTTCTCCCTGATGTCCTTGCCGATGTGGGTCGCGAACACGAACGGGCAGAAGGGCACGGTCAGATGGTACACGACGGTCACAGTCCCTCCATCGGCCCTGACCTCGTCTATGAGGTTCCTGTCCACTATCGGTCTCCCGAATTCCGGGTCCACGACCTCTTTGAGCTTTTCCCTGACCTTCTCGATGTCGATCGTCATCCTCGCTCACCTCACACCTCGATTACGGCCTCCTCGAAGGGCGCGACCGGTTTTGCCCCCGCCTCGGTCACTTGATACACGTCCTCGAACCTTGCCGCTCCCTTGCCCGGAACATACAGCAGGCTGTGCCCGACGGAAATGGTCATGTCCCGCCTGAGCTCGAAGATCATGTGCTCTGGGAAGATCGTCGGGAAGGGTTTCTCCTCGAACGCGAGGCCGATGCCGTGCGAGATGCCCCTGATTTGGTGCTCGCCCAGCCCGGCCTTCTTGAGGCTCTCGTAGAAGGAGTTGTCCATGTCCATGACCTTGGCTCCCGCTCGGACTGCCTGGAGGGTCTTCTCCTTGCCCTCGAGGAACGCCGTCGCCACCTCCTTCAGTCCCGGCCTGGCAGGCCCCACGCTGAACACCCTGGTCAGGTTCCCGCAGTATCCCTTGTAGATAGGGCTCACATCCACGAGGACAGGATCCCCCTGCTCGATGACACGTCTAGTGGCCAGACCGTGGATGCCCTGCGACCTCGCGCCTGAGTTGACGAACGAGCCGAAGCTCAGCCCCTCCGCGCCCTTCCTCTTGATGGTGTACTCTATCTCCGCGGCGACCTCGTACTCCGGCACTCCCCCCCTGATGACCTCCCTTGCCCGCTCCATGCCATGCGTCGCAATCCTTTGTGCCGTCGCGACGTTGTCTATCTCCTCACCGCTCTTCACGATCCGCTGCTCCATCAACAGGTCCGAGGCGTCCTTCATGACGGCCAGCGGGTTCGCGAGCTTGAACCGCTCCATTAGGAAAGCCGGAAGGTGGAAGTCGTAGTTCGCGCCGATGACGGGCCTCTCCTTTCCCGTCGAGCGCATGATCCCCATGATTGCGACCATCATCTCGTGCATGGCGTTGTATGGCCTCACGTCTTTGACCCAGCTGGAGTTGCGGGCGTCCTCGGCGTCGCCCGAGAACGTCAGTAGAGTGGGCTCGCCGTCAGCAGGTATGAACGCCCTTGGCTGCTTCCTCAGGTCTCCCGTGTAGTAGAAGTAGTTCGGGAGATCGAACAGCAATATGCCGTCGAACTTCTCCTCCCGTATGAGCTTCTGCAGGTTCCTCGTCCTCGTCTCATATATGCTAGTCATGATCCTCGCCCTCTTCGTCGTCACCTGCTACGACGCCTGAGCCGCTCTACCTTATGCCTAAGGTCTTAGGAGCACGCTCGGGGTCTAGGGCGCGATTCATCCGACGTACGTTCGTGTGCACTCGCCGTCACGTCTGATTTCGGGAACAGCGCTATCCGTTCTCTCGAATATCCGAACTCGGGAATCCGGAGATATCCCGCCCGCGTCGGCGGTCCATCGAGGCGGTCGAAACTCGTCGCCTTCCTCCGAAAAACCCGCGCGTCGACGAAATGCCAGGTACGTGAAATCGGCATTGTCGCATCGAAAGGCATTACTAGGCCATTCAAAATGAGGTTCGACAGAGACCGAAGCTGTAAGCCCCACACGACCGCGGGGGATGGGCGCGAGGGGTTGCCAGTGCGGTTTCATGATCCACGGTCTAGCAGCGACAGGAAGGAAAGCCGGGAAGTGTGACACGATGGCGGACAAGAGCACCGAACTGATGCACGAGGGCCTTGTGATAAAGGACCCCACCAAGCTCAGGCTGAAGCCCAATCTCCAGAATTTCGAGCAGCTGAGGCAATCGTTCGAGTGGTCGGACGCGGACAAGGATGTCGAGTGGTTCCCAGGCGGCAAGATCAACGCCGCCCACAATGCTATCGACAGGCATGCCAAGGGTGCCCGCAAGGACAAGGTCGCCCTGGTCTACGACGACGGCGAGGGCAGGGTACAGAAGTTCACCTTCCAGCAGCTGTACGAGGAGACGAATAGGTTCGCGAACGTGCTCAAGAAGCTCGGCATCATGAGGCAGGACAGGGTGTTCGTGTTCCTCCAGAGGAGCCCTGAGGCGTACGTCGCCTTCCTCGGAACGATAAAGTACGGCGCCATCGCAAGTCCCATGTTCCCAGCGTTCGGCCCGGATGCGATCCGGGACAGGTTGGGCGACAGCGAGGCGGTAGCGCTCGTCACGGACAAAGAGCTCAAGAAGCGCTTCTACGAGGTCAAGAGCCAGCTGCCTGCTCTGAAGCACCTTATCGTTGTCGACGAAGAGGACCCGCCTGCGGGCGAGATCAGCTGGAAGAAGGAGATGGCAGAAGCGAGCGCCTCCTTCGAGACGGTCCCCATGGACCCCGAGGAGTTCCAGTTCATGCTCTACACGTCTGGCACGACGGGCAAACCCAAGGGGGTCGTGCACGCCCACAAGGGAATCGTGCAGCAGCACCTGACCACCAAGTGGGTCCTGGACGTGCACGAGGAAGATGTCTACTGGTGCACTGCGGACCTGGGCTGGGTCACGGGCGTCGTGTACGGCGTGCTCGGGCCCTGGTCAAACGGCGCGACGCAAGTGGGCCTGAGCGGCAGGTTCGACCCCGAGCGCTGGTACCGGACGGTCCAGAATCACAAAGTCTCGGTGTGGTACACTGCCCCGACGGCCGTCAGGACGCTCATGGCGAAGGGGGACGACATGCCTAAGAAGTACGACCTGTCGAGCCTGAGGGCCTTGTATTCCGTGGGCGAGCCGCTCAACCCCGAGGGGGTCAAGTGGGCCCTCGATGTCTTCGACAGCAAACCGTTCCACGACACCTGGTGGCAGACGGAGACCGGCAGCATTCTCATCACCAACTTCCCCGAGATGCCCATCAAGCCAGGCTCGATGGGCAAACCCATGCCCGGCATCGAGGCCGTCATCGTGGACGAGACGGGCAAGGTCCTCCCGCAGGGCGAGGAGGGCAACCTGGCGATCCGCCCGGGCTGGCCGTCGATGATGAGGCAGATTTGGAAGAACCCCGCGAAGTACAACGAGTACTTCAGGCACGGCTGGTACTACACGGGAGACACCGCCCAGATAGACAAGGACGGCTACTTCTGGTACGTGGGCCGCGCGGACGACGTGATCAAGACCGCGGGCGAGAGGGTGGGGCCGTTCGAGGTCGAGAGCGCCCTGATCGAGCACCCTGCGGTCGCCGAGGCGGGCGTGATCGGCAAGCCAGACGAGCTAAGGGGCAACATCATCAAGGCGTTCATCGTGCTCACCCCGGGCTACACCGAGTCCGACCAGCTCAAGACGGACATACAGAAGTTCGTCAAGAGCAAGCTCGCGGGGCACGCGTACCCCAGGGAGATAGATGTCGTGAAGACCCTGCCCAAGACCAGGAGCGGCAAGATCATGAGGCGGCTCCTGAGGGCGAGGGAGCTCGGGCTTCCGATAGGAGACACATCGACTCTAGAGGACTGATCCGAGCGGACTCCAACGGGGGCTGACGCCTCCTTGGTCCCTTCACATTCTCGGTGGGTTTGACGCTCATTTGAAAGATCATAATAATATATATTGTGCAGAATGGAATTGGAGATAGCATGGCCGAAGAAACGATGCGGGACAAGAAAGCCATCAACAGGTGGCTCGTTGTTGCGGGGGCAGTGCTCGTTCAGCTCGCCCTCGGTTCCGTCTACGCGTTCTCGATATTCACGGGACCGCTGGCGGGGACTCTGGGCTACAAGTCCACCTCGACATGGATACTCGGGATATTCGCGACTGCGATAACGGTCTTCGCCCTGACGATGGCGTTCACCGGCTGGATCCAGGACAGGAAGGGACCCAGGGTCGTGGCGACCATCGGCGGGCTCGTGTACGCGGCCGGATACCTGGTCGCGTCGATGTATACCGACAACATAGCGATGATGTACATGACGTACGGCGTGATAGGCGGCATCGGCCTGGGCCTCGCGTACGTGTGCCCGCTCGCAGCCGCGGTCAAGTGGTTCCCGGACAAGAAGGGGCTCGTGAGCGGCATAGCGGTCGCAGGCTTCGGCGCTGGCGCGTTCATCTTCACGCAGGTCGGCACGTTCATCATCAAGGAGCCGACCCTGGGCCTCGACGACTCCTTCCTCTACCTCGGCCTGATCTTCCTCGCGATGGTCGTCGGTGGAGCGCAGCTCCTCGTCAACCCGCCCGAGGGGTGGAAGCCCAAGGGATGGGATTCCACGCTCGCGACGAACGGCGGTGGCATGGCGCGCAACTACTCCCGGGGGGAGATGCTGAGGACCAGGAGCTTCGTGTTCCTCTGGCTCATGTTCGCCCTCGCAGCGACGGCTGGCCTCATGATGATAGGGAACGTCAAAAACGTGGCGAAGTTCCTCGACCCGACGGAGACCACGATGGTAGTGGCCCAGTTCCAGACCATCGCGGGAATCCTCGCGCTGTTCAACGCCGCAGGAAGGATAGGCTGGGGGTCCGTGTCCGACAGGCTCGGCAGGACCAGCACCATGAAGCTGATGTTCCTGACCCAGGGGATCGTTCTGTTCGGCGCAGCTGCGTTCTGCGCCATCCAGCCGTCTGGCGAGTGGATTCAGTTCCTGGGCCTAACGGCTCTGGCATCGCTGGTGGGGTTCACCTTCGGGGGCAACTTCGCGCTGTTCCCGTCGACGACCTGCGACTTCTTCGGCACCAAGAACCTGGGCAACAACTATGGGCTCGTGTTCACGGGCTACGGCGCGGCTGCGGTGATCGGGGCGCTCGTGCCGGGCTTCTTGGCAGGTTCGCAGGCGGGGTTCGTTTGGGTGTTCATCGCAGTTGGCGCAGGCTCGCTCTTGGCGTTCGGCGTAGCGATGGCGACCAAGGCCCCCAAGCCCGAAGAGGCCTCTCCCGCTTGTCCCGCAGCTTCGTGAGCATCGCCCCAGGGCGTCGGTGCATGATCCGGGCAAAACACTCTTCCCATCATTCCCCTCATCATGCCTGACCCGCTGGCTTTGTCCCCCGGGTCAGGCGAAAGCTTTTATGAGGTTCTGACATAACCCGTTCCTAAGGTATCTCGCATGCTGAAGGAGTGCAGGGAGCACGGATATTTTAGAGCTGAGATGTGCCCTGTGTGCGGCGACGAGGGCAGGTTCCTCATGAACACAGAGGAGCTGGACAGGCTCAGCAGGACAATGGCAGGCGTGCTCAGGCACTTCCCCGAGAGGTTCGACCTGAGGATGGACAGGCAGGGGTTCGTGAGCCTCAGGGACTTCGTGAACGCCCTGCAGAGGAAGCAGAGGAGATACCATTGGCTCAGGCCGCACCACATAGTCGCGATCATAGAGACGGACAACAAGGGCCGGTACGAGTACAGGGACGGCATGATCCGCGCGACATACGCGCACTCCTTCGAGGTGGAGCTCGACCACCCGATCGGGGGCATACCCGAGAAGCTGTATTACCCGACCACAAAGGAAGAAGTCGACATCGTGCTCGAGGTCGGGCTGAAGCCCTCCGACAGGAAGATGGTGCACTTGAGCAAGGGGATAGGGGACGCCGTGAACGCGGGCAGGGTCAGGACCCCGGAGCCGGTCATCCTTGAGGTGGATTCCAGGGGAGCGATGGAGGACGGGATCGTGATACAGAAGGCCGGCAAGACGGTCTACCTCACCACGGACGTGCCCCCGAAGTACCTCTCGAAGCTCGACATCGACCTTGCCGAGTTCCCTCCCGAGAAGCCGGTCTCGGAGGACAAGGCCGAAGAGGAGGAGATCCCCCGCCAGGAGCCTCCAGAGGAATGAGCATATTCGTGTCCCCTCAGGTGAACGGTTAATATCCCGAAAGAGACGTTCTTCATTCGCATGTTTGCGAGGGCCGACCAACTGCTCGTCGAGAGGCTGCAGGACAAGTTCCCCCTCCATGCAGTGGACTTCCACTGGGAGGGGTTCGAGCCGCATTTAGTATGCTTCGACCTTCGGGAGAAGAAGATCTCGGAGTTCGATCTTCACGACGTGAGGTTCGCTGCGAGCAAGAAGAAGACATGCGTGGGCCAGTGGGACGGAGACGAGTACGTTCCATGCCCGAAGCAGATTCCGGTCTCGAGGTTCGACCAGTGCCAGGAGTGCGCCGGTGAGTCGTTCATTCCTTACCAGGACTGCATCTTCGAGCCCCGGTGCGACGGCGAGCTGTGCGACTTGGATTTCTGCAGGCGGGAGCACGTTCTCTATGTTGCCTTCTACGACACCCGCATGAAGCTTGGCATGAGCTCGACTCGCAGGGTCGACCGGAGGCTCGTGGAGCAGGGGGCAGACGCATACTGCGTCATAGGCAAGTTCCCAACTCGCAAGAGGGCTAGAGACGCCGAGAAGGCCATATCATTGAGGCTGAGGATACCACAGGCGCACAGGCAGGAACACCTCCTGAGGGGCCTCGCGCGGCCCGTCGATTCCGAAGGCATAAGGAAGAGGCACGAGGCGTTGGCCGTGACTCTCGAGGAGGCCTTCCATCTGCGGCCCGAGCCGGTGACCTGGCTCGATGGCTATCCGATTGAACTCCCGCTCCGCGAAGTCCCCAGACTCGAGGAGGCCTGGGGCAGGCACGACGGGGAGGTTGTGGGCGTCAAGGGCAGGTGGATCATCTTCGAGAGCTCGGGGCTGAAGGCGCTGAACCTCCCGGACCTCACTGCTAGGTTCCTCGATAGGCGGTCACTGTGAGTGACCCCAGGCCAAACACAGAAATATCATCCACGCGTTGAAGTGGCCGGGATGCTGACATGAAGATCACTTGGCTAGGCCACTCCGCGTTTCTGTTGGAAGGGCGCGACAGAATCCTGATCGACCCATTCCTCACGGGCAACCCGAAGGCCTGCGTGACGCACGACAAGGTCGACTGCGACATAATATGCGTCACCCACGGTCACGGGGACCATCTGGGCGATGCGGTCGAGATCGCCCGCAGGACCGGCGCCACGATCGCCTCGATAGTCGAGATGTCCGTGTTCGTCGAGAGGACCGGCGTCAAGAGCGTCGGGTTCAATCTCGGTGGGACCGCGAAGATACGGGACACTCGCATAACCATGGTCCCTGCGTTCCACTCGTCCTCGATAGGCGCCCCTGGCCTTGAGTTCTCTGCGGCCATGCCGGTGGGAATGGTCATAGACTCTGGGAAGGTGGTGTACCACGCCGGGGACACCTGCGTCTACGGCGACA
>DYTN01000001.1:98561-204115 GCA_020725925.1 Methanobacteriota archaeon
ATGAAGCTGATAGGCGAGCTGTACAAACCCGATGTGGCGCTCCTGCCGATCGGAGGCTTCTACACAATGGACCCGAGGCAGGCCGCGCTCGCGACCTCCCTGATCAAGCCCAAGGTCGTCGTCCCGATGCACTACAACACGTGGCCGGCCATAGAGCAGGACCCCAAGGAGTTCGAGAAGCTCGTGAAGAAGTCCTCAAAGGCTAAGGTCGTCGTGCTGAAGCCCGGGGAGTCAATGGAAGTCTGATACCTGATGGCGACCATAATCACACCATCGGAGCTCAAGAAGCGCCACGGGCCCATGTTCTCGAAGCGGCTCATCACCATGGTAGATGAGAAGGCCGGGAAGGCGAAGATTGTCGAGGAGTGTTGTGCCCAGGGCCCTGTAGAATGGGACGCAATCAACCGGCTCAGGGCTAGGGGCGTCGTCGAGCATGTGGAGGTCATGGGCACCACGCTGGTCATGGACGCCAGGATAGGCGAGGGTGAGGTCCGGTTCGGCCCGGCGTCCAAGGACACCGGTGGTCAGGCGCTCAAGTCCCTGGTGGTCAAGGCAGGGAAAGTCGAGACGACCTGGGTGGGCCTTGCAGGCGCCAGTGTAGGCGTGGGAGCGTGCCTCCCCCAGGCAGAGGGGGTCGAGAAGGCCGAGTACCTGAGCGACGAGGACGTGGGCGGCAGTAGGAAGGTGGAGGTCAGGATCACCACTCCCGCTCGCCATAGGCTCATCATAGGTATAGATGACACCGATACCAAGGAGAAGGGAGCCACCTGGGTCCTGGGGCTCAGGCTGGCCCGCGAGATGCCCCACGGCGTCTTCCTGAACCACAAGATCGTCCAGCTCAACCCGCACGCGCCCCAGAAGACCACCAACTGCGCCTCCACCGGCGTCTCCTTCGCGGTCCTTCCCGAGGAGCGGGACAAGGCGATGGCATGGGCCAAGAGGTTCGTATCGGACAACACTTACTCCGACCAGAGCTCCATCGCCGTGCTCGAGGGCCTCGAAATACCCCGAAAGCTTGTCAGGTACGGGGCAGACGCCAAGGACACAATCCTGTCGTTGCACGACGCCGAGCATGCAGCCAAGGACGCAGCGGTCCAGCTAGTGGAGGTCACGGGCAGGCGGGGGATGATAGGCGCCCTCGCCGCGATAGGCTGTTTCGACCTGGGCCTGTACAGCGCGGGCCTGCCAGAGGACTTCGGGCATGTATAGCTTTAAGAAGAGCGCCCGCATTGGGTGCCACTGAGCGGCTGCAGATGACCACGGACCTCTCCAGGGCGATCTCGTCCACCGCCTACGGCACCTACGAGAAGCGGCTCCTGAAGGAGATCACCTCCAGGCCCGTCCCGAGACATGTCGCGATCATCATGGACGGCAACAGACGCTACGCCAAGGACTTCGGCCTGCTGATAGCCGAGGGGCACGAGAAGGGCAGGCAGAAGCTCGAGGAGGTCCTCGAGTGGTGCATGGAGATCGGCGTGAAGATACTCACGGTGTACGCCTTCTCCACCGAGAACGTTTCGAGGGAGAAGGGCGAGGTGGACGACCTGATGCGCATGTTCGTCCAGAACTTCAAGCGCCTGGCGGACGACGAGCGCGTGCACAAGCACAAGATACGGGTCAGGGTGTTCGGCCAGAGGGAGCTCCTGCCCCAGGACCTGATTGAGTCGATCAAGTACGCCGAGAACCGGACCAAGGACTACGACAAGTACTTCTTCAACATGGCAGTCGGGTACGGCGGCAGGGAGGAGATCATCCACGCCATCAGGAACGTGGCGCAGGAGGTGAGGGAGGGCAGGCTCTCGGTGGAGGACATCGACGAGCGGACCTTCTCCAAGTTCCTGTACACAAAGGACATGCCCGACCCTGACCTGGTGCTGAGGACCTCCGGGGAGGAGCGCATCTCTAACTTCCTCCTGTGGCAGCTGGCGTACTCGGAGCTGTACTTCTCCGACGTGTACTGGCCCGGGTTCAGGAAGATCGATTTCCTCAGGGCCGTCAGGTCCTTCCAGATGAGGCAGCGCCGGTTCGGGACTTGAATCGAACTCGGCGGCTTGCTGAATGTCAATCGTCGGACATCGCGCGCATTGGCTTCGAAATAGGTTTGTATCCCTCAACTTCTTGCATGGATTCCGTTAGCTTGAAGTACATCTAGTCCATGCCCTGACCGGTAATGCGATGACCTCACAGAGTCCGAACGAACACCCTTGCGAGATATACGAGCGATGGAAGGGCCTTGACCTCAAGATGCTGCCGATCGACCGCACGGACATCAGGATACTGTGCGAGCTGCGGGAGAACGCTCGGATGAGCAACTCCGAGATCGCGAAGAAGCTCAATGTGACGGAGGCGACCGTCCGAAGGCGCATCAAGAACCTCATCGAGAAGGGCATCATACTCAGGTTCTCGATACACATAGACTACAGGCTCATCGAGAACACCGTGAAGGCGTACATCCATGTGAAGACCGTCACTGACAAGCTCGACTCGGTCGTCCAGAACCTGGTGAACCACAACAGGGTCGTGGCGGTGTACAGGGTCACGGGGGAGTACGACCTCCTGGTGGTCACGCTCTTCGTCGGGATGACGGAGCTCCAGGAGTTCATAGACTCCTTCCTCAAGATGGACGGCATCAAGGAGACGGACACTCAGATCGTCATGAGCGCACACAAGGGCGTCCCATGGACGGGCATCTGAGCGCGAAAGCCAGGTCCCTGATCAAGGGGCTGAAGGCACACTCAGACCCGAAGAACGTCGAGGGCATGGCCAGGTTCGGGATCAACCCTCGCAACACGCTGGGCGTCTCTGTGGTGGACATCCGGAAGCTGGCGAAGGGCGTCGAGAAGGACCACCGGCTGGCTCTGGAGCTCTGGTCCTCAGGGATGCACGAGGCCAGGATACTCGCTTCCCTCGTGGACAATCCGGCAGAGGTCACCGAGAAGCAGATGGATTCGTGGGCCGGGGAGTTCGACTCCTGGGATGTCTGCGACCAGGTCTGCGGCAACCTGTTCGACCGGACGCCGTTCGCCTACGACAAGGCCGTCGAATGGGCAGGGAGGGACGAGGAGTTCGTCAAGAGGGCCGGGTTCGCGCTCATGGCATGGTTGGCCGTCCATGACAAGAAGGCAGATGACAGGAAGTTCTTGCCGTTCTTCAAAGCCATCAGATCGTCCTCGACCGACGAGAGGAACTACGTCAGGAAGGCCGTTAACTGGGCCCTTAGGCAGATGGGCAAGCGTAGCAGGGCGCTCTACACGGAGGCCGTCAAGACCGCCGAGGCCATATCGAGGCTCGACTCCAGGTCCGCCAGGTGGGTCGCCTCTGATGCCCTGAAGGAGCTCAGGGGTGAGACGGCCAGGAAGAAGGCCGGGCTCTGACACAGAAGATATGTAATATCGGCACCGACATGGCCTCTTGGGATCAGGATTGAACATAGAGACCAAGAGGCTGGTCCTCCGGGCGCTCGAGCCGGAGGATGCGGAGTTCCTCGCGGGCGTGGTGAACGACCCCGAGGTGAGGGACCTTCTCGGGGCGTACGAGCTGGTGTTCCCCGTCGGCCCGAAGGCTGAGGCGAAGTGGATTGCATCAGTGTCGGCGAGGGAGGGGGAGGCGCATATGACGGTCACGCTCAGGAGGGGCGGGAGGCCGATCGGCATCCTCAGCGTGAAGGACATGGACGACAGGAACGCCTCCGCCCACCTCAGCATAGTACTGGAGCGTCCGAGCTGGGACCAGGGCTTCGGGACGGAGGCCGTGGCGGGCGTCCTAGACTTCCTGTTCAACCGCATGAACGTGCACAGGGTCTGGCTCAGGGTGAACGAGCGCAACGTCCGGGCCATCAGGTGCTACGAGAAATGCGGGTTCTCGAGGGACGGCATCCTCAGGGAGGACCATTTCGAGAGGGGCTGCTGGGCCAGCTCAATCATCATGTCCGTGCTCGCGGACGAGTTCAGGGGGAGGGGGCGATGATCCGCGGGAAGAAGGTCAACCTCGTCGCCGCAGGCCCGGAGTATGTGGAGTTCTACAAAAAATGGATCAATGACCCAGTCGTGGTAGACATGCTGGGCGTGAGGAACTATCCGATCTCCGCCGAGAGGGAGCGCGAGTGGGCCGAGCGGCAGCTCGAGCCCACGGACGATCGCAGGCAGTTCACCATACTCACCAAGCGTGGTCGGCCCATAGGCAACTGCGGGTTCAATGTGATAGACTATCAGAACAGGTTCGCCGTCCTGGGCATCATGATAGGTGAGCGGGAACTCTGGGACAAGGGGTACGGCACGGATGCCCTCGAGGCGCTCGTCCGGTTCGGCTTCGAAACCCTGGGCCTCCACAAGGTCTGCCTCACGGTCGACTCTGTCAACGCGCGGGCGCTCGCGTGCTACAAGAAGTGCGGGTTCGTGGTCGAGGCGGTGCTGAGGGAACACAGGTTCCACCGTGGGAAGTACTGTGACGAGCTGTGGATGGGCATCCTCGAGGACGAGTGGAGGGCCCGGGCACGCAGCGCTCCCCGGGCAAGATGACCCGGCCCGAGATCCGCGTGTCTGGAATGAAGTGCAGGCCGATTGGCTGGGCGTCTACGCGGCCTGCAAGGCTATCTGCACGATGTCCATGGTCATGATGTCCAGCCCGGCCTTCTTCGCGCCCGCGTTGAGGTTGACCTGGCAGAACGGGCACGAGGTCGCGATGACCTCCGCCCCTGCAGCCACGGCCTGCTTCACCCTCTCCGAGGCGACGCTCTCGGCCATGTCGTTGAAGGCCGACTTGAATCCTCCGCCTGCGCCGCAGCATTGCGAGTCCTCGCGCTCGTACGGAGTCTCGATGAGCTGGAGCCCGGGAATCGCCTTGAGCACGGCCCGGGGGGCGTCATAGACCTTCGCGTGCCTGCCCAGGTGGCACGGGTCGTGGTAGAACACCTTCTTCTTGTATTCGTTGGTGAACTTGAGCTTCCCTTCCTTGATCAGCTTCTCCAGGTACTCTGATATGTGGTGAAGCTTGAACGACGGCTTGCCCGTCAGCTTCGGGTAGTCGTTCTTCATCGTGTTGTAGCAGCCGGCGCACGCGGTGACCATCGCCTTCCAACCGCGTCTGTCCATCTCGCGCACGTTGTGAGGTGCGAGGTCGTCCCTGACGGACGCTCTCTGGCCTGTCCTCAGCAGGGGCGAGCCGCAGCACCACTCCTCCTCGCCCAGGATGTTGAACCTCACGCCCGCCTTGTCCAAGAGCTTCGCGGTCGCTGCGGCGAGGGGCTGCATCCTGTAGGCCTCCGTGCAGCCCGTGAAGAAGACGACCTCCGGGTCGTCCGAAACCTTAGTCTCGGGCGGGAGCCACGCAGCGCGCTTCGCCTTGGGTTCATCGTACGGGTTCCGCTTCTCCATGACCCGCTCCTTGATCTTCTTATGCGCCTCCATGGGCCCGTATCCCTGGTCTATGAGCCACTCCTTCACGTCCTCCCACAGGTGCGCGAAGTCTATCTCGACATGGCAGTTGTGTTCGCATGCAGCGCAGGAGGTGCACTGGAACACGCGCTCGACGAACCTGTCGTTGATCTTGGTGTCCCGCCCCAGCATCCTATCCACGGGGCTCTTGGCGGCCATCTGCTTCAGATAGAAGACCTTTCCCCTCGGTGTGGCGGACTCCCATCCGATCTGTCCGTAGACAGGGCATGTGGACCTGCAGTAGCCGCACTGCAGGCACGCGTAGAGGTCCTTCTCTATCTCGTTGATCTTCTTCATGAGAGCCACCAAGGTCAGTTGCGGTATTGCCCATAGGCCGCGTCCCGTTCTATTGGGAATCGGCCCGTCAAAGCACTTGGCCGTAGGCATATCTTCAATGTTGATAAACCTAGCGAACTGCCTGTGCCCGCGGTACTATCTGGCCTTCCTGGTGGTTCGCCCTTTCGAACTCCTCTTCTTAGCCTTGAGACGGATTTCAACATCCTTGCCGGGCGAGTAGCCCTTGAGGCTGCTGAGCATCCCGCGGACGGCGTTGTCCACGATGCTGGAGACGAACTTCCCGGTGGCCAGCCTCCGCCCGTCAACAAGGATCTCCACATCGACGCTCGACAGCTCCTTGCAGTGCTCGATCCCACGCCTCCCCTCAGCGATCGCCGATGCGAGGCCCCTGCAGTCTGTGCCGCACTTCTCGCAGTCCAGCCCCGGGAGCTTTGCCAAGACGCGCTCGACTGCGATTTCCGACTCGACATAGTGCACAAGGTCCTTCAGCGCGGGGTTCACTAGGACAGTACCCTCCTTCGGTTCGACATTCCCGATGGCAACCTTCGGGAAGATGCCCTCCTTGTATCCTTCGATGATGAGCACATCCGGTCGGTATTCGCGCATCACGAGCGCGGCGATCTCCTCCGGCTTGCTGCGCGAGTGCTTGAGAATCGAGGTCTCAGTTCTGGACGAGAACACCACCGGGTCGCTCCCCGCCTTCCAGTGCCTCCACGTGTCCTTGCCCTCACAATCTATCGTCTTGTCGTGGGGCGTATGCTTGACCGATGCCACGCTGTAGCCCTTCCTGACAAGGGCTCTCACCAGTTCCTCGAGAACCGTGGTCTTGCCCGAATCCTGGAAGCCGTATATCCCGAGTATCATCTGATGGCCAACACCCGATACCATCCAAGGGACATAAAATAGTGATTGAGCTAGCTCACTTGCTTCGGAGCAGGGCCCCGACCATCCTCGGGATGCTCGAGTAGATGGTGTTCTCCGTCCAGTCGAGCTCCGTCTTCTCGCACACGGTCGATTCGCTCAGGCTCGAGGCCGCCTCCCTGAGCCCATCGAGGTCCTTGTCCGAGGCCTTCCCCCTGGCGACGATGGCGTCGATCCTCCTCGAGAGCTCCTGAGCGGCGAGTATCCTCGCCTCTGTTCTGTCCGCGACGCTCTCGGGTATCAATCCCATGTCCCTCTTGATCCCGTTGAGGCCCAGCCCCGAGGCATACGACGCGTCCACGATGTCCCCCCTCGTCATCCACTTCGTCTCGTAGTTCAGCACATGCTTCCAGCTGGGCATCGCGGCCAGCCGCATGTGGTCTTCCAGAGTCCGGGCGAACAGCGTGAAACCGTGCTTGGTCGGGTTCTCGAACGCATTGCCTCCGGGATCTATGAAGGGCGCCAGGGGGCTGATGAAGGGGAACAGGCGCTTCCCCCTGAACCGCTCGAACAGCCTCCTCGTGTACGATACGGTGTCATCGACAGACTGACGCGTCTGCAGCGGCAGGCCGATCATGTAGAACAGGTCGAACCTCCCGCACCCGGCACCCAGGAACGCCTCCGCGCTCTTCTCGAGCCCTGCGTTCGTGTACAGCTTTCCCTGGGCTTTCCTGACGGTCTCGTCGTGCGTCTCGGGAGACATCTGGACGCTGAACTGCTCGATGCTCCTTGAGACCTCGTCCGCGAACTCCCTGTCAGCAGGCGTGAAGAGCTCTATCACGACCTCGTTCTTGACCCTCCTCTTCCTGAGCTCATCGAGGAACCTCGAGGCGTATGCGCGGCCGGCCTGGCGAAGGTCCCCGACCACGAAGGTGGCGCCCTTGACGTAGTCCTCTGCCCTGTCCACATCGTCCGCGAGCAGCTCAGGGGACCTGTACGCCGGCTTCTTCCTGCCGAAGTTGCGCCCGAAGGAGTCGCACGAGCCGGCACAATTGATGCAGTTGTGCGCGCACCCCCTCACAGAGACGGCGATCGACATCGGGTTGGACTTCCAGTTCTTGTACGGCAGATGGCCTTCGAGGTCCCTGTACTTCAGCACCTTTCTCACCATCAGACCGTAGTCGATCTTGATGGCGTCGAGGCTGTCCGGGACGTGCGTGAGCGGATTGGCCCGGACCCGGCCATTATCCCTCCAGGTGAGGTTCGGGATCTCGTCGAGGCTCTTGTCTTTGGCAAGGGCTTCGAGGAGAGACTCCATCGGGATCTCGGTCGAATCGCCCCTGAGGATGAAGTCGACCTCCGGGTGGGTCCGCATGAGCTCCTCGTGGTAGTATGATGCGCTGAATCCGCCCATGATTACAGGTGTGTTCTGATGGTGCCTCCTGACCATCTTGGCGAGCTCGAGCGCTCCCTGCACGTGAGGCATCCAGTGGAGGTCGATCCCGAACGCCTGGGCGTCGAGCGACCTAACGAACCTCTCGGGGTCGAACTTGTCAGATGTCAACATGCGCGTCGCGATGTTTGCGATTCTGACCGCGAAGCCGTTCGATTCGAGATGGGAAGCTATGGTCGTGAAGCCGATCGGATACATCTCGAAGACCGGCGTGGACGGTATCAGGTCGCTCACCGGGCCCAGCAGCTGCGTTCTCTTTCTGAAGTCCAGAACGCTTGGCGGATGAAGCAGGACTAGGTCCGGGACGGCCATCGGCCTAGTCAACAAGGGCCGTGCTATTAGAACCTACGCCATTACATGCTCGGCGCCCAAAGGCCGGCGCTTGCTGCCAGTCGGAACCAAGCATCTTAGTTATAGCAGCTAGTGGATTACGTGTCGATTACCATGCGAACGGGAATGGCGCTTGGTGTGGCTGGTCTAGTTGCGATAGCATATCTCATGCTCGCGCCCGCGCAGGCGAGCGCGGACTCCAACACGATACCCGCGGGGGGCACTCTGACAGTCCCGTTCACGCTCACGAAGGACGTTACTGTCACGTATCACTGGACCTCCTCTGCCTCGCTGAACTTCGAGCTCAGGAACCCCAGCGGCACGGTCGTGGAGTCATCGTCTGGCTCGACCCATGTGGACTTCTACGATCCCCCGACGGGCGGCCAGTACACGTTCGTGTGGACGAATCCTAGCTCGGTGGCAGCCACGATCGAGTATGACATCACATCCATGGACATCGGGGAGGACTTCTTCGATGCCATCTCGCCGCTCTTCATCGGGGTCATTGTTGCCGTTGTGCTCGTGATCATTGTGGTCGTGGCTGTGGTCCTGTTCGCCGTCATGAAGGAGCGGCCATCCGCCCCTCAGCAGCCCGCTGGTCCGATGCAGCCGCAGCAGTACGCCCCACATCCTGTGGTGGGCACGAACTGCCCGCAGTGCGGTGTCCCGATCGACTCCGGCTCGTCCTTCTGCGCGAGGTGCGGTGCGAAGCTCAGGTAGCCGGGGAGAGCGACCTCGGTCAACGGGCCCCCATTTTCCCGGGGGCATGTTCACCATATTGGACATCTGCACGGCGAATAAGCCGAATCACGACACTGACTGCCTACCACAGGCACCCCGGAATCGAAAAACGATTTATACATTGTAGCAAATCCCCGAGCAATGCTTTCAGAGGAATATATGGGAGTCGCAGTTTTTGCGATTATAGCCCTGCTTTTTCCGACGCTCGCGTTCTTCCTCTCAAGGTATTTCCGGACCGACAAGCACGATCCCAGGGGCGAGACCACATATGAATGCGGCGAGGTGCCCATCGGGGACGCGCAGATACAGTTCCACTTCCAGTACTACATGTACGCCATCATGTTCGTCGCCTTCGACCTCGTGACCGTGTTCGTGCTCCTCTGGGCGCTCGTTTTCGCGGACCTGAGCGAGCTCGCGAAGCTCTTCATGGTGATGTTCATCGGCGTTCTCCTCGTGGGCGTGACCTACGCCCTGAAGAAGGAGGAGATAATCTGGATCTGAAGGACGACAAGAACGGGCCTTCGGTCGGCCAGGTATTCGCCTTCAAGTCCAAGGACTTCCTGAAGTGGGCGGACGAGGTCATGGAAGGCCTCCTTCGACGCTCGGCCATTGGGAGCGGCGTGGACGCCGTCACCAAGGACTTTTTCAACTGGGCCACGAGGAACTCGATCTACCCGCTGCACTTCGGCATCATGTGCTGCGCCCTGGAGATGGCCGTGGCCTCCGCTCCCAGGTTCGACGCGCAGCGGTTCGGTGTGATCTACAGGTCGACGCCGAGGCAGTGCGATGTCCTCCTGGTCAACGGGCCCGTGAGCAAGAAGCTCAAGCCTGCGCTAAGGCGCCTGTACGACCAGATGCCCGAGCCCAAGTGGGTCATCGCAATGGGCGAGTGCGCCATCTCGGGCGGGCCGTTCTACAGCAGCTATAGCATCGTGCCGGGGGTCGACCAGTTCATACCTGTCGACATATACATTCCGGGCTGCCCAGCCAGGCCGGAGGCGCTCATAGACGGCTTCCTGAAGCTCCAGAAGCTGATCAAGGAGAACAAGAGGGGGCTCCTGACGGGGAAGTGAGGGGGATGCAGGGGTGACGGAGGGGAGGCAGAGGGTCCTGAGGGAGGGCATCGAGAAGGCCCCAAGCAGGATTGACGAGGTGCCCGAGGACAGGGTCGTCAGGGCGCTCCTGGACCACTTCTCCAGCGCCGTCTCGGACTTCCAGAAGCTCCGCCAGGGCGTCCTGAGGGCGAAGATCGAGAGGTACGAGCTCGTGAAGGCCTGCAGGTTCCTCAGGGACAGCCTGGGCTTCGAGCACTTGTCCATGATCTCTGCGGTCGAGTACGACAACAGGTTCGAGGTCGTGTACCACATAGCTTCCTATCAGAACAAGCTCCTGCTGGAACTCATCACCCATACGCCCAAGGAGGACTCGGCTGTGGACTCCGTTTCGTCTGTGTGGGGCGGGGCCAATTGGCAGGAGCGGGAGGCGTACGACCTGATGGGCATCAGGTTCAACAACCATCCGAAGCTGGAGCGGATCCTGCTGCCCAAAGACTATCTCTACCATCCGCTCAGGAAGGACTTCAAGGGGTGACCAAGGATGGCGGAGATGTGGATCAACATGGGCCCCCAGCACCCGATGACGCATGGGCTCTGGAACCTCAGGGTCAAGGTGGATGGCGAGACCATCGTCGACGCCGAGCCCGAGGTCGGGTACCTCCACAGAGGCATAGAGAAGCTGTGCGAGGACAGGACGTACCCGCAGATCATACCCATCTCCGACAGGCTCTGCTACGGCTCGTCCATGACATGGAGCCACCTGTTCTGCCTCACGGTCGAGGACCTCATGGGGGTCGAGGTGCCGGAGCGGGCGGAGTACATACGCGTCGCGGCCATCGAGATGCAGAGGATCGCGTCGCATCTCATGTGGCTCGCGGCGTACGCCGCTGACCTCGGCCTGATGATCGGGTTCATCTACACCATGAGGGACAGGGAGGTCTTCATCGACATCCTCCAGGCGCTGACAGGCTCGAGGATAACCTACAACTATCCCAGGATAGGCGGAGTTGCGCACGACGTCCCCCCGACCTTCGGGAGGGACGCGCTGCGCGCCTGCTCGTACATGGAGAAGAGGCTCAGGGAGTACGAGGACCTGTTCGACGGCTCCAAGGTCTTCATGATGAGGAACGTGGACGTCGGGAAGCTCCGGAAGGAGGACGCGATGAACCTCGGAGTCACCGGCCCGCCCCTCCGCGCCTCAGACGTGAGGTATGACCTAAGGACGGACATGCCGTACTCCGTGTACCCCGAGATGGACTTCGACGTGGCCACACACCCGGACGGGGACTGCTATTCCAGGTACAGGGTCAGGATGATCGAGATGGCCGAGAGCTGCAGGATCATCCGCCAGGCGGTCCAGAAGATGCCCAAGGGCAAATGGAGGATACGCGCACCCAGGAACGCCCCCGTCGGGACTGGCCTCGGAAGGGTCGAGGATCCGAGGGGCGAGGGGATGATGTACATCGTGGGGGACGGCACTGACAGGCCCTATCGGGTCAAGATTCGGAGCCCGATCTTCGTGACCGTCTCCGCGGCCCCGAAGATGCTTATCGGCTACAAGCTGGCGGATGTCGTGGCCATCATGGGCGGGCTCGACATGTGCATCGGCGAGACGGATAGGTGAGGCCATGAACCTGTACGAGTTCTGCTACGGAATCATACACTGGCTCGTGGACCTGGTAAACAACCTGTGGTACTGGCTCGGGGACGTGCTCCCGTGGGTCTTCGGGGACTTCTTCGACGCCGTGGGCGACTTTGCTGCCTCGGACAGCAACATCGCGTTCTTCACCATCCTCACCGAGGTCCTGATCATAGTCATCATCGCGCTCATCAACGTCCTGAACTTCATCTGGCTCGACAGGAAGTTCATGGGCAGGATGTTCGATTTCTACGGGCCGTACTATGTGGGCTACAGAATCGGAGGCTGGCTCCAGAACCTCGCGGACGGCATCAAGCTGTTCGTGAAGGAGATAATAACGCCCGCCAAGGCAGACAGGGTGGGATTCCTGCTCGCGCCGGTGATATTCATCTCGTCGTCGTTCCTAGCGCTCGCGACCATACCACTGGGGCGCGACTTCGGCATAGCCACGAACGAATCGGGTGCCGGAGTCCCCGCGGGAGTGCTGGTCGCGTTCGCCATGTTTGCTATCGCGCCCTTCTCGATATTGATCGCCGGCTGGTCTTCGAACAACAAGTACACTCTCATAGGCGGGATGAGGTCCGCGGCCCAGATGATGAGCTACGAGATTCCGATGCTCCTTACGGTCGCGAGCGTCCTGCTCCTCGCGGGCAGCTTCAGCTTCTCGGGCGTCGTTGATGCCCAGCACGACCTCTGGTTCGCCATACCGCTGTTCCTCGGGTTCATAGTCTTCATGGTGTGCCTCATGGCGGAGGTCGAGATACAGCCCTTCGACCTGCCCGAGGCCGAGGCCGAGCTCGTCGAGGGCTGGACGACCGAGTACTGCGGCATGAGGTTCGGGCTGTTCATGATGACGAGCTACCTCCGAGGCTACATCGGCGGGGCCCTAGCGACCGCCCTGTTCCTGGGCGGATGGCACGGTCCGGAACTCATCCCGGACCCGATCTGGTTCCTGATTAAGGCATACACGGTGTTCGTCATCGTCGAGTGGACCCGCTGGTCGCTCCCGAGGGTGAGGGTCGACCAGATACTGGACATCGGCTGGAAGAGGCTCATGCCGCTGGCGGTCCTGAACCTGTTCATCGCGGTGGCCTTCAAGACGATGGGGTGGTTCTGATGGCCAAGCGGAAGGGCTCAGGCACGCTCGGGCTGGTCGTGAGGCCCGTCAGGCGCACTGGCAAGCAGGTCTGGAGCTCGCTCATACGAGGGAAGCCGAACACCATCCTCTACCCGTACCAGAAGCTGGACCTCCCCCCGACATACAGGGGGAAGCACACGCTCGACTTCAAGAGGTGCATAGGCTGCAGCAACTGCGTCCAGATATGCCCCAACGACTGCATGTGGATGGAGAAGCTCGAGGACCCCGAGCTCGGGAAGATCGAGCGCCCCGGCATAGACCTGGGCAGATGCCTGTTCTGCGGGCTCTGCGTCGAGATATGCCCCACGGTCGCGCTCCACGAGACGGTCGAGTTCGAGCTCGCGGACAGGGACAGGGAGAAGATCAAGTTCGGCCCGAAGGACCTCAGGGACGACACATACGCGGGCCAGGTCGTGGAGGAGAGGCAGAAGCGCCTCCTCCCGGTCCTGGACATGAGCAAGTGCACGAGCTGCGAGAAGTGCGCGGGGGAGTGCCCCGAGATGTGCATTGCGATGATGCCCATCGAGGGCGTTGGGCGCTCGAAGCCGGAAATCAACTACAACAAGTGCACATCCGAGGGGAAGTGCGTCATCGCGTGCCCTGAGAAGGCGCTCGAGATGAAGGACGTCTACGAATCCTACTTCGAGATGCCGGAGCCGAAGCTCGTGCTCCAGAATTGCACGGGTTGCGGTGCTTGCGTGCGTGCGTGCCCCGCAGACGCGATCTACATGATGGACATGCCAGGCACCGAGAAGGTGCTCAAGGACGGCAAGAAGGGCAAGCCCAAGAAGCGCGCGGTATTCGTGCTCGAGAAGTGCGTCGGGTGCGGCAGGTGCTTCCGGGCGTGCAAGTTCGACGCCATCGAGATGCCGGGGGTGAGGGAGTGACCTGGGAGCTGTTCGTGTTCCTGTTCCTGGCAGCCTCGGCCCTAGTATCTGCCCTCCTCGTGGTCTCCTCGAGGGAGATAGTCCACAGCGTCATCGCCCTCGCGACATGCTTCATCGCGGTCGCGTGCCTGTTCGTCATGCTCAGCGCCGAGTTCGTTGCCATCATTCAGATATTCGTATACGTCGGCGCGGTCGTCGTGGTCATACTCTTCGGCATCATGCTCACCAAGCGCGAGATAATGGAGAGTGAGAGGCGATGAACGGCAGGGGACTGAGGGCTCTCGCCGTGCTCGTGCTCGCGCTGCTGCTGGCCGGGATAGTGCTCTCCGTCTCGTGGCCTGACGGTGAGTTGGACCAGAACTCGAACGAGGATGTCGGGAGGGCGCTCTTCGGGGAGACCGATGTGACTGGCTACGCGCTCGTGCTGTTCCTGGTCGGCATCCTCCTGCTGGTCGCCCTCCTGGGCGGCATCTTCCTGGCGAAGGAGGAGAGAGAATGATCCCGCTGGAGTACTGGCTCATCCTCAGCTCCCTGATGTTCGTCATAGGCGCGTACGGCGTCATGACCAGGAAGAACGCCATCGTAGTGCTCATGTGCATAGAGATTATGCTCAACGCGGCGAACATCAACCTGGTCGCGTTCAGCTCCTACTACAGCACGCTGCACCCGGCGTTCGGCACCGATGTGTCGGGCCAGGTGTTCGCGCTGTTCTCGATTGCGATCGCAGCCGCCGAGGTGGCTGTCGGGCTGGCCATCCTGCTCTCGGTCTACAGGCGATACCAGACCATCGATGTTGACAAGATCAACATCCTGAGGTGGTAGGATGATTGACTGGATTGCGTACGCTTGGCTGATACCGGTGTTCCCCTTCCTGGCGTTCGTGCTCATAGGCCTCCTGCCGAAGCGCACATTGGGCTGGGAGGACGGCGGAGGGTACGCCGTGGCTGGTGCCGCTGGGGCGCTCGTGCTCTCCATGCTCGTCATCTGGGACGTGCTGAACGGACAGACGCTCACGCACGATGCGCCGAGGTCCACATGGCTCATAATCGGCGACTTCAGGATCGAGTTCGGCATCTGGGTGGACCAGCTAACGGCCGTCATGCTGGTCGTAATATCCGTCGTGGGTACGCTCGTGGTCATCTACTCCGGCGGGTACATGCACGAGGAGGGCGTCGGCAGAAGGCGGTACTACGCGGAAATCATGCTCTTCATATCCGTGATGTACGGGCTCGTCATCGCGGACAACTACCTCCAGATGTTCATCTTCTGGGAGCTGGTCGGGCTGTGCTCGTACCTGCTCATAGGCTTCTGGTACGAGAAGCCGTCAGCCGCCAGTGCCGCCAAGCGGGCCTTCATCGTGACCCGCGTCGGGGACATCATGCTCATGGCGGGCCTCATCATCCTGTTCAAGTACGTAGGCACCCTCGACTTCGCGGTCCTCTTCGGCCAGGGTGCCGGGAGCATCGTGTCCCGGGGCGAGATTC
The DNA here is from genome assembly GCA_020725925.1 of Methanobacteriota archaeon. Lineage (GTDB taxonomy): Archaea > Thermoplasmatota > Thermoplasmata > UBA10834 > UBA10834 > COMBO-56-21. Next base: position 113,879 of record DYTN01000001.1, read on the forward strand.
CACAGGACATGCTGACCCTCGCCACAGCTCTGATATTCGGAGGCGCGATTGGGAAGAGCGCTCAATTCCCGTTGCACGAGTGGCTCCCGGACGCGATGGAGGGCCCGACGACGGTTTCGGCCCTGATCCATGCTGCGACGATGGTCAAGGCCGGGGTCTATCTGACCGCGAGGACCTACCCGCTTCTGGTCCAGACGCCTGAGAGCCTCCTGTTCGTGGCCATTATCGGAGGGGTGACGGCGCTGATCGCGGCCACGTGCGCCCTCGCCGCGAACGACATAAAGCGCGTCCTCGCGTACAGCACCGTCAGCCAGCTGGGCTACATGATACTCGCCCTCGGTGCCGGCGGCTACCTCGTCATACATGCGCACGAGGCAGGCGGATACGCGGCTGCGATGTTCCATCTGATGAACCACGGGTTCTTCAAGGCCCTTCTGTTCCTATGCGCCGGGAGCGTCATCCACTCCGTGGGCACGAACGATATGCGGTCCATGGGAGGCCTGAGGGGCAAGATGCCCATCACTTCGATCACCATGCTGATAGGTTCCGTGGCCATCGCGGGCATACCCCCGCTGTCGGGCTTCTGGAGCAAGGACGAGGTGCTCGCGGCCGTCTACGAAGGCGGAGAGTTCGACCCCGTGTTCTTCGCGCTCTGGGCGATGGGCGTAGCGACCGCGTTCCTGACGGCGTTCTACATGTTCCGGATGTGGTTCATGACCTTCGCCGGCGCCCCGAGATCCGAGGTCCACGCGCACGAGTCCCCGAAGATTATGACCGTTCCCCTCATGATACTCGCGGGCCTGGCGCTCGTGTCCGGCTTCGCGCTCTTCGTAGGCGAGGGCTTCATGGGATTCATCGAGCGCTCGATCGAGGATCTGCCTGTGACGCCGCTGCACGAGTCGCTCACGGACATAGCAGTCAGGATATTCACCGACCCGTTGACCTACGTGTCGCTCGTCCTGGCGGTTGCGGGCATCCTGCTCGCCTACAGGGTCTACTACCTTCCGGGCTTCGACAGATCCGTATTCGCGGTCGGCGTCCGGGGGAAGCTGCAGAGGGCCCTCGAGAACCGCTGGTACATCAGCCAGTTCTACGACGACTTCGCCGTGAAGGTGTGGTATGGCTTCGCGCTCGTGGCAGACTGGTTCGACATATACGTCATCGACGGCATCGTGAACGGGTTTGCCTACCTGGGCGCGAACATGGGCGCCACGATTCGGAAGGCGCAGTCGGGGAACGTCCAGAGGTACGCCAGCCTGATTATCCTGGGCATAGTGGTCCTGCTCGTGTTCATCCTGTACGTGCTGCCCTGGGGAGGTTGGTGATCCATGTTCGAGGGCGTTCCGATCATATCGATAATCATACTCCTGCCCCTCATAGGCGCCATCATGTCGTTCAGCCTCGGCAGGCATGACAAGTACGCCAAGTGGGTCGCGCTCGGGTTCTCGACCGCCGCCCTGGTCCTGTCGTTGCTCGTCGTGGTCGCGTTCATGGTGGAGCCCAACACCGGCTCGGAAGGCTATCACGAGGGCAACGGGTTCTTCGACTTCCAGTTCTACGAGGAGTACAGCTGGATTGAGTCCCTTGGGATACGCTACATCGTAGGCCTGGACGGCCTCAGCATCGCACTGTTCGTGCTCACGACACTCCTCAGCACCATCTCGATCCTGTTCTCCTGGGACACGAAGCTCAGGCCCAAGGAGTACTTCGGGCTCATGCTCGTCCTCGAGGTCGGCGTTCTTGGCGTGTTCACGACGCTGGACTACTTCGTGTTCTACGTGTTCTGGGAGATCGTCCTCATACCGATGTACTTCCTGATCGGCGTCTGGGGCGGGCCGAACAAGGACTACGCGGCCATCAAGTTCTTCATATACACGCACATCGCGAGCCTCGCGCTTCTGATAGCCATCATGGCCATGTACTTCGAGGCTGGCGCCAACTCGTTTGGCATGGAGGATATCTGGAGGGCTGGCCAATCTGAATTCGCCAGGACCTTCCAGATAGCCGTGTTCGCAGCCGCGTTCTTCGGGTTCGGCGTGAAGCTCCCCATGGTTCCCTTCCACACTTGGCTGCCTGACGCGCACGTCGAGGCGCCTACGGCAGGCAGCGTCCTGCTGGCAGGCCTGCTGCTCAAGATGGGCGGGTACGGCATCATCAGGGTCGCCATGCCCACGCTTCCCGAGGGGGCTGAGGCGCTGCAGCTCGTGATGGCCGCCATAGCCATAGCGAGCATCCTGTACGGGGCGCTCGTCTGCCTGGCCCAGCGCGACCTCAAGAAGATGGTCGCGTTCTCGTCCATCAGCCACATGGGCTTCGTGCTGCTCGGGTACGCCACCTTCACGCAGGTGGGGGTGGCCGCGGGCGTGTTCCAGATGTTCGCCCACGGCCTCGTGACAGCGGTCTTGTTCATGATGTGCGGCGTCGTGCAGCACCACTGCGGCACAAGGATCATTCAGGACCTGGGCGGCCTGTCCAAGAAGATGCCCGCCGCATCGACCATGATGACCATCGGGTTCCTTGCATCCCTCGGGCTGCCGGGCCTCGTGAGCTTCGCGGCCGAGTTCATGGTTCTGGCGAGCATGTTCGACACCTGGGCGCTGTGGCTCTTCCTGCCGATCATCAGCGTGGCCATCACTGCGGCCTACTACCTGTGGGCCCTGCAGAGGTCGATGTTCGGTCCACTCACAACCAAGATAGACACTTCGCACGTGCACGACATGAACTGGTACGAGAGCGTCCCCGTGGGCCTTCTGCTCGCCCTGATAGCGCTGTTCGGCGTGTTCCCCCTCGTCGTGTTCCAATACATCGATCCTGCGGTGAGGATCGTGCTGGACCTGTTCGGAGGTGGATGAGTTGGCTGTCTGGAACTACCTCGACGGCTTCTTCCCGCAGCTCCTGCTGATCGCCTTCGCGCTCGTGATGCCCGCCATCGACTACGTGGTTAAGGACAAGCGGGTCCTCGCGTGGGCGTCCCTCGTGCCGCTGCTCGTTCTCGCGGCCTTGTTCACAGAATGGCTGTTCATCGGGGGCTGGGAACCGCCTGCGAGCGACATAGCGCTGCTCGAAGTGAGCATGTTCTCGGGCCTGTTCGTCCTGGTGTTCGTGTTCGTTGGCATCGTGGTCGTGCTCGGCTCGCCGGAATTCATCAAGGCCGACAAGAACCAGGGCGAGTACTACGCGCTCATACTCCTCGCCATCACCGGCATGACTGTTGTTGCCGAGGCGGCCGATCTCATCGCGCTGTTCGTCGGGCTCGAGATCGCGGGCATATCGTCGTTCGCCCTCTCAGGCTTCAGGAAGACGGAGAAGCGCTCGGCGGAGGCGGCCACGAAGTACTTCATCGTCGGAGGGTTCAGCTCCGCGCTCACACTGTTCGCGATATCCCTGATCTACGGCGTCGCGGGGACGACCCAGATAGTGGGCATAGAGCCCGTGCTCGCAGGCTATGTCTCCGGCACAGAGCCCATCGATGCAGGACCAGTGCTGGTCCTCGCGACGGTCCTCCTGATGGCTGGCTTCGGGTTCAAGATCGCCATGGTCCCGTTCCACATGTGGGCTCCCGATGTATATGAGGGCGCCCCGACGCCGATCTCCGGCCTTCTGGCCGCCGCGTCCAAGAAGATGGGCTTCGCGGCGTTCTTCAAGGTCTTCCTGATCGGGCTCATACTCACCAAGACGGACTGGGACATCGCCGTCGGCGCGCTCGCGATAATCACCATGACCGTGGGGAACCTCATAGCGGTCTCACAGACCAACATGAAGAGGCTGCTGGCGTACTCGTCCATCGCCCAGGCGGGGTACGTTCTCATCGCGCTGCCGGTCGCGACGCAGTACGCAGTCGCTGGCGGCATGTTCCACATCCTGACCCACGCGTTCATGAAGTCAGGGGCGTTCATGGTCGTGGCTGCCATGGGCGCCGTCGCCGTGGGTGAGAAGCTGGACGATTTCAAGGGACTGAACAGGCGCTCGCCGTTCCTAGCGCTCTCGATGACGCTCTTCTTGCTGTCCCTCGCGGGCATACCTCCTCTGGCCGGCTTCGCGAGCAAGTTCGTGCTTTTCTCATCCTCCGTATACGCCTCCTTCGAGCCCGGGCAGGGATGGCTGATATGGCTCGCAATCGCGGGGGTGCTGAACAGCGCCCTCTCCCTGTACTATTACGCCCGCGTGATCAAGTACATGTACATGGAGAAGGGCACGGGGGACAGCGTGAAGATACCCCCGATGATGGCCGTCGCAGTGGGATTCGCAGTACTCATGGTCGTGGGCATCGGCCTCTTCCCGGACCCCTTCGTGTCCGCGTGCAGGGACGCAGCGGAGGCCTTCTCCGGGCTCGCGCCCGGATGGCGGTGAGGCCCTTCCGCAGGACTCGAAACGGGACGTTTCCAGGGCCATGCCAGGCATCTGGCCAGTTGGGGTTACTCTTAAGTAGCCAATGGGTTATATGCGAAATACCATGACGACAGCGCCGTGGGACTTCGGCATCCAGAAGGAGCTGAAGATGGTCGAAGCGCGGCTCCACGAAATGGTGAGGTCCCCTGAAAAAGTACTCAATGAGGCCTCCTTACACGTGATAGATGCCGGGGGCAAGCGTCTCAGGCCGACGGTGACGATTCTCACCTACAAGGCCCTCGGAGGGTCGGACGTGAAGAAGGCGGTGGAGATCGCCGCGGGGTTCGAGCTGATACACTCAGCGACCCTCATCCACGACGACATCAATGACGGCGGGTCCACCAGGCGCGGCAGGGAGACAGTGTACAAGAAGTACGGACTGCACAACGCCGTGGTCACAGGGGACTTCCTGTTCGCGAAGGCCTTCAGGATCGGGGGTGTGTTCGACGAGGTCGTCGTGCAGACGACCGCGGACGCGTGCGCCGCCCTCGCGGAGGGCGAGATAATTCAGAACAGATACAGGCACAAGCCGGACCTGACGATCGACACCTATCTCAAGGTCGCAGAGTACAAGACGGCCCAGCCCATCAGGGCTGGGGCAATGGTGGGGGCCTACCTCGCTGGCGGCTCGAGCGAGCAGGTCCAGGCACTGGGGAACTACGGGCTCGACCTCGGCATCGCGTTTCAGATAATCGACGACGTCCTGGACTTCACGGGAGACGAGAAGAAAACGGGCAAGGTGGCAGGCAACGACCTCAAGGAGGGGAACCTCACGCTGCCCTCCCTGCTCGCGATGAAGGATTCTCCCGAGATCAGGAATGCCCTCCTGGCAGTCATCTCCAAAGCGACCCCGTCCCATGAGGATGTCAGGAAGTGCGCCAGGCTCGTGATCAAGTCCGGTGCCATCGACAAGGCGAAGGGGATGGGCGAGTACTACGGCATGGAGGCCCTCGGGCACCTAGGTTGCCTTGCCAACAACGAGTACAGCAGGGGGCTGAGGGAGCTCGTCAAGAGGGTTCTGGACAGGGACTCGTAGGTGTTGCGGGATGGACCACCAGGGCATGACCCGGACAGAGTGGCGCGATGTCATGGACGCGATGGAGGAGGTCGCGCCCTACTACGAGCGCGTCAACTGGCTCATCACCTTCGGGCTCGTGGACAGGTGGCGGAAGAAGGTGGCGGCCGTCGCGCAGCCCGATGATGTTGTGCTAGAGATCGGCTCTGGGCCAGGGAATTTCACGAGGCATCTCGTGTCGAGGGAGGTCTACGCGCTCGAGCCGTCGGGCGAGCTCTCCGCGTTCTCCAAGGAGCTGCTCGACCCTGATAGGATCACGCTGCTGCGAGGCGTGGGCGAGAAGATCCCCCTCGCGAGCGAGTCCGTGGACAAGGTGTTCTGCTCTTTCTCCTTCAGGGATTTCTACGACCGGAAGGTGGCAGCCGAGGAGATGCTCAGGGTGCTCAGGGAAGGCGGCGAGGCCGTCATTGTGGACATGGCGAAGCCGTCAGAGGGGCCGCTGGCCAAGATGCTCGAGATGCATGTCAGGCACATGGTGCCTCCGCTCACCCGCATGGCCGTCCCCTCCATGGTAAGGGAGAGGTGGGCCAGGGACCCGTACAGGACGTTCGTCAAAACCTACGAGGCATACGGGTCCACGGAGGTCCATGAGGACCTGCTGAAGCGTGCAGGCTTCTCCGATGTCTCGACGGAGTACTTGGAGCTAAGAGGGGCGACGATGACCAGGGGGAAGAAGCCTTGGAAGTCGACGTCCTGATCGTCGGCGCTGGTCCCGCAGGCAGCACGACAGCAAGGTTCTGTGCCGGGAAGGACCTGGGCGTGCTCCTGATCGACCGCAGGAAGGAGATCGGATATCCGGTCCAGTGCGGCGAGTTCCTCCCGGACGCGAGCGAGATGTACACGATGTTCCCGAGGTCGATGGACCTCGAGGAGCAGTTCACCATAGATCCTGCACTGATCGCGGCGGAGATAGACCACCTGGACCTCATCTCGCCCAGGGGCAGGGTCTACCGATTGGGCTTCAAGGGTTTCACGCTCGACCGCAGGTCCTTCGACAAGCACCTAGCGAAGCTAGCGGTGGAGGCTGGCGCAAGACTGGAGACCGGCGAATCGTTCCTAGGCATCAAGGATGGAGTGGCTAGGACCACGATGGGCGATGTGAAGGCGAAAGTGATCGTGGGGGCTGACGGGCCGAATTCGAAGACTGCCAGGTCGGCGGGACTCCAGAACCCCGATGTCAGATACCCCGCAATCACATGCCAGGCTGATGGCAGCTTCGAGCCCGTAGTCAGGATGTATTTCGGCACGCTGGCGCCTGGCGGATATGGGTGGGTGATCCCCAAGCGGAAAGGGGCGAACGTCGGCATAGGGTTCAATCCGGGGCTGCTGAAGGACCGGCCGAGCGAGCTGTTCAGGCGGTTCATCGACAGGCTGGGGATGACCTACAGTGATGTGGCGATGGGCTTCGTTCCTCAGTCAGGCCCGGTCATCGATACGGTCAAGGGGAACGTGATCCTCGTCGGCGATGCCGCTGGCCACGTCATGGCGACGAACGGCGGCGGCGTACCGCTCGCCATGATAGCGGGGAGGATCGCGGGCAAGTCCATCCGGGCTCACTTGAAGGACGGTGCTCCATTGGCGGAGTACGAGAGGCGCTGGAGATATGTCATGGACAAGCCCCTCTCGGACGCCCTCTGGACCCGCAGGCTGGGAGACCTTTTCTTTCCCTCGGACAGGCGCACGGAGTTCGCGATGCGAGTCCTCGGGAAGAGAGGCCTCGCCAGAGCGATCAGGTGCACCAAGGTCTTCTACGTGTTCTAGTCGTCTCTCCGGCCTTCCCGGCGAATTGTTATCTATCCGTTCCCGCCTCCCATCGTAGGGGTTCGGGCCATGAGATGTCCGAAGTGCGGCTACAAGAACGCCGAAGACGAGGTCTTTTGCGCGGGATGCAGGATCGAGATGAAGGCATATCTGCGCGAGCAAGAAGAGGGGCTCGCGAGGGAGAACCTGAAGCCCGAGGTCAGCTCCGAGATCGGTGCTGAGCGAGTCGCATGTGTCGAGTGCGGGAGGTCGAACCCGAGCTCCGATGCGTTCTGCAGTGATTGCGGCGCCCCTCTGCCGATGTCCCGGGCTGAGATTCGACCCGCGGAGGCACCGCCTCCTTTGGAGGCGGTCAGATGCCCGAAATGCTCGGCCCAAATGGTTCCTGGGTTCGTGCTCGCGCCACAAGGCGGGCTTTTCTCGAGCATCCGATGGTCTGACGAGCGCAACGATTTCTGGGGAATGAAGGGCGAGGTCCTGGCACCTGCCGAGTTCTGGGGCGGCAGCATAAGCATCAAGGGCTTTCGATGCGCAAGCTGTAGGCTCGTTCTTCTGAGGTATTGAATCCGCGGGCCGGGCAGGCCTTCACACTCAGCCGTTGTTCGTGGACAACGCTTAAGCTGTGGTAGTGATACTGGGTCTCGGTGCAGTTCCATGAGATTCCGAACGATGGACTTCTCGCAGGACTGGAAAAAGCTCGATGACCGGATATTCGCGACGATCCGGATCCACAGAGGCGGGGAGCTGAAGTACACCCCGGACGAGCCCGTCGAGGTCGTGAGCCCGAAGCGGAGGTTCAGTGCCCACGTGCTCTTGGCATGCGACTGGAAGCTGAGGGAGATACCCTTGGGATTCCTGGAGTACGACTTGGAGGCGAAGCCCGGGGAGAACCGTCAGGACTTGATCAACAAGCTCGCGAAGCGGTATCCGCTAGTCGCCCCGCCGAAGGAGAGCGACACCGTCACCGTGTACTTCCTCATGAGGCTTTAGTGCCTAGCCTTCTTCTTCCGCCTGGTCTTGGTCTCGCTCCCGCAGACGTCGCATACCTTCACGTCAGCAGGGAACGTCTTGCCGCAGCCCTTGCACTTGGCCTGCCATTCGAAGACCTCTGAGATGCCTTTCTGCTCCATGCCCCTCGAGGACACTCCGAGCACGCGTGCGAGGTTCTGGATCGAGTAATCGTCCGTGATCAGCTCGTACCCGAGGTCCAGCGCGAGGGCCAGCAGTTCCATGTCGGTTTCCGAGAGCCTCCGAGAATCCCCTGTCTGTTCAGACGCTTCTTGGACCCGCCTGAGAGATCTCTCGCCGGGGGAACAGACGCGGATCCTCGTGGCCAGGAGCAGTTCCAACCTCTCCCCAAGCTCTTCCTTCTCGAGTTCCCTGATCACCCCTGGCGTGACGACGCACTCGAAGCCTTGCGGAGGGTCCTTGCCGTAGTACAGGACCGACGTGTCCAGGACGTAGCCCTTCATCCGACCTCCACCGTCCCTTCGAACTCGTCCTCAGCGAGCTTGTCGAGGTCGACCTTGACCTCCTCCTCGTGTGCCTGCTCTGGTTTCGCATATGTCGCGGGCTTCTTGGGGGCTATGGTGCAGCACAGGCCAGGCTGAATAGAGATGTCATAGGTCCCGATCTCCTTGGCGATCCTCTCGATCTCGATCTTGTCCAGGCCAATCAAGGGCCTGAGTATCGTGAGCGAGGTTGCCCTCTCCTCGACGTTGATGTTCATGAGCGTTTGGGAGGCCACTTGACCGAGCGACTCACCTGTGACGATGAAGTTGGCCCCATGCTTCTTGGCCAGCCGCTCTGCCACCCTGAGCATCATCCGCCTGCAGAGCACACATTCCATGTTCCTGCTGCAGCACCTCGCGAACTCTGTCTGCGTCTTCCCGTGGGGCACCAGAAGCCTGGTACTCTTCACCCCAAGGACCTCGTCGACGCGCCTCATCAGTCCGATAGCCTTGTCGATCTCCTGGTCGCTCGTGAATGGCCTGTTGTCGAAGTGCGCGTACACGAGTTCTACGCCCTGCTTGCCCATGAGGTAGGCCGCGACGGGCGAGTCGATCCCGCCGGAGAGAAGAACGACGGCCCGCACTCAATCACCGACGTACTTCGAGAAGACCGTCTTGGCCTTCGCGAGGTCAGTCGTCCCATCGACGATGGTCCTGCCGTCGTCGAAGACCGTGAGGTCCACGCCCTTCGTGCGGAACTTCAGCACGCCGTCCACTATCTCCGCCTTTCCAGATCTCGCGAGCTTCCTCCGGAGATCCGCGAGGCCGTCCCTGAGAGGCTTGGCGGGGACGATCTGGACGGCGTTCCTGCCGCAAAGGGAGACCACGAACTTCCTCTTCCTCGCCTGAAGAAACTCGAAGTTCCTCTTGCCGCAGCACTCGCACTCGGGGTTCTTCTTGACCTTGATCCTGCTGATCTCGCCAGACCAGATGTCCAGGACCACGAGTCCGCCCAATGGCTGCTTGCCCTGGAGTATCTTGAACGCCTCCGTGGTCTCGATCGATGCGACGGCTGCGGGCAGTGTGTTGATGATGCCGACTGTGTCGCATGTCTGGAGTTGGCCCGGCTGAGGCAGGGTAGGGAACACGCATCTGAGGCACGGTCCGCCAGGAACGACAGGCAGGACCATGCCCGTCACACCTACGGCCCCTGCATACACCCACGGTATGCCTTGCTTCACGCAGGCGTCGTTGACGAGGAACCTTGTGTCCATGTTGTCCGTTGCGTCCAGGACGACGGTCGCATCCCTGATGAGATTCTGGATGTTTGCGTAGCTGACATCCAAGACCTCCCCTCGGACATCGATCTCGGTGTTGGTCGCCCTCAGACGCTCCTCTGCGACCTTGGCTTTGGGCCTGCCCACGTCCTTCTCACAGAACAATGCCTGTCTTTGCAGATTCGACAGGTCGATGATGTCTCTGTCGACGACCCTGATGTCTCCGACGCCCGCCCTGGCCATGAAGGTGAGGGCGTAGGTGCCGAGTGCGCCGCAGCCTATGACCACGGCCCTGGCCTTTCCAAGGAGCTTCTGCCCGCCGGGGCCTATCTCGGGCAGCAGGATCTGTCTGGAGTACCTGTTCTCTTTCACTGGGGTGGAATAGGTGCTGGCCATATTAATGCCCTCAGGAGTCCGGAAACGGTCTACCTGAACCTGTAGGCCATGTCGAACTTGTCCCTGAGCGCCTTGACCCGATTCTTCACGTTCTTGCCCTTGGCAGCTTCCACAAACAGGTCTGCCAGCTCCGGCATATCCTTCTCCCTGAAACCCAGGCGAGTCAGCTCACACGTCCCGAGCCGGCCCACGGCGTCGATGATCAGGTTGGACTTCTCCATCCTGACAGAAAAGTCGTTTATCGACAGGCCGTAGATGGCCTTGAGCTCTCTGCGGTCCATGAGCAGCTGGTGCGACTCGGAATAGCCGAGGTCCTCGAACATGATCGGCAGGCCGCGGCTGGAAAGCTCCTTCCCAAGCCTCTTGGAGTTCTTGATGACCTGCTTGGCATAGGCAGGTCCGAACTTGCTCATCTCCAGCAGTGCCTGGCCGAGGGCCGCAACTCTGTTCCAATGAACGTTGTCAACGACTCTCCAGGTGAGATTCCTTCGTATGGCGGCGTCCATCTCGTCGCTGTCCGTGACTATGAGCCCTCCCTGGGGTCCGAAGAAGCTTTTATGTGTTGACCCGTATAATATTTCCGAGCCCTCTTTGAGCGGCCTCTGGAACTCGCCACCGGCTATGAGGCCCAGGACATGTGCCCCGTCGTAGATGAGAGTCGATCCAGCCGATTCGCACGCCTCCTTGATAGGCTCCATGTCATAGGGAAACAGTATGAGTGAGGCGCCGAGGATTGTGAGCTTGGGCCTCTCGTTCTTGATCTGCCTAGCCGCAGCGTCCGCATCGAGGTTCCAAACCTCCGGTCTGAACGGAAGCCTGGACGCCTTCAGCCCGAGGATGTCGGGGATGTAGCTCTGGGCATAGCCGTCGTAGCCGCCGTCAGTTTCGGAGAGCGCGCACACCGTGTCCCCGCGCTTGGTGGTCGCGACGATGCTTATCATCGCGGCTATATGGCCCGAGAGCGGCTGGACGCACGCATGCTTGCACTTGAAGACCGCTCGCGCGACCTCCTCGGCCTTCAGCTCCACATCGGTAGTTATGCGCGTGCCCCTGTACGAGTTCTCCATGTACTCGCCCGCGTACTCGGCGTTGACAGGGAGCGTGTACCTGTTGCCGAAGTCGCTCGACAGGAGTGCCCTGACCTGCGGGCTGGCGGCGTTCTCCGAGGGCAGGAGGTTGATGCACTCCTCGACCCTCCATTTCTCTTGAGCCCGCATGCTGTCCAAGAAGTAGGTGCTCTTCATCCGAATGCCTCAGTATCGCGGGCCCGGCAGGCGCAATCAGTTGTACAGGTTGAACTTGTTCTCGTTTCCCGGATAGGATGGGAACTCCGGCTCTTCCTCCTCGAAGTCCTCCTCCATCACGACGTTCACAAGCACGTTCACTATCTCTCGGAGCTGTCTCACGTCCTCCCTGAGACGCGCGATCTCAGCGAGGAGTTCTTTCTCGTCCTCTGCCAATGGCGCCCCCCTTCTGCCCTTAGCCTATCTGTAAACCTGGATAAAGCGTTTGTGCCCTCACTTCATGAAGCTCCGGTAGTCGTCCGCGAGCTTCCTGTTCTCCGTCCTGTCGCACTTCTCGCAGTACAGCTGCCTGCCCTTGCGCTCCATCGGCGTCCTGCATCTCGAGCACAGCGCCCTTATCACGCCGAAGTGCGGACCCGCGGTCGACAGCTGCACGGACGGATCCGCCTGGATGACCGTCCCCCTGATGATGTCCCCCGGGCGCATGACGTCCCCCGCGTCCTCCACGTACGAGCTCGAGAGCTTCGAGACGTGCACCGAGGCGAGGGTCTCGCTCGATACGGCCCTGTCCCTTCCCTCCTGCTCAATTACCGTGACGATCGCCATTGCCGGCTTCGCGTCCGTGACCTCGGCTAATACGACATCGCCCTCGCTGAGCACGACGGGCGGGTTGTCCAGGATGACCTTCGCCACCTTCTCCCTGGGGTCGAGGTCGAGCTCTCCTACCGCGCTCGCGTATATCTTGCCGTCCATCTCGTAGGTGCCCTCGCCGGACATGTATTCCTCAGCTATCGCTACCTCGTCTCCGGGGAGCACCTTCTTACCGGTCCTAGCCAGTCTGATCACCTATCTCTGGTACCTCAAAAGAACTACCGACACAGCATCTGTAGCCTTTCTGTGGAATTCGAACGCATATGGAATCTCGAATTTATACTTTTTTACTGGCTCGCACCTGCCGCCCAGCTCCCCGACTCGCCTGGCCACGAACTCCTGGGTGTCGGCCTTGTGAAGGGAGTACGCGCGAGGAGCGAGTTCCAGGGCTTTCGCGATGAACTTGAGGTCAGCATCCCTCGTCTGTGCGCCGAAGGGCGGGTTCTGGAGGACAGTGTCGAACCTCCCAGTGAAGCTCCCGACATCCCCTATGATCAGCTCCACCTCGGCTCCCGTGGCAGCCACGTTCTCCCGTGCCACCCCGATCGCGAGGGGGTCTATGTCAACCCCGGTGGCCCACTGCGCCCCCAGGAGCTTGGCGCCTATCGCGAGGATGCCGGGTCCGCAGCCAAGGTCGACGACGCGCCTGCCGGCGATGTCCCCCGCCGCGAACGCCTCCCAAAGCACGTCCGCGGCGATGTCCGCTGGCGTGGAGTACTGCTCCAGCTTCGCCTCCCTCTTCGAGAACGGTGCGAGCTTCTGGAGGGTCATCTCCAGTTGCCGTTTCTTCAGGCTACCCCCTCCAGCTCCCGCGGCCCTCGGTCAGGGCTCACCTGGCCTCGTCGATCATCTTCCAGCGCCTGAGCTTGTTGACCTCGGACACATCCCTGCCGTGGACGTCGCGCTCGACGTCTGACAGGTACTCGATCGCCATCAGGAGCGATTCCTTGATCGGCGTGTTCACATTGACCTTCGCCCTCGTGAACTCCCGCTCGACTATCTCCATGGCGCGGGTGGTGTCGCCGTATTGCTCGCAGAAGTCGCTGACGACATCGTCTATCGCCGCGGCGAGGGGCTCAGGCGTCAGCTCGCCCGCCTTCTTCTCGCTGAGCTCGGAGATGGTCATCAGCTCGCCGATTCTCCTGAAGGCCTCCTCCACGTTCTTGCCTGTCTTGGCGCTGCAGAGGATCAGCGGGCTCTCGGCCTTCGCCGATATCTTCTGGAGCTCCTTCTCCATCGCTGAGCCGGGACCCACGATGTCGGACTTGTTCCCGACCAGAAGGACTGGCGCGTTCGGGATGATCTCCCAGACCTCCGGCAGCCAGAACTCCTCGGCCGACTTGACGGTCTCCGGCCTCGACAGGTCCGCCACGAGCAGCACCCCGTGCGCGCCCGAGAGCCCCTGGGTCCTCATCTTCTTGTAGTCCTTCTGCCCCAGGATGTCCCAGAGCATCAGCGTGAGGTAGACTGTCTTGTCAGGGAGCTTGTACTCGAGGTCTCTCTTGCTGACCTTCGCGCCTATCGTGGCGATGTACTTGTCGTCGAAGACGTCGATGACGAACCCCCTTATGAGGGAGGTCTTGCCTACGGCGGAGTCGCCCACGAGGGCGACCTTCTTGATGTACCGCTTCGACTTGATTATGCTCACGGTATTACCAACCTGCCCAGAACGATTCTCGCTGAGGGGGCCGAGTCAGGCATGTGCGATTGGCAAAGTGGATACATAATGATTTCCGAGCGACGGCCGACGGACGCCCCCGCGTAGGACCTCATCCACGTACTGACCTATGCGTTCCCGTCGCTGAGACTGGCGAAGCAAAAGCTCAATACCAGATAGCCGATAATCCTACCAGATCGCATGGAGGCCTCACCCCCGAAGGCTGTCCCCCCTTCGAAGAAGAACCTGGAGAACTACGCTGTCTCCTACATGGGGGCGTACCTGAACACGGTCAAGAAGGAACGGCCGGACCACGTCCCCGCCCTCGCAAGGAACCAGTTCTACGAGATCGAGGTCTGCCTGCTCCCGAACAACTGCATCGCGCTCCTGTTCGAGCGGGCGGACAAGCAGCAGGTCCAGGTGAGCGAGAGGAAGTGGGACCATGTCGAGAGCAAGGTGATGTCGGGCGTGATGCACATGGTCCCGATATTCCCCCATGAGGGAGTGACGGTGGCGGAGGCCATCGCCAAGGGCAAGAAGGACGCCGTCAGGGACATCAGGGCCCTCGAGGAGTCCAGCATAGGCAAGGCCGTCACCCAGCTTGAGAAGATCCTCGAGGACATGACCAGCGTCGAGAAGGGGAACAAGGCACTGCTCGATGCGAGCGAGCAGGAGTTGGCAAAGCTCAGGCCCATCAAGGAGGCCATACTGAGCTCTGGTCCCTAGGTGGACATGCTCTCGATGATTGACGCGCTCAAGAACTACACTGGAACGGTCTCCCCGGGCCTGGCCTCGAAGGAGCGGGAGCTGCTCGAGGGCCTGGTCAGGGACCTCGGGGACCTGTCGGACGTGATAAGGCGGGCGGAGGCCCAGGACAAGCGTCTGGAGGAGATTGAGCAGGCCACGAAGAAGAGCCTGTCGGAGCTCAACAGGAACATCGACGAGCGCATCTCCAAGGGCCTGGCGGTCATTCTTTCTGCCTCCGACAAGAAGATCGACAAAGGGTTCAGCGCGCTCGTGGGCATAGGCAAGAAGGACGTGTTGTTCGAGCTGCCCAAGGAGCTCGAGGTGCGCCCGGAGTCCTTGGAGAAGGCGGTCAAGGCGGCCCAGATCCAGGCTCAGGAGCTCGCGCTCAGGGAGCCCATGAAGGTTGACCTGCCCAAGGACATTGAGCTCCGGCTCGAGCGGCTGGACAAGGCCGCGGAGGCGCTCCAGCTGGAGCTCCAAGAGCGGGCAACCTCTCCTCCTGCCGGCAAGCTGGATGAGGAGATAGTGCTGGCCGTGGCGGACCTGAAGGAGAACGTCGCGAGGATTAATCAGCGCATAATCAAGATCGAGGAGTACCTCGTCAACGCGGCCGCGTCCCAGGCCCAGGCCAGACAGCGCATCCTGAAGCAGAAATGACTATCTCTGCCAGAGGCCCTTGAGCCCGAATATGATGGCCTCGTTCACCTTGTGGAGCAGGGGATCTGACCTCTGAGCCCTGGAGACGGAAGGATTCGTGAGGATGACCTTGCGGAGCTCTTCCACGGACGAGCAGTCAGGGACCGAGGTCGTCCCGTTTCCTATCTCCGAGACCAGGTGGGCGTCGGATGAGGCGAAGCCTGGCTTCTTGAGCCGCACCGCGAGCTCCCGTGCGCAGGCGTTGCTCTTCTCTGTGCAGGTGGAGTTGAAGACCTCCACGCCGTCCGCCACGACTATGTCCTCAGGGCGCATCTTTGACGAATCGCATGGGTGCGGAACTATGCTCACCCCGCCCCTCGAACGGATCTCGTTGACAACCTCCGAGTAGACCCTGGTCCTGATCTCTTCGTCCACGAACAGGGCGAGCACATCGCCGTGGTCCGTCTTCAGCTCCGCACCTGGCACTACCAGCAGGTTGACAGGGGCGAGCATCCTGGCGGCTCTCGCGCCGTTCCAGTTGTCGTGGTCCGTCACAGCAATCGCCCCCAAGCCGAGTTCGACCGCCCTGGCGATAACCTTCCGGGGGTCGGATTGGCAGTCTCTCGAATGCTTGGTGTGTATGTGCAAATCGATCTCCAGGTTCCCCTCTCCCGTGTCCTGGTGGGCGCGGCCCAGGCGGCTTGGCATTGGCATCCGCTGGAAAAAGCTTTCGCGGCCTGCGCGGCCAAGGCCCTATCTGGCGGAAACCCTTATGTTGTGCCAGTCTATGTCGCTGTCAGTCTAGGGAAGATGAATACGGCTTACGCGATTGTGGCTGCCGTTATGCTGCTAGCCGTTCTCTGGCCCGGATTGGGCTCGACGACTGAGACAGCGTCCTCAGCCGCGTACACCCCCCACGCGCCAATAGGCATCAACGAGAACTACGAGTTCAACTCCACGAACGGGATCGTATCGGGGAGCGGAACGAGGAGCGACCCGTACATCATCGAGGGTTGGGAGATACTGCTCAATGAGACGGGCACGGCGATCTCAGTCTATGACACGACTGTCGACTTCATCATCAGGAACGTCCATGTCAAAGGCGCGATCATCGGCATATCTATCTACAACGCGACCGACGGGAAGGTAGACGAGTCTCTTGTCGAGTCATGCTCCGCCGGCATCCGGATCAGCTACTCGTCCGACTGCCGCATCGAGGACAGCACTCTGGTCGACAATGGGATTGGGATAGTCCTGCTCTATTCGGAGGACACGAAGCTCGACGACATAACCTACATCAACAATGACCGGAACCTCTACAAGAAGGAGAGGGACTGGATTACTGGGACTCTGGGAACGACCGTGTGCGTCGCCATTCTCATCCCACTGGCGATCATCGTCGCTTTGCTGGTGTACTTCAGGTTCCGACCGCCAAAGGAGTTCGGGCCCCAGCCGCCAAAGGAGGAGACGCCCAAGGGAGGATGATTTTTTTGCCAGCATCCAGCCGAGGGCTGTGACGGTCAAACGAGGTTCCGCCCTCCCGTGTCCCTGAACGAGCTCTGCGGCCTACTTCTTCCTCTCCGGGCCCTTCAGCCATCCAGAGATGCCCATCTCCTTGACCGTGATCTCGACAGGCTCCGGCTCATGCGACTTGTACTTCCCCGATTCGTCGAGGTACATAATCCGGGGTTTGATAGTGAACCGCCCTTGCTTGGTCGGCTTGAACACCACTTTCACATCCTCCGTCTTCAGTGCGTCGAGCCTCTTGCCACGGAGGTTCAGGTAGCTGTTCTCGAATCGGTACTTATCTGGCGCCTCAAGAACATCAAAGCTTCCGGGGACGAGCTCCTCTACCTTGGTCAGCTGGGCCGCCCCTCTCCCGGCGTTCACAAGTTCAATCTCCAGGCTCAGATCCTGACCGATGCTCAGATCCCTCGGTCTGGCGATCAGGGTAGCCTGTATGTCCGCGTTCTCGAACCTGTCAAGGCCAGCAGCCCTCTCATGGGTCGGCGTCGGGGCAGAGAAGGCCATCGTGGTGGAAACGACATCGGGCGCCCTGAGCACCTCCGTCAGCGAGACCGCAAGCTCCCTGTCCTTTCGCACCCTGGCGAGTGGCTTCAGGACCTGCTCCTTTCTCCCGGGCTGCTCCGCCTTGTCATAGGAGGCAGCGGACGCCTCGAGGATCTTCTCTGCCATCTTGTAGAGCTTCGCCTTCTTTTCGTGATCCTCTTCCTTGCTCGCCTTGCTCATGTGGACATAGGCGTCGAACAGAAGCTTGCTCGCCCTCGCATACTCGGAGGCGTTCTCGAGGCCGGCCTTCAGGTAGTACTTTGCCGCAGTCTCGAGGTGGTCAGTAGCTATGTTGTGTTGCGCGATGTCCCCGGTGTCGGAGAAGATGGTGCCAGCCTCGAGCGCCTTGCTGAACCGGCTGTGCCCCATGGCGAGGTTTTTCGCTCTGTCGGCAGTGCTCAGCTCCTTGGCCTCGTCGAAGAGGTGGGAAGCCTCCTTGTACGCGTCAGGAGATGATTCCGCCTCTGCTCTTGCCATCGCCTTCCAGGCCTTGGACAGGGTGATGATTAGCCCGACCTCTCTCTTGTCCAGATCCGAAGTCAGCCCTTGAGCGATCTTCTGAAAAGCCTCTGCGGCCTGACCGTATCTCTCGGATGCGCTGCCCATGTTGCCCTCCTTGTCGAGCAGTCTTGCTTCTTCGAGGACGACCCGTGCCTTGCAGAACTCCTGCCGTCCGTCGGCTGCGTCGATAAGCCGCTGCACCATTTCCTTCTCATCTGCGCTTATGACTCCGGCAACCTCGGTTAGCATCCTCTCCTTCGATTCCCCGAACAACCTAGAGGCTTCTCTGAACCCGCTCACAGACTCCCTGATCTTCTCATTCTGGCTCAGGTCCTCCGCGTTCTCCACCTGCGCCCAGGCAAGGTAGTTCGATGCCAGGAAGCTCCGCTTTCCTGCCGTCTTGTGGGATTCGGCTGCTTTCTCGTAGTAGTCCCTGGCAAGTGATGGCTCCTGCCTCGAATGGTGATGTCTCGCCTTCTCGATCTCAGACCAAGCCCTCATGTATGCAGAGTGTTCGGTGTAAAGCTGGTTTAGTCCCTTGATCTTCTCTGCTGCTCTTTCGTAATCCCGCGAAGCTTCCTCAAAAGCTCTGAAGCCTTCATGTGGTCTTCGAGGGCGCCAAAGACCTTCGCTGCCTCCCAGTGGCTTTCCGCTACGCGTGTCGTTAGCCCCGCCTTATCATAGTAGTGCGCAGCTTGCGCATAGGTCGACGCTGCGGAGACCAAATCCTCTTTCTGGCCAGTTATGTCATGGCGCATCCGGAGGGCGTGCGCAAGGTTAACCAATGAGTACCCTCTCGCCATGAAGGCAGTCTCATCAAAATGCCGGCCGAAGAGTGGAAATGCCTCGGCTTTCACATGCATGCCTATGCCTTCCCTGAAGCGGTCTATCGAGGAACCCAGGGCCCTCTTCTTCGAGTCCTTGTCGTCTATGGTGCCAGCGAGCGTGAGTTCCACCTCAGCCTGCAGACAGCGCAGCAGCCCGTGATTCCACGGATGCGATGGATACATCGCGTCTTCGGACCTTATGGATTCCTTGCTGTGCGCGTCTGCGCGCTCCAGCAATCCGCGCTTCTTCTCCTTGTCCGGCTCGTATTGTGCGAGTTTAGCAAGAGCGAAGCTCAGTATAAAATGTGCGCCCCCGAGGACATAGGGATATCCGGCCTTCTCAGCCAGAGCGAACTCAGTCTCTGCCTCCTTGACTGCCTTCTTGGCTAGGGCTATTCTCCTTGCCAGGTCGGGTTCGTGCCAAGATCGTAGCGAATACAGGTGAGGGAAGGTAGAGCTTGAGGGCCAAATGCTGCTGAAGTAGTCTGGAGTCATGAAACCGATTGCCTGGAGGCTCGCCCTGGCTTCCTCGACGAGTGCCAAAGCCTTGTCAAGCACAAGGTTGAACTCGTCGGGGTCATCCACCCCTCCGGATTCCCACTGGAGGGCGTTCGCCAAACATCCAAGAGTGGTGCCAATAGCAAGTCTGCTTCCATTCCTTCTTGCATGCTCAAGCTGCCTCTCGCAAGTCGCCCTCGCCCCCTTGGCTGTGACCCCTGTGATCCAGTCGATGCCGTATGCAAGATCCGCATCAGTCTTCTCAAGCAGAGCGACCTCTTCGGATAGCCGAAGTGCCCTCTGCCAGTCCTCAGCAGATTTCTTCTGGTTTGATGCAATCATCTCGAAATCATGAGGCACTGCCATGGAGAGAAACTCCCTGCAGCCGGCCGTTCTGACAAGCGCTCCGGCCATGTCGGCGGACCCGACGGCATCCACTGCGAGGTTCGAGATCCTTTCGCCGTAGCTCAGCACGTCCCTAAGAATCGATTCCCTGACCTTTGGGTCACCCGAGAAGTGAACAGAAAGCATCGCGCTCAGGAAAAGCTCGTTGAAAGTCCTCACGACTTCTGCCGGAGCCTGCTTCGCCTCAAAGCCGGCCATCGCCTTCGTTGCGAAAGACCAGGCCTCGGAGCAGCTGCGCCTCTTGCGGGCAACCTCGGTCGTTGTCCAGAAGCCCAAGTAGGAAAGGATCGCCTCGCAACGACAAGCCCTGGGTTCGGCATTCAGGTCGCCTGATTTCCGAAGGAGGTCTAGTGCCTCCTTGTAGCTCCTCTTGGATTCCTCTAGCCGTTCCCTGCACTCGTCCAGATTTCGCGCCTGCATCGCAGACTTGAAGTGGCATCGGCCGACTTCCTCGGAGAGCTCTCCCATGCGACGTGGGTCCGACTGAGGGGTCACTTGGAGGAGTCTCTCGTAGGCCCTCGCTGCACCCGACCAGTCGTAAGTTCTCTCTAGTTCCTTTGCGTGACCCAGGAGTTGCCCCGTTTCGGGTTCCTCTGGCATCGCCCTCCAGACTGGGGTCTAATTGCCAGAGCCCCTCTTAATCCTTCGTCCCTCCTAGCAGTACATCTGCCTGCAATGTCATGCAAGCGAGGACGGAGTGACCAGGAGCGATTCCTAGTACACTCAAAGAAGTCCGCAAGGTCGGCAGAAGAAGTGGGCCCAACCGGATTTGAACCGGTGACCTGCGCTGTGTGAGAGCGCCGTCATAACCGCTAGACCATGGGCCCTTTTCGCAGGCCGATGAATACCCCCTCGGTTTAATATCCTTTTGGAGCCGGCATCCCGAGCCTTTTATGCGGCCTTGCTCATTCACGAGCTGAATGGCATGCTAGTCAAGACGGCGAAGGGCACGAAGGACATGAGGGCCCTGTGGTTCGAGAAGGGAGTTGTCCGAGCGATCGATCAGAGGCTTCTCCCAGGCACGTTCAAGCTCGTCACCATCAGGAGCTACAAGGAGATGGCCAAAGCCATCTCCGACATGACCATCAGGGGAGCCCCCTCAATAGGGGCGGCAGCCGCCTACGGCATCGCCTTGGCCTGGCTGAGGGGCGAAGATCTTGACAGGGCAGCAAAGGCCATCAAGGCGACTCGTCCGACCGCCCACGACCTCTTCTACGCAGCGGACCTGATGCTCTTTCAGAGGGACAAGAACCTCGTTGGGGCCGCCGGTGAGTATGCAGACGGCATCGTCGACATGTGTAGGCGGATAGGGGAGCACGGTGGGAAGCTTGTCAAGGACCGCGACAGGATTCTAACGCACTGCAACGCGGGAGCGCTTGCGACCGTTGACTTCGGGACCGCGCTGGCGCCCATGAGGGTCGCGCACAGAGCTGGGAAGGACATCTTCGTCTACGTGGACGAGACCAGGCCGCGACTCCAGGGGGCGAAGCTCACGGCATGGGAGCTCCTGAACGAGGGGATAGACCATGCGATCATCTCCGACAACGCCGCAGGACACTACATGAAGGACTCTGTGGACCTCGTCATCGTCGGTGCCGACAGGATAGCGAGGAACGGGGATTTCGCGAACAAGATAGGCACATACACGAAGGCGGTCCTGGCGAAGGAGAACAAGGTGCCATTCTATGTCGCCGCACCCGCAAGCACGTTCGACTCCTCCCTCATACGGGGGGAGGACATACCGATCGAGGAGCGCTCAGAAGATGAGGTATTATGCCTCGGCAAGTGCAGGGTTGCCCCACGGGGCTCGACCGCATTGAACCCGTGTTTCGACGTGACACCCAGCAGATATGTCAAGGGATTCATCACGGAAAGGGGCATAATGAAGCCCGATGAGATCAGCTCAATGAAGGCGACCGGGCCCGCGATCTATCGAGGTCCGGCTCGGTAGTACCACATCATTCCCTGGCGTAGATGCCCATGGTTTCGGCCTCCGCCAAGACATGCCCCTTCATCGCCCTTTCGAGGTCCTGCTTTTCCGCTCCGGGCTTAAGGGGCAGTTCTATGTCCAAGGCGTAGAGCCTGAAGAAATATCGGTGCGGGCGACCAACTGGCGGGCACGGGCCGCCGTAGCCTATCCTGCGCCAGCTGTTCCTGCCCTGCTTCATCCCGGAGCTCGTGACCTCCACCTTCTGGACTGCCTCCTTCAGCTCGGAGACATTGGGCTGAATCGCGTATGCGACCCAGTGCACCCAAGTCGCGATCGGGGCGTCCGGGTCGTCGCATGTGAGGGCAAGACTCCTTGTCCGAGGCGGCACTTCCGCCCATTGAAGCGACGGGGATATGTCCTCTCCATCGCAGGTGTACTTCTTCGGGATCATGGCCCCCTGTCTGAATACGGGACTCTCGAGCTTCACGGCTGCTCACCTCCCTCTTTTCGATTCACTCCGCGGTGATAACGATTCACTAGTACACAGGTATTGTCCCGAACTACGGTCGTTTGACCCCGGCAGGCTTTTTACCCTTATGCAGGATACAGTCAGCGATGATCCTGACGACCAAGTGGTTCGGCTCGTTCCTATGCGAAGAGAACAAGGTCAAGCGGGCCGCGCTCTTCCCGAAGGACCCGAAGGAGATCGCCCTCAGGCTCGAGAAGATCAAGAAGGGCGAGGTGCTCGACGAGGAGCTGAGCCTCGCTTCCTCTGCAAGGCAGGTGACGGACCGGAGGCTGGTCGAATACGGCCGCAGGGTCAAATTCGACTCGTCCTTCATCAAGCCGGAGGACTATGGGTTCTCGTTGGACCTCTACCGGGAGGCCACAATCGCTCTCGCCAAGCAGGCCGTTAAGGCATCTGTCGGGCCAGATGTCCACCTCGGCCAGGCGGTTCGTGCCCATGACGACCTCGTGAGCACGACGAACCTCCTCTCCGAGAGGCTTCATGAATGGTACGGCCTGCACTTTCCCGAGCTGGAGAACGTCCTCTCGGGCGACGCATATGCGAAGGCGATAACATCTCACGGTTCCAGGGGAGACGTGCTCAAGGCTCTGAATCTGGAGATGGATTCCATAGGCTCCGAGGTCCAGGAGCAGGACCTCGCGTCCATAACGACACTGGCCTCGGCCGTGAAGGAGTCGCTTTCTGCGAGGGAGAAGGTCGAGCGGTACATCAACCTCAGGATGAAGGATGTCGCCCCCAACGTGAGCGCCATCGCAGGCCCGGTCATCGGCGCGAGGCTCATCATGCACGCAGGCAGTCTCAAACGGCTCGCGTCCATGCCCTCTGGAACGGTGCAACTGCTCGGGGCGGAGAAGGCCATGTTCAGGCATCTCAAGGAAGGCAGCAGGCCTCCCAAGCACGGCATACTGTTCGCACATCCGCTGGTGCACAACTCCCCCGGCTGGCAGAGGGGCGCCGTCGCAAGAGCCCTTGCGGCCAAGATATGCATGGCCGCGCGGGCGGACGCGTACACTGGAAACGATATCTCGGGCGAGCTGAAAGCGCAGATCGAGAGGCGCGTGGAGGAGATCAGGAAGCAACACCCCAACCCCCCCAAGAGAGCCCGTGTTAGACCTTCTGGCAGGAAGCAGAAGCGCTGGCGCTGACGGATGGGTATTTTATATGACCAATGGTTATCGGTGGGCAGCGAGGGGTAACTCATGGTAGTCGAGCAAGTGGAGGTCCGGGAGCTCAAGGAGGGGCGATACATGAACATAGACAACGAGCCCTGCAAGATCATGAGCATATCGACCTCCAAGCCTGGGAAGCACGGAGAGGCCAAGGCGCGGATCGAGGCGGTCGGCATATTCGATGGGGCGAAGCGCTCGGTCGTGTTCCCTGTCAAGCACAAGGTCCAGGTGCCAATCATCGACAAGAGGCAGGCCCAGGTCGTTGCTCTACACGGTGCCGAGGCAGAGCTCATGGACCTCGAGACCTACGAGATGTTCCACCTGCCAGTATCGGACGATGTGAAGGGTTCGCTCACCCCAGGCGGCGATGTCATGTACATCGTCGCGATGGACAGGAAGAAGATCACCAGGGTGTGATCATGCCTATCCGCGGAATGCTCAGGTTCGCGGATGCTGTCGCGTCCTTCGAGGACGCGCAGTTCGTGATTGTGGGTGTGCCCTTCGACAAGACCACCACATACAGGAGCGGCACGAGGTTCGCGCCGACGGCCGTTCGGGAGACCTCTCAGACCTTCGAGAAGGAGAACTTCGAGCACGGCGTCACATTCGCCGACATCCCAGTGCATGATGCCGGGGACCTCTTCGAGGAGGGCACTGTCGACGAGATGGTGGCTTCGATCGAGGAGGAGGCCAGAAGGATCGTCTCCGCGAGGAAGTTCCCAATCTTCATAGGTGGGGAGCACTCCATCTCGCCCCCGATCGTCAAGGCCCTGGGCGAGGTCTCCGTGATCACCATAGACGCGCACCTGGACTTCAGGGACGAATACCAGGGGCTCAGGAACAGCCATGCGTGCGCCCACAGGCGTATCGTAGACCACGTGGGCAAGGGGAACGCATTTGCATTCGGCGTGAGGTCCATCTCCGGGGAGGAGGAGGTTGCCGACGCCCTGTATGCGGATGCCTTCAGAGTGCACAGAGAGGGCTGCGAGAAGGTCTTCGACGATATGCTCAAGAAGCTGAGTAGAAGGCCGGTCTACCTGTCCCTGGACATAGATGGAATTGACCCGTCCTATGCTCCCGGCACCGGCACGCCCGAACCCTTCGGACTCACCCCTTGGGACGTCAGGCACGTCATTAACAGGCTCGGGGACAGAATGGTAGGCTTTGACGTGGTCGAGGTCTGTCCTCCGTACGACAACGGCAACACCTCGATACTGGCCGCCAGGATGATGCGCGAGGTCATGGCTGTGAAGTGGAAGTCGACGCACGCCAAGAAGTGATCTGGACTAGCCCCGCACGACCCTCTCGACGCGCTTCTTGTACTCCTCCGCGAGCTCCTCCGCCCTTTCCTCGGACTTGGATTCGGAGTATATCCTGAAGATCGGCTCCGTCCCGGAAGGCCTCAGCAGCACCCATCCCTCGTCAAGATATATCTTCAGCCCGTCGGTCGTGTCGACCCTGGCGCCCTTGGACTGCTTCTCCAGCTGCCTGAGCACCTGCGGCTTCTTGGCCTCCGGGCATTCCGTCTTCTTCTTGCACTGACAGTACTGGGGAATGCGGTCGTTGACCTCGGAGAGCTTCCCCCTGTGCGCTACTATCTCGAGGATCTTCGCCGCGGCCATCGCCCCGTCCCTACAGTACTGGAACTCGGGGAATATGAGGCCGCCGTTCTCCTCCCCGCCGAACGCCCCTCCTTCACGCATCATGACCCGGGCGACAATGGGGGAGCCCACCTTCGTGTAGATGACCGACCCCCCGGCCATCTTCGCGGCGTCCTCTATGCACATAGACCCGCCGACAGTGGTCACGACTAGCCGGCCCTTCTTCTGGGAGCACACGTAGTTCGCGACCATCGCGAGGCTCCTGTCCCCGTACAGGTACCTTCCGGTTTCGTCGATGAATATGGTCCTGTCGCCATCGCCGTCATGGACGAACCCGAAGTCGAACCCACCTGCCCTGACCAGCTCCACGAGGTCGCGCGTGTTCTCAGGAGTTGGTTCGCTGTTGTGGCCTGGAAACGCTCCGTTGGGGTCTGCGTTGAGCGTCACATATCTGACCCCCAGCCGCTCCAGCAGCTTTGGGGTGACGAGGCTCGAGGCGCCGTTGCTGCAGTCCACAGCGACCCTCAGGTTGGCCTTCCTTATGGCTTGGCCATCGACTTTGGACACTATACCTGAGACGTACCTGTCTATTGCGGTCGAGTTGGGCAGGAGACGGCCCACCCTGGTCCAGTCGGCCAGTGCGAAGCTTCGGTCGTGGAAGATCCTCTCGATGGCCTCCTCGTCCTCACGGTTCATCTCCGTCCCATCGGAATCGATCGCCTTGATGCCGTTGAACTCGGGCGGATTGTGAGAAGCGGTGATCACGACCCCGCCGCCGACCTTTCCCATCTTGACGGCGTACTGCAGGGTGGGCGTCGGGACGACCCCGCAATCATGGACGGTGCATCCAGTGGCCATCAGCCCTGAGGCGCACGCGGCCTTCAGCATCTCGTTGGAGGTCCGGGCGTCGGTGCCGATCATGACAGGCCCCTTCATGAAGGTCCCCATGGCCATCCCGAGCCCCTGCGCGAAGAGCGTGTCCATGCCCTTGGAGTTGACGATTCCCCTGACGCCGTTCGTCCCAAACAGCCTCGGGGGGATCCCGTTGCTCATCGACCACTGTACTCCGAATCTCCGATAAAAGCTTGCTGTGGGTTTCCGAAATCTGGAACGGCTTGCCGGGGAGTCCTGGTCCTCGGATGCGGGGCAAACGACGAACATAATAGTATATAGTCTCCCGGAGCATCCCGGTTTCGGGGGGAGCACTCCGGATGGGTTTCAAGGAATGGATTATTCCTCAGGAGAAACACTTCTTCGAGATGCTGGAGCAACAGGCGGACATAGTCCTTGAAGGAGCCGAGGCGCTTCTGGACATGGCGAGAAACTTCGACCATGTCGCCGAGAAGAGGGACAAGATCAAGGAGATCGAGCGCAAGGGAGACGAGGTGGTCCATGACATTGCCGAGTCGTTGAACAAGACCTTCGTGACCCCATCGACCATGACGATCTGTCGAAGCTCGCCTCTCGTCTGGACGATATCTTGGACTTCATCGAGGCGGCCTCGCACAGGATGTGGTCATACGAACTAAAAGCGGTGCCTCCCGAGATGGTCAAGCTGGCCGAGGTCATCCTGAGTTCGGCCAAGGAGGTCAACCACGCTGTGAGGGACCTCAGGAATTTCAAGAAGAAGAACGAGATTCTGAAGCACTGCATCGAGATTAACAGGCTCGAGAACCTGGGGGACGACATCACGCACGTGGCCGTGGCCAGCCTCTTCAAGAAGCACGATGCAGTTGATATCATCAAGCTCAAGGAGGTCTACGAGCACCTGGAGATGGCAACGGACAAGTGCGAGGACGCGGCAGACGTCATCAAGGACGTTTTCATCAAGAACTCGTAGGTAGGTCCGATGGAACTCCTCAGCCTAGCGGCCATCACCATAATGATGACTCTAGGCTTCGATTTTGTCAACGGGTTTCACGATTCAGCCAATTCGATTGCAACTGTAGTCGCGACCAAGGTACTCTCGCCAATTGCCGCAGTCAGCATGGCTGCGGTCTTCAACTTCGTCGGGATCATCGTGGGTCAGGAAGTGGCTAAGACTGTCGGGAAGGGCATCATCGACACCGACTTGGTGTTCGATTACGGTATCCTCCTCATCTTCTGCGCGGTGGTCGGTGCAATGGTCTGGGACATCATCACATGGTGGTTCGGGATCCCAACGTCAAGCAGCCACGCACTCGTAGGTGGTCTGATTGATGCCGGCGGGGCGGTTGCTGGATTGAATGCGATCGTATGGGGTGGGACAATCAAGACCGTTTCGTTCATTGTGATCTCTCCGCTGGCAGGACTTACGGCAGCGTTCCTCCTAGCCGTTGTCGTGATACGTTTGGCGAGGAGGCTCTCCAAGACCATGGTCAACCGATGGTTCAGGAAGCTTCAGCTCGGCTCCTCTGCTTTCTACTCGTTCACCCATGGCACCAACGATGCCCAGAAAGGCATGGGAATCATCACGCTCGTCCTTCTCCTCAACACGCCGGGGACATCGAGCATGAGCGAGTTCGTGGTCCCTCTGTGGGTGATGGTCGCTTGCCATCTCTCGATCTCTCTGGGCACGTTCTTCGGAGGGTGGAGGATTGTCCGGACCATGGCCTCGAGGATAACCAAACTAGACCCGTACCAGGGGTTCTGCGCTGAGACGGGTGCTGCCGTGATGCTCTACGCGACCGCGAAGTTCGGCATCCCCGTGAGCACGACGCACACCATATCGGGAGGCATCATGGGTGTGGGAGCCACGCGCAGGTTGTCAGCAGTGCGATGGGGTGTCGGCAGGAAGATAGTGACTGCCTGGATCCTAACGATTCCTGCATCGGCAACGATCGCCGGAGCTCTCTTCCTGGCGCTCATCTGGCTAGGTTTCTAGGAGCATCATCTGCCGGAGTGGCCGTCCGTCGCCTTCGCCTCTTCTCGTACAGGTGTATCACATAGGTCGTGACCAAGGCAGCGCCCAAGGCACACGCGACAATGGCATATGTTGGCAAGTCGGCGAGCTTTGCCAAAGTCGTCGTCGCCGCCATGACTACCCAGGGCAGGAGCAATTCGATGAATAGGACTGCAGGGGACCGAGGGACCTTCCTTAGCTTCTTGGCCAAGATATCACCTTGGCGCGTCCGGTTTCGCGTTGCTGCGTATCTCGGATGAGACGTCAGTGCCATCAGGGATGGTCACGCCAGCATCGATGATTGAATCTACAATCCTGCAGCGTGTCCCGACTCTCGCGTCCTCCAGGATGACGGACTGCTCGACCTTCGACCCGTGTCCCACGACCGCCCTTTCGGAGATGTACGCGGACGGTCCGATGGTCGCTCCCGCAACAACGGCACCGCCCCTGACAACGAACGGCTTCTCGAGGACAGTGCCTTCGCGGACAGCACCCCTGTCGAGTGCCCTGGAGTCGTTCCCCATGAGGGTCCAGTATGCCTCGAGGAGGTCCTCCCGACGCCCGCAGTCCACCCAGTAGCCGTCGAACCTCATGCCGAACATGCCCTTGTCGAGGATCTTCGGGAACACCTCACGCTCCATGGAGACGAACCCCTTCCCGATGTAGTCGAGGACCTCCCGCTCCAGCGCGTACGCCCCCGCGTTGATCAGGTTCGAGAAGGCCTCCTCCTTCTTCGGCTTCTCCTGGAACTTCCTGATCCTTTCGTCTTCGTCGATGTCCACGGCGCCGTACGGGGTCGGGTCGTCCACCGGCCAGAGCGATATCGACGCGATGCCTTCTTTCGCCCTGTGGAATCTGACGAACTTGTCCAGATCCAGGGAGGAGATACTGTCGCCGTTGATCACGAGGAACTGGCCGTCTATGTGGTCCTCGACGTTCTTCACAGCACCGCCAGTGCCCATGGGCTCGGGCTCTTCAACGAGAGTGATCTTGCGCCTCGGTCGGTTCTTGCGCAGGTACTGCTCCATCATGTCCTTCTTGTAGCCGATGGGTATGATGACCTCGTCGACCTCCTTGGGAATAACATCTATTGCGTGCATCATGAGTGGCTTGCCCATGACAGGGACGAGGGGCTTGGGCAGGCGGTATGTGAGTGGCCTGAGCCTCGTCCCCATGCCTCCGACCAGCAGTACTGCCTTCACGGCCCCGGGCATCATGTTCGGGCGTATAAAAGCATCTTGCAGCGCTCCAGCTGGGATTGCAGCTCACAGGAGAGAATCGATCCTTCAGAGGGGGGAGATGCTCACGACATTGTTCCCGCGGAGGATCACTGTCCCGAGCCTCTTGACGGAGTCGGCGTTGGTCTCCTCAGTGTCCTCGAGCACCATGTTCAGGTAGTCGTCAAAACCCGCGAGTGTGCCCACAAGGAGTCTGCTGTCCTTCAGCAGGAGAGAGACCTTCTTGTTCATGGATTTCTCTAACAGACTTAGAGGCATCACCATCTCAAATCACGCTCTTGTCAATGCCTGAGGCTCACTTAAAGCTTTTCGTGGCGCTCGCGGGAATCAGGGACGCGGCCGTGATGCCCCTCTTCTCCGCTGGCTGCCCCCACGCCACGAGCCTCCCGAGGACGTTGTTGTTCCTGCCGAAGTATCCGGCTCCGACAGGGAGGAAGAACGAGGCGGCGACCATGGCGAGGGCGATGGCCCCGACGTACACGCCCAGCCCGGTCTCCAGAGACCAGGTCCTGGAAGCTGCGTGGAAAACGCCGGTGTTCGATGAGATGTCGACATACAGCCAGTAGAACCCGACGAGCTGCACGAGGCTCGCCAGGGGAGTGACAAAAGCCGCTGCGGAGCCTATCAGGAAGAGCCACGCGAACAGCTCCACACGGCCCTCGATCAGGTAGCCGTACATCGAGACCTCGACCGGTGACTGAGGCGTCAGGAAGTGGGTCTCCGTCAGCCAGGGCAGAGATATCGCGACGAACGCCAGCAGTGCGCCCCCGACGCAAAGCATGTTCACCCTCAGTTTCACCGTGGGCCCGTACGGACATGTGGTGAGGTAACGGCAGGCGGATTTGATGGGCTGGTGCCAGAAGTGAAGCCGCCTCGGGTAGCCGACGCCCGACGGCCTGAAGAAGCTGAACACGACGATAGCAGCGGAGGCCAGCGCGAGGTACGCCCCCAGCCAAACCTCCTGGCCTCCCGGCATGTCCCTGTAGCCGAGCGGATAGAGGTAGAGCACGCCCAGGACGCCTGAGAGGAGCAGGAACCCCGCGGACGGGCTGAGGAAAGCGAGCCCCATGCCCAGCAGCATCAGCGTCACGGCGAAGGTGAACGGCCAGCCGTAGTCGAACGAGTCGGGTAGTATGGTGTAGACGTAGTCGTCCTGCGGAGCCGAGGAGAGGTCTCCGTAGTGCATCAGCGGCAAGAACAGGGAGACGACGCCCAGCGCGGCGCCTGCGATGCAGAGCAGGTTGACCTTGAGGCCCGTCCGGTTCCCTCCAGGCAGGAATCGGCTGGGCGGCGCCTTAAGCCTTTCCATACGATTGCTCGAACGGGCTTCTCAGAAGTGATACGATTCGAGACGGGTGCGAGCTGTCAAGGGCTCTTTCCCTTCTTCCTGACGAGCTCCCCCTCGAGCCATGCCTTGACCTCCTGCCTCGAGCGGGCGTCTATTCCGAAGGTCTCGATGAACCTCTTGGTGGTCGTCAGCTCCACGCTCTTCTTCTTCGGCCTGCCCTTGACCAACCCGAGCTCCGTTAGCTGCCTCACGTCGTCGTAGATCCTGCTCCCGACGAGGTCGAACATCTTGCTCTGCAGCACGGGCTGGTAGTATGCTATCAGCGAGGCCGTCTTGAGCACGTCCTTCGGTACTTTGAGGTCCGCCAGCCTCCCGGCGGGCTCCGTGAACTCCTTCTTGACCTGCATCGCGTACCTCGGGCCCATCTTGGCTATCTCTATGGCCCTGTCGGAGTCGTTGTACTCGTCCATCAGCTTCTTCAGCGCGGCTCGTATTGTCCTCGAGTCCAGCGCCGAGGCCATCTGGAGCTCCGACACGGTCACCGGTTTGGCCGCGGAGAACAGCTCGGCCTCTATGATCCTCTCGCTCCTCACTTCACCACCGATGCCTCTTCCACCTTGGCTGCGACTGTGACTGTGGCGTCCTCGAGCTGCGCGATGTCCCAAGGCACCTTGACCTCCAGGAATATCTCGCCGAACGGGAGCTTCTCCTGCCAGATGTGTATCTTGCCTATCCGGGCGAGGAACAGGAGGGATATGAACACCTTGACCCTGTCCTCCTTGCCTCCCGCGTACAGGTCGCATATGGGCACTGAGCCGCCGCCGCACTTCTGGATGCGCTCCCAGACCAAGGCGATGTCCTCCTCGAGGTTCTCCTTGTGGGCTTTGTCGTCGAACTCCGGCCTGCGGTACTTCTGCATGAACTTGGCGAGCTCGAGCCTGATGTCGCTCTCCCTCTTCGCGTCCTCGAACGCGTCCAGCAGGTCTACCAGCGTCACGGGCCGCTCCGACTTGCGCCTGACCTTCTCCTGGATGGGCTGCTCATCCATATGAAGGAGCATCTCCCCCATGCCCAGCTCGAAAGGCTCCAAGAAGAGGTCGAGGTGGTCGGGGTCCCAGCCGTCGAACATGAGCTCGACCTGCTCCGGCCTGTCCACCCTCTGCAGGACCTGCTCGCTCTGGAGCCTCAGTATCTCCCAGGCCATGTAGACTATCTTGCCGGCAATGATCAGGTTGAGCTCGCTCGCCTTCCTAATCCTGCTCAGGTACATCTTCGAGAACTCTATGAGGTTGATGTCCCATGGGTTCATCTGGTTGTTCACGACCAGCTCGAACACCAGCGCGACGCTCCTCTCGAACGGGTCCTCGGAGGGCACCAGGGTGCCATTCTGCATGTCGCCGACCATGTCCAGGTAGTGCTGCAGCCTCTCCTCCTTCCCTACGCCGGAATCCTCTTCTATGATCGCCTTGTGGAACATGAGGTGGTTGAGCACGTCCCCGCACTCGGATGTGAAGCTCATCTACGCGGCCTCCTCGACCTTGTGTTCCGACTCAGGCTCAGCAGGCTCCTCCGCTCCCTCGCCGATGTTCGGCTTCATCACTATCTCCGAGAGCCCCTCGCGCTGCATCGTGACGCCCAATATGTGGTCCGCCTCCTTGAGCGTCACATTCCTGAGCGAGATCTGTATGAACTGGGCGTTCTTGGAGCTCCTCTTTATGGCGTGGGCCACGTTCTCGGCGTTCACTCCGTCGAGGAACATGTCCACCTCGTCCAGCAGATAGAACGGCGAGGGCTCGTAGGCCTGGATAGCGAATATGAACGCCAACGCGGTCAGGCTCTTCTGGCCTCCTGACAGGGCTTCCATCCGGACGGCCTTCATGTCCTTCGGCCTCGCCTTCATGATCAGCCCTCCCGCGAGCGGGTCCTCCTCGTTCTCGAGCAGCAGCTCCGCCTCTCCGCCGTTCGACAGCTCCGCGAACATCTTCTTGAAGTTCTCGTTGATGGCCACGAAGATCTTGTTGAACCCGAGCTTCTTCTTGTCGTTGAGCTCGGCCACGAGCTTGTTCAGGTTGGACTTCTGTTTCTCAAGCCTGGAGATCTCCTCCTTGAGCCCCTCGAACCTGGACTTCCTGTCCTCGTACTCGTCAATCGCCTTGAGGTTGACCGCGCCAAGCCCGGCCATCTTCCTCTCGCAGTCCGCAACTGTGAGCCTGAGGTCCTCCATCGAGGGCATCTCCTTCGGGAGCACCAGATTGGAGTACTGCGCGAACTCCGCCTCTGCCTCCTGGAGCTTCTTCTCGGCCTCCGCGACCTTGCTCTGGAGGCTGAGCACGAAGTCGCAGCTGGTCTGGACCTTCGTGATGACCTTCTCGATGTTCGCCTCTGTGTCCGTCTTCTTCTTGTAGAGCGTGTCCCGCTTCGTCCTGAGCGTGTTGAGTTTGTCGCCCATCGACCGCTCCATCTTCTGAAGCGCCTTGAGCTCGGTCTCTTGCTGTGCCTGCTTCGAGACGTTCTCCTTGCCCTTCAGCTTCTGCTCCTGAATCTTCTCCTCGGTCTGCTGGATGCCCGCGACGAGCTCGTCCCGCCTACTCTGGACGAGCTCTATCTGCTTCGTCACAGTCTGCATCTCAGAGTTGAGGTTCGCTACCTCGTTCGCGAGGTCCAGGATCTCCGTCTCGAGCTGCTTCAGCTGCTTGGACAGCTCGTGCGGCGTCGCCTCGAGGAGCTTCTTGTCCTTTGCCTCCTTCTTCTTCTTGGTCTTCTCGATGTCGCCCTGGAACTTGGACAGGTCCTCCTTGGTCTTCTCCAGCAGGTCGAGGCACTCCGCCAGCTCCTTGTTCTTCGCCCCGAGTTCGGCCTCAATCGATGCCACCTTCTGCTCGAACTCCTTCTGCTTCGTCTCGAGGGCGCTTATCTTGACCCCTTCCCCGGAGTCCTTGACAGTGATGTCCCTCAGGCTCGCCTCGAGCTGGGTCAGCTCGGTCTTCAGCTGAGCTAGCTCCGCCTGGGCCTTCTCTGACTCGTCGATGGCCTTCCTGAGCTCAGCCGCCTTCTTCTCGATCCTGCTCTCCGACGGCGCCCCGAACTTCATCAGGTTCTTCTCGAGCGTGCCACCCACCATGGCCCCGCTGGCCTCCGCCAGCTCGCCGTCTAGGGTCACGAGCCTGACACCGCCCATCCACTTCCTCGCCTCGTCCAGGTTCTTGGTGACGACTGTGTCCCCGAACACGAACCAGAAGGCCGTCTTGTACTTCTCCTCGAACTTGACCAGGTCTATCGCGAACCCGAGGGAACCCTGGGCGGCCATGATGGCCTTTCCCCTCGGCCTGCCGTCCATCATCTTGTTGAGTGGGAGGAAGGTCGCCCTGCCGATCTTGTTCTTCTTGAGGTATGTTATGCATTCGGAGGCGACGGCGTCGGTGTCCACGACGATGGCCTGCATCCTCGCGCCGGCGGCGACGTTCATGGCGTTCTCGTAGTCCTCGTCGACCTCTGCCAGCTCCGCGATGGTCCCGTGGATGCCCTTGATGGCGCCCTTGTCCCTGCACTCGAGTATCGTGCCCACAGCGCTGGCGTAGCCCTTCCTGACCTGGTCTACCGCCTCCGCCTCGGCCTTGAGCTGGTTGTACTCCCTCGTAAGCGTCTTGACGGCGTTCTCGAGCTCCTGGTACTCCGCGAGCAGCTTCCGCTCCTTGTTCCTCTTGGCCTGGTACTCCTCCTGTAGCTTCCTGGAGCCCTGGGTGGAGCTCTTCGTCTCGTTCTTGAGCTCCTTGATGGACCACTCGCAGTCCTTGAGCTCGAACTCGTAGGTCTTCTTGGTCTCCTCGAGGTTCGCGATGTCTATCTTGAGCCTCGAGACCTTGTCGTTGAGCCTGTCCTGCTCCAGTGTAAGGGCGTGGAGCTTCTCCTCCTTGGAGGTGACCTCGACCGAGAGCCCAAGGGCCTCCTTCTGCAGGCTGCTGAGCTCGGAATCCGACTTGGACAGCTCGTCCTGGTGCCCCTGCAGCTTCGCACGCTTGCCCTCGAGCAGCTTCGACTTCTTCCCGAACTGGTCCTCGACCGGCTTGAGCCTCTCCTGGAGCTCCCCCAGGTCCTTCTCGACGGCCTTGAGGTCCTCGCCCTGGGCCCTCTTGACCTCCTTGAGCGACTCGGCCATCTCGTCCGCGTTCTGGGCGGCGTCCTTGGCGCGGGCAATCTCTATCCTGAGGTTGTCGATCTTCTCCTTGACCTCCTTCGCCTCCTCGCCCCCGCGCTCAGTAATCTCTTGCTCGACCTGCGTCAGCTGGGCGGAGACGTCCTCCAGCTCCTTGCCCAGCTCCTCCTTCTTCTTGTCCGCCCTGTCCTTCTCGGCGGTGTAGCTTGTTATCTGCTCGTTGAGGGATGACAGCTCCCGGTCCACGGAGCCCTGCCGCTTGACCACGAGGCAGGCCTGGGCGGACGCGAGGCTGTCGTGCAGCTCCTTGTACTTCATCGCGCCCTCCCTGTCCGCGTCGAGCTGCTTCATCTGCTTCTTGATCTCGTCGAGTATGATGCTCAGCCTGGCGATGTTCTCCTCCGCGGCGGCCTTCTCCTTCTCGGCGCTCTGGATCTCCTCGTCGAACCTGGTTATGCCCGAGATGTCGTCCAGGATGCGCCTCCTCTCGAGGTTGGTCATCTCCGTTATGCGCGTGATGTCCCCCTGTTGGACGAAGTTGTACCCGTCCGCGCTTATGCGCGCGTTGGCGAGGAGGTTGTCAAACTCTCCCAAGGAGGATTTCCTGTCGTTGACGTAGAAGTAGGAGTAGTATCCCTCCACGTTGTCGGATACGCGCACGACGCGCGTGAGCTTGACCTTGTCAGTGTCTATGGGGATGAGCCGGTCGGAGTTGTCGAAGACGAGGCTGACCGACGTCTCCTTGGCCGGCTTCTTGTCCTTGCCGCCGTTGAAGATGAGGTCCGTGAGCTTCCCCGCCCTGATGACACGTGAGCTCCTGGGCCCAAGGACGAACAGGATGGCGTCGGAGATGTTCGACTTGCCAGCGCCGTTCGGCCCCGTGACGGCGCTGAACCCCTGGAGCAGTGGGATTCTGGTCTTTCGTGCGAACGACTTGAAGTTCTCGAGCTCTATCTCCTTCAGGTACATCGGATCCCTTCCCAAGAGGGGTGCGAAAACATGGCGTGATTGAAGAGTAGCTCAAGAGCCGTTCTCTGCATCCCATCCCATGAAGTCCGACATGTGTCGGACGGACAATAAAATGGACTACTGAGTATATAATACTTGTTTGACCAGATAACCCTAGGAAGGGGTCAGCAAGGCCTTGTAGGCCTTGAGCAGACCTTCCCTGGAACGCTCCCAGGAATACATCTTCTCGTAGTATTCCCTGCCCCTCTGGCCCATCTGTTCAAGGCCCTTGGTGTCCGCCGCCGCCTTGACGATGGCCTCCACGAATGCCGCCTTGCTGTAGGGTATGACGATGCCGCACCCGGCCTCCCCGACCTTCTTCGCGATGTCCAGGCCCTTTGTCGTGACGAGGGGCCTGCCGACGGCCATCGCGTTTATGATCTTCCCTGGGGTGCCCACGACGTTGTTCGGGTTCTTCGGGTCCATCATGGCAAGGACGAGATCACTGGCCCACGAGATCCTGAGGGCCTCGTCGGCATCCACCGTCCCTATGAATCTCAGGGCGGAGTTGTGGAGCGACTCCTTCGCGACCAAGGGTTGGAGGGTCCCGCTCCCGCCCACTATGAGCATGGTTTTCTCGCCCGGCCCGAAGGACGATATGAACTCCTCGATGAACCTGCCTGGCTCGAGCGAGCCGAGGTAGGATATCGTGAAGCCAATCATGCCATACTTGTCCCTGACTGCCTTCCTGTCGGCGCCTCGGAGGATCGAGGGATCCTGGCTCGTGCTCACGACGAGCGCCCTCTCCATCCTTCTCAGGGAAAGTTCGTCCGCCAGGGCCTCGCTGACGGTAATGACCGTGTCAGCCCTCCTGGCACACCGCCTCTCCCACAGCCACAATGGCCCGGAGAGCGCCCCAACTTCATTCTCGATCATCTTCGAGTACAGCTCGTGTGCGTCGTAGAGCAAGGGCTTGCCAGAGAGCCTCGCGATGAGCATGCCCAGTGGCAAGGTGTCGAAGTCGTGCGCATGCACCACATCGAACCTGAGCCCTCTGCTGGCCTTCAATGCCCTCGACCAGAACCTCGGCAGCCGCCTGAGTATCTTGGTCGGATACCGGGCGGGGCACATGGGCCCGAGCCGGATGATGTGGACCCCGTCCTCATCTGCCTCCCGAGGTCTGCTCTGCTCGCGGTCCCACGCGATCAGCGAGACCTCGTACCCCGCACCTCGAAGGGCCCGAGCCTCGGTCAGGACCCGCGGGTCTGGCCTGTAGGGGTTCGATAGCAGCATCAATGTCGAAGGCATCTTCCGTGAATCCCCGGACGGGCTATAAAATGGCATCCTCGGGCCGCTTCAGACCTTGACCACTCGGCCCTCTCTCATGGATCTCTTAGCCGCCTCGATGAGTTCCACAGTCCTGACGCCTATCGCGCCGCTGTTCCTTGTCTCGGTCTGCGGACCGCTGAAGGACTTCACGAAATGCACGAGCTCATCTCTTATCGTGTTGTTCGAGTTGATCAGGATCTCCTTCGTGTACCCGCTCTCGTACACCGTGATCTTCTGGGCAACGGCGTCGATCAGCGCCGACCTCGTCTCCCCCGCGATGAATATCTGCCTGGTCTTCTTTGGCACGAGCCATGAGATGTTCGCGAGGGAAATCATGCCGTCTTTGAACTTCGAGACGATGTAGGCCGTCTCCTCACCCTCCTTACGCCTGAACGGCCCTCCCGTGCAGCTCACCTCTATGGGCCACTGGTCCGTGAGGTAGTTCTGGATGTCGAACATGTGGGGGGCGAGGTCGAACAGCACGTCCCTGTCAGGGAAGGCCTTCTCGAGGTTGAGCCAGTTGCATTCGATCAGGTAGAGCCTGCCGAAGTAGTTCTCCTTCTTGTTGAGTCGCCGTATCTCTGCCAAGGCGTTGTTGAACCTGAATATGTGCCCCACGCACAGTGTGAGTCTCTTCTTCTCGGCCAGGCCCACGAGTCCCTTGCCCTCGCGCGAGTCCAGTGTGATGGGCTTCTCGATGAGAACGTGCTTGCCCGCTTCGAGGGCGTCCTTACAGACCCTGTAGTGCATCGCGTTCGGGACTGCGATGCACACCGCGTGCAGGTCCTTCCGTGCCAGGAGCTGTCTGTAGTCGGTGTATCCGTCCTTGATGCCGAATCTCTCGGCGCAGAACTGCAGGTTCTTCTCGTCAAGGTCGGACACCCCCACGACGTTGGCATCCTCGACCTTGGTGAACTCGTCCACGAGCTTCTTTCCCCAGTACCCTACGCCTATGACGCCGACATTGTACTTGGCCATGCGAGCACCTACTTCGAGTAGAACTCCTTCACGCAGTCGACCACGTAGCTGATCTGCTCTTGCGTGATGTCAGCGAACATCGGGATGGCGATGACCTCCTTGCAGCATTTCTCGGTGATTGGGAGCATCCCCTCCTTGAACCCGAACATCTCCTTGTAGATGGGCTGCAGGTGTATCGGGAGCTCGTAGTTCAAGCCCACACCGACGCCCTTGCCCTCCAGGAACGCCTTCAGCTCGTAGCGCCTCTTAGTCCTGAGCGTGTAGAGGTGGTAGACCGGGGAGACGTCCTTGGTCGGCCCAGGGGGGAGCACCAGGTCGCCGACGCCCTTCAGCATCTGATCGTACTGCTTCGCCGCCGCGCGTCTTTTCTCGTTCCACTCGGGCAGCATCTTGAGCTGCTCGAGGCCGACTGCCGCATTCGCTGAGTTGAGTCTGTAGGTGTACCCGATGATGTCGTGTTCGTAGTTGCTGCCCTTCTTGCGCCCGCAGTGCCTCATCCTGGTGCAGACGTCAACGACCTTATCGTCGTTGGTTGTGATCATGCCGCCGTCGCCGCCGACGTGCATGTTCTTTGTCGGGTAGAACGAGAAGCACCCTGCATGCGCCAGGTTCCCTGCCTTCCTGCCCTTGTAGACCGCGCCATGTGCCTGGGCTGCATCCTCGACGACCACAAAGTTGTTCTTCTTCGCGATGTCGTTGATCTCGTCCATCGCGGCCACGTGGCCATAGAGATGGACCGGTATGACCGCCTTCGTCTTGTTGTCAACGGCAGCCTTCAGCTTCGCTGGGTCGAGGGTGTAGTCCTTCTCAAGCACGTCCGCGAAGCCCGGAGCCACCCCGAAGGGGACGAACGCGTTCGTGGTCGCGACGAACGACATGGCCGGTGTGACGACCCTGTCCCCCGCCTTGATGCCGTGGGCCTGCAATGCAAGCTGGAGCGCGGCGGTCCCCGAGTTGACCGCTATCGCATACTTCGATCCGCACATCCTGGCGAAGGCCTCCTCGAACTTGAACACGCTCTCTCCGAGCGTGAGCCTCTCGTTCCTCAGGGCGTTCGCAGCGGCCTCGATCATCTTCTCGGTCATGACTGGCGATGCGATTGGAACCTTCATCTCTTGCCCCTCTTGCTCTTCCGCTTCTTCGTGCCGGGTCCTCTCGAGCCTATCCTCTTCGCGGGGATCCCCGCGACGATGGTATTGGCCGGGACGTCTTTGGTCACCACGGCCCCCGCACCCACCAGGGCGTTCTCCCCTATGGTCACGCCGCAGACTATCGTTGCGTTGGCGCCTATGGACGCTCCCTTCTTGACGAATGTCGGGACGACTTCCCATTCGCCAACGGCTTTCGGGATCTTGTCATTGGTGAAGCAGGCATGCGGCCCGATGAACACCTCGTCCTCAACCGTGACTCCTGAGGGGATGAATGCGAAGGCCTCGATCTTGCATCTGTCGCCGATCGTCACCCCGCGCTGTATCTCCGCGTACGCGGCGATCTTGCAGTCCTTGCCTATCTTGCAGCCGTACAGGTTCACGTAGTCGCGCACGATGGTGTTCTCATCGATTTGCGCGTCCTCTATCCTGTAGTACTTGGCCAACAGCTTCAAGTCAGACGCCTCTGGCAGCAGAATCCCGACGCGGCTATAATATGCTATTGCAGCTGGCGCCTTCGCTGTCAGTCGCGCCTGGCTCAGTGCTTCTTGTCCGCAAGCCCGCCAACGCCCTTGAGCTCGGCCGCGAGGTCCGTTCTCTCCATGCTGAGCGTGATGGTTGCCTTGACCCAATCGGCCTTGCTGCCTATGTCGAACCGTCTCCCCTTGAACTTCAGGCCGTACAGCCCGTTCTTGCGGCACAGGAGGCGCATCGCGTCGGTGAGCTGGTACTCCCCGCCCTTGCCCGGGCCGATCTTCTCGAGGAACGAGAATATCTCAGGCCTGAACACGTACCTGCCTATTATCGCGAGGTCCGACGGGGCCTCCTCGGGAGAGGGCTTCTCCACGAGGTCCTCGACCCTGTAGATCTCGTCCTTGACCCTCTTGCCCCTGATGACACCGTACCTGTGCAGCTTGGACCTCGGGACCTGCTCCACGCCGACGACTGATGTTCCCGTGTCCTCAAACACTTCGACGAGCTGGCCTATGCATGGCCTGTCGTTCACGACGATGTCATCCCCGAGCATGACCGCGAAGGGCTCGTTCCCCACGTGCTTCTTGGCGCACAGGATCGCGTGCCCGAGCCCGAGCTGCTCCTTCTGGCGGATGTAGAAGATGTCGGCCATCGAGGCTATCCTCTGCACCTCGGAGAGGGCCTCCGAGTTGCCGCTCTCCCTGAGCTTGTGCTCAAGCTCGTACGACTTGTCGAAGTGGTCCTCTATGGCCCTCTTGCCCCTGCCTGTGATGATGATGATGTCCGTCATGCCCGACGCGACGGCCTCCTCGACCACGTACTGTATCGCGGGTTTGTCGACCACGGGCAACATCTCCTTTGGCTGCGCCTTGGTCGCCGGCAGGAACCGTAGCCCGAGGCCCGCCGCGGGTATGACGACCTTCATCGTCCGATTGAACGGCTGGTGTGGATATAATCCTTTGCTGGCATGCCAGTGCCGATTGACGGAAGGGTTATTATGGCCCCTGCCAGTTCCGAGGCATATGAAGGTCTGCGTCATCGGAGCGGGATATGTCGGCCTCGCCACGGGCGTCATGTTCGCCAAGCTCGGGCACGATGTTGTCTGCGCCGACATAGACAGGGCACGAGTCAAGCTCGTGAACTCGGGAAGGCTGCCCTTCCACGAGCCCCCTCTCGAGAAGGAGCTCGCAAAAGCCGTCAGGAACGGCTTGCTCTCTGCCACGACAGATGACGTCTCGGCGGCGAGGTCCGCGAAGGTCATCTTCATCTGCGTGCAGACGCCGTCGCTTCCTTCCGGGAAGATAGATGTCGGGCCGGTGAAGGCGGCCAGCAGGGCCGCAGCAAGGGCCCTCCGATCCGCAGACGACTACAAGGTCGTCGTCGTGAAGAGCACCGTCGTTCCATCCACCACGGACTCCGTCGTGAAGTCGATCCTTGAGAGACGTTCGGGCAGAATCGCAGGGCGGGACTTCGGCCTCTGCATGAACCCCGAGTTCCTGCAGGAGGGCTCCGCGCTCAAGGACAGCATGGAACCTTCCAGGATCGTTGTCGGTTCCGAGGAGAGGCGCGCAGCCGACCTGCTCATGAAGCTCTATGCTCCTATCAAAGCCCCGAAGGTCCGCACGGACCTTCGCTCAGCGGAGATGATCAAGTACGCCTCCAACACGTTCCTCGCGACGAAGATATCCTTCGCCAACGAGGTCGCGAACATGTGCGTGCGATTCGGCATCGACTCGGATGCCGTGCTCCGGGCCGCCGGGCTCGATCCGAGGATAGGCCCATTGTTCCTCAAGCCCGGCCTTGGCTTCGGAGGCAGCTGTCTGCCGAAAGACGTGAAGGCGCTCAGGGACAAGGCGAAGAGAGAAGGCTACAGCTCGAAGCTGCTCTCCGCGCTCTTGGCGATCAACGAGCAGCAACCTCTCGAGGGTGTGAGGCTGCTTGAGGAAGCCCTCGGGGGGCTCAAGGGCAAGAGAGTCGCCGTGCTCGGCCTCGCCTTCAAAGGGGGCGTGGACGACATCAGAGAGACGCGGGCCGTCCCGCTGATAACCCAGCTCCTTGCGAAAGGCGCCAAGGTGGTCGCCTTCGACCCGATGGCCATGCCCAACTTCATCAAGGTCATGCCCACGATCGAATACTCCTCCTCCGCAGCCGAGTGCCTCAAGGGGGCCGACGGGTGCATCATACAGGCGGATTGGCCCGAGTTCAGGAGGCTGGGCAAGAAGGACTTCAGCAGGATGCGCACGCCCGTCGTCGTGGACGGCAGGAGATGCCTCGATCCCGAAGCCGTGGCGAGAGCAGGGGGAAGGTACCTCGGCATCGGGTACGGCCGCTCGCCCGGATGACGAGCCAGCAAGGCTGCAAATCATAATATCGTGCAAACGGTCTCCAGAGGGACAACCGGTATGAAGATCAGCATAGTCCTCAACCTGCTCAACGAGGCGAAGCACATAAGGGACCTCCTGGACAGCCTCGTGGTCCAGGAGCCCCCGTTCGAGATCATCGTCGTCGATGCCGGCAGCTGGGACGGGACGGTCGAGACCGTGAAGAGGTACATGCAGAAGCACCCTGAGATACAGCTCTTCCACAA
Organism: Methanobacteriota archaeon; assembly: GCA_020725925.1. Lineage (GTDB taxonomy): Archaea > Thermoplasmatota > Thermoplasmata > UBA10834 > UBA10834 > COMBO-56-21. The sequence continues at coordinate 155,717 of DYTN01000001.1, forward strand.
GCCGGGGAGCAGGGGCGAGAGCACCAACTTCGGCATCATAAAGGCGAAGGCAGATGTCATCGCAACGACCGGCGGGGACTGCATAGCCAACCCGTTTTGGCTCAAGGAGCTCAGGGAGACGCTCAGGAGCTACGACATAGCTGCTGGCAAGACCATAAACATCGGATATCACGCGTTTCAGGAACTCGAGCGCGTGGAGCTGTACCACAGGGGCATGGACATATCGTACCCGAGCGGGAACATGGCCTGGCACAGGAAGGTTTTGGACGACGTTGTGGGGTTCGACCCCTGGTTCGTCACCGCGGAGGACATAGACCTCAACTACAGGGCGGTCGAGAAGGGCTACAGGCTGGGGTACAACGAAGAGGCCATCGTCTACCACCGCATGAAGGAGGGCTTCATGAAGTTCTTCAAGCAGGCCTTCTGGAACGGGTGGGGTCGGAAGCAGCTGACCATGAAGCACGGCCGGCTCTGGGGGAGCTACAAGCCTCAGAGGCTCCTGGAGACCAGCAAATCGCTCTGGGCCGTCGCCCGGCTGCTGTTTGCGGTCCTCGGCTATCTGATGTGCAAGTTCTACGAGAAGTCGCCCTATGCCCTGCCCGCCGAGAAGCGCGTGAAGCGGTTCAGGTTTGTATTCCCGGGGAGGTGATCGCTCTGGCCGGAGGAAGGGTGTCCGTCATCATACCGACGATGAACGAGGAAGAGAGCATCGGACTCGTGATTGACGAGGTGAAGTCGGCGCTCGGGCCGATGCTGCTCGAGGTGCTCGTGGTCGACACGGACTCGAAGGACCGGACAAGGGAGATCGCGGCCGGCAAAGGAGCGACTGTCGTCGACGAGCCGAGGCGTGGGTATGGGCGGGCCTACAAGACGGGATTCGAGAAGGCGTCTGGGGAAATCATCGCCACGCTCGACGCCGACATGACCTATCCCGCATCTGACATCCCGAAGCTGGTTGGGATGCTCGATGACCAGAAGCTCGACTTCATCACGACGAACAGGTTCGCCAACATGGAGAAGGGCGCGATGGGGGCGAAGCACAGGTTCGGTAACTGGGTGCTCTCCGCGACTGCTCGGACCCTCTTCAGGGTCAAGGTCAGGGACTCTCAGAGCGGGATGTGGGTCTTCAGGCGGGCCATTCTGAAGGATCTGGTGCTAGAGAGCGACCATATGGCCCTCTCCGAGGAGATCAAGATCGAGGCCTTTAGGAACGTCAGGGCGGCCGAGGTCCCGATCAGATACCGCGCGCGTATGGGGGACGTGAAGCTGAGCAGCTGGCGGGACGGGAGCGGCAATCTCAAGTATCTCCTCAAGAAGAGGTTCTGAGGGCCTACCCGTTCTCCGCGCGCCCTTTCCAGAGCATAAGCGCGAACGCGAGGACTAGCGCACCAGGAAGAAGGCTGAACAGGAGCAGCACACCCTCGCTCGGCTCGGCCGGATACTGGGCGGACGCGACCAGCATTGTCGTGGCGGAGTTGTTCGCTGGCACAATCGCTGACCATGTCGCAAGGACATCCCCAGATCCCCTCTCCAGAAGCTCGACCGAGATCGCCTCCCCGACGGCCGCCTCCTCGGGCACATCGAGAGTTATGGTGAAGTCGTGCCCGACATCCTCGATGGTCTTCTGAGTCCGGGTGGTTGTGACCCGTACATCGTACATCGGGTCTTCCAGCTGGTCCTCGGGGCCCAGCTCGACATGGATCCTCGCGACTCCGGGAACAGTCGTGGTCACGGTGGCGTACGATTCAGCGGCTCCTGAGTTGCCAGCGCTAGTCGACAGCACCAACGTGCCTGCGTACTCCGGCGAGTAGGGAATCGTAATCGTCTGGCCAGCGCCCGTGGCCCGGTCGATGTACGCGAAGCCGCCCACCTCCTGCCGGAACGTCCACACGCTCAGGTCCTCGTAGCTTGTCGGCCAGTCGATCTGGATCGCCTCGAGCTCCGCATCGGCGTCGGTGTTCACATGGCTCACTGTCGGTCCCTGTTCGGTCTCGAGGTCCTGAGCGTCCGCACGGGCAGTCCTGCTGAACTCGTCCCAGAATGAGCCCGAGATGCTCAGCAGGCCGTACTCAACATCCCCGGGTGCAGCGCTTGGCATATAGATGGCCGCTCCAGTCGACCTGTTCACCCACACATCGTCGGCAGGATACGGGTGCGAGTACTTCCCGAAGTGTGTCACCATGTCCTTGTAGGAGAGGGCCGTCCGGATGGCCAGCAGCTTCATCTCGTACGGGATGTCGCTCTCCTGGAGCCTGTCCAAGACATCGCCGAGGTCCGCATACCACTCTGTCTCGTATTGCTCTGCGCCCGTGAGGGCGGAGTTCGTCCTCGAGTGGAACAGCGGGTCGAACCTGACTCCCTGGGCCGAGAGCTGCTCGAGGTAGGCGCCAACCTGCTCAAACCCGGACAGGTCGAACAGTGCCATGGTGGCGGAGTACGGCGAGGTCTGCGCTGCCCAGCTGATGTACTCGTCTACGATGATCGTGCCGAGGTCCTCTGGGGACTGGCTCACGTCATCTGCAAGGCCGTCGAGGATCTCCTTGTACGGCAGCCCCTGGTTGGGTATGTTGGTCTCAGCGGCGACGAAGTAGTCGGCATACCCGCGTATCTCATACAGCATCTCCATCGTCGCCTCGGCGCAGGCGTCTATGACAACGAGGTCGAGGCTTCTTCCAAGATGAGACGCGGCGTACGAGAGGGAAGTCCTAATCTCAGGGAGGGTCAGGAAGTCCACGCCGTCTGGGCATAATCCGCGCCAGCCGGACCCGTGGCCCCACAGGACGAGCACGAACCTGTCCGCGGGGAATGTGTCCACCGAGAACTCCAGGAACGCGGACAGAGTATCTGACGAGGCCATGTTGACCTCGCCGGTCGCGGGTATCACCGCGCGATCGTCGTCGATGGGCGTAGAGACGATTTCGTCTTGGGACGCGTTGGTGTCGGGCTGGACCTTGAGGAGCATCGAGTCGCCGAACCCTGCCAGGTCTATGAGCGCGATGATGCTCGTTCCTGGTCCCTGCGCTGCGGCCTCCATGGCGTTCAGATTGTCCTGCCACGGCAGCGGGACCGTCGTATCGTCGGCCATGTAGACCATGACGGTCCACGTTGACTGCTGCGCAGTGTGTTGCTCAGCTGTCATCGATACAGGCGCCTGTGCAGGGAAGAGGACAAGTGCAAGCGCCCAAGCGAGGGCAAGCGACGCCCGGTTCATCTGGGGGGATTAGCGCGGGCTGGGTACAATAAGATTTCATCGCAAATCTGTCAGACCATGCCAGCAGCGACCAGGCTGGACCGGACGTCCTTCTTGAACTTCGATAAGTTCTTTCGCTGGTAGAGGCACGCAGCGGGATGATATGTGACGACGACCTTGGCACGCACATCTCCCAATACGACGGATCGCTCTGTACCGACGGCCTTCGCCATCTTCACCCTCTTTCCCAGCAGGTGCTCGGCCACCGTCTGGCCAAGGGCGCAGATCACCATCGGGGAGACCTCCCTGAGCTCGCTGGACAGGTACAGCCCTGTGCAGGTCCTCGTCTCGTCCTTCCTCGGGCGTCTGTTCTTGGGCGGCCTGCACTTCACGAGGTTCGAAATGTACACCTGGTCCCTAGCCACGCCTGCATCCCTGAGTGCGTCGTCTAGTACCTTCCCCGCGCGGCCCACAAAGGGCTCACCCTTGATGTCCTCGTCCTTGCCAGGTGCCTCACCAATGAAGACAACCCTCGCGTCGCACGGGCCAGTCCCTGGCACGACCCTGTTGCGGCCCTTCGATAAGCGGCACCTGGTGCAACCGAGGTCTATGTTCCCGCAGCTCATGCAAGGTCCTTTGCCTTGAATATCGAGACAAGCTGGATGCCGTGCTCCGTGAGCATCTCCGTGGCGCCCTCCTCCCTGTCGACCACGACCACGGCCTTTGTGACGTTCGCTCCCTTCTCCCTCAGCGCCGTGACGACCTTCATGGTCGACCCGCCCGTCGTGGCAACGTCCTCGACAACAACGAACTTGTCCCCGGGGTACACCTCGCCCTCGATCAGCTCCTTTGTCCCGTGGTCCTTGGGCTCCTTCCTGACCATCACGAAGGGCCTGTTGGTCTCGAGCGCCACCGCAACGGCCAGGGGGACCGCCCCGAGCGCCATGCCCGCGATCTTGGCCTCCCCCACGTGAGGGGCCATCGCCTTGCCTATCTCGCGGAGCACCTTCGGGTCGGTGCTCGCGCGCTTGATGTTCACGAAGTAGTTGCTCTTCCTCCCCGACGCGAGAACGAAGTCCCCTGTCTGTACGACCTTCATGTCCTTGAGCATCTGCTTCAGCATGACCTCCACCCTACCAGGGCACATCCTTCTTGCCCAACTTATAACCTATGATGTTGACGCCCCTGTGGAGCAGCGGGACAACGACCAGGAACAGTATCAGGCCGTAGATACTGTTGCCTTCGATGTAGTGGTCCAGGAACCAGCCGGGCTGGAAGACCAGGACCATGACGACCGCTCCCAGGACGAAGTTGTACTGGTCGAGGACCGGCGCCTTCTTGCCCCTGCTGATGTCCAGCCGTCTCTTGATGAGTGAACCGGCGCTGTCACCGAGCATCGACCCGAAGGCCAGGGAGAGCACCACGCAGAGTGAGCTCGGCCAAGAGCCGTACCCCCAATCGTCCTGCGCGTCAAGCAGTTCCGCGACGCCCATCAGCACGAGCCCGAGAACAACGCCCGATGCAGCGCCCCCGAAGAATCCGCGCCATGTCTTGCCGTCGCCCAGGACCCTCTTGCCCCTCCAGCTCCTGCCGAAGTCCATGGGCTTCCCGCCCCCGAACAGGACCGCCGCGGAGTTGGGCACAAGCGCTGGGATCATAAGCCACACGCCAGCTAGCGCAGCCTCGAGAGGCGTCATCCGCGAGCGTATCGGAGAACACGCTAATAATGGGAGCGCATCACGTCCCGCCCCAGAAGCGTCTCTGCCTGGCGAGCCAGGCCTCGGTCCCGACCCGGGTGCGCTCCTTAAGGTTCTCCAAGTGGTAGCCTGGAGGGCATCCGGGCCTGTCGTCAGGGACGAAGACACGCAGTTTGGCGCACGGGAACTCGTGACAGATGCCGCAGTGCTCAATGCCCCGGCCTAGGCAGCACGCGACGAAGTGACATGTACCCCTCTTAGCCGACGTGCACCCCTCGCAGTCCTTCGAATAGTGATTGCACTTGCCGCAGAAATCCCCGCAGCATGCAGTCTCGGGATGGTCATCGCTCATAGCTCGAGTCCCCGCCTCTTCCCGATCCTGAGCTCCACTGGTGCCGCGGGCAGGGGCGGAGATTCGAAGAACATTATGACGTCATTGACTGGATCGACCGATTTGCGTGCATGCGTCGAGTCGAGGAAGTGGACCGCGCGCTTGTCCAGAATGACCGCCACGCCCCTGTCGGTCTCACTCCTGATGAGCCTGCCGATGGCCTGCTGAAGCTTCCTCGCCGTGGGCGCCTTCACCGCGATGTCCCAGCCCTGGCCGAACTTGAGCTCGCAGAAGTGCTGGAAGGCCCTCTGCTTGGCAGTCGGCTTCGGGTACGGGACGCCGGCTATGATCGCGAGCTCCATCTCTGCTCCTGGGAAGTCTATTCCCTCGCTCACCCTGCCACCGGAAATGGCGTGCAGGAGCGAGTTCCCGGGCGTGAGCTTGAAGTCGTCAACGACCCTCATGAAGTCCCCCTGGTCCATGCCGCGGTCCTCGAAGTAGACGTTCCTGCCGAAGGGGGTCGTGCCGGTCCTCGACGAGATCCTCTCCATGAGCGAGTACGATGGGTAGAAGACCATTGTGCTTCTGCGCACGCTTGACGCGAGCCTGGTGATGTGGTCCGCGATCTTGTTCACGATCGTGCTGTCACGCTCGATGTCCTCGTACTTGGTCGTGACATCGTCGACGTAGAGCACGAGCTTGTTCTGAGGCGGGAAGGGCGAGGGGATGTCCGCAAGCATCGAGTCCCTGGGCAGGCCGATGGAGTCCCTGTATTCGTCCAAGGGCTTCAGCGTCCCCGACATGTGCACGCTCGCATGGCACTCGGCGATGGGCCTGCATGCGATCGAGGCGTCTAGGCAGTATGCCTCGAAAGCCTTCGTCTCGCCGAGGGTCACGAGCTTCACGTACTGCTCCTCGTCGACCCCCTGCCAGACGGCAAGGAACCTGGCTGTGCCGTGAATGTAGGACCTCGGTAGCCTGCCCGCGAGCCTCCTGTGATCCTTGACCATCTCGCCGAAGTTCAACGCCTGCGTGAGGAGGCCTGCTAGGCCCCTGCTGGTCAGGTGAGTGCGGAACATGAGCTCTTCCTCGAGATGGGACTGAGGAATGATTCCGTCCTCGTCGATGATGTAGTCCTCGACGGCCTTGTCCAGGACCTCCGCGGTCATCATGAGGAAGTCCCGGAGGCTGATGCCTTCGGCAATCTCAGGGTCACCGAACTCATCCACCTCCTTCTCTGCCATCTTGAGGCCCACGGAGCTGAGGGTCGCGGACTCGAGCTCCCTCGCGAAGGAGGGCAAGTTGTGCGCCTCGTCCACTATCAGGACGATGTCCTGCATGGCGCACGCCATCCAGTCCAGGAGCGCGTGCCTGATGAACCCGTCGAAGAACATGATGTACGGAGCAGTGACGACCTCCGCGGCGGGGATGTGCATCTTGGATATCTCGTACGGGCACAGCCCCCGGTCGATGCAGTGTGCGGCGAACTCCTCCGCGGTCGGCAGCTCGTCCCTGGCGAAGTGCATCACTGGCTGGAGGTCCTCCGACAGCGTCGCGGCGTAGTACTTGCACGCCTCCTCGTCTCCTCGGATCACTCTCGCCTTGCGCTCGCTACAGACCTTGGACAGCTCCTCCGGGCTCCCCTGGGCCAGCTCCGAGTCCGTCCTGGCCAGGGGACACATGTTCCTCCTGCCCTGGATTGCCACCCCGAAGACCCTGGAGCATTCGGATATCTGCCTCAGCTCGAGCATGACCTGCCGCTGCTGCGAGTTGGTCCTGGTGAGGTACAGGAGCTTCTTCCCTCGCTCCTTGCAGAACGCGACGCAGGCGGTCAACGCGCACACGGTCTTGCCCGTGCCCGTGCCGCTCTCGAGCACCAGGTGAGCCCTGTCAGTGCATGCGGAGGCGATGAGCCCGACGAGCCGTTCTTGGCCCTGCCTGGGCTCGTAGGGAAAGCCCTTGGTGAGCATGGAGCACCAGATTACGCACGCAGGGCAATAATGTCTTTCGCTGGGTGATGCGAAAGTAGATTCCGGGCCATCGCATACTTCAGTTCGGGTAGATGGACTGAAGCTCACACTCCTTCCCGAGAAAAGACAACAGGGTAGGAAAGGCGCATGGGAGTCCCGCAACGTCCCAAATAGCTCGAGATGCCTATGGAAATCCGAAAGTGGAAGAATGACCCGCTCTGAAGAGACCCGACACACTGCAAGGCAGAAGCTTGTCGAGTCCTCCGCATTAGAGGAAGATGACCGCCTGTGGCTTCCAGGCAATCCTCTCGAGGAGGTTTCTCGAGGCTACATGTACACCGCTCCGGACTACTACCAGAGCATTATGGCCGGAAGAACTCCTGAGTGGAAGAGGAGGTACTGGGCGATGAATGCATTGCTCCTCATGGTAGGTGTTGGCTTCATCTCGTTGTCCTCCATGTTCATCCTCTACGGACCTAACATCGGCTTGGTTCCAGCTGTGGCATTGTTCCTGACCGGAGTCGCATTTCTGGGAGTGACAGCTTTCTTGATTGTGCGGTCCTTGACGAATCTGGAGTATGGCCTTCGCATTTCGGCACAAGAAGACTCTCCCTTGAGACGAAGAAAAGATGTCTAGCTCTCCGCTTCGGGAAAATACCCTGAGAAGGGAGAGGCGTTGACGTTCTCTGCCAGTACTGCTCTGATCGGGCTTGTTCCAGGCCGGTAGTCAAAGCCAAAGGGTCTCGGTCGCCAGCAGATTCCAGGCCAATATCCAGTTCCACACAACGGGCTTATTCGCGGCTCCAGATGTCGTCTGGGACCTCGTCGTAGACGTTGCCGGACTCGCTGCTGCCGTCCTGGGCCCCGCGCTTGCCAGATATGAGCTCGTGGATGCGCTCCTTCCGGAACATCCAGTAGTGGATCCTCCACTCCCTGCCGTCGTACAGCGTCGTCTCCTCGCGCTCGGTCATCAGTATGCCCGCGTCCTCGAGCATGTAGAATGCGTCCCTATCCTCGGGCTCGAGCACGTTGTCGATTATCCGCTCGCTGTACCCGAAGAAGTTCATCACATGCTGGGCCATCGCCCTCGCCTCTTCCTCCGGCATCCCCTGCTTGTCTATGCTGTTCTTGATGGCCTTGGTGAGGTGCTCCACCGTGAGCGTCGTGGAGCTGAGGTCTCCCTCGGACTTCTTGAGCTTCGTCAGGATGTTGACTGACTCCCCGCTTCTCTTCACAATAACACAACCCCTCTCATGCTGGAAACGGCAAGAACCTGCTTCGGAAGATTCATTTAGCTGTCCGATGTATAAATAGGTTCGTTTTGTACGAGCGTGGGCTGGCACGAAGCTTCGTTTCCTCTGAAGCCATGCCAGTGCGCTCGGTGGACAGAAACGTACATGGAGGATGGCATCGTGCTCGTGGAGTTCAGCGTGGTTCCCGTGGGCAAGGGGGAGAGCGTAAGCCCCTATGTCGCAGAGTGCCTGAGGATTGTGGAGGCGTCGGGGCTCGCATACAGGATCAACCCGATGGGGACGGTCCTGGAGGGCGAGTACGACGACGTGATGGGCGTGATAAGGAAGTGCCACATGCGCGTCATGGAGATGTGCCCCAGGGTCATAACATCCGTCAAGATAGACGACAGGAAGGGCAGGGGGAGCGCGCTCGAGGAGAAGATAGCATCCGTCGAGAGGCTCGTCGGCAAAGAGCTGAAGAAGTGAGAAAGGTCGAAAGAAAAGTCATCCGGACGAGGCCCGCTGGCCCCCTCCAGATCAGAGGTTTTCCGTGTGCACCCTCTCAGCCTTAGGTCCGGACCCAGGCCTACGGGAACATATCTGCCCAGTTGATGGTCCAGAACCCGACCAGTATGATCACGAGCGCTGCCGAGAAGATCATCACGACCCTGACCCACTTCTCAAGGTCGTGCCTCATTAGCCCGCCCACGATCAACGCGCCAGTCAGCATCAGCACGCCGAACCCCTTGAACGCAGCGCCGAGGTCGAGGCCGTCGCTGGAGTCCGCAGTGCCCCAGATCAGCGATCCCAACCACATCAGGAAGAGGCCCAGCACCACTACCACTGCGAGGACGAAGTCCGACACTAGCGGCCTGAACATCTCGCCCAAAGTCTTGTGTGGCGGCTGGTATGCTGGCTGATACATCGGGTATGGCCCCGGTGGCATTTGCCCAGGTGGTTGTCCAGAAACCATTTTTATCCCTTCCATTTCGATAATGGGTTCAATATGTAATATCCTTTTCGGAGCGGGTATATAAAGAGCAGGAGCAGTCAGGCAGGGTCAATGGTTGTGGCTCAGAACGATGGTCTAGGGGGCTTTCGGTGGGGGGCGAAAGGGAATGCTACTGCTCGGGGGTTTGCTCGGCCCCGTTCTCCTGCGGATGCCGCTTCTTAATCACGACCACGCGGCACTTCTTCACGCGGGCAATTACGGGCTTCCCGAAGTGTACTTCCACGCTGCCACCTTGTCGAGACGCACATGTTCGCCCCACCCGCGCGACCTGTGTTCTCTCGCGGATATCATGTTGTCAATCGTATTTAAAGCAGATGTCTCGCCTTCGTACGTTGACACTGGCCACGGCCGTCTGCTTGAAATACGACCAGGCTAGCGCTGAGCCATGTAGATCGAAGCCTTGGCCGCCAACGCCTTGAGTTCATCGTTGAGGGTCGCCGTGTCGGCCGACGACGTGCCCCGGACCACCTTCGCGGGAGCGCCCATGACGAACGACTCTGCCGGGATCCTCGTCCCTGGCGGGATCAGGCTCCCCGCGGCCACGATCGAGCGCTCGCCCACGGTCGCGTTGTCAAGGATAATCGCACCGACGCCAACGATGCACTCGGCCGCGATCCTGCACCCGTGCAGCCTCGCCCCGTGCGACACGATGCACTTGTCCCCGACCACGACGGGCCTGCCCCGGGGCGCCTCCGCAAAGCCGAGGTCGAGGATGGCCGAGCCCCTGCCTATCTCCACGTAGTCGTCGTCCGCCCTGAGGACCGCTCCAGGCCAGATGCTGCACCTGTCCTTGAGCCGCACATCCCCGATCACGACAGCGGCTTCGTCGACGTAGACCCCCGAGCCCAGGGAAGGTTTCTTCTCGCCGAAGTTTCTGAGGACCATCCTACCGGCTTCATAATCGCATCGTGCTTCAAAATAGCTTCCGCAGCCGAAGCCGGGGTCGGATGCGCGCTCCCCCGAACAGCTTATCTACCGCATAGCTCCTTCAAGTCCAAAGGCCCTTGCTTGTTGCCGGGCGACTCATCTCTCCCCGGAGGTTAGCCGCATTGGTTCCAGACCCAAACAGAGCGGACATCATCCATACCGTGTACAACCTCACTGCAAAGCTGAGGAACGTCAAGGATGCTGCCGAGGCCTTCAAGGTCATCGCCGAGGAGGTCAGGAGCGCGACGAACGCGGACTTCGCCGCGCTGTTCCTGGTCGAGAAGGGTTCTCCTCATCTGAAGGCGTACGGCGTGTCAGGTGTGGATGTCGACAGCAAGATACCCTTGCCAGCGATCCACATCGACGAGGAGTTCAGGCGTAGGGCCTCGACTGCGGGCGAACCGGTCGTCCTCAGGTTCGATTCGCCGTCGGATGTTCCGTCCGTGGCGCGTGACCTCGCCAGAACCATCGGGGTGGACCATGCGCTCATATGCTCCATCATTCTAAGGGGCGAGTTCATAGGATACCTGGCCGTCGGAGCGAAGAAGGGCTCTCCCCCGTTCACGGACGACACGGAAGCATTCATTGGCGCGACTGCGGCGAGCATCGCGATCGCGATAGACGACATCCGGACCCACATGCGTCTCAGCAGGGCGAAGGAGGACACGGAGCGGCTGCTGGCCGTGGCTCCCATCGGCATATTCACATGCGACCCGAAGGGGATCTTCACATCGGTCAACAGGCAGATGCTGCAGATGCTGGATCGAGAGTCCGAGGAGGAGCTCATAGGCACGAGCGTGTTCGAGCTCCCGCTCATGACCAAGTCCGGGCTCGACGCCCCGATCATCCAGGCCATGGAGGGACACGAGGCGGAGAAGGCAGACGTGCACCTCGTCCCCAGACAGGACAAGGCCATCTACCTGCACGCCAAGGCCACCCCGATCAAGTCCGACCGGGGCGACGTCCAGAGCATCTTGCTGGTCGTGATGGACATCTCGTCCAAGGTGAGGCTCCAGAACCAGCTTGAAAGGTCGTACGAGAAGCTCACCCAGACATACCAGGAGCTCGAGAGGGTCACAAAGATGAAGACCCAGTTCATCGACGTCGTCTCGCACGAGCTGCGGACCCCCCTGACGGTCATGCGGGGGTACATCGACCTCGTGGAGTCCGAGTACTCTTCCCAGCTGGACCCCAAGTTCTCGTCCAGGCTGAAGATCATCAAGGCCAACACGGACAAGCTCTACGCCCTCGTCGAGAGCATGCTCGACGTGAGCAGGCTCGAGAAAAGGTCCCTCCAGATACACCACGAGCCCGTCAGGGTAGACACGATTCTCGAAGAGATCATCCAGAACAGGCTCCACGACGCCGAGGAGAAGAGGCAGTCCCTGACCCTCGAGGTCGAGGGCCGGCTCCCGCTCATGATGGCCGACAGGCGGAGGCTCAAAGACGTCTTCAACAACATCGTGGACAACGCCCTGAAGTACACGCAGGAGGGCGGCAGGGTGCAGGTGAGCGCCCGGGACGAGGGCCGGATGATCCATGTCTGGGTCAAGGACAACGGCGTCGGGATACCGCTTGAGAATCTGGGCAAGATCTTCGACAGGTTCCACATAGTCGCCAGCGACGACCTTTCCCACCAGGTGAACCGGCTCGGGCTGGGGCTACCCATCGCGAAGGGGATAATCGAGGCCCACGGGGGCAGGATCTGGGTCGAGAGCCAGGTGGGCAAGGGGAGCGTGTTCCACGTGGACCTCCCCAAGGAGCAGCCCAAGAGCGCCTGAGACGGTCAGCAGGATTCTAATACCAATGTGCAATCTACGCGTCTGATGGCGTCCAGGGAGAGGTCCAACGCGGTGATGCTCACCGCGCTCGCAAGCCTCATCTGGGGCACATCGTTCCCCGGGGCCGAGTGGGGCCTCCGCTACGTGGGGAACGACATCTTCTTCCTGTGGCTCAGGTTCGTCGTCGCGGTCGCGATCACGCTCTCCGTGGTGCTCTACCTGCGGAGGCTCTCACTCTCCATCTTCCGCCAGCCCATCATCTGGCTGATCGGCGGGTTCAATGCCGGGGGGTTCATCATGCAGTATGTGGGCCTCACCATCACGACCGCCTCGAAGACGGCCCTGCTGGTGGACATAAACGTGGTCGCCGTGGCGATCGTGTCGTACTTCGCGTTCAAGGAGCGTCTCGGGAAGCTGCAGGTCGCGGGCATCGCCAGCGGCATGATAGGCATATTCCTCATCACGCTCAACAAGGACCTGGTGTTCGACACCGAGGAGATCGTGGGGGACCTTCTTGTGTACCTGGCAGGCTGGTCGTGGGTGTTCTTCATCGTACTGAACAAGAAGATGCTCGACAAGCACGACGGGGTCGAGATAAGCTCGGCAGCGATAGTGACCTGCGGGGCGTGGTTGACCGTGCCTACAGCGTACCTTGGGCTCACCGGAGCCGACCTGACGATTGAGGGGCCCGCGTGGGGAGCCATCATCTTCCTTGGCCTGTTCTGCACATCGATAGCGACGCTCCTGTGGGCGCTGGGCCTCGAGGGCGTGTCCGCTACGGCCTCAGCGACTATAATGCTCATCGAGGTCGTGACAGCGCTCGTCCTATCCTTCACTCTGCTGGACGAGACCCTGAGCGCCGCTGCCGCTGCAGGTGCCGCACTCGTGCTGTTTGCGATATTCATGGTCGCGGGAACAGGCGCCGGGGAGAGGCCGGCCGTGAAGACCACATAGCCCTATCCAGCTGCCTCGGGCTGACGCTCCGGAGGGCCGCCCTCTCCCGAACCGAATCCCGTCTCCTCCTTCCTCGGGTCCTTGCCCTCCTTCATCAGCTCCATCGGCTCCCTCAGCCTCCGCTGCATGTACCACGCGGCGATCCTGAACAGCCTCACCCTTGTGGAGCTCAGCCGGTTCTGCCTGAAGAGCTCCTCCATCAGGACCGGGGCCCAGCGGAAGTCGTGCTCCATGCACTCCGCCAGGAGCACCCAGTGCTCGGGGAGCATCTCCTCGCTCTTGAAGAACTCGTCGTCCTTCATCTCTCCGAGGGGGACGAAGAACAGGGGGACTATGAGGCACTTGTAGCCCCTGAGGTCCGCTATCAGCTCGGTCGTCTTCTCAACGTCCGCCGCGGTCTCGCCTGGCATGCCCATCACGAGCGTGCCGCAGGGTATCCAGCCGTTGTCGGAGAGCAGTTTGATCGACTCCTTGACCACCTCTGGCCACTTCTCCGGATCGAACGGCTTCGCCTTGCCCTTCATGTGCTTGTTGACGAGCGCAACTGAGCCGGTCTCGATGCCGGTCTGGGCGTACATGTGCCTCCTGCCATCGGCCCCCGCAAGCTCGCTGATGTCCTCGACGAGCTTCGGCTCCGCGAGCGCGGACGAGAGGGCGATGTGGCTTATGCCAAGGTTCTCCGTGAGCTTGAGCACCTCCTCAATGAGCCTCACGACCTCAGCCCGCTCCGGCCTCATGCCCTTGGCCCTGTACCTCAGAACGTCCTCCGAGTGGAGCGTGATCTTGTTGGAGCCGTTCAGGTTTATCTTGACCTCCTCGAGTATGCGCTCCATGGGGATGTGCCTGATCAGCCTCATGTTGGGGTTGCAGAACTCGCACCCTCGGCCGCATCCTCTGCTGATCTCGACGGTGCCGTTAATCGTTGGGCCTAGTATCCTCGGCATCTTCTCGACCGGCACCGGCCCTCCGGAGACCTTCGACGGCAGCGGCCTTCCCTGGATGGCGTTCATGAAGAGCTCCGGGGCCAGCAGCTCCCCCTCTCCCTCCACGACGCAGTCGACCCCCAGCCGAGCGCGCTCTGCATCGTCCGAGAGCTGCCACGCGCCCGGTCCACCCACGATGACCTTCGCGTCCGAGCTGCGGATCGCGGGGTCGGTCACGAGCTTCCTGAAGAAGTAGGTAGTGTATGTCTCCCTTCCGAGCAGGCTTGAGAAGGTGCTCGACGCGGGCCCTCTGCCCATCGGGTCGGACGAGGTTATGCCGATGGCCTTGGTCTCCGGACCGATCATTGTGCTCAGCCGGTCAGGGTGCGCGATGCCTATATCACCATCAGGAATCCCCGAGGCCACGAGGGCAGCCTGGACCTTTCTCAGGCCGCAGGGTGCGCGGTCAATCGTGCCCTTCCGTCTCGGCTGGGGCGGGCAGAAGAGCCTCGTGTAGAGCCACTTGGGCAACACCCTGGGGAAGCATGCCGCGAACCCTATGAACATGCTTCCGTTGTAGCTCGAGGTGAGGGTCCTGTCTGCTGTCAGAACGACTCTGTAACCCATGTGGCGTCGCCCCCCAGATCATCCTTGCATGTTCCCGGCTTGGAGAGAAAGCCTTCTCTCTTGCACACAGTATGACTGCGGCTTCAACTCCAGGTCGAACTAGAGAATAAGAGCGGCCCCACGATATTTAGGCGTTGCGCAGAGCATTCGTTCAATCATGCGTCGGGCGTCGAAGATTGGACATCGAGAACGAGCAGTCCCGCAAAGGGCATTACTCCCTTCGCACATCAGCCCCGCCATATCGATGACCGCCAAATACCCGTTGGAGTCGGCGTACACCCGCATCGACAGGGACTTGAAGCGCCACATAGCGACCACCAGGAAGCTTCTGATGCAGCCGAGTTCGAGCCAGCAGGACCTGGGTATACGCGAGTGCGCGGAGCTCGTGGCCGAGATGTACGAGAGCGCTGGATGTGACGATGTGGGGATCATCCCGACGAAGGGAAACCCGGTCGTCTACGGGTCGTGTAAGGGCGCGTCGGACAAGACCCTCATGGCGTATTTCATGTACGACACGATGCCGTTCAACGAGCCTGGGTGGAGCCACCCGCCGATGAAGGCCCAGATGGTCGACATGAAGCTCCCCGCGGGCAAGGTTAAGGCGATCGTCAACAGGGGCGCGGACAACACGAAGGGCCCGCTGGCGGCGTTCCTGAGTTCCGTCGAGGCATGCAACAAGTCCGTCGGCCGTCCGCCAGTCAACTTGCTGCTCGTCGCCGAGGGGGAGGAGGAGCTGGGCAGCCCCAATCTCCCCGTGTATGTAAAGAAGGACAAGAAGAGGCTCTCGAAGGCGGACGCGTGCTACTTTCCCTACTTCGGCCAGGACTCCAACGGCCGCTGCAACCTATACCTAGGTGTCAAGGGGGTCGTGTACTTTGAGCTCGAGTGCTCGGGCAAGCGCTGGGGGAGAGGCCCGCAGGAGTTCGCCATACACAGCTCCAACAAGGCTTGGGTCGACAGCCCGGTCTGGCGCCTGGTCCACGCCCTCAAGACCATGACCTCGGATGACGGCAACACGGTCCTCATCGACGGGTTTTACGATGACGTCGCGCCCCCGAGCGCTGAGGACGGGGAGATCATAGCAGAGGCGGCGAAGAGGTTTGACCCTGAGGCGACCAAGGATGCACTCAAGATCCAGAGGTTCGTGATCTCGGAGGACGACCGCGCCGCGCTCATCAGGGCATTCACGTACACCTCCACGCTGAACATCGACGGCATCTGGGGCGGGTGGATCGAGAAGGGCTCGAAGACCGTCCTGCCGCACAAGGCGACGTGCAAGATTGACATACGGGTCGTGCCCGACCAGAAGAAGAGCGCGATGATGCCTCTGGTCAGAAAGCACCTGGACAGGCACGGGTACGGGGACATCAAGATGACAGAGGTGGATACCGGTTATGATTGGTGCAGGTGTAGCGTCAGGGAGCCTGTCGTGCAGGCCGTCATCCGTTCGTTCGAGGATTTCATGGAGAGGCCCATCGTCTGGCCCACGAGCGGAGGGTCAGTTCCGTTCTATGTGTTCAAACGGTTCATGGGCCTGCCCTTCACGATGGGCGGCATCGGGCACGGCGGTCTCGCGCACAGCCCGAACGAGTACATGGTCGTCGAAGGGAACAAGAAGATCGCTGGGCTGGCGCAGATTGAGAAGTTCATGGTCCACTTCATGAACGAGTTCGCTCAGACGGCTTGAAGCGCCTTCTCGTACTCGCCGAGCACAACCCTAGCGGTGGAGTCCCAGGAGAACCCGCTCACCCTTCGCCTTCCGTTCGTGCCGAGCCGTTCTCTCAGCCCGCGGTCCTTGAGCAGACCGACCACGGCCTCAGCCAGACCATCCACGTCACCGGGCTCGACAAGGATGCCATCGGTTCCGTCGCGCACGAGCTCCGGAATCCCTCCCACGCGCGTCGCCACGACCGGCTTCTCGCAAGCCATCGCCTCCATCAGCGCGAGTCCCCAGCCCTCCGTCTTCGACGGCAGCACGAGGAGGTCGCAGTCGGAGTACATTTGGAGGAGGTCCCCTTGGCTGAGAGATTCGTGGAACTCAATCGAGCCGCCCAGCCCCAGCGCTTCAGTCTGGGCCCTGAACGTACCGACTTCGTCGGTTCCCCGGAACCCAGTCTTCGCCACGGCGACCAGCTTCGCGTCAGGCACTTCCCTCAGGACGAGCGCGAATGCGGCGATCAGGCTCGTCAAACCCTTTCTCGGCTCCAGCCCGCCCACAAACAGGACCGTGGGATTCTGCGAGCGTCTCGGTGGCCGGCCATCGAAGTCCGAGAGATCGAGGCCGTTGAATGTCACCACCGATTCGTGCCCGTAGTCCCTCTTCAGCGCCTCCTTCCAGTAGTCCGACACCACGAACCTGTGGTCCGCGAGTGCTACGGCCTTCTTCTCGAATTCAAACAGCCGCGGCTCCGCGAAGTCGTCTACATGGTGGATCGTGCGGAAGACCGGGGCAGTGATCATTCCGCGTCGCTTCATGGACGCGAGTGAGGTCCCGCCGACGCAGTCCTGAGCGTGGTACACGTCGCAGTCCCTCGGCAGCTTGTCCGCATAGGCATCGATCATGCGCTCGAGCCGCGTGATGAGCTCAGGGTGCCACTCGTATGGGAAGATCCTGAACGGTGCCGCGATCTCACGGAAGTACCCTGCGAGGGAGGTCGCATCATCGGAGCGGGCAAGGGAATAGAGCGTCACGTCCGCGCCCAACGTGCA
Organism: Methanobacteriota archaeon; assembly: GCA_020725925.1. Lineage (GTDB taxonomy): Archaea > Thermoplasmatota > Thermoplasmata > UBA10834 > UBA10834 > COMBO-56-21. The sequence continues at coordinate 173,070 of DYTN01000001.1, forward strand.
GAGCCTCTCCGCGAGCTTGAGCGCGTGCACGACCCCTCCTCGGGGTCTGGTGCTGTATGTGAGCATCGCGACCCTCAATCTGTTCGACCGCGCAGAACATCGCGTACTCCGGATAATTCCTTTCCCATGACGACGCGAGTCCTGAGACGCTGTCACGTTGCCCATAATTGGGCATGTCGGCCGTGTCGGTTGCTGGCGCCCAGAGGTCTCGAAATGTAGTTGGGAAATGTTATTAAGTCACGGACATTTATCCCGGTGATGTCAGGCGCAGTCAGTCCGCCCTCTCAGCTGCCTGGAAGGAAGTGTCAGGCGGACCTATGTGCGCCATGCCGCTCGTTTGGGATCGCAGGGAGAACCTGGGCTTCGGGCGTTCGGTCGAGCAAGACGCAGCGTCAACATGCTTCGGGCGGGGCGAATAATGCTCAAGGGGGCGAACACCTCACGGAAGGCCAACAACGAGCTGCTGCTATGGTTTGACCAGCTCGGACTGAAGGACATCGCCAAGGTCGGGGGCAAGAACGCATCGCTCGGGGAGATGATCGGACACCTGACGGGCATGGGCATACGCGTCCCTGAGGGCTTCGCCATCACCACGAACGCGTTCAAGGCCTTCGTAGAGCGCGCGGACCTCGAGCGGAAAATCGCCTCGGCCATGGAAGGGCTCGACCCGGACAACCCCTCGGACGTGGCCGCCCGAGGCAAAGCCATCAGGAAGATGTTTCTGGACGCCGAGTTCCCGGACGACCTGAGGCGGGAGATCGAGTACGGCTACTGGGAGCTCGGGCGTAGGCTGAACATGCCCAATCCAAGCGTCGCTATCCGGTCGAGCGCGACATCGGAGGACCTCGACGGCGCGTCTTTCGCAGGCCAGCACGAGACCATACTCAACGTGAGGGGCGAGGCGGCCGTGCTCAAGGCCATCAGGCAGTGCTTCGCGTCGCTGTTCACGGACAGGGCCATCGCGTACAGGGCGCACAAGGGGTTCGACCACATCGGAAACGCGCTCTCGGTGGGCGTGCAGCGCATGGTCAGGAGCGACCTCGCGTGCTCGGGCGTGATGTTCACGCTGGACACTGAGAGCGGGTTCGACAACGTCGTCTACATCACTGGCTCGTGGGGCCTCGGGGAGATGATCGTCCAGGGCGCGGTGAACCCGGACCAGTTCTACGTGTTCAAGCCGGCCATAGGGAGGTCGGAGGACCCCATCATCGAGAAGAAGCTCGGGAGCAAGCAGCACAAGCTCGTGTACGCGTCCAAGGGGCCGGGGATGGAGGACAAGGAGGTCCTGGAGTCCGACAGGGCCAGGTTCATCCTGGAGGACAAGGAGATAGTCACGCTGGCCGAATGGGCGTGCGTGATCGAGGAGCACTACAAGAAGCCCATGGACATCGAGTGGGCCAAGGACGGCGTCTCTGGCGGCCTTTACATCCTCCAGGCGAGGCCAGAGACAGTGCACTCGATGAGGTCGGGGAACGTCCTGGAGACCTACGTGCTCGAGGAGAGGAGCGAGGTCCTCGTCAGAGGAGAGGCTGTCGGGAGCAAGATCGGCCAGGGCAAGGTCAAAGTGCTCGTGAGCGCATACGAGATCTCGGAGTTCAAGAAGGGCGAGGTGCTCGTCACCGACAAGACCGACCCCGATTGGGAGCCCATCATGAGGATAGCCTCCGCGATAATCACCGACAGGGGCGGGAGGACATGCCACGCCGCGATCGTATCGAGGGAGCTCGGCATACCGTGCATCATCGGCACCGTGGACGGCACGAAGAAGCTCCGGACCGACCAGGACGTCACGGTCGACACTTCAGAGGGGCAGGGGCTAGTGTACGCCGGCCTGCTCAAGTACCGCGTGGACAAGACCAACCTCGCGAGCATCCCAGCCACGAGGACGAAGATCATGATGAACGTCGGGGTCCCTGAACATGTCTTCACCCAGGGGCAGATCCCGTGCGACGGCGTCGGCCTCGCGAGGCTCGAGTTCATCATCGCTTCGCACATAGGCATCCACCCGCTCGCGCTCATCGAGTTCGAGAAGCTCAAGAAGAAGGCCGAGACAGACCCCAAGGTCGCCAAGATTGTGGACGAGATCGAGGACCGCACGCACGGATATGGGAACAAGGAGGACTTCTTCGTGGAGAAACTCGCCTGGGGCGTGGGCAAGATCGCGGCCACGTTCTTCCCCCGGGAAGTCATAGTCAGGCTCTCGGACTTCAAGACGAACGAGTACGCCAGTCTCCTCGGGGGGGTGCTGTACGAGCCCACGGAGGAGAACCCGATGCTCGGCTGGAGGGGGGCGTCCAGGTACTACGCGGGCCACTTCAGGGAGGCTTTCAAGCTCGAGTGCCAGGCGCTCAAGCGCGTCAGGGACAGCAAGGGCCTCATCAACGTCAAGGTGATGGTGCCGTTCTGCAGGACGCCCGAGGAAGGCAGGAAGGTCATACACACCATGAACGAGTTCGGGCTGAAGCAGGGCGAGAACGGCCTCGAGGTCTACATGATGGCCGAGATCCCGAGCAATGTCGTGCTAGCAGAGGAGTTCGCGGAGGTCTTCGACGGGTTCTCGATAGGCTCCAACGACCTGACCCAGCTCATGCTCGGGCTGGACAGGGACTCCGAGCTCGTCTCGCACCTCTACAATGAGAGGAATCCCGCCGTGAAGCACATGATCTCAGTCGTGATCGAGCGCGTCAAGAAGAAGGGCAGGAAGATAGGCATCTGCGGCCAAGCGCCATCCGATTTCCCCGACTTCGCCGAGTTCCTAGTCGAATGCGGCATTGACAGCATCTCGCTCAACCCGGACAGCGTGATTAAGATGAGGCTGCTGGTCGCGGAGAAGGAGAAGGCCCTCGGGACTGCGCCAGTATAGCCTTCGTCAGATGGTGGATTATCAATTGTGATAACGTTTATTAGCCCAGGTACCCATTTGGCACACCAATCCTCCCCCCTTTTTCTGTTATGCTGTTTGGGGGACCCACGCGTGCGCTCATTGTAGAACTTGGCCAGAGGGTTCACAACTGCTTGAGCGTCCTGACCCGCTTCGACCTGCGCGATATGTCGACCTCCTTGTTCCATACCGTCAGCAGGTACAGGCCGACAGGCGCGAGGGCCGCGGCCAGGACTAACAGGCTCTCCCGGGTCCCCCATTCCGTGGCGATGAATCCGAAGCCGATCTCGATGGGCGCCAGGACGAACGTGAACAGGAACGCCGCTATTGACACGACGGTCGACCTGTGCTGCGAGTCGACCCGCTTGTTGATGTATCCGTTCGTGATGGGGCTGACCAAGAACGAGACGATATAGATCGGGAACTGGACGAGGATGGCCTCGGCCGACTTCACCAGGAAGACGATCGTGAATGAACCCAGGAGCGTGAGCAGCAGGAACCAGAGCGACCTCTTCTCCCCCAGGGAGAGTTCGACCTTGCCGGCCTGGGTCGCGGCGAGGCCCCCCACTATCAGGAACCCCGCATAGAACACCCCGACTGAGATGTAGTTCAGCTCGAGGTCGTAGTTCATGTACACCGACCTGAACACCGCCATGACATAGAGTCCGAGCTCGACCACGATCTGGAAGCTTATCAGCACGAGGATCGCGCGCGACGTCCGCACATGGTTCCATCCGTCCCTGAGCTGTATCCTGAAAGACCCGAACTTGACCCGCTCGACCTGCGGCTCATGCAGGAGCAGAACGACCAGGGACCCCGCGAGGCCGATGCCCGCGCTGATGATCAGCGTGAGGTCGAGACGCTCCGGGAACATCCACTGGACGAGGACGCCGCCGACCACACACGCGACGGCGTTCATCACCGCCATGACCGCCCAGCTCTTCGCCTGTATGGTTATGAACTCCTTCGCCCTGTTGAGCTCGAGGAGCGTGTCGTACAGGAAGGGTGTGTCCCCGCTCACGATGAAGCAGACGCCCATCGCCCACACGACGTTCGACACGAGGAACTGCCAGAACTCGGTGCTGAGCCCGAAGACAAGGAGTCCGGCTGCGAAGAGGACCTCTCCTATCAGGAGCATCGGCTTTCTCCCGTATTTGTCCCCCATGAGGCCCGCGGGCACCTGGAACACTATCATCGTGGTCCAGAACGCCGCGTCCACGACCGTCAGAAGGAAGAGGCTGTCCAGGTGCTCGTTCGCCCACAGGGTCCAGAATGGAAGCCAAAGGGTGAACGAGGTCACCGCCCTGAACAGGAAATACCTATTTATCCGGTCGTCTCCCCGCGCCATCGAGGGGCGTATGCGCCGTTCCCTATTTGCAGATGATGGCCCTAGCTGGCTGCTTTCGGAACAGAGCTGCGAAAGAGGAAACTGAGCCGGAGGAATCGTCCCTCCGCTCGGTCAGGGCGTTTTCAGAGCTTCTTCTCCTTGTAGTACATGTCGTACTTCGGGAGCATCTCCACGAACGGCTCCGAGTCCATCATCTCCGGCGGGAAGACCCCCTTCTGGGTGATCTTGCCCTGGGCGAACAGCCTCGCAGCTATCGCGAGCGGTATGCCCACGGTCCACGCGGTCGCGCTGTTGTTGTGCTCGGTGAAGCACTTTTGGTGGTTCATGCCGGTCCACATGTAGTACCCGAGTTCCCTGCCGTCCTTCTCCCCCTTCGTGATGGTGCCGATGGCGCAGTCGCCCCTGGCCTTGTCTCCCAGCGTGGACGGGTCAGGCAGCACGGCGTTCACGACGTCCCTCGGGGCCACCTTGACGCCCTTCACATCGATCTTGTTCGGGTTCGACAGGCCGAGCTTGCCGATCATCTTGATGGCGTCCACGTATTCGTCCCCGAGGGCGATCTTGAAGTTGCATGTCTCGCAGCCCTTGCCGATGTATGTCGGGAGCGTCTCCTGCTCCTCGTGGTCGACATTGTATATCGGCAGCTTGCCGACCGGATCGGGGAAGTCGAACAGCTCTTTGCCATCGAACGACCCGAGCTTCCTGTAGTGCCCGTCGAAGTAGGCGGTCGCCGGCATGAGGACCTCCTCTATGAGCGTCTCTGGAGACCACATGGGGGCGAACTCGTACCCCTCCACATACCCGTTGTCGCCGTCCCTGACCAGGATGTCCCTCACCTTGTCCAACCTGTCTGCCGCCCTCCTGGCGAACAGGTTGGTCAGGCCGGGGTCGCACCCGATGCCCAGCATGCCCGTGAGCCCGAGCTTCTTCCAGGCCTTGTCCTTGTTGAGGTACAGGAACGCGGGCGTCTGATTGATTATCTGCCCCGGCTTGGTCTTGTCCAGGGCGATGTCCCAGGCGGTGTCCGCGTAGTTCACCTTCGCCTTCTCGCACGCCTCCATGATGGCGAAGTTGTATCTCGGGATCACCACGTTGAGCACGAGGTCCAGGCCCTTGAATGCCTTGGTCATGGCGCCCACATCGGACGCGTCCACCTTCTTCACAGTCACCTTGTCGCTTGAGATCTTCTTCTCGAGCCTCTTCCCCTTCTCAAGGTTGCGCGCACCCAAGATGACCTTGTCGAACTCCTCCGAGTGGGCCAGCACGTCCGCAGTCACAGATCCGATCGCTCCGACTCCCAAAACCATGGCTTTCATTATTTCACATACACCCCAGGAGGCCGGCGCACATCGCCCAGCCTCCCTCCGGCAACGGCAATGCGCCTAGCGTATATAAGGTTCGCGCGGGGTACTGGCTCTGGCCAATCATCCGGAGATCGAGCCTCCGAGGTAGGCATTGCTGACGGGTTTCGTCTCCCGGGAAGATCCCCGCAGAGACCCGTATCCGGTCGTCCCTCAGAGCTTCTTCTCGACGCAGTTCATGCCGTACTTGGGCAGCATCTTGACGAATGGCTCGGGGTCGAGCATCTCGGGCGGGAACACGCCCTTCTGCTTGACCTTGCCCTGGGCGAAGAGGACCGCGGCAATGGCGAACGGCACGCCGACCGAGTACGCCGTGGCGCTGTAGCCGTACTTCTTGTGGCACTGCTCGTGGTCCAGCTCGGTCCAGATGTAGTATCCGACCTCCTTGCCGTCCTTGACACCCTTCGTGATCGTGCCGATGGCGCAGGCGCCCTTGGCCCTGTCTGCGAGGGTCGCGGGGTCGGGCAGCACAGCAGAAACGACGTCCCTCGGCGACACCTTGACGCCCTTCACATCGACCTTCTTCGTGCTGGCCAGGCCGAGCTTGCCGAGGACGTTGATCACCTCGACGTACTCACCTCCCAGCGCTATCTTGAAGTCGCAGTAGTCGCACCCCTTGCCTAGCACCTTGCCGATGTATGTCGGGAGCGTCTCCTGCTCCTCGTGGTCCACGTTGTAGATCGGGAGCGACCCGACCGGATCTGGAAACTCAAACATCTCCCTGCCGCTGAACGGCGGGAGCTTCCGGAACGCTCCGTCCGTGTACACCGTAGCCGGCATCAGGACCTCCTCTATGAGCGTCTCGGGGGACCAGAGCGGGGCGAAGTGGTGTCCCGCGACGGTCCCGTTGTCCCCGTCCCTGACCAGGATCTCCTTGACCCTATCCATCCTGTCGGCGGCCATCCTCGCGAACAGGTTCGAGAGCCCGGGGTCGCACCCGAGGCCTATCATGCCGGTGATGCCCGCCTTCCTGTAGGCATCGTCGTACTTCAGGAAATTCGTAGCCGGGACCTCCTTGATGATCTCCCCCGGCCTGGTCCTGTCGGTGGCGATGTCCCATGCCATGTCGCCATAGCTGACCCTCGCCTTGAGGCATGTCTCCATGATGGCCGCGTTGAACCTCGGGATGACTGCGTTGAGCACAATGTCGACGCCCTTGATTGCCGCCGCGAGCGCTGCGTCGTCGGCCGCGTCGACCTTCACTACCGTCACTGCATCGCTCGAAATCTTCTTCTCCGTCCTTCTGGCCCTCTCGAGGTTCACATCGGCGAGGACGACTTTGTCGTACTCCCCGGACTTCGCGAGGACCTCCGCAGTAACGGACCCGACCGCGCCCGTTCCCAACACCATGGCCTTCATTCTTTCACATGCACCCCGGATGCCAGTGCCTCGGACTGGTGTCCGCCAGGCTAACGAATGCCAGGACCCTATTTAATCCTCGCGGGTCCTCTTCGAAAGCGGTACGATTCCGCCACGGTATTGTGACGTGATTTCGAAGCCGGGGCCTCACGGTAGAAGCAGGTTCTATATGGCATCTAGGAGCTCTGAACGCTGCCTCAGGCGAGCTCCATGATCTCGACCGGCATGCCGTGCCTCTTGAGCTCCTCAGGCCAGGGCTCTGGGTCCAGCAGCTCCGGCGTGAATGTGCCCTTGCGGCTGATCTCGCCCCTGGCCATCATCTCGACACCGATAGCCGGTGGGACGCCCGTCTGGAAGGCCGTGCCGGTGACGCCGTACTTCTCGTAGCACTCCTGGTGGTTCGCCATCGTGTACATGTACAGGCGCCGGAACCTCCCATCCTGGATGCCCGCGACCTCCGTGCCGACGCAGGTGTATCCCTTGACCCGCGGGCCCAGGTCCTTCGGGTCTGGGAGCAGGGACACGAGCACGTCCTTTGGCGAAACCCTCTTGTTGCCCACCCTCACAGGCTTGTCCTTGGTCAGTCCGAGCGCGCGGAGCGTCTTCAGCGTGTCGACGAACTCCTGGCCGAGCGCATACCTGAAGTCGCACCTCTTAATCCCCTTGATGTTGACCGGGAGCGTCTCGACCTCCTCGTGGTCCACCAGGAAGGTCGTGAGCGGGCCGATTGGCTGCGGGAAGACGTAAGTCTCCTTCGAGCTCAAAGGCTCGGTTCTCTCGAACCTGCCGTCCCGATAGACCATCGGCGGCAGGAGGCACTCCTCAATGAGAGTCGCAGGCGAGAACAGCGCAGCGAAGCTGTGGCCGTCAACCGTCGAGTTGTCCCCGTCCCTGATAAGGATCTCGTCCACTCGCTCCATGCGGTTTGCCAGGTACCTCGCGAAAATGTTGCTGGCGCCCGGGTCGACGCCCATGCTGAGCATCGCTGTGAGCCCCGCTGCCTTGAACTTCTCGTCATAGGCCATCTGCTCCGCAAGTTCCGGCGAGTCAGTCACGTCCTTGGGGCCGCCCGTGGCCATATCCATGTAGTGGCACTTGGCCCTGAGGCACGCCTCCATGATGACGAGGTTGAATCTCGGGATCGTCGCGTTCACCACCATATCGTTCCCCTTGAACACCCGCACGAGAGACGACACCTTGCTCGCGTCCGCCTTTCTGGTGACGATCTTCGTGCCGCCGATTTTCCTCTTCAGCGCGCGGGTCTTCTTCGGGTCTATGTCCGCGACGACTATGCGCTCGACTTCCTTGCTCCTGCTAAGCTGGTCCACAATCACGGTGCCGACTGCCCCGGCACCCAGAACCAAGACTCTCATCCCTTCTCGATACCTCCGAACCCTCGTCGGATGGAACGTACAAGACGGGAGGGGGTGGATAATACTATGTCCAGCACCCGAATCTGGATGTCCTCCAAGACCCCTATTTAAGGGGGTCCATCAACAACGGGGGGACGCTTAAAGGCCCCCTCCCGGGGGGCTCGTCAATTGAGGGGATGCTTCATCTACCCGTCGATTCTCGACACGCGGACATTGACAAACCTTGACACGTCACGGTGTGGCAGGAACATCGCCTGAGCGAACTCGTTCTGGAAGTCCCTCTCCGCCGCGAGCTCGACGTACTCGACCTGCCTGGAGAGCCGCTCGGCCAGATCCCTCATCTCGGTGGACCTCAGACTCATCCGGGCGCCCGATCCGGCAGCGTTCCCGATGAACCTGATCCTCTGGACTGGCACGTCCGGGTACATGCCAATCGCTATCGCGCTCGTCGCATCGACATAGGTCCCGAACGCGCCCGCGGCGTATATGCGCTTGATGTCTGCGCACTTCAACCCCAGCCTCCTCATCAGGATCGATACGCCGGTGAATATCGCCGCCTTGGCGAGCTGGATTTCCTGGACATCGTGCTGTGTGACCACGATGTCCTCCCCTCCGGCTGCTTCCCTCCCCTCCACCAGCACGAACTCAGGGAGCCCGCCAGCGCCCTTCCGCGTCCCCTTGTTGCCGTCGTTGACCAGTATCTTCCCCGATGCGTCCAGGATGCCAGTCCCGAACATCTCCGAGACGGCGTCGACTATCCCTGAGCCGCAGATGCCCTTCGGTGCAGCGTCGTCTATGGTCCTCACGACGACCTCCTTAGTCCCCCCTTCAATCCAGACGCGCTCGATGGCACCGGTGGACGCCCGCATGCCGAACTTGATGTGCGCCCCCTCGAAGGCGGGCCCGGAGGCACACGAGCAGCTCACGAGCCTGTCTTTGTTGCCCGCGATGATCTCCGTGTTCGTCCCGATGTCGATCATCATGCCCGTGTCCCTGTCGTCATAGAGCCCGCTGGCTATCAGGTCCGCCACGGCATCCGCCCCGACGAAGCCGGCGATGTTCGGCAGGGACGAGACCTTCCCGAAGGGGTACATGTCCAGGCCCACATGTGCCGGGCTCACCGACAGCGAGGTCCTCACCGCGGGAGCGTACGGGGCCGCCGCCAGATGGTTGGCCGGGATGCCGAAGAAGATGTGGTGCATAGCGGTGTTGCCCACGACCATCACCTCGAGGACCTCCTCGGGCGCGATTCCTTTCGCTCCGCAAAGCTTGGAAATCAGGGAGTTGATCCCGCCGACGACAGCCTCTCTGAGCCTCTCGAGGCCGTCCGGCTCCTTCGTGGTAAACGTGATCCTGGACATCAGGTCCTCGCCGTACGGTATCTGGGGATTCGGCATGCTCTCGGTCCCGACGATGTCACCCGAGCCCAGGTCGAGCAGGTACGCGACGACCTTGGTGGTCCCGATGTCGACCGCGACACCGTAGAGCTGGTCGGATGTGTCCCCAGGCTCGACCCTTATGATCTCACAGTCCCTGAAGGTCGTCACGGTGGTGGTCCACGAGCGCTTCCTGAGGGCCTGGGGCAGGTCTTTGTGGACCCCATCAGCGATCACTGGCCTCGCCCTGATCTTCCTCTCCAGCAGGTCCATCAGCCTGTCATCGTCCGCCCGAAGGTCCTTCAGCGTGGCGGGTGGGATCTTGAGAACGGTCTTTCGGACCGCCGGCCTCAGCCTCACTTTCCTTTCAGTGCCCGCTGCCAACAGCCTGTGGTGCCCCCGCTGGCTGTCCTCGGGCACCTCGACCACCACCCTTCCCTTCGACACGATCCTCGCCTGGCACGCGAGGCGCATCCCAGGCACGCGCGGGTCGACCAGCCGGCGCTCGCTCCCCGTCAGCGGAGAGAGGCTAGAGGTGCCGGACCTGACGATCACCTTGCACTTGCCGCACTTGCCCACGGAGCCGCAGATCGACTCGATCGAGACCCCGGCCTGACTGGCGAGATCGAGAAGCGTCCCGCCCTTCTTCGGCTCGGTCTTTCGGCCGAGCGGCTGGAAGTGGACTGCCGTATCGGGCATGGTGATCGATGTCATCTGGGATGCCGAGCGACGATTTAATGCTCTCGCCAGATGAGTCCAGATAGGCCGTCCCTTCTCCCTCTGCCGTCTGGAATGTAGGGTCAGCAACTCTTTTATACGACCAGCGACTACTCATTCTGCTCTTTTCATGGGAAAGGGCCTGTGAATGATGACGGTGCCAAAAGCACCTGAAGGAGGTATCAACTTGGTAAAGCCAGTATACGTCAAATTCGAGATGCCGAAGGAACTAGCCGACAAGGCCTACGAGCTGGTGGAGCTCGCGAGGGACACGGGCAAGATACGCAAGGGCACGAACGAGGTCACGAAGCTCGTGGAGCGCGGCGAGACGCAGATGGTCGTCATGGCGGAGGATGTGTCCCCGCCAGAGATACTGATGCACATGCCGGCGTTGTGCGACGAGAGGAACGTGCCGTACGCGTTCGTCCCGAGCAAGTCCGAGCTCGGTAACGCGTGCGGGCTCGAGAAGCCCACGGCCGCTGTTGCCATCTTGGACGCCGCCAAGGGCAAGCCCGCCCTGGACGACCTTGCGGAGAAGCTGAGGGCGCTCAGGAAGTAGGTGGCATAGATGCCGGAAGACGAAAGCATCCCATCAACCGTCGTCGAGGTCATCGGCAGGACCGGCATGACCGGCGAGGCGACCCAGGTCAAGGTCAGGGTGATGGACGGCAGGGACAAGGGCCGGATCATCACCAGGAACGTCATGGGGCCCATCAGGGTCGGCGACGTGCTGATGCTGAAGGAGACCTCGAGAGAGGCCAGGAAGCTCAGCGTGCGCTGAGCCGATCATCCGTTTGAGGTGATGTCCGATGGTCGAGCGGAGAGTGTGCACGTTCTGCGGCGTCGAGATCGAGCCGGGGACGGGCAGGATGTACATCAAGAAGGACGGAGTGGTCTTCAACTTCTGCAGCTCCAAATGCTACAAGAACATGATAGACCTCGGGCGCGTGCCCAGGCGCACCACTTGGACGCGCTACTACGCCCGGGAGAAGCAGGTCCGCATGAAGGTCATGCCCGAGGTCGAGGAAAAGCCGAAGGCCAGGAAGCTCAGGAAGGGCGAGGAGAGGCCGGCTGAGGAGAAGGCGGAGGCGAAGCCTCCGAAGGAGCCCGCTCCCGAGGCCAAGGAGGAGAAGCCGAAGGCCGCGGAGGAGAAGAAGCCGGCCCACAAGGAGCCGGCGAAGAAGGCGCCCGCGAAGAAGCCAGAGCCTTCCAAGGCCGAGAAGCCCAAACCGAAGCCGGAGCACAAGGAGAAGTCCGAGAAGGGAGAGGCATGATCGAGAAGACCTTCGTGATGATCAAGCCCGACGGAGTCCAGCGGGGGCTCGTCGGCAGGATACTGACCAGGTTCGAGGAGAGGGGGCTCAAGGTCTGTGCCATGAAGATGATGCGGATTCAGAAGGAGCTCGCCGAGAGGCACTACGCGGAGCACAAGGGCAAGAGCTTCTTCGAGCCCACGGTGTCGCACGTGACCTCCGGGCCGGTCGTCTGCATGGTGCTCGAGGGCGAGAACGCCATCGCGGCCGTGCGGGCGATGATGGGCAAGACGAACCCTCAGGACGCTGCCCCGGGGACCATCAGGGGCGACTTCTGTCAGGTGACCGGCAGGAACATCGTCCACGGGTCCGACTCCTCGGAGAGCGCTAAGCGCGAGATCGGCCTGTTCTTCAACGACTACGAGCTCCAGAATTACGAGAAGATCGACGAGGCCTGGCTGTTCGAGCAATAGAACCCCTTCGGTCCATTTTCCTTTTCAAGAAGACATCTCGGTGTCCAGCGCTCGGAAAAGACTATGGAGAGGGAAGGTCATGGAACTACTGAGGAATTCTGAACGGCGAGGTGAGATATGTGGGTTTGAGTGATGCCGATTTGCCAGCTCATATTGAGTGTCCGAAATGCGGTGCAAAGAACATGCGCACCGAAAGCTTCTGCTCGAACTGCGACGCGAGCCTTGTTGAGACAAAGGAAGAGATACTGACAGAAATCGCGAAATCGCGCGGTAAGGACTATGAATCCAATCCTTTTGCCGGAGAGAAGCGTGAGGGATTGATACTAAGAGCAAGAACTATCCAGTTTGCGGCCATTGGCCACAGAGTGATGGAAGGCACGTTAGTCCTCACCACCAAGAGAATGCTCTTTGCGGCCAACAAGGCTGGCTACGTGAAATCGATTTGGGGGATTGCGGGCTCAAAGGGCGGGATCCTGGGCACGATTGCATCTGCCGGTTCGATGAAGACTCGAGTCGGCGGTCCAAATGACTTCTACCTTCTGCCGGATCAGCTGCTGAGAGCATACGATGGCAACTTTCAGGTGCCTTATGAGGCCGTCACAAAGGTTGAGGGAGAAAACAAGCGCGACTCACTTGTGCTGAGCCTCTCCACCAAAGGGGTATATCCGTTCACGCCGGAGAAGGTTGACTTCACATTCCTTCCACCGGATGAAATGGTCAGAGAGTATTCCTCAAAGGGGCTTGGCAAGGACCAGGCATTCCAGGACTACAGTCAGAGATCTAGGAGCGCCATTGAGAAGATTCTGCTTGGTGCGAAAGTCGAGATAGTCTGGAAATCGTAATGGATATCGGACAGGCAATGGATAGGTAGGCAAGAGGTGTGCGAGGAGCTACCAATCCCTCTTCTTCGAACCCTTCCCGAGATGCCTTTCTGGAAGGATCTTGTGCCTTTTCGAGTCGAGCCATTCGAAGATGTGGGTTCAAATCCCCTTCGGTCCATATAGACTTTTTAATAAAAATATCAAAATCTTTTCGTCGATGTTTGGTTTCGTCTCGCAAGAACTCATAGAAGAACAAAAGCGAACCATCTCTAGTCCTTGTCTCAGCGGCATTGCCGGACCAGTGCACAATGTGCACGATCCAACACTGAGGACGACCGTGATGGCAAACATCAAATACTCAGATTCAAATTCGCGTACAACCAAAAAGGTACTTGGGTACGTTCGCCGGGGGAACGTCGTAGTGCGTGACGCGCTGCGACTTTGGCTGCAATCGAAGATGCCTTCTCCCCCGATTCTTCTCCGTACATAATGCAAGTCTGTGGGTCACTTGATCGCGCACAGGAGGAAATGAGGAGATGGCAACGAGGGTTGGTGCAGTAGGCGATAGACGGATCCATCCTGGGGGTTCTGGAATAGAACTGCGAGCACGAGGTCTCGGCAAGAAGCGCAGCCGTCTAAAGCTTCTCGCGGCGGCGGCATCGGGCTTGGTCGTCATCGTCGCGGCTGTCGCTTGCTTCGCGTCTCCGTCTGGTACACCGATACCAGCTAGAGCGTACGCGATATCCTGGACAATTTCCACGATTGACAGCGTCGGGGATGTGTACGGCTGGACCTCGCTCGCCCTCGATTCCGAGGATTGCGTCCATATCAGCTACTACGACGAGACGAACGCCAATCTCAAATACGCCACGAATGCAGATGGCGTATGGGTGACTTCCACGATTGACCAAGTGGGGAGTGTCGTCCGGGGTGGTGATACATCCCTCGCAGTTGACTCCCACAACAGGATCCACATCAGCTACTATGACAGCACGAACGGAGATCTCAAGTACGCCACCAATGCTGGTGGCACCTGGACGTTCTACAGAATCGACCGTCCCGAAGTGTATGGTAGCGCCTCTTCGCTTGCGCTCGACTCAGGGAACAACGTCCACATCAGCTGCGTGGAGCCTGGGGCTAGCCTCAAGTACGTCACGAATGGGGAATATGATTGGGAGATATCAGCAGTCGACGACCCTGTCCCTGGAGGCTACCCGTCGCTAGCGGTCGACTCCCGCGACATGGTTCACATTTCCTATATGGACGCCGATAACAAGGACCTCAAGTACGCCGTCTCAAATGAACCAGTCATCCCCGAGTTCGGGCAGGATACGGTCTTCCTCGTCGTCACTGCAACGCTGGTCCTTTTCGTCGCACTCGCCCGGAGAAGTGAGTTGAGACATGGAAAACAGCAAGCCCGAGGGTGGAAGAAATGACAACAACTGGTAGGACAGTGCCTCCGAGAGATTCGGCCTCGGACCGAATCGCCAATCCTGGCGCGGTGGGAGACAGGGGATTTGGCCCGGGCGGTTCCAAGACAGTATTCAAAGTAGGAGTCACAGGGAGACGTAGGGCACGTCTCAAGATGCTGGCTGCGCTGGCATCGGGTTTGGTTGTAGTCGTGGCGGCCGTGGCCTACTTCGCGTCGTCGTCCGGCACACCGATACCAGGCAAGACGTACGCAATCTCTTGGACGATATCCACGATTGATGGCGACGGTAGTGTGGGCCCGTTCCCCTCGCTTGCGCTCGATTCCGTGGGCAACGCCCACATCAGCTACCGCGACGCAACTAACCTTGACTTGAAGTATGCCACAAATTCTGGTGGTTCGTGGACGACTTTCACCATTGACAGCGACGGCGACTTGGGGATTGGCACTTCCGTTGCGCTCGATTCTCACGACAAGGTCCATATCAGCTACACGGGCTTCAGGGAGGACTTCGGGAACCAGTCTCTTATGTACGCCACGAATACCGATGGCTCGTGGGCGACTTCCACGATTCACAGCGAGATCCAAGGAGGTTTTACCTCTCTCGCTCTCTCCTCCGACGATGAAGTCCACATTGGCTATGTGGTGTCAGAGTCATACAGCTATTACAGGGGTATCTGGTACGCCACGAATGCCGGCGGTTCCTGGGCAATCACTTGTGTCGAAATGGGAGACCACTCACACGCCGATTCGCTCGCACTTGACTCCAGCGACAATGTCTACATAAGCTTCTGTGGCGGCTACGGGACTCTCAAGTATGCCACAAATGCCGGGGGCTCGTGGGTGACTTCCATAATCGATAGCGGGACTTTCCCCTCACTTGCATTCGACGCTAGCGACAAGGCCCATGTAAGCTACACAGAGAGCACGTATACCGGACTCAAGTACGCTTCGAATGTTGATGGATCATGGGTAACCTCCACGGTCGACAGTGAAGCTCGCGCATACTCTTCACTTGCACTCGATGCTAGCGATATTGCTCACATCAGCTACAAGGACGATACGAATCACTGTCTCAAGTACGCCACAAATGCTGGCGGCTCCTGGGCAATCTCCACGATTGAAGACGGGTCCTTTGGAGGGACTTCAATCGCCCTAGATTCCGAAGGCTATATCCACGTTGCATACTACGACAGCACGAACCAAGATCTCAAGTACGCCGTCTCCGCACAGCCTATCATCCCGGAGTTTGGGGCATCAGGTATGGTTTTGGTAATCATCGCGATGGTGTGTATCTTCGTGGCTGTTCGCCGGACAACGCTATCATCGATAAGAGAATAGAACGAGCCGATCCTCTGCTGATTGAAGAGAAATGGTTTGTGAGGGGCTGCTAACCCCTCCTTTTGTATACCCTTCCCGAGATGCCTTTCCGGAAGGACTTTGTACCTTTTCGAGTCGAGCCAGTCGAAAAAGTGGGTTCAAATCCCCTTTGACCCATCCCCATTCTTGATGGCCAGTCCGCGCCGTCGGTTAACTTGATATAAGACCCATCCTTTCTTCGTGGCATGGCCGTCAGGCACCCCATTGTCTCAGTCATGGGCCACGTCGACCACGGCAAGTCGACGATCCTGGACATGATCAGGGGGACCGAGGTCGTGAGCCGCGAGGCAGGCGGCATAACGCAGCACATAGGCGCGACAGATGTGCCCATAGACACCATATACAAGCTCTGCGGGCCGCTGATCGGGGACAGGAAGTTCACCGTTCCCGGCCTGCTCTTCATAGACACCCCGGGCCACTACTCCTTCGTCACTCTCCGGACCAGGGGCGGCGCCCTCGCGGACCTCGCAGTGCTCGTAGTAGACATCAACGAGGGCCTGAAGCCGCAGACGATAGAGTCAATCAACATCCTCAAGAAGTTCCGCACGCCCTTCGTCATCGCTGCCAACAAGATAGACCTCATACCTGGCTGGCGGCACGAGAAGTGGAAGACCTTCGGCCAGGCGATGGAGGCACAGGACCCGCGGGTGGCGGCAGAGCTGGACTCGAAGCTGTACAACCTGACGGGGAAGATATTCGACAAGGCTGGGTTCAGCGCGGACAGGTTCGACAAGATATCCGACTTCACGAAAACAGTCGCGATAGTGCCCATCAGCGGCAAGTACGGCGAAGGGCTGCCCGACCTGTTGCTCATGCTTGTGGGGCTCGCGCAGAGGTTCCTCGAGGAGGAGCTTCGGACCGAGGAAGGGCCTGGCGAGGGCACGGTCCTCGAGGTGAAGGAGGAGCGGGGGATTGGGACCGCCGTCGACACGATCATCTACAAGGGCACGGTCAGGGTGGGTGACCAGATTGTGGTGTCGTCCGTCAAGGACGAGCTCATCGTGACCAAGGTCAAGGGGCTCCAGCGGCCGAAGCCGCTGGACGAGATAAGGGACCCGACGCAGAGGTTCGACAGGGTGAAGGAAGCCACCGCAGCTGCCGGCATACGCATCATCGCGCAGAACCTCGAGAACGCCATGGCCGGAGGGACCGTCAGGGTGGTGAGCGGGGACCTCGAGCAGCTGAAGGAAGAGGTGCAGAAGGAGAGCAAGATCAAGGCGGAGCTCGCCGAGCAGGGGATAATCGTGCGCGGGGACGCGATCGGCTCCCTCGAGGCCTTCGCCTTCGAGGCGAAGAAGACCGAGCTTCCGATACGCAAGATAGACATCGGGAACGTCACGCGCAAGGATGTGATCGAGGCATCCAACTTCGACAACCCCCTGCACCGCGCCATATTCGCGTTCAACGTCGCGATCAACGATGACGCCAAGTCGGAGGCCAACTCCCTCGGCGTCAGGATATTCGAGAACGACGTCATGTACCGCCTGCTGGAGGACTATCGCAACTGGTGCGACGAGCGCAAGAAGGAGCTCGAGGTCGAGAAGCGCCTCCAGATCGTCTTCCCTGGCAAGATCATGATCCTGCGGGACCACGTGTTCCGGGTGAGCAAGCCCGCCATCGTCGGCGTCAGGGTGCTCGCGGGCAGGATAAGGCCTGGCCAGGGGCTGATTCGGGAGGACGGTCGGTCGATCGGCAAGATCAAGAGCATCAGGAGCGGAGACGAGTCCCTGAAGGAGGCGATCGCGGGTGCGGAGGTCGCCATCGCGATAGACGACGCTGTCGTGGGCAGGCAGATCGAGGTCGAGGATGTGCTCCTCATAGACGTCCCCGAGGGGCATGCCCACGAGCTCCTCAACTACCAGCTCAAGCCCGACGAGCTGGAGGTCTTGGAGCAGCTCAAGGCGATCAAGAGGAAGGAGAAGCCCTTCTGGGGTGCGTAGGCTCGTCCATCGGCCGGATTTCCGTGCGGGGAAACCGGGCCATCCCAGGCGTGCGAAATGATGCGACCAGCATCCCTCCCCAACTCCGAAACGCTTATAACTCCTCTCGCATTAGGCCCTCCCGCACACCGGAGTGGATTGTTTGGCAGAGTTCAGGGCCGTAGTAAGCGATCCCAAGGACGGGAAGTCATACCAGGTCGCGGTCTCGGGGCATCACGCCAACTCGCTGATAGGCAAGAAGATAGGCGATGTCGTCGACGGCATATTCGTCGGGCTCCCGGGGTTCAAGCTCCAGATCACGGGCGGGAGCGACAAGGACGGGTTCCCCATGCGCAAGGACCTCCCCGGGCCTCGGAGGAAGAGGCTCCTGATGTCCAAGAGCATCGGGTTCAACGCGAAGGAGGGAGGGCTGAGGCGCAGGAAGAACGTCCGCGGGAACACCGTCGCACCAGACACCTTGCAAATCAACATGAAGGTCACGCAGCACGGCGTGAAGCCCATCTCTGAGATCGTCAAGAAAGAGGAGAAGAAGCAATAATGAAGGTCCCCACCCAGCCAGAGACCAACATCGGCATGGTCGGCCATGTCGACCATGGGAAGACCATGCTGACGAAGGCTCTGACGGGTGAGATGACCGACAGGCACTCCGAGGAGGTCAAGAGGGGCATATCCATCCGCCTCGGGTACGCCGATGTCGCATTCTACAAGTGCAAGGACTGCGAAGGGCCCGAGTGCTACACGAACCAGCCGTCGTGCCCGAACTGCAAGGGCGAGTGCGAGCTGCTCAGGTCGGTGTCCTTCGTCGATGCGCCCGGCCACGAGACGCTCATGGCAACGATGCTCTCGGGCGCCGCCATCATGAACGGCGCGCTCCTGCTCGTGGCCGCGAACGAGAAGTGTCCCCAGCCGCAGACCAGGGAGCACCTGATGGCGCTGTCCATCATAGGTGTGGACAAGATCATCGTGGTCCAGAACAAGATCGACATCGTCTCCGCGGAGGAGGCGAGGGAGAACTACAAGGAGATACAGGGCTTCGTCAAGGGGACCATCGCTGACAAGGCCCCCATCATTCCGATATCCGCCCACCACGACGTCAACATTGACATGCTCATCGAGGCCATCGAGCTCAAGATACCGACCCCGAAGTGGGACAAGTCGAAGCCCGCGAGAATGTGCATCGCGAGGTCTTTCGACATCAACGTGCCAGGTACGAAGATAGAGAAGCTCAAGGGCGGGGTCGTGGGCGGCTCGCTCACCCAGGGAAGGCTCAGCATCGGGGACGAGGTGGAGATCAAGCCCGGGAGAAAGGTGGAGTCGGGCAGCAAATCCTCATGGGAGCCGATCCAAACCAAGGTCAGGTCGCTGTACGCTGGCGGGCTCTCGCTCGAGCATGCCGGCCCAGGCGGGCTGATCGCCATAGGCACGGGCCTAGATCCCGCGTTCACCAAGTCAGATTCCCTGGTCGGGAGGATCGCAGGCGTCCCAGACACGCTCCCACCTGTCGTGAACGAACTCACCATCGAGACGACCCTCATGAAGAGGGTCGTGGGCGTCTCGTCGGAGCTTGCCGTGGAGAACCTGAAGACGAACGAGCCCCTGATGCTCAGCGTCGGCACCGCGACGACCGTCGGTGTGGTCACGAGCGGCAGGTCGGACTCCGCCGAGGTCTCGCTCAAGATACCGGTATGCATCGAGAAAGGCCAGAGGATCGCCATCTCGAGGCGGATAGCCGGCAAGTGGCGCCTGATCGGCTACGGCTCCGTGAAGTAGGGGCGCTCCTCATGCCCAAGGCCGTCGTCCTGGACTCGAACGCCCTTCTCATGCCGTTCCAGTTCAAGCTCAATCTCGACAAAGAGCTGAAGCGTCTGTTCGGCGACCTTCCTGTGTTTGTCCCCAGCTCAGTTCTTGGCGAGCTTGCGAATTCCTTGGACAAGAACTCGAAGGCGGCCCTCGCATTGGCCCGGAAGTTCAGCATTGTCGAGACGGAGTTCAGCGGGGACGACGCTGTCATGGCCATCGCAGAGCAGCGGGACGCCGCCGTCCTGACGAACGACAAGGAGCTCATCGGACGCCTCAGGGAGAGGCGCATACCGGTGATTCGGTTGCGGGGCGAGCGCTATCTAGTCGCCGACGAATTCTAGCACGAACGCGACGAAAACATATTATGACGGCTAGGTAATCCGAGCCATGCCATGCATGAGAAGCAGATTGCCACCCTCAAGCACATCGCGCTCATGGGCGGGGTGCATGACTACATAGCGATCTCCTCCCGGGAGCTCGGGAACGTTCTCGAGATCAGCCAACAGTCCGCATCGAAGAAGATCCTTGAGCTCCTCGGCGACGCCCTGATAGAAAGGGACCTGGGGGCGAGGAGGCAGAGGATCAAGCTTACGGACAAGGGGTTCGACCTTCTCCGCAAAGAGTACTCCGACTACCAGCGCATATTCGAGATGAAGGACCATCTCGTGATCATCGGCAGTGTCACGTCCGGCCTCGGGGAGGGGCAGTACTATGTCAATCAAGAGGCGTACGCCGAGCAGTTCCAGAAGAAGCTCTGGTTCAAGCCGTACGAGGGCACCCTGAACCTGCGGCTCGCCGACCCCGAGCTTCCGAAGCTCGACATCCTGAGAAAGTCGGAGGGCATCCTGATCAAGGGGTTCGAGAAGGAAGGCAGGACCTTCGGCGATGTCAAGTGCTTCCTCGCAACAATCCACAACATGGAGTGCGCAGTCGTGTTGCCAGTGAGGTCCCACCACACGGACATCATCGAGGTAATCTGCAAGTTCCACCTGAGGCGCTCGCTCGGTATCAAGGATGGTGACCAGGTCGAGCTGATTGTCTCCTTGTGAGGGAGTCCACTGACCTAGCTCCGACGGAAGCCCCAACTTGGAGCTTGCCGTTCGGTGACAGCAGATCTGGCGTTCAAATGCGGGCTTGGGGGTCTTGGCGTCGAACGCCACGGCTGCCTTGGGTTCTCTCGACATCTGAGATGACCTTGGCACACTTGGGCATACGCACACAAGTCATCGTTGATTTCTGCTTCCTCATGATTTGCGTGCTCGCCGTCAAGCTTGAACACAGTAGAAAGAGATAAGTGGAATGGAGTGCATCGGATGATGTTGGGGGATGAAATGGCAACATATGTCGTACTATCGAAGCTGACGGACGAGGGACGCAAGACTCTGAAGTCTAAACCAGAGAGGGTCAAGGAAGTGAACGCGGAGATCTCCAAGATGGGCGCAAAGGTCCTGCATCAGTTCGCTCTTTTGGGCAAGTATGATTTCCTGACAGTCCTCGAGGCGAAAGACAATGTCTCGATTGCCAAGATCATGGTTGAGCTTGGCTCACGCGGGACTCTCGAAACGATGACACTGTCGGCAATACCTGTGGATGAGTTCCTAGCTAGCTTGGAGAAATCGGGCTGACGATCGAATTCGGCATCTTCTGATTTGCGCGACGCAGACAGGCGATTCCCTGCACTCAGGGCACACACATCACTCACATTGCCATCCTTCATTCTGAGAAAGCCTCCAGAGCTTGCCTGAGATCCCCTGTCCGGCAATCGTCGATGTCTCGGAGTATTTGTCCCAATCTGTGCGTGGAAAGGCCTAACTAGAAGACACCCCGATTCCGGGCATGCCTCGAGGGTGGTTCGAGGAGGGGGTGAATAACTGGCGATATCAGTTACGTTTTGGAGACTCGGCCCGAATGTGTCTCCACAAGAGGCTGCGAAGGTCGCAGTCAAGCTCATGGAGAGTGGATCATTCCCACCAAAGGGGGTGGAGATACTCGGATGGTACATCTGTCCTGGTGGCAGGGGCGTGACGATAACCGAGTCGAAGTCCATAGAATCTGCTGACGCCTTCAAGAACTGGCTTGTGTGGGTACAGGAGAGAAAGGACTTCTTTGAGTGTTACGAAGTCCACCCAGCTGTATCCGCACAGGATGCCATCAAGATGGCTCTCGGCAAGTAGAAGAACCAGACGTCATGAAACACTTTTCCCTTTTTGGTTTTCCCGGTGGAATGCGTGTTATGACAGAACATGGAATTCCCCTTTCAGTCGAGGACTGATGCACCTAGCCGCACTCACGCCGACCAGAAGGGCGTGTTCTCCATATGTCAGAAAGCGAGATCCACCCCTTCTTCCGTACCGGCAACTGAAGTATCCAGCTTCGCTCGCCGTTAGATCCCCGGCCATAGTTCAAACTAGCGAGCCTTTCTTGCCACTATGACAGAGCCGGGCATTCGCTCTGGACAGGATATGAGAATTGTTGCGTCCAGCCTTGACTGCTGGCGGATTCCGTGCAGAAATCCGGGGGCCGCACCAGACATGAATCCACAGAGTGGGTCGATGTTCAATCAAGAGCCCTCGTCTTCTTGCCATTTGGATGCTCAATGCGCTCACTCGAGAAGAAATCGATGGGACCCTGCATTATAGGCCATTACAGGAGAAGATGCGCCTTCATCGTATGGCGTTCTCAGGCACAGAATCGGGTCAGCTTCTCCGTAGCTTGGACCTCACCCTTTCGTACTCATCGTGGTCAATCTCGCCGCTCGCATATCGCTGATCGAGTATGTCGAATGGGCTAGGCTGCGGCGGGGCATATACTGGGTAAGCGTTGTACGCTGGCCTCTCCTCCAATCCGCCTACAGCGACCACGATGATCAGGATCAGTATGATTGCCGGCACGGCCATGAAGGCCATACTCCAGCCCCAGCCACCTCCTCCCATCATTCCGTAGTCGTTGTCAGTTCCCGAGAATGTCAGTGCGCCTATGGTCGCCACAGCCACTGCAGATATCACAAGTACGATCACGAGCCATAGCAGTGTGCTTGTCTTTCTGTTTGTCATGTTATCACCTCCTCTGTCTTCGTCGTCTCTTGGGTCCTCAAAATGTACTGGCATGATCCCATACCGCTGCATCCGCCATTTCTTCCCTTCATTCCTGTTGTCATGTCTCAGCTGGCACTGGATAGACTTCTTCGATTCCACCAGCCAGCGATCTCGCCTTCTTGGCAACTCTCTGAGCCTTTGGCTCCAGGCGGGTCTTCTTTAGAGTGGCGGCGTTGGTGACGACCGAGAGCGAACTCAGCGACATTGCCGCGGCTGCGATTATCGGGTTCAGCAGGCCCAGCGCAGCGATCGGGATTGCCGCGGTGTTGTAGCCCAGCGCCCATGCGAGATTCTGCCTGATCTTCCTCATGGTCGCTCTGCTAAGCCAGATCCCTCGTACGACATCTTCCAGGTCATCTCGGATCAGGACGATTCCACCTGTCTCCTTTGCGATATCGGACCCGCTGCCAAGGGCAATGCCAACGTCTGCTTGAGCAAGCGCCGGGGAATCGTTGATGCCGTCACCCACCATGCTCACGACCTTCCCCTCCTGCTGCATCTTCTTGATGACCCCTGCCTTCTCCCACGGGCGCACGCCTGCGATCACGCGCTCGATGCCGACCTGCTTTGCGATGGCCATTGCCGTCCTCTCGTTGTCTCCCGTCAGCATGATGACCTCAAGCCCCATCGATTTCAGTTGCTCAATCGCATGAGCCGAGTTCGGCTTCGGAGTATCGGCAAGAGCGAGCAGGCCAAGCAGTCTCCCGTCGACAGTCAGGAACATTACCGTCTTGCCCTCGGACTCAAGTCCAGCGGCGTTGTTGTCCAGGTGGTGGTATTGAACCCCTTCGCCTTCAAGGAAAGCTCTGTTGCCAAGGAGAACCTTGCGGCCTTTGACGGTTCCTCTGACTCCACTTCCCGACACGGCTTCGAATTCCTCTGCAGGTCCGACCCCGACCCCTCTCGATTTGGCCGCCTCTATGACCGCTGCGGCCAACGGGTGTTCTGAGCCCTGCTCTATGGCGGCCGCGTAGGAAATCAGCTCGTTCTCCGTCGCCTCGACTGCCACGACATCCGTCACCTTGGGCTCGCCTCGAGTGATAGTCCCAGTCTTGTCCAGAACTATCACCTGGAGCTTCCTTGCCCTCTCCAAGTACTCTCCGCCACGGATCAGGATGCCCATCTCAGCCCCTCTGCCCACACCTACCATGAGGGCCGTAGGAGTAGCAATGCCCAGCGCGCACGGGCAGGATATGATCAGGACCGCCACGAAGCTCAAGACCGCGATGGTCAAGTCTCCTGTGAGCGTCCAGACGATGAATGTTGCAACCGCGGACAACAGCACAGCAGGCACAAAGACCGCGCTCACCCTGTCCACCAGTCGTTGAATGGGAGCGTTGTTTGCCTGGGCCTCCTCGACCATCTTGATGATCTGGCTAAGCGCTGTGTCGGAACCAACGCGGCTCGCCCTGAACACCAGCCGGCCATTGAGATTAGTCGTGGCACCTACCAGCTCGCTGCTCGCGGACTTCTCCACCGGCAAGCTCTCACCGGTGATCATCTTCTCGTCAACGGTGGACTGGCCTTCGATCACCACGCCGTCCGTCGGGATCTTCTCGCCGGGCTTCACGACCAAGGTGTCGCCGACCATGACCTGGTCGGCTGGCACCGTAGTCTCGACCCCGTCTCGCAGAAGAGTGGCCGTCAAGGGTCTCAGGTCCATCAGCTTGCGGACAGCTGCCGAGCTGCGCTGTCTTATGTAGTCCTCCATGAACCTGCCCAACAGCACGAACGCGATGATGATCGCAGAGACCTCGAAGTACACGTTCTTCTCGTCGACGGGCACGAGAGAAGGCGCGAATACCACTACTACGCTGTAGAAGTAGGCGGTCAGTGTGCCCATGCTGATCAAGAGGTCCATGTTTGCACGTCTGCTCTTCAGGGCTCGATAGGCTCCAACATAGAATGGCCAACCGCCGACGAACTGGATTGGAGTGACCAGAAGGAACAGCCACATTCCCCATGTGAACCACGGGAGTGAGGGAATGGGCGCCCATGTGACCAGAGTCGCCCCGGCCGCCAGCCCGAGGAAGACAGCCACCCTTAGGACTGCAAGAATCAGTACCCCGGAGATGGCGACGGTCACCCTCCTCTTCAACGCCTTGAGCTCCTTCTCGGGGTTCTCGAATGTGCGCGCGCACGAATCCATGCAGAAGTAGTAGTCCCTTCCTCCAATCTGCCTATGGATAGCTGTGCGCTTGTCCACGGTCATGCCACAGACCGGATCGCGGGCCAGCATGCTCGGGTCCGAGTCGCTGGGGGGTGGATGTGAGGTATTGCGGGACCCGGCATGCGTCATCTGAGCATTCGATCTTCCATGGACACGACGATCTCTCGAAAGGAAGGCGAAGAGCTTGGGAGGGCTCCTTTTTTCCTCCGAGTCAGGGGCTTCGTAGCCCGCATCCCTGATCTTGCTTCTGATCGCATCCAAGGTCACGATCGCATCGTCGAAGGCCACTTGGGCCTCGCCCTTCGTGCCATCAACAGAGACTGATCTTACTCCGGGAACGGTCCTCAGGGCCGCCTCTATGTTGATCTCGCACGAATGGCAGCTCATTCCCTCGATCCGGACTGTGACATCGGTAATCATGCTTCCAAACGCCTGTTCTGCCTATCTCAGCAGGTAGCCGAGAACGATGACACCTAGAAGCACACCAACCATCGCCAGGAACATCCAGCTCCCGCCTGCGCCACAGCCGCACGATGTGTGGGAGTCCTGGGATCGGACACCCTGCGTCGGTGGAGCGCGGATGTGCTGATGGTTCTCGTGGCTGCTGTCATAGGGGCTATCTCCCCTCTCATCGTTCGTGGCTTGCTCATGCCCGTGTGATCCGCAACAGGACATTCTCGTTCACCTCAGTGGTAGCAGCATCGAGGCCATTGAACCACCTAGTGCTTTCTTTTCCTCGATTGAGCGACCTTCCTTTTCGAAGAAAACAAGTATTTGGACTAGATTGGCAATACTTGCTCTCATGAAGTTAGACGTCCACGATGCCAAGATATTGGAAATCATGCAGAAGGACGCCCGGACCTCGCTTAAGGCTCTCGCCGAGGCGTCGAAGTTGACGCCGCCAACGGTCAGCGCCCGCATCAAGTCCCTCGAGGAAATGGGAATAATCAGGGGATATCGCGTCGACATACCTCCAGATGCCCTTGGTCAGAGGGTGATGTTCTTCATGCTCAAGGCAAAACCATCTGATCTCGAAGAGGCAGGCGAAGCGTTGGCCAAGATTCCGCTTGTAAGGGAGGTTCACCTCGCGAGTGGAGGGAGGATCATCGCGGTCGCCGTGGTCAGAAGCCCCTCCGATCAGGAACGGCTGACGAATGATATCGCAGGGATTCCGACCATCCTGGAATACGACAACTACTCCGTAGTGAAGAGCAAGAAGAGTGACAGCTGGGCGATCGTCGCCGAGGGGACGGAGGTTTCCTTGAACTGCTTCTATTGTGGGAAACCGATTCAAGGCACACCCTACAAGATCCGTCTGGGCGGCCGCGACCACTACCTGTGCTGCCCTGTCTGCGAGAAGGCGTACAGGGAGAAGTATGCGAAGCTGGAGGCCGGGGCCAAGAAGGCTCCCTTCAAGGGACGATGACCCTGTCAAGGACTGGTCAGGCCATCGGCTTCTCAACGAATAGGCGCTGGCGGCTCCCTTCACTTTTGCTCAGCTCCGACGCCTAGCGAGGGTTCATTCCTTCAAGGCAGAGGCCCCCTTAACCGCTGAAAACAAAGCAACAGGCGGTTGAATTCGGGCGCCGATGATAGTCACATGCAGGTGAGAACAGCGAACCGCTCAGCGGCATCGGAAGGGCGTGAAGCTGCGAGAAGCGCGGTTCCACGCTCGGACGATCCTCACAAAGAACGTTCCAAAAGCTACTTCGACAAGCTCGCGGAGAGATACGACCTCAGCTACGCGGGAAGGCACTCCGCGCATCTTGTTGAGGTCGTATTGACCTGGCTTTCGCAGGAATCGTTCGATTCCCTCCTGGATGTTGGCTGCGGAACCGGAAACCTCCTTGCAGCGATTTCGGAGACCGATGAGACGGTCAGGCTATCAGGAATCGACATCTCTCTTGGAATGGTTTCCACGGCCAAGAGGAGACTCGATGGTATGGCCGATCTGAGGGTAGGCGATTCAGAGAAGCTGCCGTGGGCAGAGGGCGCGTTCGACGTTGTCGTCACGACGGATTCCTTCCATCACTATCCTCGCCCAGCCAGAGTCTTGAGTGAAATCAAGAGGGTCCTCAAGTCAAAGGGATTGCTGATCATAGCCGATCCATGGTGGCCAACGCCAATCAGGCAACTGGTGAATCTGTCCCTGCCCTTCGTGCGTCGCGGCGACGTGAGGGTCTATTCAGAGAAGGCCATCCAAAAGATGTTAGCGCAATCCGGTTTCAGCGTCATCAGGTGGGAAAGGGTAGGATACAGCGGGTACATCGTGACTGCGTCGGCTACCCAGTAGCTTCAGGTAGACGGTGGCGAGTGCCCTCGCCACGCCCGATACACTCAGAGAATTAACGCCGTTATGCTATTATACAGCTACGGACTGTGGTGCGGTGAAAGCAACGGTCGGAGGCGATCCGATGAGCTTTGGGAACAACCAGGTCGAGGACATCAGAGGCGGCATAGCAGAGACGATTGGAAACACGCCAGTTGTCAGGCTGACGAACATCGCCAGAGATGTGGATGCAGAGGTGCTTGCAAAGATTGAGTCCTTCAACCCAGGTGGAAGTGTCAAGGACCGAGTCGGGCTCGCGATGATAGAAGATGCTGAGTCAAGGGGTGTCCTGAAACCGGGCGGCACAATCGTTGAGGCCACTGCCGGAAACACTGGGCTGGGCCTTGCCGTTGCAGCGGCCTCGAGAGGATATCGCATGATATTCGTGGTCCCAGACAAGATGAGCCGGGAGAAGATAGATTTGCTGAAGGCGTATGGTGCGGAGGTGGTGCTCACGGCGACGGCAGTACCACCGAGCCATCCAGACTACTACGTCAACAGAGCGAAGGCGATCGCCAAGGATACCGCGAATTCGTTCGTTCCCGACCAGTTTTCCAATGCGGCCAACCCGGGCGCTCACTACAGGACGACGGGCCCCGAACTGTGGCGACAAACTGGAGGCAGATTGGACTTCTTCGTCGCGGGTATGGGAACAGGGGGAACCATCACCGGTGTCGCAAGGTTCCTGAAGGAGAGGGACGCACGAATCAAGGTCATCGGCGTCGACCCGCAAGGATCAGTATACGCTGGGTTCAAGAATCAGGGGACAATCGGGATTGCTGCGCCTTACAAGGTCGAAGGAATAGGGGAGGAGTTCATCCCAAAGACCATGGACATGGACCATGTGGACGAAATCATAACTGTGGCGGACGGGGACGCCTTCCACACAGCCCGGGCGTTGGCGAGGACCGAAGGCATCCTAGCTGGCGGGTCGAGTGGAGCAGCGGTCTTCGCTGCCTTGCAGGTCGCGCGTGGATTGGGGAGCAAAGGGAAGGGCAGGAGGGTTGTGGTCCTGCTTCCCGATACTGGGCGCAATTACCTGACGAAGATCTACTCTGACGATTGGATGAGAGGAAACGGCTTCATTTGAGGTGTCTGAATGAGATTCGCAACGAGGGCCATTCATGCTGGTCAGGAACCGGACAAGTCGACAGGCGCGGTCACTGTGCCCATCTTCCAGACATCGACCTATGCGCAAGATGACGTCGGGAAGACGAAAGGCTACGAATACTCCAGAACCGGCAATCCGACAAGGACAGCGCTCGAGACTGTCATTGCCAGTCTCGAGAACGGCAGACACGGCCTCGCATTCTCCTCTGGTATGAGTGCGGTGGATGGCGTTGTCCGACTTCTGGGCAAGGGCAATCACGTCGTCGTATCTGAGGGCGTCTACGGAGGCGTCTATCGGCTGTTCGCGAAGGTATTTGAGAAGTCCGGACTGGAGTTCTCCTTCGTGGACACGAGCGACCCTGACGGTATTGAGCGTGCTGTCAAGCCAAACACGAAGATGTTGTGGATTGAATCCCCCAGCAATCCGCTGCTCAAGTTGACTGATATCAGATCGGCCTCGAAGATGGCCAGGAGCAGGGGAATCCTCACGGTTGTGGACAACACATTCATGAGCCCCTACTTTCAGCGTCCTCTGGAGCTGGGCTGTGACATAGTCGTCCATAGCACCACGAAGTACCTCGGTGGTCACTCTGATGTCGTTGGTGGGGCTGTCGTCGCGAATGACGATGAGGTCAGTGAGCGGTTGAAGTTCATCCAGAATTCCGTGGGAGCCATTCCCGGGCCTTTCGACTGCTGGCTGGTTCTTCGAGGGATTAAGACGTTGGCGCTGAGGATGGAGCGCCACAACGTGAACGCTCAGGCCGTTGCGCAATTCCTGGAGAATCATCCCAAAGTCGAGCGAGTGCTCTATCCTGGGCTGAGATCGCACCCGCAGCATGATCTTGCGCAGCGCCAAATGACAGGGTTCGGCGGAATGGTCACATTCTGGCCGAAAGGAGGTGTCGGTGCATCGCGCACGATTCTTAAGGCCACGAGACTGTTCATTCTTGCTGAGAGTCTCGGCGGCGTCGAGTCGCTGATATCGAGCCCCGCGGCCATGACTCATGCGTCAATTCCGACCGAGTCAAGAATGAGAACTGGCATACGGGATGACCTCGTCCGACTCTCAGTCGGTGTGGAGGACGTGGAAGACCTCATAGAAGACCTCAGCCGGTCACTAGACGTGTCCTAGATTCGCATAGATTTCCCGGGCAGACCCCCTCGATGGCATTCGCATCTTCACGCTTTCTTTAGGACCTAGCCCAGGACCGATTCGAAAGCCGCTCCACCATCGTCCAATCCAACGGGAGCAATTGTCCAGTCCGGGTGTGCGAGACGTCCGCGCACACCCCGACTCTCCGTGTCAACCACTCGCCTAATAAGGACGACTCATTCTCGGTCGACGAGATCCATGCAAGCTGGCTGTGCTTTGTGTTGACCGAAAGCCTTCATCGGTTCTTCTCGAAGGTGGTACCTTGCGCTTTCCAGTTGACAATGATGGCATATCTATGTAACGCCGTTATACTTGTTGGACGCTTGAGCATCAGCGAAACGCGCGTCAGGACCAAATGCCCAAGGGATTGAGGGGAGGAGATGTTTCTCAGGATAATCAGCAAGTCGTTCTCCAAGAGAAAGGGGAAGATGGCCATCGCAGTCGTCGCGGTCATGATGGGCGCTTCAATCACCTCCGCCCTCTTGACCGTCTCATTCGACATCAACGAGAAGATGAACTACGAGTTCAGGAGGTTCGGCGCGAACCTGCTGGTCGTGCCCAGCTCTGACACGATAGACATCGGGATTGGCGGATTCGGCTTTGGAGCTGTGACCGAACAGAAGTACATCAACGAGAGCGACCTCTACAAGATCAAGACCATCTACTGGGCGAAGAACGTCCTCGGCTATGCCCCGTTCCTCTACCAGGTCGTGACTGTCGGCTCCGGCAGCCTGGAACAGGCAGCGGTTCTCACGGGGACATGGTTCGAGAAGGATACGACGCTCGACGACGGAACGGAGTTCCCGACGGGCGTGAAGATCATCAACACATGGTGGGAGGTTGAGGGCGGCTGGATTGACGATGAGAACGACACGACGGGCGCCCTGATAGGAGCGAACGTCGCAGACAAGCTCGGGCTGAAGGTAGGCGACCAGATGACGGTCAAGTACCGTCAGAGGCCCGATGACGCCACGAATGAAACTTCCTTCGAACTCACCGTGTTGGGAGTCGTATGCGGTGGCGGGCCCGAAGACGACCAGATATTCGTGACCCTGGACACTGCTCAGGGGCTGACGGGCCGGCAGGGAAGGGTTCACACGGTCCAGGTGAGTGCCCTTTGCACTGCCTGCCCAGTCGAGGAGTTCGCGGTTGAGATAGAGGAGAAGATACCGTACGTCGAGGCTCGGACGGTCAAGCAGCTTGCCAGCGCGGAGATGGTCGTGCTCGCCAAGATAGAGGGCATGATGCTCCTGATCTCGTTGGTTGCGCTGGTCGCGTCGGCGTTGGGGGTCGCCGCCGTCATGACCACTTCCGTGATCGAGAGGCGGAAGGAGATCGGGCTGATGAAGAGCATGGGTGCGGAGAACAAGCGGATAGCCTATCTGTTCCTGACCGAGGCGGCCGTCCTGGGCGCGATTGGCGGTGCCCTCGGATATGCGGTAGGACTTGTCCTTTCATACATCATTGGTCTGACAATCTTCGAGTCGCTCGTCTCGCCCAAGGTCATCGTCATACCGATGATCATCGGCATATCCCTGGGCGTGTCGCTTCTGGCCTCGTCGCTGCCTGTCAGGCGGGCCACCAAAATCGAACCCGTCGTCGTGCTGAGAGGTGAGTGAGATGGGCGGGACGATCGTGAGGGCCGAGGGCCTTTCGAAGTTCTACGAACCTGATACAT
>DYTN01000001.1:204125-207045 GCA_020725925.1 Methanobacteriota archaeon
GCTCTCAGGGATGCGGGACTCGCCATAGACGAGGGCAGTTGGGTGACAATCATGGGGCCCTCGGGGTCCGGAAAGACCACCCTTCTGAACATGATGGGCTGCCTCGATGTGCCCACGGAGGGCTCGCTCTTCATCGATGGCACTGAGATCACGAACCTCAGCCAGGCAGAGCTCACACGCTTCAGGAGAGACAACATAGGACTCGTGTTCCAACAGTATCACATGATCCCGTACCTCACGGCTCTCGAGAACGTGATGCTCGCTCAGTACTACCACAGCGTCGTGGACGAGGGTGGTGCCATCGAAGCCCTGGAGAGGGTCGGGCTCGGCCACAGGATGGATCAAATGCCTTCGCAGCTTTCAGGAGGAGAACAGCAGAGGGTGTGTGTCGCCCGCGCGCTCGTGAACGACCAACGGCTGCTGCTCGCGGACGAGCCGACCGGAAACCTCGATAAGAAGAACGGTCAGGTCGTGCTCGACCTTCTGCGAGAGCTGCGCGATGGAAACCACACGATCATCCTTGTCACGCACAATCCGGAGATAGCAACAATGGGCGACGTTCTGGTGGAGCTTCTCGACGGCAAGATAGTCAGATGTGGAAGCCCTGGCTCATCGGGGAGGCCTCGATAACATGGACGGGAAAAAGGGTGGGAAGGATTCGAAGGTATGCACTGTGTGCAATGTCCGGGTGAAGCGGTCGAACTACGCGAACCACATGCGAAGAGTCCACGGTGTGACCATTGGAGAGAGCCCAGAGCCCAAGACGGAGACTGTCCAGAAAGGAAGGCGTGCCGAACGGCGAAAGATCGAGCTGGCGAGGAGGAAGAGGAACAGGAACTTCGCGGTGCTTGCTTCTGCGTTGTTCTTCCTCGCAATAGGAATAGGCTTCTACCTCACCTCAAACGAGAGTAGCGTTGCTGGCCCGGAGCCGGTCCAGCCTCCGCCGCCACAGACCCAGAGCACGGTGAAGATCTCCCTCTATCAGCTGGGCAACAACTCGCAGTTCTACACCTACGATTCGAGCGGAGTGAGCATCCGCTACTTTGCTGTCGTGGGTTCTGACGGGAGTGTCCATGTCGCGCTTGACGCCTGCGACGTCTGCTACGCGCAGAAGAGGGGGTACAGGCAGGTCGGCGAAGTGATGAAGTGCAACAACTGCGGGAAGGAGTTCGCCGTCAACAGCATCGGCACTGAGAACCTCACAGGTGGATGCTGGCCGAGCCACTTGCCTGTCAGCCTGGAAGGGAACGACGTGGTCGTACAGATATCCAACCTGACCGGCAAGCGATACATGTTCCAATGACACCGAAGTGCTGACCCGATCAAGCTGGCATCCAGTTTGGAGGAGGCGAGTCTCAGACGAACGTCTGGGCCGTCAAAGCTTCTTGGTGACGTAGTCGAGGACTGATTCGAATATTGCCCTTCCGTCGCCTGGTCCGTCAGGCACCCTGGTCCAGTCGGGGTGCGTGAACCTGAAGAAGACTCTCTCCGGATGAGGCATGAGGCCAAACACGTTCCCTTCCCGGTTGCATATCCCTGCTATGTTCTCCGTCGATCCATTCGGGCACCAGGGATATCCTGCGGGCGTCCCCTCTGGGTCGACATACTTGAAAACGATCTGGTCGTTGTCCTCGAGCTCCCGCACGATCTCCTTGGACCTGTCGAGCGGGAACATGAGCTTGCCCTCGGCATGCGCAGATGGGATGAGAGAAACCTTCCCAGCCGAGACCTTGGTCGTGAACACGCAGCTTCCTCCATTGACCTTCCTCAGGAGGGTCGGCCTGCACTCGAACCTGGCGGAGTCGTTCGTCCCGAGGACCGCCTCGGGCACATCCGACATCACGCCAGACATCGCGGGCAGGAGCCCGGTCTCCACGAGTATCTGGAAGCCGTTGCAGACTCCCAGCACAGGCTTGCCAGACTTGATGAAGTCCACCAGCTCCCCGGCCAGCCTGCTCTTCATGCGCGCGGCGAAGATCGCTCCTGCGCGCACGTAGTCACCCGCAGCGAATCCTCCAGGCAAGGCGAGTATGTGATAGTCCGACAAGGCCCTCATCTCCTCGCTCGTGACGTCCGTGCCTGTGAGCTGCTTGAGATGGACCTTCTCCGGTCTAGTGCCCAGGCGCTTGAAGGCGAGGTACATCTCCTCCTCGCAGTTCGTGCCCTCTATCCTGAGCACGCAGACCCTCACCTGGCTTGCCTTCACGCTACCAGCCTCCAGAGCGTGGAGTTGAAGCTCTCCGCCAGCTTCGGGACCTCCAGGTCGACCAGGGTCTTGTTCGCCCTTATCTTGAGGGCCGATCCTCCGACCGTTCCCAACCTGACGACCTTCGCCTTCCTGTCCTTGGGCAGCTGCTTCTCCTTGCCCTTTCGCAACTCCACTATCCATCTGCTGTTGCCTTCGGAAAACAACCGAACATCAGATCGGAGCCCCTCCATCTTGGTCAGGTCGATTTCCGCGCCGACATCTCCGCCAATGCACATCTCCGCCAGCGCAACTGCGAATCCGCCATCGGAGATGTCATGGCATGCCACGATCGCGGTCCTCTCGATGCCTCCCAGGATGACGTCAAGGCCCCCTCTGAGAGCTCCGACATCCACGTCGGGCACCTTGCCGGAGTAGCTCCTGGTCATGCGGTAGTACTCCGAGGCGCCCATCTCCGGCTTTGTGGTGCCGACGAGCGCGATAGTGTTGCCCTCCTGCTTGAGATCGGACGTGACGCACCTCCTGATGTCCCTGACGATGCCGCACCCGAGTATCGTCGGGGTCGGCAGAACCGTGAACCCTGGCGCTTCGTTGTAGAAGCTCACATTGCCAGACGGAATCGGGATCTTGAGGGCCTCGGCAATCTCCCCCATGCCCTTAACGGCCTCCCTGAACAGCCACAGCCTATCAGGCTTCTCGGGGTTGCCAAAGTTG
>DYTN01000001.1:207055-214604 GCA_020725925.1 Methanobacteriota archaeon
GAGGCAGTCGGTCATCGAGTGTGGCCTCGCCCCCACGGCCGCCAGGTTCCTGCAGACTTCGTCCACACAGGTCTTCCCGCCCCGGTATGGATCGATTCCGACGGCGAAGGGGTTCGATGCGGTCGCAATCGCAAGGCCCTTGAAGGAGTCCTCAATCGGCTTGAGAACGGCGGCGTCGCCGTGGCTCCAGTGGCCGAGCTTGCCCTGGAGAGGCTTGACGACTGTGCTCGCCCTGACCTCGTGGTCGTACTGTCTGATGATCCAGTCCTTGTTGCATATGTTGGGCGAAGCGAGGAGCCTGAGCAGCTCCTTGTCGTACCTGTCCTTTGCCTTCGGGGCCCTTTCGGCCTTCTTTCTTCTGGTCCTCTCAGCGCTGCACGGCCTGCAGTACACGGGTCCCGCCGTGAGGAACTCCAGCTCGAGGTCGAAAACCTTCTCTCCCTGGAAGAACAGCCTCACGACCTTCTCCTTGATCACCTTGCCGACGGGCGTCGCAGGGACGTCCCAAAGCCTGAACACGTGGAGCACTTCGTCCACGTTCTTCGGTGATACTGAGAGCATCATCCTCTCCTGTGATTCGGACACCCATATCTCCCATGGCGCGAGCCCTTCCTCCTTGAGCGGCACCTTGGAGAGGTCCACCTCGGCCCCGCATCCGCCAGCGAGCGCTATCTCCCCCACGACGCAGGACAGTCCGCCGCCACCGAGGTCCTTCATGCCGTTGATGAGCCCCCTCTCGTTCGCCTCCAGGACCCCGTGGATGACGGGCTCCTTCATGATGGGGTCCCCGAGCTGGACCGCGCCCCTGGACTCAGTCTCGCTCTCCTTCGTGAGCACGGTCGATGCGAACGTGACGCCGTGAATGCCGTCCCTGCCCGTTCTTCCGCCCACCAGGACCAGGACATCACCGGGCCCCTTGACCGCGTTCCTCTTCAAGCTCCTCTTCTCGGCTATGCCGACGCACCCGACGTTGACCAGGCAGTTGCCCACATAGTCCTCGTCGAACCACACACCCCCGGACACGGTCGGCACCCCCACCCGGTTGCCGTAGTCCCTTATGCCCGCCACGATGCCTCCGAACAGGTACTTCGGGTGCTTTGTTCCAGGCGGCAGCTTCTCCACAGGATAGTCCAACGGGCCGAAGAACAGCGGGTCGACCAAGGCTATGGGCTGGGCGCCCATGCAAAGAACGTCACGTATTATCCCTCCGATGCCGGTCGCGGCTCCGCCGTACGGCTCCACAGCGCTGGGATGGTTGTGGCTCTCGATCCTGAGCGCGTACGCGTGGTCCTTGTCGAACTCCATCACGCCGGCATCGCCCCTGTCGATGACCTGGCGCGTGTTGATGCCGAACACGTACTCCTTGAGGAAGACCTTGGAGCTCTTGTAGCAGCAGTGCTCGCTCCAGGCCTGGCCGATGGACTGCAGCTCGACATCGGTCGGGTCCCTGCCCTTAGTCGCGAAGAAGTCCCTGATGCGCTTCAGCTCGTCGAGGGAGAGGGCGGTGCCGCTCTCCTTGCTGAGCTCCACAAGCTCGTCGTCGCTCGCGCCTGCCATGCTGATGTCGACGAGCTCGAACGGGAGGTCCCGGCGCCTGTATAGTCTGTCGATCGCCATCCCGGTCCCTCACTTGATCTTGATCGAGTAGTTGTGTATCACGGGGTTGGCGAGGAGCCTCCTGCACATCTCGTCAACTCTCTTCTCTACCTCCCCCGAGTCACCATCCAGGAATATGTCGAACACCTTGACGGTCTTGACGTCCTTCAGTCCCTCGAACCCGAGCAGCTCGAGCGCCTTGAGAGTGTTCCTGCCCTCAGGGTCGGCCACCCCCTTCTTCAGCTCGACCCTGACCTCTGCGATGGCCATCCCAAGAATCACCTGTTGAGGAGATTATGAAGCGCATACTTAGACTTTGAGGGGTTCGATTGGCAACAGCGTTCACGCACGCAATTTTCTCGCGAACGCAAGATACCCCGTGTGGCCGAGCATGTCGAAGCTCGGTCGCACGCCCCCCTCGTGAACGATCATCTCCCTCTGCAGTGTCTCGAACGAGGAGACCTCGCCAAGACCGAGCTCGCGCATCTTCTTGACTGCGTCGTTGAGCTGGTTCGCGTTGGGGACATAGCAGCACACGTGGCCTCCTGGCCTCAGAGCTCCATTGACGTTCTCGAGCGCGTCCCAAGGGTTCGGGATGTCGAGCACGGCTGCGTCTACCTGCTGTTCGAGCTTCGCGGTGCATATGTCCTGCATCTTCAGTTCCCAGCACTGCTCAAGCCCTGTCAATGCGACATTCGACTTGGCGATGGCGGCATGGTCCTCCCTCGTCTCGTACGAGCATATCCTGCCGGAGGGTGCGACCGCCTTCAACAAGACGACTGTGAGCGCTCCCGATCCCACCCCGCCTTCGATGACCCTGCTCCCGCTGCTGATGTCGAGGTGCATCGGTATCAGGAAGCTGTCCTTCGCGACAATCACCTGCGCCCTGCGCTCGATCATGCTGAGGATGTCCTTGACGCTCGGCTGGAGGATGACGAACTCCTTGCCGCCGATCCTCATCCTGTCGCCGTACGAAGCATCGCATACGGCCGAGCCATCCACCACGCCGAGCCCTCGAACCTCTATCATCCCGTGCGCAGCAATCAGGGTGTGCTTCTTCCCAGCGCTATCGACAAGAAGGACTCTCTTTCCCTCGGGAATCATGTCCTTTGGACCTTACAGCTACTGCGTATAACTATTTTTCATGGTGGCCGTGCTAGGGGATGGCCGCACTTCGGGCAGCGCTCGTCCTTGTACGCGATGGCAGCGTTGCACTTCGGGCATCTGGGCAATGGAGCATGCCTCGGGTCGGGCTTCGAAGGCTTCTTCTTGGATTGCTCGGCCTGCAGAGGCTGCGGGGGGAGTGGCTGTTGATAGTACTGCACGATGCTGGAATCGTGCCTGTAGCCTGGGCCTTGGCCGGGCGGCGATCCCAATCCCTGGGCGGGCCTCTGACTCTGTCTGATGACCAGGAACGCCAGCGCCCCGATGACAAGCACGACGACGATCACGAGGGCCAGCACGCCGAGGGCATCCGTTCTCCTCACCCTTCTGCAGTAATTAATCGACTTGATATTATTTAAATCGTTTGTGCAATCCTGTCCAGGCCGATAGGCTCGCATGAGCATAACGCCGACTGGCCGGACGCGACGGACCGTTAGGAATCCGGGCGCCTGGCTGCACGCTTCAGAGCCGACAAATGCTATATACGCCGTGCTCAATTCCTCAACCCATCCCTAGGGGGAGGCTTGGTAACCGGGTTCCAGTCTCAGGTTTTCGAGGTCATCGTGAGAGGGACACGCGTCTATCTCGCCGTTTCAATAGTGGATTGTCAATCAGGGAGGGAACATAGGTGAGCAAGGGATTGAAGGCCGACCTGGCGAAGTGCACAGGATGTCAGCTCTGCGCTCTCGTATGCTCCGGGACCCACGTGGGGAAGTTCAACCCGTCGGAGTCCAGGATCAGCGTCGAGGACGTGTTCCCCGAGCCGGGGGAGTTCAAGCTGAGTTACTGCACGCACTGCGACGAGCACCCATGCGTCGAATCCTGCCCCGTCGAGGCGATCAAGCTGAACGAGGGGCTCGGCACATACTACGTGGACAAGGAGGCCTGCACGGGCTGCGGGGCGTGCGTCGAGGCGTGCCCGTACAACGGCTGCTGGATGGACCCCTCCGGCGCCTACGCGATCAAGTGCGACCTGTGCGAGGGCAACCCGCAGTGCGTCGAGGTCTGCCCCAAGGGAGTCCTCAAGAGGTGATCATGATGGCTGACGGATACACTGGGAAGATCCTGAGGGTCGACCTGACAAGCGAGAAGATCACGACCGACAACCTGAACAGAGAGTGGGCGAAGCAGTTCCTCGGTGGGAAGGGCCTCGGGGCGAGGTACCTGTTCGAGGAGCTCAAGCCTGGCGTGGACGCGATGTCCCCCGACAACATCCTCTCCATCTGGACAGGGCCCGCTGCGGGCACGATGGTCCCGCTGACGAGCAGGTTCGTCGTAGTCACGAAGTCCCCCCTGACCGGGACCTTCCTGGACAGCTACGCGGGAGGGTTCCTGGCGCCCGAGATCAAGTACTCCGGCTTTGACGGCATCATCATCAAGGGCAAGGCGAAGAAGCCGGTCTATCTGTGGATCACAGACAGCAAGGCCGAGCTCAGGGACGCGAAGAACCTCTGGGGCAAGGACACCTACAAGACCGAGGAGCTCGTGAGGAAGGAGGTCGGGCACAAGTACGCGCGCGTGGCGTCAATAGGGCCCGCGGGCGAGAAGCTCGGGCTCATATCGAGCGTCACGGCGGACCTCACGAGGAACGCGGGAAGAGGCGGCACGGGCGCCGTGTTCGGCTCCAAGAACCTGAAGGCCGTGGCCGCGAAGGGCACCATGGGCGTCGAGGTCGACAACATGGACGAGTTCGTGAAGATGGCCAAGGAGATGATCCTCAAGGACGTCGTCGAGAACCCGGATCATGCTGGCATGATCACGGACGGGACGCCGATAATCGTCGACATGAGCCAGAACGCCGCGCTCCTGCCGACGAAGAACTGGAGCTCGGGCGAGTGGGAGGGCTCCGCAGGCATCAACTCAGACGCCCTGAAGTCGAGAGTGCTGGTCCGCAAGAAGGCCTGCTTCGACTGCGCCATCGCCTGCGGCAGCTGGTCGAAGGTCAAGAAGGGCCTCTTCAAGGGCGCAACGACCGAGGGACCCGAGTACGAGACCCTCGGCATGTGTGGCTCCAACTGCGGCATCAAGAACATCGAGGCCGTCGTGAAGTTCGCCGAGGACTGCGACAGGCTCGGGCTGGACACGATTTCGAGCGGTAACGTGACGGGCCTGGCGATCGACCTCTACGAGCGGGGAGTGCTCACGAAGAAAGACACCGGGGGGCTCGAGCTCAAGTGGGGCAACGAAGAGGCCTACGGCAAGATGCCCGCGATGATAGCCAACAGGCAGCACATCGGGGCGGTGCTCGCCGACGGCGCGAAAAGGGCGGCCAAGAAGATAGGCAAGGGCGCCGAGAAGCTCGTGGTCGAGTCGAAAGGCCTCGAGTACCCCGCATACGACCCGAGGGGGACGATCGGCATGGCCCTGGCCTACGCGACATCCGACAGGGGCGCGTGCCACATGAGGGCCTGGCCGGTGGCCGCAGACGCCTACGGCAGCGGCGATCCGTGGAGCCCCGAGGGCAAGGCGGCCATATGCGTGGAGGACCAGACCAGGACGAGCGTGAAGTGGAGCTTCATCTTCTGCGACTTCTACAGCGTCAACTTCGCCAACATGGCCAAGTACTACACGGCCGTCACGGGCGCGAAGTCCAGCGAGGAGCACATGCGGGAGATCGGCAAGCGGATCTGGAACCTCACGCGCGCGTTCAACGTCCGCGAGGGCTTCGCAAGGAATGACGACAACCTGCCCGAGCGGATGGAGAAGGACCCGCTCTCGAGCGGCAAGACCAAGGGCAAGAGCGTCCCGAGGGTGGACTTCGAGAGGATGCTGGAGGAGTACTACAAGCTCTGGGGCTGGGACGCGCAGGGCAGGCCGACGAAGAAGGCGCTCGAGGAGGCAGGGCTCAAGGACATCGTGCCGAAGCTGTCGTACCTGAAGTGACGGACGCGATGGCCAGATGTGGCGCGCGATGTACACTGGTCCGGGTCAGTATGCCTAGTGCACATGGCACAATGACGAGAGTCCCCAAGGCAGA
Organism: Methanobacteriota archaeon; assembly: GCA_020725925.1. Lineage (GTDB taxonomy): Archaea > Thermoplasmatota > Thermoplasmata > UBA10834 > UBA10834 > COMBO-56-21. The sequence goes on from DYTN01000001.1 coordinate 212,793, forward strand.
CGACGGTATCGGATAATATTCTCCGCTCGCTATTTAAAAACCCTTTTTCGACCTCTTTTCACCTTTCCTTTTCTTGACTTCGAACGCCTCCCAATAGGCAAATCCTAATTGCGATATTTTCAACTTTATGGGATACCTTTTCGAAATTCCTCCATAAAGTAGTACTGGAAATCGCACGGCACTAACCTAGAAATACGCCCATTTCCAAGACTATATATGGAATGGGCCTCTTACTGAGAGATGCTGAGTGAGTCCCCGAGACTCATCACGCCCAGCCCAAGAATCAGGCGTGGCAACTCAGGAGGATGCACTGATGAGCCCTGCCAAGAAGAAGTTCGGGTTGGCTTTCCAGCCCGACAAGTGTGACGGTTGCCTGGAGTGTGAGAAAGCCTGCATCAAGGCCCACCCCTCCAGCGTGGCCTCTGGGAAGCCCAGGATCAAGGTCACCAAGGATGGCGGGAAGCAAAAGGCTGTCATGTGCGTGCACTGCGAGACTTGCCCCCCGAGCGAGGTGTGCCCCTCAGCGCTCTTCGAGTTCCACAACGAGGGCAACTACTGGACCCTCGACGAGCACAGGTGCTTCGCCTGCATGGCGTGCATCCCGAGATGTCCCTATGACGGCGTCTTCTTCGAGGGCGCCTTCGGCGTTGAGACGGCCTACACGTGCGACCTTTGCGCCGGCGATCCCGAGTGCGTGAAGGTGTGCAAGCCGGGCGCTTTGACTCTCGACAGGTCTCGGGAGGAGTGAGGGATGAGCGAGATGACGGAGAACGAGTCGGTTGCGGAGCCAGTGAAGGGGACGAAACCGACCGAGGAGCCCGAGAAGGCAAGGCCGGCGGCCGAGGAGTTCCCGCTGCCGGACTGGGTCCCGCAGTGGGCCAGGGAGGCCCCAAAGATAGTCGTGAGGGCCCCGGGCCCCAAGAGCAAGGAGATCATCAAGATCGACAGGGACTATGTCTCCTACGCCTACGACAGGTGCTTCACGTTCACTATCGACAGGGCCGCGGGGGCGGCGGTGATGGACGCGGACGGCAACGTCCTCCTGGACTTCTCGTCCGGCATCGCGGTCCAGAACGCCGGGTGGACCCACTACAAGGTCGCCAAGGCCATCCAGGATCAGGCCGGGAAGCTCATTCACTCCATGGCCAACGACGCCTACTTCGACAAGGAGGCCTTGTTCGCGAAGCTGCTGTCCGAGATCTCCCCTGGCAAGGCGCTCAAGGGGACCTTCTTCGGGAACAGCGGGGCGGAGGCGGTCGAGGCCGCGTTCAAGCTCTCGAGGTACTACACCAAGAGGAGCGAGCACCTCGCGTTCTTCGGGTCGTACCATGGCAGGATAGGGGCCGGGCTGGCGCTGACCAGCAGGCTCAAGCTCAGGTACAGCTACGGCCCCATGAGCCCGGGCATCATATTCACGCCCTTCGCATACTGCTACAGGTGCGCCTTCAAGCAGACCTATCCCGAGTGCGGCCTGTACTGCGTCGACTACATCGAGAACCAGGTGCTCTCCATGGCGGGCACCACGGGCCAGATAGCCTCGATATTCGTCGAGCCGATCCAGGGCGAGGGCGGGTACGTGATCCCGCCGAAGGACTACCTGCAGAGGCTGAGGAAGCTCGCTGACAGCCAGAGCGCCCTCCTGGTGTTCGATGAGGTCCAAACGGGCTTCGGCAGGACGGGCAAGATGTTCGCATGCGAGCACTTCGACACTGTGCCTGACATACTCGTGATGGGCAAGGCGCTCGGAGGCGGCGTCCCGCTTGGGGCGATCATAGCGAAGCACGACATCATGCGCAAGTGGCGGCCGGGCTC
>DYTN01000001.1:214614-225715 GCA_020725925.1 Methanobacteriota archaeon
TGGCACATGTCACGGCCATCATCGAGGAGAACCTCTCTGACAGGGCCGCGAAGCTGGGCGACTACGCCGTCAAGCTGCTCAAGGAGATGCAGCTGCGCAGGGAGATCATAGGCGATGTCAGGGGCAAGGGGCTCATGATCGGCGTGGAGCTGGTCAAGAACCAGTACACGAAGGAGCCCCACGAGGCAACGAACATCCAGGGCAAGTGCTGGAGGGCCGGGCTCATGACCATAACCTCCGGCATCTTCGGCAACGTGTTCAGAATCGCGCCCCCGCTGTGCATATCGAAGGCGCAGTTCGAGAAGGGCTTCGAGATATTCGAGCAGGCACTGAAGGACGAGGAGGAGTTCCTCAAGCTGGGGACCTCCGCCCCGCCGGGATAGAACCCTATCCCTGGTTCACAGGTTTGGAGATTCGGGCGTCAGTCCGGGCTTTCTCTGCCTCCATGTCAGCACGCTCCTTGACTTCCAGCTTGCCCTTCATGGGCACGCAGCCACAGAAGCAGTTCCGAGAGGCGGTCTTGGGCACGCATTCCTCGCACATCGCAGTGTCACCTCCTTCCATTGCCAAAGTAGATATACTCTTGAGAGTACTAATACTACAAAGTTCGAAGTGGGACAGCGACTATGCCGACGCGTAGCGGGAAGTGCAGGACAGCCGAGGAGGACGTGTGCCTCTGCTCCCTCGAAGGCGTGATGGGCGTCCTCAGCAGGAAGTGGGCCCTGCTCATCATCAGCGCCATAGCCAACAGCAAGAGGCTACGCTACAACGAGCTCGAAGAGAGATTGGACGGGATAAGCCCGAGCACCCTGTCGGAGCGGCTGAAGGAACTTGAGAAGGCCGGGCTGATTGCCAGGGAGGCGTTCTCCGAGATACCTCCCAGGGTGGAGTATTCGCTCACCGCCGCAGGTAGCGAGCTGAAGGACGCCATAGTCCCGCTCATGAGCTGGGCATCATCCAGAGACGCCCGAGGGCATTGACGACGCCCGTTCCACTGCTTATGTCCGCGCCTCATCTCCTGCGCAGTCTTGGGTTCAGTATCTCGTCCAGAGCGTCTCCGATCAGGTAGAATGCCATGATCAGCGCGACGATGCTTATGCCCGGTGCAGCGATCACCCACCACGCGAAGCTCGTGAACGCTGCCGTGTTGTACGCGCGCTCGAGCATCGTGCCCCAGCTGATGATAGTCGGGTCCTGAAGGCCAAGGAACGCGAGGAACGATTCCGAGAAGATCGCGTTCGCCACGAGCAGGATCGTGTTCGCGAATATCAGCGGGAACACGTTGGGCAGGATGTGCTTAGCTATGATGTGTCCACCACCGGCTCCGACGGCCTTCGCCCGCTCGATGAAGACCATGGACTTGAGGGAGAGCACCTGCGCCCGGACTATCCTGGAGGTCGATGGCCAGCTCGTGATCCCTATGACTATTATCACGTTCTCGAAGGACCTGCCCATGAGCATCACGAACACGATCATGAGTGGCAGCCATGGTATTACGAGGAAGAAGTCTGTCAAACGCATCAGGACCTCATCCGAGACCTTGCCGAAGTAGCCGGACAAGAGACCTACGATGGTCCCAAGAACGATCGAGATAAGGCTTGCGAGGAAGCCCACTATGAGGCTCGCGCGGGCGCCATAGAGCGTGAGGCTGTATACGTCCTTTCCGTCGTAATCCGTGCCAAACAGAAACTCCCCAGAGGGCTGTGCATATCTCGGGTTCACTCTCGTCCACGACCAGGAGCTGGGGTTGTCGTGGGTTGCGAGCCATGGCGCGAATACTGCCAACACGACGAATGCGACGAGGGTGCAGAGGCCGAGCAGCCCGGCCCTGTTCGCCGCGAACTGCCTCCAGATGACCCTTGCCTTCTTTGCCAAGAGCCGTGCCTTCTCCCTCCTGGCGTCCGAGAGGATGAACCTGGCGAGAGTGCGTGTGAGCTGGTCATCAGCCGTTCCGGTCACATCTTCACCCTCGGGTCCAGCTTGAACAGCGCCATGTCAGCCAGGAAGTTGGCGATCAGCACTGCCACCGCCTCGAGCATGAAGATCGCCTGCATGACCGGGTAGTCGTAGTTCCACACAGCGTCCCAGGTCAGGTAGCCCAGGCCCGGGTACGAGAAGATGATCTCTATCATGATGGAGCCGCTCATGACCCAGCCCACGTTCATCGCGATGACGGTCACGACGGGCAGCATCGCGTTCGGCATCGCGTGGTCGTGCAGCACATCCTTCCCCTTGAGGCCTTTCGCCACAGCGGTGACCATGTAGTCCTCAGTGAGCACGTCGATGAGCGACGAGCGCGTGATGATAGAGAAGGTCGCGATGGTCTCTATGACGAGGGCGAACATCGGTAGGAGCATGTGAAGCGTCCTGTCGCCGATCTTGCCCAAGATATCTAGGTTCCAGTACTCGTCCCCGAAGGCCCCCTTGATGGGCCACTCCGGTACATACCTCCCCACGAGCGTGATTATCACGAGCCCGAAGAGGAATGTGGGCATGCAGTAGAACACGATGAAGAAGGCGCTGCCCACCCGGTCGACGGCCTTCCCGCGCTTCCATGCGGTCACGCTGCCCAGTATCACGCCCACCCAGATCGAGAAGATGGTGCCGATGCCCACCAGGATGAGCGTATTGAGCACGTATGGCCCGAGGATGCTCGTGACCTCGGAGCCCTTGCGGACCGTGAGGCTCTCTCCCAGTTCGCCGCGGAAGAACAGGTTCTCAAGGTATGTGAAGTACTGGCTCAGCTTCGAATCATCCAGGCCGTAGTACTCCCTGAGGTCCTCGATCGTCTGGTTGTCCGCGCCCTTGGGGATGACTATGCGCGTAACGTCCCCGGGCATGACCCTGAACAGGAGGAAGTTGAAGCTCAGGATCAGGAAGATGGTCAATGCTAGGTACAGCAGCTTCTTGACGAAGTACAGCCTGAAAGTGCCAGCCGTTTAGTCTTCCCCCTAGTTCCGACTACCAGGTGCGACCGCAGACATACCGTAGAGCCCCCGATATCACACCTTGTCAAGGCAGCCTGACGTCCTCCTCCTTCGGCCCGCGCCAGCGCATGAACATGTACACGGCCACGACAGCCGCGGCAACGACGCCGATCCCGATGAACACGTACATGAGGCTCGTCTTCTTGACTGCCAACGGAACTAGGTCGAAGAAGAGGTCGTTCGCGGTCCAGAAGCTGGACAGCGACCTGCCAGGATGCGCGCCCCAGTCTCCCCAGCCGGAGAAGTGGTCTGCCCTCCACGCGTAGCATCCGTATGGGTAGACCGTCACGATGAACGCCGCATCCATGTACGAGTGCTTGGAGCAGTTGAACATGTACCCCTTCCGCACCTCGGGGTCGAGCTCGAGGGCGGACTTGGTGTAGTTCTCGTCGTATGCGGGGCTGGAGTACTGGTTCTCCGACCATCCGCCTATCGCGTTCGTCGACTGGACGAACAGCAGGTAGTTCGGGTCGGGGTCGCCGCTCCAGTAGGTCATGGCGAGGTCGTACACGCCGTTGTACACGATGTTGCCCCACTCGGCCGAGCTGACGAATACTGGTGCGAGCTCGATTCCGATCTCCTGCCACTCCTCCGTCAGGAAGTTCACCGTGTCCCTGTCCTCCACGAGCTCTATCTCGGTGGTCACATTGAGCCTGAGCGGGGTGCCCTCGACGGCATAGGCGTTCCCAGGACCTGCCATGCGCCTCGTATGAGACGGGTTCCAGACATAGCCAGCAGCGTCAAGGATTTCGTTGGCCTTGGTCATGTTGTACTCGTATTCCTCGGTTGCGTTCGGAGACCAGAACAGGTCACCGTATATCGGGGAGAGGATGGTCGAGCCGATGGCGGAGTAGTTCGAGTAGATGTACTCCTTGATGAACTCCTTGTCTATCGAGTGCGCGATGGCCTTTCTCACCTCAGGATCCAGCCTGAGCGGGTTCACGCCAGTGGCGCCCTCGTCCATGCTGGTGATCAACTCGACCGAGAAGCTCGTGCAAGTCAGGCCGGCATAGGTCCCGATGTCCGGGGTCGGGTTGTCCTCCAGCCAATCTATCAGGCTGCTGAAGCCAGGCGCGCTCAGGCCGACCAGGTCGATGGCGCCGTTCTGGATGTCCGTCAGCATCGCTGCGGGCTCGAGGTAGAACTCCAGGATAAGCCTTTCGAACTGGACCTCCTGGCCATACTCGATGGCGCCGTGGTAGTCAGGGTTCATGAGCAGGATCAGCTGCTCGCCCGCAGTGAACTCGTCCTGCGTGTTTTCTGTGCACATGAAAGGCCCAGTGCCAATGGGCCAGTAGTTCTCATATGTGAAGCCCGCATCGAAGGGTGTGATGTCCCTCCAGACGTGCTCCGGCACGATCGGCATCATGAGCTTGTCCCCGAAGGGGCAGGGCGCTGGGTCGCCTGCGAAGTCCTTGAAGTGAATCCTGACCTTGTACAGGTCCTTCTTCTCGACCGAGTCGATGAACTTCGTGTAGGGCTGGTACGCCCACATGCTGTCGTAGTTCACCCCAATCTGGTACTCGATCGTGAACACGACGTCGTCCGCATCGAACGGTTCCCCATCGTGCCAGACGGCATTCTCTGTGAGGTTGTACTCCCACACGGAACCATAGGGCTTCCCGCTCGCCTGCATGTCAGGGTCGCTCAAGGGCACCTTCCACCAACTGGTCGCGAGATTAGGCTTCATGCCCAGGTCCTCGTCGACGGCTATGAGATAGTCGTAGACGAGCCCGTAGAAGATGTATGCGTTGTCGTTGACGCCTATGAACGGGTTGAGGCTGTCTATGGGCTCCATCATGCCTATCTTGAGGGTGGAGTGGCTGGCAGCCTCGGAGTCCCCGGAGAACATGACCGGAAGGCCGGAAAGGAGAAGGAGCAAGGCAACCACGACGGCCATCGAGGTGCGAAGCACCTGGTCCTTCAGAAGCCGCTGGGTCGTTCTCATGCTAGCTCGAGTCCCTTCCATTCTGCATATGGTCTTCAGACTCCCACTTTCCTCCCAACAAAGAGGCGGTATATCGCTGAGAGATACCTAAGCTGGATGGCATAATGGCCGACCAGCATCATAACCCTTTTTCCGGGGGCCTTGGCAAACCCATTTATACGACCACGCCATTGGGCGCGCTGATGCCGGGCGAAGGCGCCGAGTTCGGGCGGAAGGCCATTCTGGGCTTCTACACATTCCTGCTGGTCGCCGGGGTGGCAATCTACTGGGCGTGGGGGGTCATGTACGGCACGTGGTACCCGTTCGCCGAGGGGAACTACGGCATCTATGTCATCTATGTCCCGCTGATAGCCTTCGGGATCCTGGGCATACTTCTGTACAGGAAGAAGCCCGCGAGCGCTTGAGGGCGCTCACATCGCCCTTGCGAGGTAGACTGGGGTCTTCGTGGGCTTGCCGCAGATGGCGCACGCGCCGGAGTACTTCTCGCCGTCCACGAGGGTCCCGAGGATGTTCATGTCCGAGCGGACCTCGATCTCGTGCCCGCACTCCTCCCCGCCGCACCATCCGGTCCTGATCATCCTCTCGGGCAGGTTCTCCAGCGACTGGACTGTGACGATGTTCTTCTCCATCTCGCCGGCCGCCCGGGCGAGCATCTCCTTGGAGATCAGGGCGAGCATGTCCCTGACCTCCTTGACCACGTGCTTCCTGTCCTTGAGGGTCTTTTCGCCTGTGTCCCTGCGAACGAATGTGACCACACCCTTCTCCATGTCCTTCGTGCCCAGCTCCAACCTGAGCGGAACGCCCTTGAGCTCCCAGTCGAAGTACTTCGCGCCTGGACGCATGTCCCTGTCGTCAAGGTGCACCCTGACCCGGGCCTTCTTCAGCTCATCGTGGAGGTCCCTCGCCGCGGCCGAGACCCTCTCCGTCTCCCCCTTGGCCAGGACGGGCACTATCACGATCTGGTTCGTGGCGATGTCCGGAGGCAACACGAGGCCCTTGTCGTCCCCGTGTATCGCCACCACCGCGCCCACGAGCCTCTCGCTCATGCCGAAAGTGGTCTGATGCACATATTTGTGCTCGCCCTTCTCGTCCTCGTACTTGATCTCGTACGGCTTCGAGAAGTTCTCCATGTACTGGTGTATCGAACCGAGCTGGAGGCTCCTGCCGTCGGGCAGGAGCGTGTCTATCCCGACCGTGTACGACGCGCCCGGGAACTTGTCCCAGTCCGTCCTTTTCAGGAGCTTGTACGGCAGGCACCACTTCTTTGCTAGGAGCCCGAGTATCTCGTAATCCTCCTTGACTTGCCTCTCGGCGTCCTCGAAGTCCGCGTGGCATGTGTGTGACTCGAAGAAGTGGATCTCGCGCACGCGTATGAACGCCCGCGTCTGCTTGGTCTCGTACCTGAACGTGTTGACCAACTGGTAGGTCTTCAGGGGAAGGTCCGCGTGCGAGCGCACCCAGAGCGCGAATATCGGGTACATGGCGGTCTCGCTCGTGGGCCTGAGCAGGAGCTTCACGTCGAGCGGGTTCAGGCCGGCATGCGTGACCCAGAAGACCTCGGTATCGAACCCCTTGATGTGCTCCTTCTCCTTCGCGAACTGGTCCTCGGGTATCAGCAGGGGGAAGCACACCTCCTGGTGGCCAGTGGCATCGAACCCCTCGCGTATATGCGAGTCCATGGCCTGCATGATTTTCCAGCCGTACGGGGTCCAGACGTTCATGCCCTTGACGGGGTAGCGCTTGTCCGTCAGGTTGGCGCGCTCGACGATCTCGTTGTACCACTCGCTGAAGTCCTCAGCCTTCTTCATGTTAGGGTCGAGAATCCTAGGGGGGAATATGTAACTTTGGGTTAGCTTGGAGGTCAGTCCTGCGCGATCCTGGCTATCTCGGGTGCGACGCTTATGCATGTCGTCGGGTTCTCGATCGTGTCGGAGGAGCAGATCTCATCGCACACGGCCTTGAGCTTGTCGAGCCCGCCCTTCGCGAACACGCCGTGCGTGCACACGGCGGATATCCTGGCCGCCCCCTGCTTCCTCAGCTGGTCGGCGGCTTTGGCTATCGTCCCGCCGGTCGATATGATGTCGTCCACGATGGCGACCTTCTTCCCATTGACCCCGAGCTTCTTCGGGGTCATCTCGACCGTCTCGCCGTTGATGCGCTCTTTGACCAGGAAGTCGGCCTCGCAGCCCACGATGTCCGCGACCCGCTTCGCGTTCTCCACCCGTCCCTCGTCCGGCGAGAGTATGAGCTCGATCCCCTTGCCCTTCAGGTGCTTGCCGATGGACGGATATGCGGGGACGTTCTTCGCGGAGACGTTGTCGAACCAGTCTATCACGAAGGGCGAGTGCACATCGACGGTTATGAACTCGTCCGTCTGCATCTGGATGAGGCGTGCGAGAGCGCGCGCGCTGATCGGCTCCCCAGGCTTGAACTGCTTGTCCTGCCTGGCGTATCCGAAGTACGGCGCCACTGTCGTCAGCGAAGAGATCTCGAACTGCCTGATGGCGTCCTGGAGCAGGAACAGCTCCACGATGTTCTTGTCGGGCCAGGTCGTCTGGACCAGGAACACGTCCTCGCCGTCGAGGTCCTCGTCAATCCTGACATAGCATTCGTCGTCCGGGAAACGCCTGACCTCAACGTTGGCGAGCTTCGCCTTCAGGCACTTCGCCAGCTCCTTCGACAGGAGCTGAGACGCCGATCCCCCCACTACAAACATGGTATTCCACGCGGGGAATGACGTACCATCTCTTATACCTTGACGACTTGGGTGTGATGTCCGACACGCGCCAGCGCGCGGAGAGGCTAGGCGCTCGCTCTGCGAAAACATTTATAGAGTGTATGGGTATATTAGGGCCAAGAGATGGGATGCAGTTGAACCAGAGCATCGGCCAGGCCTACCCCTCCACCCAAGGCGTGCCCGTGCAGGCCGCTCCGACGGAAGCCCAAGCGGTCCCTCTGCCGGCCAATGTCAAGAGGGAGCACAGGCTGTTGTCGAAAAGGAGGCTGAGCGTCGAGGGGCTCGAGCCCGTGGGCATGGTCTACGGCAATGTGGGGACCCTTCAGTTCAACTGCGGCGTCACCGCCCCGCTCGAGAAGATGGAGTACGTCCAGGTCCAGCACGAGATCGTCGGCTGGGTCCTCGGGCAGGTGTCCGAGATCGAGCGAAAGACCAACCTGACGATTGACGGCGTCGAGCAGCTGACCCACGGCAGCCCCATTCCGTTCGAGGAGAAGGAGGCTGCGTTGATCTCGGTGATAGGGTACAGGGACGACAGGAACCTCCTGCAGGTCCCGAGGACGCCTCTCAAGGCCGGCTCGGTTGTCTACAGGGCGGATGAGGACCTGATCAAGAAGGTCATCGGGATCGAGGAGCACAGGGAGACAGGCGCGTACATCGGCCTGCTCTCTGGCCACGATGTCAGGGTGGAGCTGGACATCAACATGATGGTCCAGAAGCACGTCTGCATACTGAGCAAGACCGGTGGGGGGAAGTCGTATTGCTCGGGCGCCATCATCGAGGAGCTGATGAAGCACGGCGTCACGGTGTGCGTGGTCGACCCGCACGGCGAGTACTCGAGCATGAAGCACAAGGGGACGATCAAGAAGACCACTAGGGATTTCGGGGTGTCGCCGAAGGGGTACGACGACAAGATCCTGGAGTTCGCAACGGACACCAGCATCAACAAGGGCGCGAAGCCGCTCAAGTTCACGCTCCACAACCTCGATGCGAGGGAGATGCTCGGCCTGACGAACATCAAGAACGTTAGGACCTTCCTGACGATGCTCAGGAAGGCCATCGACATTCTGAAGGAGACCAAGGGCAACTACACCATCAACGACATCATAGCAGTTCTCCAGCAGGGAGGAGAGGGAGCTGCCGCAACATTGGTCTGCGAGCTCGAGTACCTGAACGAGATCGACGTGTTCGCCGAGCAGGGCACGAAGATAGACGAGCTCATACAGAAGGGCAAATGCACGATCATCAACCTGAGAGGCACGCCTCCCGACATCCAGGAGCTAATAATCAACAGGATAGGGAACGCCCTGTTCGAGCTCAGGAAGATGGACAAGATACCGCCCGTGATGCTCGTGGTCGAGGAGGCGCACAACTTCTGCCCGCAGCAGGGCCAGGTCGCGTGCTCCAAGGTGTTCAGGACCGTCGCATCCGAGGGAAGGAAGTTCGGCCTCGGCCTCATGATCATAACCCAGAGGGCCGCGAAGGTGGACAAGAACGTCCTGAGCCAGTGTAACACGCAAATCATCCTCAAGGTCACGAACCCGAACGATCTGAAGGCCATCGCGGCATCGATCGAGGGCCTGACGGAGGGCATGGAGGACGAGATCCAGCGGCTGCCTATCGGCTCGGCCATCATCACCGGCGGGGGCGTGTCCATGCCGCTGTTGGTCGAGATACGGCCGAGGGAGTCGAAGCACGGCGGCGAGAGCATCGAGGTCATCCCGTCGAGAAGGATGTGACGATGCCCTCAAAAGGCAACCTCCTGACGGAAGAGAGGGTGGGCAAGTACCTCTCGTTGACGACGCAGGCGCTGGACAGCCTCAAGATTGCAGCCCCCGAAAAGTCCTTCAACGGGAAGATGGCCGAGGACTTCCTGCGGATGGCCAAGGCATACTACGACGACGCGAAGGACTTCGCGGACAAGGGCGAACTCGTGAACGCCTTCGCGTGCATCAACTATGCACATGGTTGGCTTGACTGCGGGGCCAGGATCGGGCTGTTCGACGTTGGCAAGGACGACCAGCTCTTCACTCTGTTCGAATGAGAGCCGTTCCCCTGCAGCGTTCGCCACTAGATGATTCTCGGTCCTTCGGTGTCCACCGTGCAGGTGTATGTACGGCCGAAGTCCCTCAGGACCGTCGACAGGCCCTCGGTGTCCCCGATCGCGAAGACAGAGCTGCCCAGCATCGCCATGCTGGCCATCCCGAGCTTCGAGGCCGCATTGACCGCTGCTATCACCCGTTTGGAGGGAAGCCCGGATTCGGTCGCGAACTCCCACGAGAGGCGCATCAGGTTCTCGAGAGATGGCCCCCTGATGATCTCGTCCACCCGCTTGGACCCGCTCGCGTTGATGGCTCTCTTTCTCTCCGGGTTTGAGAGCACGGTGCGGGTCAGCATCTTGCCGCCGACGATGCCAATGACGACCTCCGGCATCCCTCTGATCCTCAGAACCCTGCCGTTTGGCGGCAGGCCTGCCCTGGCCCTTACCGTGATCCCGCCCCTGTGGATTGCGGACACGTCCCCGAGGCCAGATTTGTACGTGATCTCTGCGATGTGCGCGGCCTCGAACGCCCTCTGCCTGCTCTTCCGGAGCAGCTTCGCGAAGGCCAATGACGCGGAGAGCGCCCCCGCGGCGCTCATCCCGAGGCCCTGGCTTTGCGGCAGGTCCAAATCGGTGGCCACATCGACCGCGAGGTCTTCGCCTCTGAGGAGGTAGTCCAGGGCGAGCCTCGTCACCTCTGCCCGGCTCCTGACACCGTCAATCATGACCTGGATGGACGGCCTCTTCGCCTCACGTGCTGTCACCACGGAGGTCGCCCCGAGCGACAGGCACATGCCCGCACCTCGAGAGCCCATCTTGAGCAGGTCGTCGGACTCGCAGACCTGGAAGAACCCAGTCACATGGCCCGGGCAGAACGCCGTGGCCCTCATCAGGCCATCCTCACGACCTTGTCGATGATCCTGTCCGCGACCTGCAGCTTGGTGCCCTGGAGCTCCTCGGTGCTGCCGTCCTCCTCCACCAGGACCACCTTGGTCCTGCCTCTCTTGACGTCCTCCACCAAGTTGGCGACGACGAGGTCGCACCCCGACCTCTTGATGAGGGCAATGGACTCCTTCACGAGGTCCTCGGCGGTCTTCCTGGCCTGCGCCTTGAAGCCGACAACGAGCCTGGCTGCTATCTTGTCGATCAGCTTGGGGTTCCTCTTCAATGCGATGGTGACGGTCCTAGCATCCGACGGCATCTTTCCAGGCAGCTTCTTGGGGGAGTAGTCGGAGACCGCTGCCGGGAAGAACACGATGTCGAACCTTCTGCCCTTGAGCATCTTCGCGAGGTCGCTGAACGACGAGAACCTGGCCGTGCTGATGTGCTCCGGCAGCTCCACACTACACCGGCCCATCCATAGTTCCACTTGCGCCCCCCTCTCGTGC
>DYTN01000001.1:225725-227038 GCA_020725925.1 Methanobacteriota archaeon
CCCCCGGGCCCGCAAGGTCAGTCCTCCGGCCCCTCCGGCGGCTGCGGCTGGCCTGCGCCCGCGGCCCTGGCCAGCTCGACTCCCGTCTCGCCGGAGCTCCTGTTGGTGACGACCCTGATGTCGTCGATGGGCTCCTCCGTCGCACCGGCGATCACGAGAACCCTCCTCTTGACCAGGTCCCGCTTGCCGATGAGGGCGATCACCTCGGACACGATGGAGTCCATCGAGGGCAGCTTCGCCTTCGACTCCTCCAGCTTCGGCATCAGGAAGTGAACGCCGATCCTCCTCAGCTTCCCGATGTTCTCGCCGACGACCTTCTGCGCCATCATCGTGCCGTGCATCGCGGGCACAATCATGACTGGTATGCCGCCGCCAAGTGCTGTCGTAGCGAACGTGGTGACTGGTGTGTCGTCGATGCCGAATGCGATCTTCGAGATGGTGTTGGCGGTGGCTGGGGCTATGAGCAGCAGGTCGGCCCTGTCAGGGACATCCCCGCACAACGCCACGTGCTGCACCCTGCCGTCTATCTGAGTGGTCACGGGCCTTCCCGTGGCGAACTCGAGCGCCCATGGGTGCACTATGTTCTGCGCGCCCTCGGACATGACGACATGTATCTCGGCCCCGTGCCTGATGAGCTCCCTGCACAGCTTGATCGTCTCGACGGCAGCGATGCTGCCCGTCACTCCTAGCACGATCTTCCGGCCCTTGAGCCGGTCGCTCTTGCTTCCCCTCAGGTGGTCCGCTGGGTGCATGTCATCACTTGTGAGAATCCCGCGCGTCTTAAAGGTTACTCTCCTCCATGAGCTTAAGGACCCTCTCGACAACGACTTCAACTGGCCGGGTCGCGTCCACCTTGACGATGGATTTGTCCAGCCGCGCGAGCTTCAGGTAGTTCCTGTGCACCTCCGTGAGGAAGTCCAGGCGCTCGAACCTGGAGTACGAGCTCCTCGGCCTGATGCGCCTCAGGCCCACCTCGGGAGGTATGACGAGCAGGACGGTCAGGTCGGGCTTGATGGAGATCCTGAGGTTGGCCTCGAGAAGCCACTTGAACGCGTCCCCGTCGAAAACGCCCTTGAGGTTTGCCGCCTGGTACGCCACGGTCGAGTGGTAGTACCTGTCGGAGATGACCGTCCTGCCCTTCCTGAGCAGCTCCTTGATCTGGAGCGTGTGCTCCGCCCTGTCGGCCATGAACAGGAGGGCGTCGGTGTACGGGCTGATGTCGGTCTTGTCCCCTCTCCGGACCGCCTTTCCGAGCCAGGAGTCTGTCGGCTCTGTGGTGAGGACGGCCTTCCTGCCCGTTCTCTCGGCGACCA
>DYTN01000001.1:227048-228752 GCA_020725925.1 Methanobacteriota archaeon
CGCAGCCGTCTATGCCCTCGAGGACGACGAACCCGCTCATGTCCGGTAGACTCGAAGCCGCTCTGGGCTTAAATAACCGATTGGGCCCCGGACGAAACCACTGGCTGGTCAGCCGATATGTTATAAGGCTGCAGCACCTTACGCCCTCTTCAGGTGATTCGCTGGTTGTCGCCTACGTGCTGATCACGACCGCGACGGGCAAGGAGGGCTACGTCTACGAGCAGCTCCGGAAGATACCCGGCCTGTCGGAAGTGCACCAGCTCTTCGGCCAGTTCGATATGATTGTCCGCATGGAGACGAAGGACTACGACGTGCTGTGCGACGAGGTCCTTGGGAGGCTCAGGACCATCCAAGGCGTGACCAGCACCAGGACCTTGATCTGCGCGAGGTTCAAGAAGGATCGGTAGTCACTTCACCTCGCCCGCAGCCCGCTTCTTCTCGTACTCCCGCCAGCTGAATATCATATCCCTCGCGGCCTTGGCCTCGTCGAGCCTCCGCCTGGCGGTGTTGTGGGGCGCGCCATGGAGGATCTTGGGGTCCTCCTTCAGGATCGCCTCACACGCGTCGGCAAAGGCGTCGAGGGTCTCCTTGGACTCCGTCTCCGTGGGCTCGATCATGATGGCCTCGTCAACTATGAGGGGGAAGTACACTGTGGGCGCGTGGAACCCGTAGTCCAAAAGACGCTTCGCGAAGTCGAGCGTCCTAAGGCCTCTCTTCTTTAGCGGCTTGCCGCTGAGGACGAACTCGTGCTTCCTGAGGTCCTCGTATGGCAGCTCGAAGTTGTCCTTGAGCCGCTCCTTCAGATAGTTCGAGTTGAGCACGGCGTTCTCCGATACGGAAGTGAGCCCGGGACCGCCGTTCATGCGGATGTAGGCGTAGGCGCGGACGAGCACCCCGTAGTTGCCGAAGAACGCGCGGACCTTCCCGATGCTCTTCGGCCTGTCGTAGTCGAGGTCGTACACGCCGCTTCTCTCGACTATGCGTGGCACCGGCAGGTACTCCTCGAGCGCTTTCTTCACCCCCACAGGCCCCGCGCCTGGCCCTCCGCCTCCGTGCGGAGTGGCGAAGGTCTTGTGCAGGTTGAAGTGGACGATGTCGAAATCCATCTTGCCGGGCGAGGACTTGCCCATGATCGCGTTGAGGTTCGCACCGTCGTAGTACAGGAGCGCGCCCGCGTCATGCAGTATCCCTGCGATCTCCTTGACATCCTTCTCGAACAGGCCGAGCGTGTTTGGGTTGGTGAGCATGAACGCGGCCGTGTCCTTCGACACCGCGGCCTTGAGCGCCTCCACATCCACGCACCCGTCCTTCGAGGGCAGGTCGAGGACGTCGTATCCGACCATCGCAGCGCTAGCGGGGTTCGTCCCGTGGGCGGTGTCTGGCAGGATGACCTCATTCCTCGTCTCCCCGTTCGCCTCGTGGTGTGCCTTCACCAGGTGGATGCCCGTGAACTCGCCGTGGGCCCCAGCAGCGGGCTGAAGCGTGACGGCATCGACGCCTCCGATCTCGCACAGCATCCCCTCGAGCTCGTACATGAGTCTGAGCGCCCCCTGGATCGTCGTGAGGTCCTGGAGCGGATGCAGGTCCGCAACCGAGCCCCACGAGACGATCTCGTCGCACACCTTCGGGTTGTACTTCATCGTGCATGAGCCCAACGGGTAGAGGCCATTGTCGACCCCGAAGTTCATCTGGGACAGGTTGATG
>DYTN01000057.1 GCA_020725925.1 Methanobacteriota archaeon
CTTGACGTCCACGAAGTACTTCGCGTAGACCTCGTTCACATCAGCGAAGTCCTTCATGTCCTTCAGGAACATGGTCACCTTGACCACGTGCGACAGGTCGCTCCCTGCCCTGTTCAAGATAGCCCTGAGGTTCTGCAGCGCCTGCTCCGCCTGCGCAGAGGCGGTCCTGCCAGGTATCTCCCCGGACACGGGTTCGATCCCGAGCTGGCCGGAGCAGAACACGAGGTCTCCGATGATTATGGCCTGCGAGTATGGCCCTATGGGTTTCGGCGCGTCTGGCGCGAACACCGGCTTCGATCTAGCGCTCACGAGCTCACACCTCCCTTCTTCCTTTCGTACACGATCTCACCGTTCACGACGGTCTTCAGGACTGCTAGGGACGACACCTTCGTAGGTTCCACGAACGGGTCGGCCGAGAGTACGGCGAAATCCGCAAAGCCACCCTCTGAGAGGGTTCCCTTGAAGCCCTCTTCGAAGGAGGCGAATGACGCCTCTCTCGTGTACGCGGCTAACGCCTCACCGACCTCCATCCTCTGGGACGCATATGGAGCATTCACCGCGGAATGAATGCCATAAAGCGGAGAGAAGGGCATGCAATCGGATCCAAACACTAGCCTGATTCGATTTCCCAGAACCTCCCTGAACGGGTTGTTCCTGGAAGTCCTCTCCGGGCCGAGACGAGCCCGATACATACCGTCCGTGCCGCCCCATTCTCCGATGAAGTTCGGCTGCATAGAAGCTATGATCCGCAGACGTCGCATAGTCTTCAGGTGTTCTTTGGAGGGCAGCTCGAGGTGTTCTATCCTGTGCCTGCAGTCTGCCCTTCCGCCGCGCTTGAGCGCCAGTTCCAGGGACGCGATCGTTGTTCCGATGCCCATGTCCCCGATTGCGTGTATGGCCAGCTGTATGCCAGCATGGTGCGCCTTCTCCACGACGGCATCCAGCTCCTTGGGCTCGATGACTAGAGCCCCCTTGTTGCCAGGGTCATCGCAGTAGTCCTTGGAGAGAGCCGCGGTCCTGGCCCCCAGGGCACCATCGCAGAACACTTTGACGCCGCCAAACCTCAGCCGATCAGAGCCTATTCCGGTAGAGAGCGACAGCCTGAGCATCGAATCAATGTTCTTCGCCGGAGTGTTGAACCACACCCGGACGCCAAGCTTCCCTCCACTCTCCGCGGTCCTGAAGATGTCGAAATCGTCCGAAGCGCCGTTGTCATGGATCGAGGTGACGCCCATGGAATGAGCCTTCCTAATGGCGATTCTGAATCCCTTGATCTTGCGTGCCCTGTCGGGCGCGGTCGCGGACCAAACGATGCCGACAGCGCTCTCCTTGAGGATTCCAGTGAGGTTCCCCGAGACGTCGGTGACCGCGTCCCGCGTCCTTGCATCTATGTCCAGCATTGAAATCGCCTGCGAGTTCACGGAGGACATGTGCCCGCAGACCCTGTGTGCAACCGCCGGATGACCTGGACAACATGCATCGAGATCGGCCCGCGTGATGAACCTTCCATCCGGCCACGCGCTCTCCTTCCAGTTAGCCCCAATCACCCACTCCCCCTCGGGGACCTTGCCCGAGGCAGCCTTCATCATCGAGAGCGCCTCGTCAATCGTGCGAGAAGATCCAAGATCGACGCTCATGGCGTCGACGCCCATCTGGATGAAATGGGTGTGACAGTCGATGAACCCTGGAACTACCGTCCTTCCGCCGAGGTCGTGCTTCGCGCATCCCCTAGACGCGGACCGCCTGACCTCGGAGTCACCGCCAACGGACACGATCCGTCCGTCCTCGACGGCAAGGGCACTCGCGGTTCGCCTCTTGCCACTCATCGTGACGATGTGCCCGTTGAAGAAGACCGCGTCATAGCGCCCAGTTCTCATCTCGAACCTCCCTCCGACGACCTCGCGCGCCCAATCGCACCATGAACGCCGCGTGGAGAGGTCACTTGGGATACAGCATCATGTCGACGAGGGTCGTGAATGCCTGTTCCACGTTGTAACCAGTCTTCGCGGACGAGAGCAGCGCGGGCGAGTCATGTTTCTTCGCGAAGACCTCCAGGTCCTGATACGGCACCCGGGTCTCGTCCCTCAGGTCGCACTTGTTGCCCAGGAAGACGATGGGCACCTTGCCTGTCGTGGCCGTCATCGCCTTGATCCAGTACCTGAGCTCTCCGAGGCTTTCCTTGCTCGTGACGTCGCACACGGCCAACGAACCCTCGACCCCGTAGAAGTATGCCTCGCGCAGGACCTCCCTGAAGCTCGGCTGGCCCATGATGTCCCAGATCAGGAGCACGACCCGCTGAGCTGCGCCCGTCTTCGGGTCCTTCACGTCGATCTCCCTCTTGGTGACCTTCGTTCCTATCGTCGCGATGTACTTGTCGTCGAACACATCGAGCACGTATCTGCGTATGAGGCTCGTCTTGCCGACCCCGACATCGCCGATGAGGCAGATCTTCACCTTGCGTGCTTCGTCGCTCTGAGCCAAAGGTTCACTCGCTCCTTGTGTTGGCGTAATAGGGTAAGCTGGTCTATAAAATCTTTGTAGAGGAATTCGTGATTCGAGTTGGGAACTCGGCACGATCTCAGCAGCTCGCGAATGAGGCCGAGCCGATGTCACTGACGGACGCTTGACGCAAAGACACTTATGTCATGAACGCACTTATGGACCCAAGGATGCGCCTCTGAGTGGGCAACACATGTGTTTCATGATGGCACTTGGATGGGGAAGACGCATCGGATAACCATGGCTGGGCATTCGCCCGACCGTAACACAGGAGGAAGACAATATGGCTTGCGGGAAGTGTGGCAAGAAGACGAAGAAGAAGGCAACCAGGAAGGCCAAGAAAAAGAAGAAGTAAGCTCGGATGGAATGGTCTCCTCTTCACCTTGAGGGGTGGCTGAATGGCTCCAAAGAAGAAGGCATCCAAGAAGGCTGGAAAGGCAAAGAAGAAGAAGGGCTACTACAGAGGCAAGGAAGTCCGGGCCTGCAAGTCAAGATGATCTCAAGAACGCAGGCAGGACCGACT
>DYTN01000058.1 GCA_020725925.1 Methanobacteriota archaeon
GGGACGGCGTACCGCGGCTTCGGCCACCCGGAGTTCCACTTCGCGACGGAGCGCCAGATGGATCTGCTCGCGCGCGAGATCGGGATGGACCCGGTCGAGTTCAGGCTGATAAACGCGGCGACTCCCGGCAAGATCACGGCAACGGGAATGAAGCTCGGGAAGGACGCGGGGCGGGTCGACAAGTGCATCAAGCAGGTTGCGAAGGCAATCGGCTGGAAGAAGAAATACAAGAAGGAAGTGAAGGGGAAGCTTCGCGGCAAGGGCGTCGCGGCTCTCTGGAAGGCTCCTGCGATGCCGTCTTACGCCTCTTCTTCGGCGATTCTGCGATTGAACGAGGACGGGAGCGTCACGCTTTCGATAAGCTCCACGGAGATGGGGCAGGGGACGCCGACCGCACTCGCGCAGATGATTGCGGACGGGCTGCAGATGCCGATCGAGAAGATCAAGGTTGTAACGAAGCGTGAGACGGATTTCGGGCCGTACACATGGCAGACTGTCGCGAGCCGCGGCCTCTTCATGGAGGGGAACGCAACTCTCGACGCGGTGCGTGACCTGAAGGAGCGCGCGAAGGAGACGGCGTCGAAGATCCTCGGCGTGCCGAAAAACAAGCTCGACGTCGCGGAAGAGAAGGTGTTCGTCAAGACGGAGCCGGATAAGGCTGTGCCTCTCTCGAAGCTCGCCACCGCGGGGATTCTCCCGGACGGACGCGGAATCGGCGGGCCGATACTCGGCTACGGAGTCTACACGGCGGAAAACCTCACGAACCTCGACCCGGAGACGGGCCACGGCAACCCGGCGCTCATGTGGACCTTCGGGGCGCAGGGGGTGGAGGTGGAGGTCGACCCAGAGACCGGCGACATCCGAGTCCTAAAGATAGCGTCGGCGTTCGACGTCGGGAAGATGATTAACCCGCTCGTGGTGAAGGGCCAGTCATACGGCGGCATCGTCCAGGGTGTCGGGAGCGCCCTGATGGAGGAGTTCATTTACAACGAGAAGGGGGAGCTGCTCAACAAGAACCTCACAGATTACAAGATATGCAGGGTCCAGGACATCCCCGACGAGTTCGTTTTCATACCAATCGAGAACCCGCAGAAGAACGCGCCCCACGGTGCGCGCGGGATAGGCGAGCACCCGAGGATATCCATCGAGCCGGCGATTGCAAACGCTGTCTACGATGCCGTCGGCATCGACATGTTCGAGATTCCGATGAACCGCGAGCGCGTCTGGCGGGCGATAAGGAGGAAAGGTGACAGGCGTGCCTTTGCCTGAATTCGACTACATGCGGCCGCTGACGGTCGACGAGCTCTCGGCTATCCTCGCGAAGCACAAGGGTGAGGCGAGGCTCATGGCAGGCGGCACGGACCTGATTCCTCTGATGAGGGAGAGTGTTCTGCGGCCGAAATATGTTGTTGATGTGAAGGGTGTGAAGGAGTTGCACGGGATAACGACGCACGACGGGGGCGTGACGATTGGGGCCGCCGTGACGGTCAACGAGATCGTCGAATCCGAGATAATCAGGAAAAAGTTCACCGCTCTCTGGAGCGCCGCGAAGGAGCTCTCCGACCAGACGTTGAGGAGCA
The DNA here is from genome assembly GCA_020725925.1 of Methanobacteriota archaeon. GTDB lineage: Archaea > Thermoplasmatota > Thermoplasmata > UBA10834 > UBA10834 > COMBO-56-21. Next base: position 1,581 of record DYTN01000058.1, read on the forward strand.
GGGCCACGCTCGCGGGAAACATTTGCAACGCATCGCCGGCAGCTGACAGCTGCCCGTCGTTGCTGGTGCTCGGCGCGGAGGTCGAGGTCGTCGGGGCGCACGGGAAGCGGAAGATACCTATCGCAGAATTCTTCAAGGGCGTGAAGCGGACCGCCCTCGCGCAGGACGAGTTCGTGAAGGCGGTCCACATACCCAACCAGCCTGCCGGGGCGAAGAGCCTATATTCGAAGTGGAAGAGGTCCTGGGGGGAGGATGTCGCTCTGGTCGGCGTGGCTGCACTCGTATCTGGGAAGAAGGTCCGCGTGGCGATGTCGTCTGTCGCTCCGACGCCTGTCCTCGTGCCCGAGATTGGGAACGTGTTCTACGGCGAGGGGACTCTCGAGGAGAAGATAGAGAAGGCTGCGGCCTGCGTCCCCGGAGGGATATGCCCGATAAACGACGTGAGGTGCCAGGCCGAGTACCGCACCCACATGGCGGCCGTGCTGACGAAGCGCGTGCTGAGGGAACTGCTTGGGGTGAAGAAATGAGCAGGCATAAGATTTTAGTCAGGGTGAACGGCGGGGTCTACGAACGAGAGGTCGAGGCCAGGAGGACGCTTTTGCAATTCTTAAGAGAGGATTTGAACTTCACTGGGACGAAGTCGGCGTGCGAGCGCGGCGACTGCGGGCTCTGCACGGTGCTAGTGGATGGGGTGCCGACGAAATCATGCCTGATGCTCGCGGTGGAGGCGGACGGGAGGGAGATAACCACGATAGAGGGGCTGGCCAAGGACGGGACACTGACGCGCATCCAGCAGGCGTTCATAGACAACGGGGCCGTCCAGTGCGGGTTCTGCACAGGGGCTTTCATCCTGACGACGGAGGCTCTCCTGAGGAGAAACCCTGACCCGACGGAGGAGGACGTTAAGGAGGCGTTCGGGGGGCTCCTCTGCAGGTGCACGGGTTACAGGCAAATCATCGATGCTGTTCTGGATGCGGCGAAACGGAAGTAGTTTATAACTACCGAAATCTTATATAAAAAAGTTTATTCAATTAAACAAATCAATATATTTGAGTTGAATGGTAGAAAAGGTACTTGATCTTTTCAGTGGCGCTGGTGGACTTGCACATGGTTTCAAAAAAGTAGGCTACCAAGTAACTGGCGTGGATATCTCTGAAGCCGCTGGAGAAACTTTTGAAAAAAATAAATTGGGCAAATTCATCAAAGCAGACCTTTCAAAAGAACTCGTTGATGGCTGTTTTGATGTTGTTGTTGGCGGTCCTCCATGCAAACCATGGTCTTCTGTGAATGTTACAAGACGGGAAAAAACCCATGAAGATTACCGTCTGGTTTCTCAATTTTTTAAAAATGTCAGATATAATTCACCTGAAATTTTCCTTATGGAGAATGTTCCTCCTCTAAAAAATGATCCAAT
>DYTN01000059.1:0-1815 GCA_020725925.1 Methanobacteriota archaeon
CGAGCGCGACGACATCGCCCAGACCCAGCGCAAGTATGCCCGCCCAGTTAGTGAGTGCGCCGTTCTTGACGAGCGTCAGACCACTGAGGTCGAAGTGCCCGGTGGGAATTGACGATGTGAAGAAACTCCAGCCATGCGTATACAGCAGATAGAAGAAGGCCCCGATGAATCCAATGATGGCAGGATATATCTGGGCGATGTCCGTGGCGACCACTGACCAAAGCCCGCCGGAAATGGTGTAGAAGAAGAGTATCATGGATATTACGACAAGTGACAGGCCGTAGCCCCAGCCGAAGATCGTCTTGAGTATCCATGCGGAGCCGGCCAGATTCCCCGCAACCAGTATGATGAAGCTAAAGGACATCAGAAGCCCAGCGAGAACCTCCACCAACCGGCCATACCTTCTGAAGTAGAAATCAGGCAGCGTGATCAGGTTCAGCCGGTTCAGGGGCTTTGCATAGAACATCCCTGTCACAACCAAGCACAAGCCAAGACCAAGCGGAAACTGGAATCCAGCCCACCACCCGCCTGAATACACCGCGGCCGCATTCCCCATTGTGGCGTTCGCGTCCAATGATTGGGCCAGCAACGACGTTCCTACCAGGACAAACGGGAGGCTCTTGCCAGCGATGATGTACTGCTTTCCGCTTCCCTTGACTAGGTAGTACATCGCTATGCCCAGCAGGAAGAACACAACAAGGTAGACAATAATGCCGACCTCATAGTTGCTCACAGCAACGCCTCCCTGTGTGAAGCATGAAGATCCATTCTGGTCTGAACCGGCAAATGGGCCTCCAAAAAAGAGGAGACCCATTTGCCGGACAGATGTGCCTCACTTCGGACAAGTGGAAACGTACCGCCCTCTGATAACCCCTTCACTCAGTAGCCCTTGACCTGCTTCGGGAAGTAGTCCTCGCACCCACCCTCTCGGTAGACATCCAGCGTGGTGCAGTGCAGGGCGCCACCAAACGGGATCACCTTCTCATAGGGAATCGGGACTACCTCGAACCCCAGATTGCTGAGCTGGTCGCAGTAGGCCGTCTCGTGCGCCTCGACGCAGACCGTCTTGGGGTCAATCGAGAAGGTGTTCATCGAAATCCACGACTTGCCCTCATACAGCCCGGTCAGGTAGACCTTGTTCTTGTGCACGTAGGTCGGCCTCGCCGCGGGGATCAGCTCCCAGTCGTTCTTCTTGAACAGTTCCCACAGCTCGGGCGTGCGCGGATCCCAATCCGGGTTGTACATGGCCAGGCCCGGCCGCAGCGGCACGAGGTTCACGTCAATGTGCCACGGGTGGTAGTTGTTCGGCTTGTCGGCTTCCTTGGGAGTGTCGAACAGCACATGGTGCAACCGGAGGCCGAGCGAAGCGAACATCCGCTTCAGCCAGTCCATGCCGCCCTTGTTCGTCACGCACGAGCCCTGGTGGAAGACGTCCTTGCCGAACCGCATGGCGTCGGCGGCGTCCCAAAGGGCTTCCTTCTCGCTCAACTGGAACTCCCAGTTGTGCAGCCTTTGTCGCTTCTGCTCGTCCGTCCATACGTTCTCGAAGTCGTAGTAGTAGTTCCGGACGTAGGACTCGTCGGTCAGCATCGGCATGGGTGCCGCGAAGTGAACGACCTCGGGATCCTCCTTGAAGTACCGCTCAAAGATCGGCCGGAGGTTGTAGCGCTCGTAGATGCGCGAGCGTCGAACGGTGGTGGCTTCAATGATGTAGTTGCCGTGAATCACGGTAACGTCGCGGACGTTGTTGACGCCGTGCGCGTTCTGCTGCACCCAGCCCATCGGGGATGGAAGCGGCTTGTTGAACATGAACGG
>DYTN01000059.1:1825-2984 GCA_020725925.1 Methanobacteriota archaeon
CCATGAGCCACGAGCCGCTGCCCGGGGGGAAGGAGGCCTGGATGTCCACTCGCTCGACGATGACGCCCCGCTTCTCGAGCTGGCCCACGAAGTAGTTCATCTGCTCGTTGGCCGCATCCACCATCTCCTGCGGGAACGGTCCCCACGACCCCAGCGGATATCCGCCGTGCGGGAGGTCATACCACCAGGCCGGCTCCGGAGCGGGAACGTTCGTGCCCTCCGGTCTCCCAACGATCACCCTCTTCAGAGGGTCCCACTCGTTCCAGGAATTTACGATCTTTGGCATTGCTTCTCGCCTCCTAGGTGATGGTTTCCGTGCGACACCCGTCTAGATCAGTCCATGCTTCTTTGCGAAATCGTCCAGGACGCCTGCAAGATCGGGGCGACCGATCTCCTGCAGCTTATAGTGCACGCGGGTGGTGGGCTTCTTGATCTTGATGATGCGACTCAAGTCGATCGGCGTTCCGACGACCACCGCGTCACAGTCCGTCCGGTTGATGGTGGCCTCCAGGTCCTTCAGCATCTCCTCTCCATACCCCATTGCGGGAAGGAGGGTTCCGATGTCCGGATAGGTCTTGAAGGTCTCGACCAGCCTACCCGTGATGTACGGACGCGGGTCCACTAGTTCAGCCGCACCGAACTTCCTGGCCGCAACCACGCCTGCCCCGATCTTCATGTGCCCGTGCGTCAGGGTCGGGCCGTCTTCAACCACCAGCACCCTCTTGCCCCTGATCACCGAAGGATCATCCACGTCAATCGGTGAAGCGGCGTCAATGACGACCGCGCCCGGGTTGACCGCGGCAATGCTCTTCCGAACCGTTGCAAGGCCCTCGGGATCGGCGCTGTCCACCTTGTTGATCACGACCACATCGGCAAGCCTCAGCGTGACCGCGCCAGGCCAGAAGATCATCTCGTGCCCCGGCCGGAGTGGATCAACGATGGTCACATGGAGGTTTGACTTGTAGAACGAAAAGTCGTTGTTGCCGCCGTCCCACAGAATCACGTCACAGCCCCTGGGATCCTTCTCGGCGGCCCGAAGGATGGCCTCGTAGTCCACCCCGGCGTAGACAACGTTGCCACGAACTATGTGGGGTTCGTACTCCTCCATCTCTTCTACCGTGCAGTTGTGCTTCTCGGGGTCAGAGAGCTCCGCAAACGG
>DYTN01000060.1 GCA_020725925.1 Methanobacteriota archaeon
CCGTGAACGAACCGTAGGTGCCAGTGTAGGGCCCCGTCATGACTATGAGCCGGTTCTCGGGATCGAACGCGTCAATCCTCGGCTTGTTCTCCTCGTATAGTATCTTGGCGGCAAGGCCCCTGCCGCCCAGGTACTTCCTCGCATCGTCTTTCGATACTTCTTGGTCCGCGAACTTGCCAGTGGTGAGGTCAACCCTGAGCAACTTCATTGAACCCAGCCTGCCAACCCGATGCTCGAACGAATTGCGAGTTGATATAAAAGGATTTGGGGCATTTCAATTCCGCCGCAACGATGTTCGCAAGACATCCGCCCAACTGCCAGTCCGTTCGAACATTTGTACAATCACACAGGTTTAATACGCAGGATTTGTTCACAAGCATATGGCCTTCGGCGGAGTCGAGGCTACCGCTATAGTCATCGCAGCCGTGCTCATCGCCATAGTGGCGTTCTTCTACTCCAACCTGGGCCTCGGAGGAGGCCAGCTGTACGTCCCCATCATGGACCTCTTCTTCGTGAGCCTGGTCATGAAGGAGATAGTGCCCCTCTCGCTGACCTTCGCCTTCGTGACGATGCTCAGCGCCACGTACACCCACAGCAAGAAGAACCTCGTGGACTTCAAGCTCGGAACGAAGCTCGCCCTCGCGGGGCTCATCGGGGTGGTTTTCGGCACGCTCTTCACAACCACGGTCGAGGAGGAGATCGTCAAGGGGGCCTTCGCGGCGATGCTGGTGCTCGTGGCGACCAAGATGATGTACGATATCTACAAAGCAAAGAGGGACAGCTCGACCAGCCCGGCAGTCTTCAGCTCCAGGTTGATGCTGGCGGGCATGGGCGTCAGCGTCCTCACCGGGCTCCTCGTAGGCAGCTTCGGGGTGGGCGGAGGGGTGGTCAGTGTCCCGTTGATCATCTACGTGTTCAAGGTCGAGCCGAGGCGCGCGATAGGCACCTCCGCACTCATGGGCGCCATCCTTACCCCGGCCGCGCTGGCTGCCTACGCCCTCAACACGACCGATGGGGTGGCGATATACTTCGACCTCGCCCTCATACTGGCCCCGATAGTGCTAGTGATGGCCGTGCTCGGCTCCACATGGGGCCTCGAGAAGCTCAGAACCAAGGCCGTCAAGACGATATTCACCTGCGGCGTGTACCTCGCGGCCTTCGAGATGGTCTACAGCCTGCTGTTCCTCTGGCCTCCAGAGCGCGTCACGCCTTCAGTCCCAGCCAGTCCATGATGAACGCGTAGACGAAGGCATGCTCCCTCAAGGTGTCGTATCTGCCCGACGCCCCGTGGTGGCCCTCCACGAGGCCGACCTTCATCAGCAGCAGGTTGTCGTCTGTCCGCTTCGCCCGCAGCCTGGCCACGTACTTGAGCGGTTCCCAGTAGCCCACTCTGGTGTCGTTCAGGCCAGCGGTCACGAGCATGTGCGGGTAGTCCTTCCGCTCGATGTTATCGTAGGGGGAGTAGCGCTTGAAGTAGTCGTAGTACTCCTTGTCCTGCGGGTCGCCCCACTCCTCGAACTCCCCCTCGGTCATCGGTATGGTCGGATCGAGCATGGTCGTGACGGCATCGACGTATGGTACTTCCGCTACCACGACCTTGAACAGGTCCGGGCGCATGTTCGTGACGGCGCCCATCAGCAGGCCCCCCGCGCTCCCTCCCCTGACAGACAGCAGTTCGGGAGATGTGTAGCGCTTCCCGATCAGATGCTCGGCACAGGCGATGAAGTCCGTGAAAGTGTTGATCTTGTTGAGCATCGAGCCCTGCTTGTGCCACTGCCTCCCCATATCTCCCCCGCCCCTGAGGTGCGCGAAGGCGTACACGAATCCTCGGTCGAGCAGACAGAGCATGCTCGAGTTGAACCTTGGTTCCTCAAGATCGAAGGTCCCGTATGCACCATAGCCGTAGAGGTACGCGGGGCTCCGGCCGTTCCTCTTGACGTCCTTCCTGTAGACCATGGAGATGGGAATCCTCGTGCCGTCTTTCGCAGTCGCGTGAATCCGCTCCATCCTGTACCTCTCGGGACGGTAGCCCTTCACCTTCTCCCGCTTCCTAAGCTCCAGCCTTCGCGTCCCGAGGTCGTAGTCATATATGGTGGTCGGCGTGAGGTATGACCAGTACTTGATCCTGACCTCGTTGGACCTCATGTCGGGGTTCCGGACAGGAGAGGCGAAGTACATCTTCTCCGGGAATCCGATGAGGTGTGACTTGCGCGTCCGGAGATCGATCACCCTCACCCTTCCCTGTGCGCGTGAGCGCTCGAACACGACAAGGTGATTCTCGAAGACCTCGACCCACGGGTTCGGATCGCTGACGTCGATGACGGTATCCTCCCTGTGCGGCAGCAGCTCTTTCCAGTTCTCCTCAGATATGTCAGAATCCGGGATCTCCATGATTCTGTAGTTGATGGCGCCCTCGTTCGTGACTATGAAGAACTTGCCCTTTCCGTGGAGCACGAAGTACTCCACTCCGTGGCGCCTCGGCCTGAACACCTTAAAGTCGTCCATGGGCCTGTCGGCGCGGATGTAGTGTACCTCGGAGGTCGTAGCGCTCTCGACGGTTATGGTGATGAACTCATTCGTCTTCGTCCTTCTGATGAGCATGTAGTAGAACGCGCCGTCCTTCTCGTGAAACACCAGTTGGTCCTGTCCAGCATCTGAGCCTAGCACGTGCCTGAAGATCTTGTCCGGGCGGTAGACATCGTCAATCGTGGCGTAGAACACGGTCCTGCTGTCGTTCGCCCATTCCATGCTGTAGGTGTTCCTCAGCTCGTCCTTCAGGGGCTTCGCTGTCCTCAGGTCCCTGAATCGAAGGACGCGCCTCTCGGAGCCGTCCATGTCCACGAGATATGCGACCAGGTTGT
>DYTN01000013.1 GCA_020725925.1 Methanobacteriota archaeon
GGAAGTCCTTCTCGTCCATTTTGACCACTTGGATCTTGGTGATGAACAGGTCGCTCAACGATATCGTATATGGATGGATGTCCAGCCTGTTTCTGAAGTCAAGCGTCTGGTCCATCCTGAACTTGTCCAGGAAGACCTCGGCGTGCCGGTTGTTGTAGTGGTCCTCGAATTTCAACCTCTGCCCGCCGTGCAGCGCGTTGAACTCCTTGTCGGGGACGTAACCGAGCCCCACGAAGGTCCGCTCGATGCCTTCGGCCTGCGAGCTCAGGCCGATCATGTCTATGTCCGAGTATGGCCTCTCGCAGAATTCGATGATCGTGCAGTGCATCCTCACGGCCAGACCCCCCATCAGGCGCAGTTGGACGCCGCGGGCCCTCGCGTGGTCGACTATCCTCTTGGCCTCTGAAGGCATGTCCTTGAGGGGCTTGTCCGCGCGGGAAGCGACGGCTAGGTCGGGCATGTCAATCCCGTATCCCTGCCCGGGGTCTAATCAGTTGTCCTGGCAGGCTATCCCTCTTCGATGCCATTAAGTACGCTTGGTATGATGAGGAACGCGTCCGTCTTGCCGTGCATATGAGGGCTGGTACTTACGGCTGCTCTCAACAAGCGACTTGTTTCATTCGAAGAAGCGATGGAGTTGACACGAGCTGAATCCTCCAAGATGTTCGCGAAGCATGTCAACCCCGAAGAGGCCGGGCTCCTGAAGCTCGCCAACGTCGACAAACGGTATTCGCGCGCGCAGGGCGTGGAACTGTACGACGAGAATGGTAAGTGATATCTCGATTTCACAGGGGGGTACGGTGCCCTCAATCTCGGGCACAATCCTCCCGAAGTGCTGGAAGCCGTGGCCAAAGCAAGGTCCCTTCCTGCCGTTCTCCTGACAAGCTTCAATCCATTGATGGGGGCCGTGGCATTCAACCTTGAGAAGCTCCTGCCAGGAGATCTCCGCGTCACCTCTTTTGGCAGCGGTGGTGCCGAGGCAGTCGAGATCGCCCTAAGGACCGCCAGGGCAGCAACCGGCAGGAAGAAGCTCATTTCCTGCGAGAACGCCTATCATGGACTCTCGTTCGGGGCGCTGTCCGTGTGCGGGACGGACAGATACCGCGAGGCTGTCGGAAGGTTCACTGAGTGCTGCGAGCGCGTCCCCTTCGGGGACCTCCCTGCCCTCGAGGATCGTCTCAGGGCGGGGGATGTGGCAGGATTCATCGTCGAGCCAGTGCAGGGCGAGGGTGGCGTAGTGGTCGCTCCCAAGGGTTATCTGAAGGGAGCTGAAGAACTGTGTCGCAGGTACGGCACGCTTCTGATACTGGATGAGATACAGACGGGGTTCGGGCGGACCGGTAGGATGTTCGCCATGGAGCATGAGGGCGTCGAACCGGACATCGTGGCATTGTCGAAGTCGCTTGGGTCGGGCGTGGTCCCAGTCAGCGTTTCAGTCACAAGCCAGGGGATTTGGAAGAGGGCGTTCGGTTCACGGGACAGGTTCGACCTGGTCGTGACCACTTTCGGTGGCCACCCAGCGGCATGCGCGGCCGCTCTGAAGACGATGGATATCATGACCAGGGACAAGATTCCGGAGAGAGCCGCGGACCTTGGCGCATACGCCAGGAAGAGGCTCGAGGACCTCAAATCGATGCACGAAACCATCAAAGAGGTCAGAGGACAGGGCCTGTTCCTCGGCCTGGTCATAGGCTCTCCGAGGAAAGAGGGAACCGAGGGCAGCGGCAATCTGGCCGCCATGGTCATCAACCAGCTGCTGAACAAGCACGGCATCATGACTTCGTTCTGCGACCTCGACCCCGCCGTCGTCAGATTCGAGCCTCCTCTCATCGTGACAAGGGAGCAGATTGACAAGGCGATTGATGCTTTGGATGCGACGTTGGGCAGGAGCACGCTTGGGCTTGGCTTGTCCTTCGGCGCGTCTGCTCTCAGCAGGGCGCTGGGCGTCGGGTGACACGAGATCATCGACCTCTCTCCAGAGGAACAACTGGGTGATTCGCGGATTCGTGCGGCGCTCCGCTCACATTGTTCAGGCCAGAGGCATGTGTTGTCCGACAAGTCAACGCCCTCCGCAATTAGATATAGCCCAATGCGCAGTTCCCACGTGGTTCGAATGAGGCTGGCCAAGGCAGCTTGCGTGTTCGCCGCATTCATGCTCGTCTCGCCATTGGCGGCATCCCAGGCAGCCGCCGACGGGATGGTGCATGTATACAATCAGTACTTCGACGAGTGGGGGCTCTCCTCAGAAGGTTCTCAGTTCTGCCTCATCCACCACAACGACGGCATCCAGAAGATGATCTTGTCCATCAAGGTTCAGGCAGGGGCGCTCGACACTGCAGCGAAGGCAGTCTGGCTCTTCCCGGTTCCGAGCGACCCGCAGAGAGTCGATCTCGACCTAGTCCGCCAGGTCCCCCATCTCCGGGGAGAAACGCTCGCCAAGGTGGCTGGGGACAAGCTCCTAGGTGATTTCCTGATGATATCGTGTACGCAGATCTACCCGCTTCTCCTGTTCTCAGCCACTTCCTTCCCCTTGGGAGGACCAGGGTACGGGACCGATGAACTGGGCACCAAGCCTGGTGGAGGTGATGGCGTGGTGGTGTACGAGAGCGTGAACCAGTATGGCGTCATGTCTGAGCTTGTGTGGAGCGGCAGTAGCGAGGAAATCGCCAACTATGTGGCAGAGAAGGATCTGGGACTTCCTCAAGAGAGCTCCGCACTTCTTGACGCATATCTGGGTGCGAACTACTCATTCGTGGTTTCTTGGATCTCGGATGTGGAGGCTTTCAAGAGGAGCGCCGTCTCTGACGGCTTCTACTACAGCATCGGAACGATGGTCTCCTTCCCAACGGAGAGGGTCTTCTACCCTATGCGGTTGACCAGCGCCTACGGTCAAACGAAGGTGCCACTCCTTGTTCAAGTGCTTGGGTTCGTGACCCCCGACCCTGACTCCCACAAGGAGTACGCGCTGAACATGGAACACCTCCTCGCCGCCGAGTGGTCCACCGCGGCCGTTACGGAGCTGTTCGGGCAGGATATCGATTCCAGGGTGAATGACAGACTGGTCTACACGGAGGTTGCCGTCGATGCTCCGTCGAGCGCCTTCACCCAGGACCTGTGGTTCGATTCCGGCGCCTCCGCAGCTGAGAGGGCGGAGTTCGTCATAGAGAATGACTGGGCAGTGGCGGTCGTCGTGTTCCTTGTCGTCTCGATGGTGTCGAGTGCGCTCGCCGGCCTTTGGGTCTTCTACGGATACAGGCCTGTCCTTGGCATGCTCGGGTTGCTCGGTCTGCTCAACGTGCTAACCCTCGTTGGTCTCTGGATTGCTGCGGATAGACTAGAAATTCACCGCAGATTCACGCGCCCTCCGAACGGCGTCTACCCGTCTCGAGACCCGTGGTCCTTCGTGGTTGCGTTCACGGTGCTGTTCATGGCGACTCTCGTAGTCGCTTATCTGCTGCTCTTCGCCGCCATCTCCTGATTCCGTTGACGCCGAGGATTGATTCAGGATAGCAGCTGTGCTGACATGTGTGAGTGTGGACCGGGCGAGCCTTGAACTTGTCCGAGCCAGACATCTAGGTCTTCGGTTCAATCAAAGCGGAATTGCACCAAGGCGTCCCAAATCTTTTCTTCATTCATCTCTCTATGAGGAATTCGTGAAGATTGGATGGAGCGGATTCAGGAAGAGAAACACGGCGGATTCCTGTCGACTCGCCTTTCCTTTCTCTATGTTGAAGAGGCGACTCTGCCGATACCAGGTGTCCTCATGCCCTTTCACCAGTTCGATTCTGGTATCGCCCATATTTCTCTAAAGATTCAAATAGCCTAGATCAATCTAGACACTGTGGGAAAGATGACTCCAAAAATGCAATTCAAGAACATAGATGAATATATCGCAACGTTTCCGAAAAATGTTCAAGACCTTCTGGAAGAACTGAGGAAAGTCATCAGAGAATCGGCACCTGAAGCCGAAGAAACGATAAACTACGGAATGCCCACATTCAAGCTCAATGGCAACTTGATGCATTTTGCTGCATTCAAGAATCATATTGGATTCTACCCAACCCCTTCAGGAATCATTGCTTTCAAAAGAGAACTGTCTTCTTATGAGCAAGCAAAAGGATCTGTTCAATTCCCAATTGATAAGCCTATTCCGTTTGATATTGTGAGGAAGATTGTGAAGTTTAGAGTGAAAGAAACGAAGCATTGATTGAAGGAGCTCTTCAGCGTTGTCCTCTCGTGGCGCCACTCGTCTTGCTAGACGTCACGGCGTCGTTCTCGGACGACCCTTGAGATCAGATTCTGCGGGGTGCCCGCCATTCGATGAACGCCGAGCAATTGCACGGGCGCACAAAATGGTCCAAACAGGCGTTGGTATGGATCCGGTCGGACCCATGTCCATCGGGGGGGGAGCGTGCATGGGCGTTTACATTGCGACCTTGATGAACCCTCTTTGGCCCGAGTTCGCATAGCCGTCCACCTTAGGGACCGCAGACGTGGCCAGCGTTGCCACTCCGCCATTGAAATAGTCGGTCGTGCGCTGCCATCGGAGCACGCGAGTCTTAGGACCGACTGGAGGAGTTGCTTAGGAGAAGCGCACCGCGACTGTGACGTGGCCGTAACACTCATCGCAGCGGCCGGAAGAACGCCCGGATACTTTCGGCAAGCAGCTCCGGTTCCTCCCCCGCGATGAAATGCCCACCCCGCCCAAGCTCAGTCCAGTATCGAATGTCGCGGTATCGGCGCGCGACGAACTCCCTTGGCGGACGCTCGATGGGCTGAGTCGCGACGAGGGAGATACCCGTAGGAACTCGGATGGCAAACCCGGGTGGCAGTGCGCGTGGGTCGTGAGCGCCTTCGTAGTATGCACGCCCGGTCGCGTTCGCCGTTTCGGTAAACCAGTAGAGGGAAACCGTGCTCAAGAGTTGATCCTTGGAAAAACAGTCTTCGAGATTGCCGCTGGGCGGGGCGGTCCAAGCGTACCACTTGTCCAGGAGCCAGGCCGCGAGGCCTGCCGGCGAGTCATTCAGCGCATAGGCAAGGGTCTGAGGGCGTGTGGATTGGACTCTGGCATAGCCATCATCGTGCGCCTGCCATCTCGCGCGTGTCTCGAGAAAGGTACGCTCCGCATCCGTCAGGTCTTCGGACTGCAGCGTCACGGGTGCGCTGGGGATCGAGGGTTCCGTCGTGTGATAGCCCAGAACCCGCTCAGGGTGGTTCACGTTGATGCGCGTCATGATGGCAGCACCGTGGTCGTGCGCATGGGCCGCGAATCGTTTGTACCCCAACCCGTCCATGAGTGCGATCCATATCTTTGCGACGTCCGGATAGCTGAACCCGCGCCGTGCCGGTCGATCCGAGAACCCGTAGCCGGGGATGGAAGGCACGATCACATCGAAAGCGTCCGTGGGACTGCCACCGAAGCGGCCTGGGTCCGCGAGAAACGGGATGATGTCGAGCATCTCCAGGAAAGAACTCGGCCAGCCGTGACTAATCAGGAGCGGAATCGGATTCGGCCCCTGGCCAGGTTCATGGATGAAGTGAACGCCCATGCCGTTCAATTCTGCACGATAGTTGCGGAAGGAGTTCATCCGTCGTTCTTGGGCACGCCAGTCGAACGAAGTCGCCCAGTATTCGATGATGTCGCGCATGAACTCAAGCGGAACGCCGTAGTCCCAGTCGGCGGGCTGGACCTCATCCGGCCAGCGTGTGCAACGGAGGCGTTCCCGAAGGTCGTCGAGGGCGTCCGGAGCAACTTCGATGTGGAACGGTTCGTACCGCATACCGATTCCCGCGATATGGTGACAACACTCCACCCACCTTAATGGTTTTCGAATGCGTGGGGCAGGATTCGACTATGTGTTCCCTGGTATAGTGCTGGGTCGGGAACTGAGCACCGATCGCCCCAGGGTCGATTCCTGATGGTCTTTGCGGCAAAGAGCCGGACATGAATTCGAGGAGGTGGACCGGGCGAGCATTGAACTCACTCGAGCCAAACATCTATGATTTCGGCTCAATCAAAACCAATTTGCACCAGGACGTCCCAAACCTCTTTCACATTTCCTTCCTTAATCCCCAAAGCATGCTATTGCAGGGATCCGGACATGAACCGAGATGTCTGGCGAAGACATCCACTCGGAGGAATCTGACCAGATCCCGAGGCAAGTGAGGCGGGGCCCGACAACCTCCAAATAACTAGACCGTGAGAGAGCGTTTCCCTTTGTCCCAGTAGTGTTGGAACAAGTCCTTAACCCAGTTGAGCGAACTCGAATCCTTGGCGAGAAATCCGGCATAGTCCGCCCTCCCGTTGAGGAGGTAGAAGAACACGCCAGCTTCCTTCTCTGTGAGTGCGATTATTGCCGGGATGTCCGAGAGTCCCTTCACCTCGATGCCATGTACAGATCCAGGAGGACCCGAACCAGCGGGAAGTAGACTCTCGGGAAGAAGAAACCTATACTTCACCCCCGCCGCGACGGGTAAGCGCTCGTTGCCTGGGCCATCTACGATTGCCCAAAAATACTGTTGGGCTTGACCAACCAGCTCCTCTCCCCAGGTGATATTCCTGTAGGACTCCATGCTCAAACTCGCTTGGGAGAGCTCGCCAATTCGGTTTATGAACGGATAGGGAAGTCGCGAGAGGTCATGGGTAAGGAAGTAGTCCTTATGCTTGAGAACGAATTCGTGCGAGGCTGAGAGCTGCAACACGAGCCTACCGTACGGCGTGATCGTGTACGACCCCTCGGGCAATCGCTGAACAAGCCGTGCTTCAATCAGCCTCTTGACCTGCCTGAACACCTCAGTTGCGGTCAGGTCGAGGTGGCGTCCCAGTTCCCGCATCTTGTAATCCTTCGCCTTCAGCGCCCGCAGGATACCGAGTCTGCTCTCGCTTCCGAGTTCCAGGTACAGTCGGTTGACTTCGTCCTTCTCTACCAACGCCAACACCTTATCCACTGTTGCGCAATCGCGTAGCTGTACACAGAGCTGTGAACGACTAGACGCATACGTTAACAATAAGTTATGGGCGCCTAGAAGCATCGGTCAATCCGGTGGAGAAGAATGACACCAACCAAGGCACAAAGGAAGGGCCGCATTTTCGCGGCGGAGCTCAAGACGAAGCGCGCGCTGAGGAACGTTTCACTTGGGAACGACACACAGAACGAGGTATTGATTGAAGGGTCCCTAGGCTTTCTAGTCGGAGCGACCTTCCAGGACGATGTCCTCGAGGTCGCGGGCACCCAGGGAACCCTGCGAGTCGATCTGACGGCTGACGAGATATCCGTGGTATCTGCGAGGAGCCCAGTAGGCTCAGATGATGGAGGTCGAGACCAATGAAGACGGTCGTCGCCTTTGCGAGCAGATACGGTTCGACGAAGGAAATCGCGGAGTTCATTGCGGAACATCTCAGACGAGGCGGAGCATCCGCAGAGGCTCGAAGTGTCGAGGTCGTCTCGAATCCAGAGGACTACGACGCTCTAGTCGTCGGAAGCGCAGTCTACATGCAGCGTTGGATGGACTCGGCAGTCGAGTTCGTGCATGAACACCAAGCGATTCTGGCACAACGGCACCTGTGGCTGTTCAGTAGTGGACCACTTGAGCTTCCACCAGAGCTGGTTGCCAAGAACGGTCTCGACAGCGTCCCCAAGGAAATTCCGGGGCTCCAGGAAGCCCTCAAGCCTCATGACCACAGGGTTTTCTTTGGAGTCCTAGACCCGAAGAAACTCAGCTTCAAGCACAGGGCTCTCAGGAAGCTGCCGGCGGCGCGTCCGCTCTTTCCGGAAGGAGACTTCCGGAAGTGGGATGAGATCAAGTCTTGGACAGATGAGATCGCTCAGTCTCTAAGCAAGGGCCACGCAGTCTCTGAGAAGGGGGCGTGAAGATGGGCTCGGAATGGCTTACTGCCGCGATCCTGCTAGGAACGATAATATCCATCGCGGCTGTCCTGACGTTCATAATGCGTGGGAAGATCAATGGAAGCAGAAGAATGCTCGTCGCCTTGTTTTTCGGAATCTTCGCCGGGATTGGAGGCGCGTCTCACGGGCCAGGGGAGATGCTCCAGGGAAGCGCCGCGCCGACCGGACTGATGATCGAAGCATGGCCTGGGCTGACATTGTTGGACGGAGAGCCCGCGATGACTCTCATCCCAAACTACCTAGTGACCGGAATCCTGGCAATAGCCGTGGGACTCGCGGTCGCGACGTGGTCGGCGACATCCGTGGGCAAGAGAGACGGCGGCCTGATACTGATCCTGCTTTCTGTGCTGATGTTGTTCGTAGGCGGCGGGCTAATGCCTCCTATACCAGGGGTCATAGCCGGGGCTCTCAGCTACTGGAACGGTCATCTGAAGTCGGTCGCTTCCTGATGGTCTTCTGGGTGAAAAGCCGGATATGAGCTCGGGGGAGGTGGACCGGGCGAGAACTGAATGTGCAAAGGCCAGACACTCATGAAGTCCGTTCAATCAGAAAATAGACTGCCACGAGAAGTCCGCGAACCCCTTGTCATCCTTTGAATGCGAATCGAATTGGCAGCAGATTGCTCGGCTGTGAGCCGCATTCATACTTCCTAGGCGCCTATGCCCTACTCCTCGATAGTTCGATGACCGTCCAACATACGTTATAAGTGCTGCAGTGAATGGTTGCAACTAGAGGTGATGCAAGTGGCTTCAACAGCACTGGTATTGGCCGCGATCGCCACAGTCGTCGCAGGAAGCACGGCTGGAGGTCTTGCGGTCATGGACATGAGCGAGTTCGATCTTGAAATAAAGGTCGTCGATGCCCTCACAGATGAGGATATCGAAGGAGCCCGGGTCGACATCGTGGACGGGAACAGCATACTCGTAGCTACTGGCTATACGGATGAAGACGGCGAATTCGAAGTCGAGGTCGACGACGAAGGCGCTGATGACTCCGACGACGAGGAAGACGAATCCCAGGAGGAGATCGAGCATGAGGATGAGGTGTCCCTCGATTCTCTTGTGGGCCCCATCAAGGTGACCGTGTCCAAGGCCGGCTATGATAGCCAGACCTTCACGATCGACTTGGACACGCTCGACGACAGCGACGTAAATGTGAAGCTTGTCCCCTCGACCTAGGCGGCAGTGGGGTTTGAGCGCTCACCAAACCCCCACAAACTCCTTCTCATTCTATTCTCATCTTTTCGTTTGTGTTTGGTGAGATCCCAGCATCCTCTCGCCTCAGAGCTCCAGGCTTTCCCAGATCTCTATGAATCCCTCCGTGAGAGATGTTGGCTGAGGTGTGAACGCAAGCAGGATTCTCTCAATCCTCGCCTGGTCTGAGAGTGCATACCCCCGCCCTTGGTCCACCGTGACGACGATGCCTGCCTTTGTCAACTTCTCCAGATGATGGCTGACCGTTGAGGGGGCCCGCCTCAGGCTGACAGTCAATTCTTTGTGCGTACTCGTCCCGTGCTTGGCTAGGAGCACGATTATTCTGAAAGGCAGGGGTTGCCTCAGCATGCCTACTATGGGTTTGTCGGGGGCGCTCGTGAGGTCTCTCCTATTCATCTTGTCCAAGCTATCTCTGGGGTAGTATCGTTTGTACTCTCCATCCTCGGTCGCGTAGACTAGGTCACGCTTCTCGAGGTAGTGCAAGTGATAATCCACGAGGTTCAACCTCATATCGAGAATGCGGGCGAGTTCGCGCATGTGGGTGCCGGGGTACTTGCACACAGTCTCGTACAGTCGCCTTCTGGTATCCAGCTCCAGGCCGAGGTCCTCCACGGAGCGCCCCCTTAGCGTTTCATGGTCGCGAGGAAGATGATTCCCAAGATGCCTATGTCCAGAAGACCGGAGCCAATCCAGAGACTCTCTTCCGAGAGTGCGTCCGTGAACAGCTGGATCGAGAACAGAATCCCCTTCACTACGAATAGGAGGAAGGCAATCGTTACCAAGGCGATCTTCGGACTCTTGGTCCTTCGGAAAGCTACGACTGAGATCGAAGCCAGCGCAATAGAGAAGACCAAGATGAACGCATAAAGAAGGTTTTCGAGCATTTCTCTCTCACCAACCTGCGAACCGTTTGGTCAGGATTTAACTCTTGTTTCTCCTGCTAGCTATGACCGCGCCGACAACTAACGCGCTCGCGAATGCGAGGCCTGCGGTGAACAGGATCGGGTTCCCGAGGATCTCCTTTGCGGATGCGAGCCCAGAGAGCGGAGCGACGCTTCGCACGCCGATGATCGGGTCGTGGACTATGGAGTCACCAGCAGGGTATGTGAGAGTGAGGTCGCCCTCGCTCCAGGACGAACCGACTACGGCAAGATTTCCATCGACAGTCGCGTTGTCCGACCACAGGAAGAATCCGCCCAGGCCATCATGGGTCAGGTTGAGCTCCTCGCGCCCATCCATCTCCTCATGCTCGAGAATCGACTCGAAGTCCGCTTCTGCCGAGATGACCAGAGCGACCATGTCGAAGTTGCCTTCGGCGTCAACGAGGTTGATGGTGATGTTCAACTTCACATCTGTGGGAGAGATGGGGACATCGCTTGCGAGTGCAGGGGAGGTGGCAAATATGAACTCAAGTGTGAGCACGGAGTCCTCGCTCATCGCTTTGACCGTGGTCAGGTTGCCTCCATCGGGCAGGGATGTCACATGAGAGACGACCTCATAGGTCCAGTCTTCGGGATCTTCAGTCCACGCGATGGTGTCTCCTGAGTCAAGATTGCCGTTCCCATTGTCCTCGAAGCCTATGAGCGTCTCAAGACTCAACTCAAGTTGCCAGTCCCTGATGGCAGAGGCAGCGGGGTCGGCGGTGTAGGTGGCAACGATTGTGCCCTCGTCGAAAGATAGCGAGAATTGGTCATTGACCTTGAACCCAGATGATTCGGAAACCATCTCGAAGCTATCAGGGCTCTCCACAAACGACACCTCTCGCTCGTTCTCGACATCTTCAGCGGACGCGATTGCTGCCACAGAAGCTACCAGCAACACCGCCGCCGTAAACACAATCGCACACAATTGAGTTGAACGGAACATCTTAGGAGCCGTATTGTCACCTGCCACAGGAGATCTGCATCATGATTCTGTTCTCAGCCTTATCCTGACGAGACCCTGCCATGGTTCGGATTTCTCCTCCCGCTCGGCTGTGGAGGGCGTCACTGCATCCTTGTCAGAGGAGAGATCCACTATGCGGATCTCGCCGTTCTGTCTTGTCATGATGGATAGACCATCTGCCTATATAATCAGAGTTATTGGACGGAGGTCGAAAAAGAAGTCTATCGTCAAGATACATGGCATGGGTGTGGACCGGGCGAGATTTGAACTCGCGACCTCCCGCATGCCAAGCGGGCGATCTTCCGCTGATCTACCGGCCCTCCTGGTGTGCGATGTATATGGTAGGTCTAGTTAAAACTTGCCGAGCCCCGCTCTCGCGGCCAGACTCCTTTTTCTCACACGAACGCGTCCAGCTTCCTCTGATACCTTACCTTCTCGCCGGCCACGGGCATGGGGTACTCCTCCGTCAAGCAGGCGAGACAAAGGTCTCCCGAGGCGTGTCCGATGGCGTCCACGAGCCCGTCCACCGAGATGTAACCCAGGCTGTCGGCCGTGATCATCTTGCCTATCTGCTCGACTGTCCTCCCCGTGGCAGCGAACTGCTCCCTGGTCTTCATGTCGATGCCGAAGTAGCACGGCGCCCTTATCGGAGGGGAGCCTATCCTGACATGGACCTCCTTCGCGCCCGCGTTCCTCACGATCTGGACGATCTGCCTGATGGTAGTTCCCCGGACGATTGAGTCGTCCACGAGGACGACTCTCTTCTCCTTGATGACGCTCTTGAGCGGGTTGAGCTTGAGCATCACGCTCGTGGTCCGCTCCGACTGCTCGGGCATGATGAACGTGCGCTCGACGTATCTGTTCTTCATCAGGCCCTCGGCGTACGGAATTCCTGAGACCTCCGAATACCCAATCGCGTGCGACCTCCCCGAGTCCGGGATGGGCACGACGACGTCGGCCATGACCGGCTGCTCCTTTGCGAGCCTCTGGCCTATGCGTCTCCTGACCTCGTACACCAGCTTGCCCTCAATCGAGGAGTCTGCCCTGGCGATGTACACCCACTCGAACATGCAGTGCGCCCGCCCCTTCGAGAGGCCCGTCTTGACGGACTTGATCTCCCCGGGCAGCAGCTCCGCTATCTCGCCCGGCTCGACGTCCCTGATGAACCCCCCGCCCAGCGTGTCGAACACGACGCTCTCCGATGCGGCGGCGTAGCCGACTTTGGTCCTGCCGACGCACAGGGGCCTTATCCCGAGCGGGTCCCTGATGGCGAAGACCCTGTTGCCTATCATGATGGTCATCGAGTATGAACCTTGGAGCATCGACATCAGGTTCTTGAGCGACTTGACCGGGTCACCCGTGTTCGCGATGTCGTTCGCCAGCAGCCTCACGGCTATCTCCGAGTCCGAGGAGGTTATGAACGCCCAACCCTTCTTCTTGAGCTCGTCCATGATCTTGTCCGCATTGACGATCTCGCCGTTGTGCGCGAGGGCGATGTCGCCGTAGTTGGTGGAGACCACGATCGGCTGCGCGTTCTCGAGCGTGGAAGAGCCGAATGTGGAGTACCTCACATGGCCTATGCCGAGGTCCCCCTTGAGGTTCCTGACATCCTCGGTCTTGAGCGCCTGGTGCGCCAGACCCATGCCCTTCACTGTCTTGATGCCGTTGTTGTAGACCGCAATGCCGGCGGACTCCTGGCCCCTGTGCTGGAGGACCCGAAGCGCGTAGAAGATGTCGATGGAGACGTTCGAGACGGCAGCTATTGCGAAGACGCCGCACTCCTCCTGCGGGTGATCAGGCTCCATAGACCTTGTCCCCCCTTCCTAGGAATGTGCTCATCAGTGCAGCTTGGCCCAATTGTAGTTTCTCAGCTTGGAGGTTGCGCCGAAGCCGCACGAGGCGCACACCTTGTGCCTCACATGGTACGACCGCTTGCCGCAGCGCCTGCAGACTATGTGCGTCTTCTTGCTGCTGCGCTTGCCCATCGACGGAGTGCCCTTGCCCATGCGACCCTACCTCAAGGTGAAATGTATATGACGTTGTCCCCGCGTACGATCGTGGTCTCGAGCTTCCGTACCACCTGGCTGTCGTGGATCTCCTCCGCGTTCCTGAGCACGAGGTTCATGTGCGGGTCGTACCCGTCCAGGACCCCCCTGTACCCCCTCTTCCCCTTGAGCTCGACGATGACCTGCTGGTTGATCGACTTGTTCAGAACAGCCAGGGGTTTCATCAGACTAAATCACCTGTGTTTCCTGATAAGGGGTACTGTACTTAAACCTTTGCGGTTGCACAATGCGGTAGTTCATCTGTCTGGCTAGGCGCTCCGTTGTCAGAGCTGGACCGTCGTGTCTTCCTTCAGCCGGTCGAGGATGAGGTATGTGTTGCTCCTCTCGACCTCCTCGATCTTGATGAAGGCGTCCACGATGTCCTTCAGCTCTTCCCTCGACGAAGCGCGGAGGAGCACCGCGAAGTCTATGTTGCCCAGCAGGAAGTAGACGGCCCACACGCCTGGTATCTTGGCGATCCTCTCCCCGATCTTCTTGGAATAGTCGGGGCCGTACCTGCCCGTGACGAGCGAAATGGCCAGGATCTCCTTGCCGACCTTGAGCGGGTCGACGCTTGCCTTGAAGCCCGTGATCACGCCCTCCTCGATGAGCCTGTTGACCCTGTAGTGGACCGTCGAGGACGAGAGGCCGGTCTTCTCGCCTATCTTCTTGAGGCTGACGTTGCAGTCCTCCTGAAGCATTTTCAGTATGATCTTGTCGTTCTTGTCCAATGTGACTAGGGCCGATTTGTCCGTCAAGGGCTCTCCCCCGATGATTTTCGAAAAGACTACAACGGATTCGCATTGATAACGCTTTCGATGGGCCCGGTTCGAACAGAACTAAAATCGCACACCTTTCGAGACGAATATCGCATGAGAGGGGGGATGGGAAAGGCCGGGAAGGCCTACCCACTGGGATTCGATGATGCTGCCAGCTCAGATGAAAGCACCGATTGTCGGCAGGTCCAGGAGGTCCATGTCGAAGAAGACCACGCCCTCCCTGACCTCCTCCGCCCCGAGCTGCTCCTTCCCTGCCAGAAGTGCCAGGAACGAGCTCCTCCACCAGAGGTCTAGCGCGTTGTTCGCGATGGCGCCGAGGTACACCTGGGCGAAGTTGTACTCATAGCCATCCGTGTCGCACAGGTAGGCTGCGTGCCCCAGGAAGCAGTCTCTCGAGTTTACCGTCCGCATGTACGCCCTGAAAGCCTCCTTCCCAGAAGGTGTGAAGGGCAGCAGGTCGACATCGGCAGGGTCGGTCCTCGAGGATTCCGAAGTGGACCCGTCCTCAGAGAGGACGTACCCCAAGATCTCATTGCCGACCAGCTTGAAGATCCTCCACGTGAGCTTGTCGTCGATGTATATCGGCAGCAGGCTCAGGTCCGGGAGGTCGAACAGCTCCGTGCCGTCTATGAGCGCTCTTGCCGTGACGTCCGCCTCCGGCTCCGCCCTCCTGGCAAGCTTGGCGATATCGGCCGGGGGAGCGTTCTGCCTCGTGCGCCCGTGCTCCGCGTATGTGAGGATCCTGCTCAGCCCCAGCTCGTCGACAAAGTCGTCCTCCAAGGCTCTCGCTGCCGCCCGAACCGAGGAGAACGACTGCGCGCCCCACGTAGCCCTTGTGTTCCTGACGAAATCAGCGAACACCTTGCCCGCCTCTCTGGCCTCATCTGAGAGCTTCCTCTCGCCTAGTCCCCGCAATATGGATTCGGAGAGCACCTTCAGGTCCTCGCCGGGCAGCCCGACGCCCCTGCATGACAAGTTCGCATTGGGTTGCACCCTCCATCCGACGAACACATTGATCGGGAACGACCTGCAGAAGTGCGGGCGCGAGTCGTAGATCTGGCATCTCCTGTCCCTGAGGAAGTAGCATGAGCCGTGGGCACCCCTGAGCTTGATGGCTGCGCCCGTGACCTCCTGGGAGATGTGCCTGTCGGCCACGCCTTCGCGCCTCACGGGGTCCTGCCTGAAGCTCCTCTCCTCATCCGGGAGCAGCTCGGGCTGGCACAGGCAGCACAGGGCACAGTTGTCTATGCAGCCATAGGTCCTGCCCTCGACCTCGGAGTAGTCCACCTCGAGGGCATGTTCAGGCTGGGCCACGCGCGTCCCTTCCCGCCCGCTCCCCGACCTGGTGGCCATCCTCGATCATCATCTGCCCTCTGAGGAGGACCGCCTTTGGGAATATGCCAGGCATATCATCGTACGCAGACCATCCGCACTTCGAGTGCAGCCTGTCCGCCTTGATGAGCGAACCCTCCATCAGGTCAACGACCATCAGGTCGGCATCGAACCCGACCGCGATCCTGCCCTTGTTCAGCCCGAATATCTCGCCTGGACGCTCGCACAGCCTCCTCATCGCGTCGCCAATGGCGAGGTGTCTGTCCCTCACCAGCTGGAGCATCAGTGGGACGAGGGTCTCGACGCCGGGCATGCCGGAAGGGGCATAGTCGAAATCCTCCTGCTTCTCATCCATCGTGTGCGGGGCGTGGTCCGAGGCGATGATGTCGAAGGTGCCGTTCTTGAGCGCCTGGAAAAGAGCCTGTCTGTCGTCTCGTCGCCTCAGAGGAGGGTTGACCTTGCCCAATGTGCCGAGCTTGCCTGCGGTGTCAAGCAGCAGGTGATGCGGCGTGACCTCGGAGGTGACGCCCTTGTCGTTCGTGATGAGTTGGAGGGAGGATTTTGCGGAGACATGGCATATGTGCAGCCTGCACTCCTTGGCCGCATTCTTGATCTTTCTTACGGCGTTCGCCTCACATTCGTTTGGCCTGTTCCTCAGGTGGCCCTCGAGGTCTCTCTCGACCTCCTTCCTCCTGAGGCTCTCATCCTCTGCGTGCACGGCAAGGACCCTGCCAGACCGTGCGACTGCCGCGATCTCGACCCTGACATCGTCGAGATCTGGGATCAAGAGCTCCCCGGTCGTGCTCGCCATGTACAGTTTGAAGCCGACCGCCTCCTTGGCAAGGCCCGGGACGTCCACACCAGGTCTGAGGCCCGCGAAGAGGCCGAAGTCAACTATGCTCTTGGAGGATGCGAGCTTCTTCTTCTCCCTGAGGGCGGACAAGGTGGTCGTCGGAGGAGTAGTATTGGGCATCTCAAGGACGCACGTGACGCCTCCGTGCAGGGCGGCTAGGGACCCTGTCCCGAAATCCTCCTTTCTTGTCATGCCAGGCTCTCGGAAGTGGACATGGGAGTCGATCGCTCCTGGTAGCACGAGTTTGCTCCCAAACCTCATGACCCTGTCGCCGTCGAGGACCTTCGCTACCTGCGCGATCCTGCCGTCCTCGATGCCTACGCAGCATCTCTCGAATCTGCCGGAGACGTAGCAGTTACCCTCGACCACAAGCTCCATGTTCTTCACTGAGCGTCCTTCGCCTCACGTCCCCACCCGGCTTCTCCTCGGAGAAGACCTCTGCCTGGAACTTGAAGATCTTGGTGCCCTGCTGGAGCCACGCATCTGGCATCGTGCCGGCCTTGAGGCAGCACTGGCACAGGAACTCTTCGGCGTCCCAGCCCCATTCGATGGGCACCTGAGGGAGAAGCAGCCCGCGGGCAAATCCCCTTTGGACGATCAGACCGTCCTCCCCGATCTTGACGCAATCGACGTACTCCTTGGGCTTCTTCACCGTGATCTCCTTGGGGGGCGTGAGCAGGCTCACCTCGACCTTGATCCCGCCGAGCTCATTGGGCTTGACAGGAGGGAACCTCGGGTCGCGGGAGCAGGCCGAGACCGCCGCATCCTTGAGGGCATCGATGAGGGGCATTACCGGTTCAGGGTAGCCGATGCAGCCTCTCAGGTCGTCCTTCGGGTAGCTCGTGAGAGTGACGAACACCCCGGAATGCTTTTTGAAAACCTCCGGGACTTCGGGAAGCTCGGCTTTCTCGTGCTTCACATGCGCCTCGACCACCGCGCGCGCGATCCTCACAGCGAGCCTGCCGTCCTCGTCGGAGTACATCATGCTCTTGTTGCTCTGATGGAATCATGCCCATAAAAGTCTTTCAACGCGTTTCGGATATGTCGTGCTTTGCCCGATCGATGTCTGGGAGTTCTGGCCATACGTGGATGAACCAAACCTTAAATATGCACAACTGGAATCTGTGCCCCGAGTGCCATGAAGTTCGTCAAGCTTTCTCAGTCAGAGTTCGAGGAGATAAGAAAGCTGTACGAAGGCGTGATGTCCCAGGCCTGCTACGGACTGTTCTTCAGGGAGGGCATGATCCTCGGCGAGGAGATGGCCAAGATCGCCCAGCAGGAGCCGGAGAAGTACTTCGAGGTGTGCGCCAACCTGCTCCGCGCCAGGGGCTGGGTCGACAACATCGTGTTCCAGGAGTCGACCGCGGTAGCCGAGGGGTCTATCGAGTCAGGCGAGGCTGACGGCTCGACATGTCACAGGCTCAGGGGCATAGTCAGGAAGATATACGAGGCCCAGACGCACAGGCGCCTGCACTGCGAGGAGATCGAGTGCGTCAGCAAGGGCGACAAGCACTGCGTGTTCAAGCTGGAGTCGGTCGGAGGAGAGTAGGATGGAGCTCAAGCCGGCCCTGAGGTCTCTCAGGCAGAGTTGCGGCGCCATTGCGGGCGCGGTCATCAGTAGGGACGGCCTCGTCATCGCAGCCGACGTCCCCGAGGGCGTATCGGTCGAGACATTCGCCATCATGTGCGCGACGCTCTTGGGCGCAGCGTCCACTGCTCACTCGGAGCTCCGCGTATCGACCCCGCTTCATGTGATTGTCGAGAGCGAGGACGCGAGGATGGTCGTCGTGGGCGCGG
This sequence comes from Methanobacteriota archaeon, assembly GCA_020725925.1. Lineage (GTDB taxonomy): Archaea > Thermoplasmatota > Thermoplasmata > UBA10834 > UBA10834 > COMBO-56-21. Next base: position 17,812 of record DYTN01000013.1, read on the forward strand.
GCAGGAAGGCGCTCATTGTCGCGGTGCTCAGCAGGAAAGGCGATGTCGCGCTCACGTTGAAGAAGCTCGATGAGATGGCAGAGACGATCAAGATGATTTGAGCGCCTTCGTGGCCATCGTGGTTGTTTTTCGTTGCATGCAGGCTACTTGCAGTCGATGGGTTTATATTCTAGTGTCATAATATCCCAATTATTGGGCTATTATGACAGGATTTCCGATGCCGCTCGTCTGGAGGAGACTCGCGATGCAAGGAGGGCGCATATCGACATCATCCGAGATATCCAGATTGGCTCGTGAGATAGGAAAGGACGAGATGCGGACAATCCGGTACCTCCAGGAGCACGGCTACACCGACAGGCTCCTAAGGGGCATATTCTACGTCAGGGATCAAGAGGAGGTCGCACGCGGTTCTGTACGGGAACCAGTGTTCGGCCTGATTTCTCAGGCCCTCCGGCAGAAAGGAGTGCGAGGATGGTACTGCGGCCTGGAGACGGCGCTCAAGTTGAACGGCATGACTCACGAGTACTTCGCCGTGGACACGGTGATCACGGACAGTTACAGGACGACGAAGGTCATTGAGATCATGGGGTGCAGATACCAGTTCCTGAGGTGGTCTCCGGTCCATTTCAAGTTCGGCCTACAGAAGGATGGCGGAGTAATTTACTCCGACCCCGAGAAGTCGGTCCTTGACATCTCGTACAAACGCATGTTGGACCGAAGGGGCCGGGAGTACTCGCTTTCTCCCATTGAGGAGTATCGATCATCGTTGGACACGAACCGGGCGAGGAGATACCTGGGCTTCTTCCCAGAATGGTTCTCTCGGGCTGTCAGGGAGAGGATATGAAGGAGTTCTTCGAGAGGCTCGGAACTCCCCCAGCAAGGCCCGACCTCGTCGAGAAAGACTACTACCTGCATAGGTTGCTCGAGGCGATATCGTCCGACGACCATCTTTCCGAGGACCTCGTCTTCAAAGGTGGCACCTGCCTCATCAAAGCATATCTTGGCTACTATCGCTTCTCAGATGACCTCGACTTCACATGGAGGTCAGACGCGCTGTGGAAGGGCAGGAGCAGGGGCATGACGGCAAGGCTATGCTCCGTTGAGATAGGCCGCATTTTGAGGGCGGTCGAGAAAGCTGCTGATGGTCTCGGCATGCAGTTCCAAGGTGACAAGCGGGCAAAGGGCGAGGTCCACATCAGTAGTGGCGGGCGCATGGTGACCTTGTTCCTTGGCTACAGATCGGAGGTCCTGGGGACGCCTACGACGGTCAAGGTCGAGACGAACATGGTCGACACCCTCCTCTTCCCGATCCGGGAAGTTACCCTGAAGAGCTACGTCGCTCAGACGTGGCTGGACGACCTGAAATTCCTCTTCCCCGAAGAAACTAAGAACTACCGGACTCCTCTCAAGCTCTCCTGCTACGATCCCAGAGAGATCTTCGTCGAGAAGTGCAGGGCGATCTTAACCAGGAGGGGTTTCAAGGTCAGGGATGTCGTCGACCTCTACTACATGAACAAGGAACTGGGATTCTCTGTCCACTCTCTTGCCGCTGCTGTGAAGAAGAAGGTCAAATTCATGGCGGATCTTTACAGGCGCTACGACCAGAACCTCATGCTTGCCGAGATGCCATCCTCAAGGGATATCGCTGGGGAGGAGCTCAAGCTCCTGCTCGACCGCGTTCCTCAGGACATGCCATCACGGATCGAAGTGCTCATTGAGGACCTCGACTCAATCAGGGAGGATATCCTCTCGTCACGAAGACGACGGAGGCCGAGCCGCCAACGTTGACAGTCACTGGGCGATGTCCAGCTCTCTCAGCTTCTCAGGTGCAGGCTGGCCGTCTTGAGTCCACCCGCGGGCCTTCATGTAGTCGTCGAGCATCGTGTTCATCTCCTCGACTGAGATCTTCGAGCCCTTGGAGACTCCTTCGGGAATCGGGTCCTGCAGGATCCTCGGCGGGAGCAGCCAATCCTTTCGCGTTACTCCCTCGCTGTAGTTGAATGCTCCCTTCATGTTGTGGATGCGCTCACCTATCTTGAGCAGCTCATCCTCAGTGAACTTCATGCCTGTGATGGCTTCGATCACTTCGGGCAACTTGGCGATCAGGTAGAATCCCCTCGAGAACTTGCACAGGCCCACTGAGTCGTACACGCACATGAAGTTCTCCATCATGGCGACCATTTGGCCTTTGCCCACTGCAGAGAACCTGTCTATGCCCTACCACTTCCAGAACTTCCCAACCAGCTCGGGAGCGTAGAAGCCGGCTCTCAGGTGGCACGCGCCCCTGGTCGAGGTCATGTAGGCCAGCCCGTGGCCCTTCATGCCCCTGACATCGTAGGCTGGAGGCTCCATTCCCTTGGTGTGGATCGCGTAGCGCTCGGAGTCCTTGCCGATCTTCTTCGCGGCGACCCTAACGCCATCGGCGAGCACGTCTCCGAAACCCTGCCGGTTGCCCATCATCTCGACCATCTTCGGGACGACATCGGGGGCGTTGCTCCAGCTCAGGTCCAGGCCGACGTCGTTCTTCGTGACAATCCCGCGCTGGTAGAGCTCCATCGCGAAGCCTATCGTGACGCCGCAGCTGATACTATCCATGCCCAGCAGGTCCGCGAGTTCGTTCGCCCTCGCGACGCTCTCGACATCAGGGTTTCCGCACGCTCCTCCGAACGCGTAGAGCGTCTCGTACTCGATGCCGTCTATGGCCACTCCGGCGTACTTACCGTTCTTGACCTCGAAGAGCTTCCCGCACGGCTTGGTGCACGCGAAGCACGCCTTGTTCTTCGTGACGTACTTGGGAGCCCAGTAATATGGGTCGATCTTCTCGCGCTCGTTGAACACCCCCTCCTGGAAGTTCCTCGTAGGGAAGACGCCCCTGTCCTTGTTCACCCAGCCGAGGAACTCGCCCGTGCCGTACTTCGTGTCCTCGACAAACGACGGCGCGGCCTCGTACACCTTCTGGTAGTGCAGGGCGAGGTCCAGCAACTTCCTCGGGTCGTTGGGCACCAGGTCCTTGGTCCCCCTCACGACTATCGCCTTCAGGTTCTTGGACCCCATGACTGCGCCAAGGCCGCCCCTGCCCGACTGCCTGTCGTCACAGTCGATGCAGGCCATCTTTGAAAGCTTCTCGCCCGCCACGCCTATGCACGCCACCTTGACGTCCCAGCCGTGACGCTTCTTGAGGGTCTCGGGCACGACCCGCGTGTCCTTGCCCCACAGGTCCGCTGCGTCGTTGATCTCGACCTTGTCGTCCTCGATGTAGAGGTACGACGGTGCCTCAGCCTTTCCGACTATTTCGAGCGCGTCATAGCCCGCATGCTTCAGCTCCGGCCCGATGGACCCTCCCATGATGCTCTCGGCGAGGGTGCCCGTGGCCGGTGACTTGGCCGCGAAGGCCACCTTGCCGCCCGTGCCCACAGGGAACCCGTCGAAAACACCTCCTGCAATCGCGAGCACATTCTCCGGCGAGAACGCATCCGCGCCCTTGGGCACAGCGTGGTAGACTATCTCGACTGCGAACCCCTGGCCTCCGAGGTACTTGCGCGCGTACTTCTCGTCGAACGTGCGCGCGTGCGACTTGCCTGTGGTCAGGTCGACTTTGAGTATCCTGCCCATGTAGCCCTTCATGTCATTCCTCCTCCTTCAGGAGCGTCTTGACCTTCTCGTACTGCTCGGGCTTGGGCTCCTCGAACACGATCGCCTTGGTCGGGCAGAACTTGACGCATGTCGGATCCCCACCGCAGAGGTCGCAGTTGAAGGCCTTCTCCTCCATGCGCATGACCCCGAACGGGCAGACCTCGACACAGGTCCCGCAAGCGGTGCACTCCTCCTCTTCGACGTACACGACCCCGTCCTTCTTCTTGATCGCCTCGGTCGGGCAGTGGAGGACGCAGCAATCGTCGCCGCACGAGACGCAGTGCGTGCACACGGACGGGAAGTCTATCCTGACGTTCCGCCTGTGCACCTGAAGCCTCGCATCCGCATGGTTCACCACGCCATCGTGGTAGACCGTGCAGGCCATCTCGCAGAACCTGCAGCCAGTGCAGTTCTCCGGGTACGGTACCAACATCTTGACCATACTGTACTTCCCCCCTCTGAGCCAAGGTGGATGGTGCGTAATGGCCTACAGCTAAAAAAGCTGTGCGCTCCGAAAACGTGGGAGACCTATTTCGATTTCCGCTTGGCCTGCTTGATCTCTATCCTCTTCAGCTCTGACTTCTTGGGCTGGTGCGCGATCTCCTTGTCTATCTCCTTCAGAATGACCTCAATCGCGCTCTTGACGGCCAGAAGGACCTCCTTCTCTGCCTTGTGTATCCTGAGCTTCGTCTCCTCAGGCACGTTCAACTGCTTCACCGCGGTGTTGGCGGCCTGGACGATCTCCGTGCCCGCATTGACGAAGTGGGTCATCGTGTCCTTCGTCGCGACGTTGGTGGCAATCTCCTCAAGATGTCTTTCGAGGCGCCGTGCGGCCTCTACCCCTCTTCCGAGCTTTTCCTTTACCATGTTCCTCGCCCTCGAACCTGATCCTCAGCCATCCGTCATCCATCGCCGCCCCCAGGATCTTCTTGTTGGTCATGGAGTGCGGGAGCGTGATGGACTTCTTGAACGCCCCTAGCTGAACCATCAAATCGTCCTTCCTCGTATATAGCTCTAGTTTCTGATTCATGGGGAAGGGCAGCTTCAGGGCCAGGACGCTCGCTCCGTCCTCGTCGTACATCCCCATCGGGGATTCCCTGGAGTACACCTCGGTCGGGTCCCCGTCCCCGAAGATCTCGTCCGCGAGCTTGTCGAGGGCCTTCCTGCCCAGGACCTCCCTGGGCATCAGGTTGGCCTTGAGCATCTTGAGCGGGGAGAAGGCCTCATCTATCGCTGCCATGTACTTCCTCTGTTCCTGGAGCTTGATGTCGAAGTACTGTCCAGCGTAGTCCTCGGGCACGACCCTGTTGACGATGACGCTCTCCACGGTGTATCCGTACAGGCACAGGTAGGTGTACGCCCTCTGTGTCTCGCTGATGACCATCTTCTCGGGGTTGATCACGAGCCTGACCGATGTGACCTCGGGGTCGGAGAGCAGGTCCTTGACATACGCCAGGCGCTCCTTGAGGCTCTCGATGTCCTTCAGGAACTTGTCGGTCGGCAGAGGGGTGGACATGAACTTGCCCACCGTGGCCCTGGCGACCCTTATGACGTTCCTGAGCATGTGGAACAGCCGGTCGAAGTACCAGTTGGCCGTGTCGGGGAACGCGAGCAGCCTGAGCGTGTCCGCTGTCGGGGCCGTGTCCATGACCACGACATCGTACCGCTTCTCCTTGTGGAACTCCTCGATGTAGAACAGTGCGGACATGAGCTCCATGCCGGGAAAGACTGCCATCTCCTTGGCCGTGACCGCGTCCATGCCCTGTGAGGCCAGGAAGTCAGACAGATAAGCCTGGATCTCCTTCCACCTGTTCTCGAGCTCGTACTGGATGTCCACCTCTATCCCGTCCAGGTTCTTCGCGATCTGGGTGACCTTGCCCGAGAGCTGGAACTCCAGCGAGTCGGAGAGGCTGTGGGCGGCGTCCGTGCTGATGATGACCGTCCTGTGCCCCTTCGCGGCGGCCCTGAGGGCAGTCGCAGCGGCCACGCTGGTCTTGCCGACGCCGCCCTTGCCCGTGTATATGATCACCCTCATCTAGCGCTCCTCGGGGCGAGCTAATCTGCTGCACCGAAATAATGCTGTCGCAGAATTGGTGTCGGGGACGGGGTTCGAACCCGTGACCTCCGGATGTCTTAGGAGCATCTGGTCAAGACCTCTCCCTATGAGTCCGACGCTCCACCAGGCTGAGCCACCCCGACTTTTCGTACACATCAGGCGCGCGCGTCCTCGCCGCGTCACTCTTCCTTGCCCTCTTCGGCAGGAGCAGCCTCAATGATCTCGTGCGCCGGCTCGGGCGCGGGGGCCTCGGCTACGGGCTCGGGCGTCTCCTCGGCTGGCGTCTCCTCAGGAGGTGCCTCCTGGGGCCCCATTATGGGCGCCTCGCCCGGCTCCGGCATCCTCCCTGTCTTCGTGACCTCGCTCCTGCGGATCTCTATCCTCTTGATGGGAACGATGATCTTGGAGGCGTCCGAGATTCGCTTGGCCAGCTCGCCCATGATGAGCATGCGCACGAACTCGCCTATTGTGACCTCCGAGGCGATCCTCTTGATCTCCTCCATCATGATGGTCCTGATGGCGGTCTCCTGGGACGCCTGGATCCTCTGCTCGGACACGGCCATGGGCTTGACGCGTATCTCCCACGCGTCCTTGGTCGTGACGTCGACCACGGCATCGGTCTTAGTCCTCTTCCTGCGCGTGAGCCTCCTGACATAGTCGCTCGTCAGGTCGTGCCCGTCGAACCTGGTCATGGCGTCGAGGCCTCTCACGTCGTGGACCTTGAACTTGATCTTGATGTGCATCTTCGAGAAGTCGCCCGTGAGGTCCTGGACGGTGGCCTCCGTGATCCTTCCCATGACGTTCTCGGGCGCGTCCGCGGGGGTCTCCCCGAGCTGCATCTTGCTGAACATGTCGGGGGCGTAGACCTTGTACCACTCCTTCGCCCTCCACTTGTCCTTGACCTTCTTCGCGGCAGCCCTAGTCTTCTGAGCCATTGCATACCTCTCGTAGATTAGTGCGGGAAGGCTCGATAACATACTTCCATATTAAAAGGTTGCCGTGGTCCTCAGACCTTCGCCAGACATTCCGTGGCTACCCTAGCGCTTTCTCAGCCTCGGGTTGAATATCTCGTCGAGGGCGAAGCCGATGAACGTGAAGGCGAGGACGACCAGCACGATGCAGAGGCCCGGGACCACGATCCACCAGTAGTAGCCAAGGGTCATCGCGTGCGCCTGGACCGCGTCGTTCAGTATGTTCCCCCATGTGACGACCTCGTACGACCTCGGCCCGAGGTTGACATAGCTCAGAGTGCTCTCGGACAGGATGGAGAGCGCGATCGTGAGTATGGCGTTCGCGAATATGAGCGGGAAGACGTTCGGGAAGATGTGCTTCCTCACGATGTGTAAGTCCCCGGAGCCTATCGCCCTCGCCCTCTCAACGAACGCCCTCTCCTTCAGGGAGAAGACCTGCGCCCGCACAATCCTCGCGGTGCTTGACCATCCGGTGATGCCTATGACGAACACGACCTTCGTGACGCTGGGACCTCCCGGGAGCACATAGGCCAGGACGATCATCAGCACGAGCCAGGGTATCACCAGGAAGACGTCGGTGATCCTCATCAGGACCTCGTCCCTCCACCCTCCCCAGTAGCCGCTCATGAGGCCGACCAGCGTCCCCAGGCCCATTGAGACCGCCGTGGCGACGAGGCCGATCATGAGCGAGACCCGCGCACCATAGATCACCCTGCTGTAGATGTCCCATCCACTGAGGTCGGTCCCCAGCCAGTTCTTTGGGGACGGGGGGGTCTCGTGAGGCTGGCCCGTGGGCTCGAAAGGGCCGTAGGGCGTCACGAAATCCGCAAAGACGGCCATCCCGAGAACGACGAAGAGCAGGATCAGGCCTAGCATGCCAACCCTGCTCGCCCTGTACAGTCTCCACATATTCGCCCCGCGCCTCCTCGCGAGTGCGAGCTTCTCCCTCGTCGGTCCTGACAGGTGGAGTATGTCAGCCACGGTCGTCGAGATCGGGGTCATCAATCCATTCTCACCCTGGGGTCGAGCTTGACCAGCAGAAGGTCCGCGATCAAGTTCGCGATTATGACGGTCACCGCGATCAAGAGGAAGGCCGCCTGGAGCACTGGGTAGTCTCTCTTGTAGGTGGCCTGGATGGTCGCCCATCCGATGCCCTTGTAGCTGAACACCTGCTCCGTCTGGAAAGCCCCACCGACAACGAAGGCGAGGTCCATCGCGATCAAGGTGACCATCGGGAGCATGGCGTTCGGGACCGCGTGGTCCTTGAGGACCTTGTACTCGGAGAGCCCCTTCGCCCTGGCGGTCGTGATGTACTCCTCGGTCATGACGTCTATGAGCGAGCCGCGCATGATGAGCGAGAAGGCGGCGATGCTCCCGATGGTGAGGCTCGTCGCTGGGAGTATCAGATGCTCCAACAGGTCCAGCATCTTGTCCCCGTCCATCGGCCAGAGCGTCTCACCGATGGAGAGCTGTCCCCCTGCTGGGAAGATCGGGATCTGCTGGGAGAAGATCACAATGAGCATCATCGCAAACCAGAACGTCGGCATCGCGTAGAAGAAGAGCGAGAAGGCTAGGGACCCGGTGTCGAAGAGTCCTCCCCGCCTCCACGCGGAAATGATCCCCATCGTCATGCCGATGACTATCATAAGTACCGACGAGGTTCCCACAAGGATCAGCGTCCATTGCAGCGAGTCCCAGATGTAGTCCCACACAGGCGTGCGATAGTAGTAGGACAGGCCGAAGTCGAGGTGGGCTGTGTTCCACAAGTAGATGAAGAACTGCTCGAGAAGGGGCTTGCCCAGCCCGAAGGCCTCCCTCTGCCTTTCGATGAATTCAGGGCCGATGCTGGGGTCCTGGGGTATGAGTAGCCTGACCGGATCGCCTGGCATGACCCTGAACAGGTAGAAGTTCAGGATCAGCACGAGCATCAGAGTCACGAGCGCGTTCAACAGCCTTCTGAGGAACACCCTTCTTAGTGACTTCAATGCTGCACTCCCCGCTCAAGCCCAGTATCTTCAGGCGTCGCATGCGAAGGTGTTTGTGAAACAATAGAAGGGGTTTAAGGGCACGGTCAAGTGCTCGGCGGCGCGGGCGGGGCTCCCCCGGGCGGGCCTTCAGCCTTCTTCCTCTTCAGGAGCACATACGCGAGAGCGACGACGGCCACGAGCACGACTATGCCAACGATCGCTGCCAGCAAGGCGGTGCTTATCCCTCCGGCCTCCTCGACCGGGGCGAGCTCGATGTTCAGGGTGGTCGTCTCACCGGCCACTATAGTCACGCTCGTCATGTAGGTCTCATAGTCCGCCTTCGATGCGTTGACGTTGTATCTGCCAGCCTCGAGAAGATCGATGCTGTAGTTGCCGTCGGCATCTGTGAGGTCCTGACGGCTGACATCGCCGAGTCTGACGACTATGAGCGCTCCCTCGACCGGGTCGCCGGTCTTCTCGTCCACGACCTGTCCAGCAAGAGTGCCGGAGTTCAAGAGCAGGGTTATGTTCTGCCAGGTCACCTCGCCCTCCGTGATGATGACCATGTGCTCGCCGCTCGCGGCATAGCCGGCAGCATCAGCTGTCACGTTGTAGGTGCCAGCCGAGAGCGTGAAGTTGTAGTACCCCGTGGCATTGGTGGTCCTCGTACTCTCCTCGACCGTGACGATCGCAGCCACAATCGGGTCGCCTGCCGAGTCCTCGACGTAGCCCGCGAGCCAGCCCGCGTCCAGGACCACCTTGACGGTGACTATGATGGTGTCGCTGTCGGACTGGTCATCAGGGTCAGTCACGGTCAGCTTGACTGTGACAGTGCCGGCATTGACGAACTTGTATGTCACAAACTGGCCTATCCTGGTGTATGTCGTCCCGTTGGGCTCGAGGAACTCCCAGGTCCATGTCAGGCTCGAGGCCGGGTCGTCGACATCGTTCGCAGAGCCAGTGAACGAAACCGTCTCGTTGACGGCTGCCTCCAGGTCCTCGCCTGCGGAGACGTCCGTCGGGCCCGTCCATGTGTACGGGAGTATCTCGTAGAACAGCCAAGCCCCGCCAGTCCAACCGGACATCGGGGTCATGCCTGGGTGCGCGACCATGTCGGGCCAGTTCGTGAACCGGTCCGTTCTGTACGCGTAGAGGCCCCACGGGTTGGTCAGGACGACGTATGGCACATCGCGGTAGAGTATCTGTTGCATCTCATGGATGATCGCCTGTCTCGCATTCACATCCACCTCGTTCTGCTGCTGTATGAACAGCTGGTCGTAGTACGGGTTCGAGTAGAAGCAGTCGGACCAGGCCGACCAGTCGTTCTTGGCATCCGGGATCTGATCTGTGGTCATGACCGAAAGCAGGAACGAGGGGTCTGCGTCTCCTCCCCAGCCCCAAATGTACAGGTCGTACTTCATCCCGATCCACTGGGTGATCAAGGAGTCCTCGCTGACGGCCTGCGGTGGGGCGTAGATGCCTATCTGGTCCAGCCAGTTCGCAATCCTCGTGATTGTCGAGTATGACATTGAACAGGAAGCTCAGCTCAGCACCGCTCGTCCCGTTCTCCCTGACGCCGTCCTCGTCCGAGTCGAGATAGCCGGCGGCGTCGAGGATCGCATTTGCCTCGGCGAGGTCGAAGTCGTACTCCTCCGATGGCGTCACATTGTAGTGCCAGAACGCACTCGCGGGCGGGATCATCGAGTCGCCCTCGTCCCCGAGCCCATGCATCACGTTCTGGACTAGGTCTGTCTTGTTGACAGCCATGGCAATGGCCTTCCTGACCGACATGTTGAGCAGCTCGTAGTTCGTGCTCGCCCCAGCATATCGCAGGTCGACAGGACAGACATTGAGCCCGAGCTCGTTCATGGCAATCTCCCTCACTGCCTGGCCATCGATTTGGTTCTGGGATAGGACCGTGTCCCAGACGTTCGCAGGCACTCCCGATGCGATGTCTATCTCAGCCGCGTAGAGTGAGTTCAGCATGGCGTCCGTGTCGAGGAAGACCTTGAGCCAGAGCTCGTCGAAGTGGACCGTTCCGCCGTAGTAGTCCGCGAACTTCCGGAACTTGGTGATATCATCGACCGCGTACGCGTAGAGGACGAACGGACCTGACCCGACCGGTCCCGTCGGGAAGTAGTGCGTGTCGAACGGGTCGACATTGTCGATCAGGCCTGCCGGGATGTCGCCCCACAGGTGCTCCGGCAGTATCGGAGCTATGATGCTGAGCATCGTGGCCTTGGGTGTGTCCGTCTGAATCTGGACCGTGTAATCGTCGAGTGCCACGACCGATGTGAAGTTCCTCACGTAGTCGGTATACAAGGCGCACGGGCCCGGGTTGTCCAGTATGAGGTTATAGGTGAACGCGACGTCATGGGCGGTCAAATTGGTACCGTCATGCCACTTGGCGTTCCTCACGAGCGAGTAGTTCCAGGTCATGCCGTCCGGCGTGTGCTCCCATGATGTAGCGAGCTGTGGGCACGGGTTCAGGTCCTTGTCGACCCCCACGAGCATGTCGTACATCAGCATGTAGATCTGATACGAGACACTGAGATAGCCTACGAACGGATTGAGATTGTCAGGGGACTGGGTGACGCCGATTGTGAGCACCACAGGCTCCTGAGCGGACGACCGCATCACGTTCGTAGAGCCGGGCAGCGCCAAGAAGACACCACCCAGCATCAAGGCACACACGACTATCGCTGCTAGCTTGCGGGCTCTAGTCATGAAAATCTCTCCCCTTTCTCCCCTCTAGTTGCTGGGTCGAGGACTCCCCCACAGTCCTGCTCTGCCCTCGGCCCAGTCGTGATAGAACGTCACAATGCTATATCACTATTGGTATCCTGATTGGGACAACACTGTCGGATTCATACGGCTGAGCAGCAATGCTCATTTGTTCCCCGTTGGGGTCCGTGCTCACCTTCTCTTGTCCGAGAGCTCGGCGTACTTCCAGAAGACCGTGCACACGCTCTTCTCGAAGTCCTTCATTCCCTTGACGACCGCGTACTCGTTCGGCGAATGCGCGTTCGCGCCATGTCCGAGCCCAACCCCTCCCCACGGGACCCCGAGCACCTGGTCGAACAGGTACATGGGCGCAGACCCTGCGACCATGGGCCATACCTCGGGCTCCTTGCCGTGGAACCTCATGGCCTCTATGCTCGCCTGGGAGACGACCTCGTTGACGGAGACCTTCGCCCACGGATAGTCGATGTAGTTCCTCATCCTGATGTCAGTGAACCCGCGCCTCTTCAGATGCTCCATGACCTTCTTTCTGGTGCCCTCGATAGTCATGTTGGGGACCATCCGGATGTCTATCTTGGCCTTCGCCCTTGGGGGCAGGACGGTCTTGGTGCCGTCCTCCTCGAAGCCTGAGCTGAGCCCGTTGATGTTCACGGAGGGCTCGTACAGGTATTTCATCATGATCTCCTCTGGCGAGCCCGTCGCCTTGAACCGCTGGATTCCCAGCTCCCTCCTGTATGCATCGATGTCGAACCTCTCGAGGAGCCTCTTGACCAGCCTCCTGTCCTCGGGGCTCGCCTCCTGGACATCGTCGGATAGGCCGTCTATCGTCGGGTTCTGGTCCTTGTCGACCATGGTCGAGAGAGCATGCACAAGTCTCCATGCAGGGCTCTCGACGATGACCGCGTCGCTGCTGTGCGGCTCCGCCTCCGGGCCCCCTCTGTCCTTGCCCTCGGCCACCAGGTCGAAGTACACGCACCCCTTCATGCCCAGGGATATCACTGGAACCCCCCTCGCGTTCTCGCTGTAGTCGAATTCAAACGCGACATCGGCCCTGGACAGCCTCGGCTTGTGCTTGAAGACCCACTTCGGCAACGAGTGGCCCCCGAGCTCCTCCTCGCCCTCGATCAGGAAGTGGAAGTTCATCGGGAGGGCGTCGTTGTCCACCATGGTCTTGATGGCGAGGAGCATCCCGCCGAGCGCGCCCTTCGAGTTGTAGACGCCTCGGCTCACGAGCACGGCGCCCCAGGGCTTCATCTTCACTATCTTGGCTCCAAAGGGCGGATGATTCCACTCGTCCGGGTTGCCCACGGGCTGGACATCGTACATGCCGTACAGCAGGGCCGTCCTCTCCGCCCCGACGTCGATGTGCCCGTGCACGAGCGGGTGGCTCGACCTGGTGCCCTTGAACTGCCCGTGCTTCGCTCCGATGTCCTCCAGCATACCCTCGACGAAGTCAGCGCACTCCTGGATCCCCTCGCCCGTCATGGACACGCTCGGGATCCTCAGCAGCTTCCTCGTCTTCTCCAGGTGCTTCGGCCATTCCTTGTCGATCTTGCGGTGAAGCTCTTCGATAGTCATGCGTTCCCCTCGCCCGGAAGGCAGTCAGTCGAAAGCGGTCGAGCACCTCAGTTCCCCAGGAACCTCGGCTTCGGCATCCCTTCCTTCTTCAGGACCAGCTGGATAGGCGCGTTGTGGCATTTGGCCGCGGCCTGCTCGTCCTCGTAGAGCTTGCCGCACCTGAAACACTTGTACAGTCGCTTGTCCATCCTTGGCCTCTCCGGGTCCTTCCGGGCCTGCGACTACCTTCAACCGCAAGGTCGGTAATGAACTTTGCCAGGTCAGAGGTCCCCCGGTCGCGGTCCGCTACTTCTGCATGTGCTTGGCCAGCACGTCCTTCGAGTCGGCCGTCAGCTTCGCGTCCTGGGCCGCGAGCTCCTTCTCGAGCGCCTCCAGGGAGGCGGGTCCCTTCAGGAAGACGGGAATGTAGCATGTCGTGGTATCGATGTTGAGCACAGCGACGAGCTCCTTGTCGTCGAGCGTCTTATCCTCCACGGCCGCCTTGAAATCGACGAACGGTCTCAGGTCCGGAGGCACGTTCTTCACCTCGGTTATTGCCACAAGGCGAGCGACGTGCATCTCCGGACCTCTCCCTCAGAGGGCTACTTTGACCTGGTGCACTTCGAGCCCGAGCTTCTCCTTCTCGAGGCCGAACGCGAGGCCCAGGAGTTGCGACAGGTGCAGGACCGGTATCTTGTACTCCTTAAGCTGGACCTGGCCGGCGTCGTACTGCAGGTGGCAGAACGGGCAGCAGTCCACGATGACCTCCACGCCCGCGGAGGTCATGTTCTTCAGGTTGTCCGCGGTCATCTTGAGCGCTACATCTGGGGTCCTCGCCCTCACGCCCCCGCCCGCGCCGCAGCACGTGCCCTTGTCCTTGTACACCACACTGGTCATGCCCGCGGCCTCGACTATGTCGTCGAAGATGTGCGGGCGCTCGGCGTCGTCGATCTTCTTGATGTTCGAGGGCTTCAGGAAGTGGCAGCCGTAGTGCACGGCCGCCTTCAGGCTCTTGCCCCCCTTCACCTTCGACTTGATCGCCTCGAGGCCGACGTCCCGGTAGAGCAGCTCCACGAAGTGCCTCACCTTCACGGTGCCGTTGTACTCCATGCCCGTGGCGTCCTTCAGTATCTTGTTGATCTTCTTCCTCAGGTCAGGGTCGTGGTTCAGCTTGTGCGCCACCTCGAACAGCGTGTCGAAACAGCCGTTGCAGATCGTCACGATGTCCATGCCCATCTTCTCGGCGATGGCGAGGTTCCTCGCAGCCACGGCCATCCAGTACTGCTGGTCGAACGAGCGCATGACCCCTGGCGCGGGGCAGCAGCTCGCGCCCTGCATGTCCACGAGCTCGACCCCGAGGGACTTCATGACCTCCCTCGTGGAGCTCTCGATGCCTGGGTACCTGAGTGGCATGATGCAGCCCAGGAAGAACGCATGCTTCGCCATCTACTTCCCTCCCGTCTCGACGAGCTTGTCGAACCCGCACGCCTGCGCGATCTTCTTCACCTGCTCGAGCGCGTCCGCGTGCGCGAACACGGTCGGAGGCGTCTCCTGCAGCCCGAGCTTCTTCCTCAGGGCCTTGTCCTCGTCCCTGAGCGACACCAGGTGCCCCGTCTTCGATATCAGCTGGGCGACCTTCTTGTGCGCGTCCGCTATGTAGCCCTTTCGGACGGCCATGTTCCTGAGCGCCATGATGATGTCCACGATCTCGACCCCTCGCGGGCACCTCTCGTAGCACGTGTAGCAGGTCGTGCACAGCCAGAGGTCGTCCGACGGAAGGACATCCTCCTCGAAGCCCAGCTGGGCCCTCCTCACTACCTTCCTCACCCTGAACGCAGTCTGCCTCCCCGATGGACAGCTGCCCGTACAGGTCCCGCATTGGAAGCAGAGGTTGACAGTCTTGCCACCTGCCTCAACGACCTTCCTTGTGAACTCCGGATTCGGCTCCTTAGCTTCCGCCAAGACCAATCACCGGGACTGGCTATGCCGGCGGGATATTTGAGAGTTTTGCTGATAAGGGAAAAGCGTTATCCCTTCCGGTAAAACCAGGCCTCCCTGGCCTCCTCAAGGAACAAGGGCAGGTCCTCGTGCTCCGTGCACTCCAGCGCCATCATCGAGTGCAAGGACCATTTCTGGTCCTTGGCCCCCTCGGCCCTGACGACGCCGTTCCTTGCAAGGCTCCTGTTGACGAAGTAGCTCAGGTCCGTCCGGTCGACCATCGTGGGCTCGTAAATCACGCGGACGATCTCATGGGGTATGTCCTTCTCCGTCATGAATCTGAAGGCCAGCCTCTGGGCTCCGAAGGCGAGCTTCGCGAACCTGGGCCCCTCGTCCTTGAACAGGAGCATGTCCGAGCCTATCTCGGTGCTCTCGGCCTCGGGGGCCCTCTCCATGGCGTACATGGCGTCGTCGAGGACGACGCAGTCCACCTTCGCCTCGTCCATCAGCCTCAGGTTGGCCTCGTCCGTGGAGATGGTCACGACGCACGCCTTCCCCGCATCCGAGAGCTCCGTCGCCGCGGCGAGGAGGCAGCGTTCAGAGACGACAGTGCCAGCTACCCTGAGAACGGTCGGATCCTCGAGCCTCAGCTCGTATGCCTTGAAGCGCCTCAGCAGCTCCAGCCCTGCCTTGGTGAGCCTGCTCCCCCGGCTCGTGGAGGAGATGAGCTCGGCATCTGCCTTCTCCTCGATCTCCCTGACGTACTTGTGCAGGACGGGCGTAGACAGCCCGAGGGACTCGGCTGCCTTCTTCATGCTGCCCCTTCTGTGCAACGCCGCCAGGGCCTCCATCTGCCTGTGGGTGATCTCCTGGCCATCGGATACGAACACTACCCTGGGCCTCACGTCGACCATCGTCTATCTCCTCTTCCTCAGGCTGTAAGCGCTCAGCAGGAGCATGATGCCTGCGAATATCACGAGCACGGCGAACTCCGGCCAAATGCTTCCCATGCCCCACCCCCTGATCATAATCGACCTCATGCCCTCGACCGCATAGGTGAGCGGTACGAAGTAGGATACAGGTCTGAGGAAGGCGGGCACGGCCTCTATGGGCCAGAACACCCCTGACAGCAGGAGCGACGGGAAGAGTATCAGGGGGATGAACTGGATGGCCTGGAACTCGTTCTTGGCCAACGACGAGAGCAGGAACCCCATGCCCTGGTTCCCGGCGCCGAACACGAATATGATCAGGAGCACTGTGAACGGGTTCCCGACTATCTGTATCTCGAACAGGGCCACCGCTGTGAGTATGATCACAATCGACTGCACGAGTCCCACGAGCCCGAACGCGAGTGCGTATCCGGCTACGATCTCGCCCTCAGTGACGGGCGTTGTCAGGAGCCTGTCGAGGGTGGACGTTGTCCGTTCGTGTATGAACGATATTATCGACAGCATGAACGTTACCATCATGGCCGCGAGGCCCATGACGCCCGGCGCGAAGAAGTCGATGAACCTCGCGCCCTCGCCATAGACGAGGTCTGTCGAGATGGAGATGGGCACGACGAAGGCGCTCGTGCCCAGGACGGCCCTGATGGCGGTCAGGATGTCGTTGCTGATCGCCTGTACTATGTTCGGGTTGGTGCCGTCCGCGATGAGCCTCACGAGGGCCGACTGGCCGGTTCCGTCCCCCGCGATGGCAGCAGCGTCCTGCGTGAAGGTCTCGTTGAAGAATATGATCGCCCATATGTCGGCGTCCTCCACCTTCTCCCTGCCTATCGCGACGGGATCTAAGTAGGCGTCCGAGGGACTGTAGACACGAACGATGTCCAGCGTGTCCCTGGTCCCCAGCTCCGAGATGATCGCGCCGGCCATGGACTGGTTGGCAGGGGCCTGGTCCAGGTTGACCACACAAACGTCGATGTTCTTGACATCCCCTCCGAACGTGTATCCGAAGATGGTGATCATGATCAAGGGCATGAACACCAGGAAGCCGATGGTCCTTCTGTCGTGTTTGAGGGACCTCAGGTTCTTGCGGGCAATCGCGAGGACCCTGTCCAGCCTCAGGTTCCCACCTTCCTGGCCATCGTCATGAAGGCGGATTCGAGGTCGCTGGTCGAGGTCATGGCCATGAGCTCCTTGGGCGTCCCCTCGCCTATGAGCCTCCCGAGCCGCATCATGCCCACGAGGTCGCACCTGACCGCCTCGTCCATGTAGTGCGTGGTCATGATCACCGTCTTGCCCCTGGCCTTCAGGTCGGCGAAGTACTTCCAGAAGCCAACCCGGAGCTCAGGGTCGACGCCGACGGTCGGCTCGTCCAGGAAGACCACCTCGGGGTCGTGCATGAGCGCGCACGCGAGCGAGGTCCTGTGCTTCATGCCTCCGCTGAGCTGCGACACCAGCGCGTCCCTGCGATCGGAGAGGTCAATCACCTTGAGCAGCTCCCGCTCACGCTTCTCGAACAGCTCCCTGTCCATGGAGTAAAGCCTGGAGAACAGCTCCAAGTTCTCGTGCACGGTCAGGTCCGCGTATATGGCCATCTCCTGGGGCATGTAGCCGATCCTGGAGATGTTGTCCACTATGGGGACCTTCTCTCCAAGCACGTACGCCTTCCCCGCCGTCGGCCTCAGGAGCCCGACGAGCATCTTGATCGCGGTCGTCTTGCCGGAGCCGTTCGGGCCTATCATCCCGTAGAGCAGCCCGGGCCCGACCTTGAGGTCGAGGTCGTCCACGGCCACGAGGTCTTCGAACTCCTTCCGGAGCCTGTGCGTGCGGACTATGTCGCCCGCTCCTTCGAGCATCCTCGTCATCTTCGTCCCCTTTCCGCCGCCCGCCCCGCTCATCCTCTTGCACCCTTCGGCCGGGTCCCTAGCCGGAGAAGTCCGTGGTACATCATGAACTTAGCCGGCGAAACGCTCGCAGTCATATCGAGAACGAGGTATATCCGGACAACGGCGAGAAGGGATATCCCTCCTCGTGAGTTCTGAATGCCTGACCGCCTCAGCCACCTACTGACTAGCCCTTCTTCCAGGACGGTTCTCGGTCCATCAAGCGTTATATAGCCATCCCGGCATTTTCCTACGATTCTGAATGCCCTCAGGAAAATACATCATCAAGCTATGTCTCCTGGGCGACGGCGCGGTCGGGAAGACCAGCCTTGTCCGCAGGTTTGTTTTCGACGTCTTCGACGACAAATACCTGAAATCCTTTGGGACGAAGGTGTCGAAGAAGAGCCTCACGGTTGGCGATGCCAACGTGGACCTCATGATATGGGACATACTCGGCCAGAAGACCCAGGAGTCGCTCCACGCGGCCTACTACAAGGGCGCTGCCGGGGCCTTAGCCGTGTGCGACTTCACCAGGCCGGAGACGATGAAGAACCTCAAGTCCTGGCTCGGCAGCTTCCGCTCGGTCGTGGGAGACCAGCCGATCATAATACTCGCCAACAAGTCCGACCTCGAGAAGAAGTTCACGATGGTTGAAGTCGAATCCTTCGGGGCATCTCTCAACTGCCCTGTGATGGAGACCAGCGCCAAGACAGGTCAGAACGTCGAGCTCGCATTCTCCGAGATGGGCAAGAAGCTGATGGAGGCGGTTCAGTGAGGCCTCTCCCGTTCTTCGTCATGCCCGGCATAGCCCTCGCTCATCTTCGGGAGGAGCTCGACATCGTGGAGGGCGAGCAGCGGGCGAGGCTCATGCTCTACAGGTACGGGCAGAGGTGCGGCCGGGCGCTCGTAGAGAGCTTCGGGCTGAATTGCGCCGATCTCTCAGAGGTCAAGTCCGTCATCGAGCCAGTGTGGATGGAGGCAGGGCTGAGTAGGTTGAGGGTCGAATCCCTGGAGGAGAGCGAGATGGTCGTCAACCTCGAGGAGTCCGTCGAGGCGAAGGAGGGCAACTCCTGCGACTTCAGCAGGGGGTACCTGTCGGGCATAGTGTCCCAGCTCACGGGCAAGAGGTACGAGATCGACGAGGTCGAATGCGTGAGCAGCGGCTACATGGCCTGCGTGATGCAGGTCTATGAGGTCGTCGACGTGCTGAGACCTGCGAGGGTCCGAGAGGAGGACACGCAGAGGAAGTACAACCTCGAGTCCGGCTACTCGTACCTTATCAAGGAGGAGATCCCGGATCAGGCGTTCGACATTTTCGTGGATGCGGTGAAGCACGGGGTGCCCGCGCTGTGCGTCACGAGGGAGTACCCGGAGAAGGTGAAGGACAGGTTCGAGCTGAAGGGCGTGCCGTTCCTCTGGCTCTCGATGGACCAGGAGAAGAGCTACTCCCGGGACCCGTCGAACCTGGCGCTCCTGTACTCTGACGTGAAGACGTTCATCTCGGAGAACAGGAACTGCGTGGTGCTCGTGTCTGGGATAGAGTACCTCATCTCTCAGAACGGCTTCCCGAAGGTATTGAAGCTGCTTCAGCATGTGAACGACAAGATCGCCGTCACGGACTCGACGCTACTCACCACGGTCAGCCCCTTGACGCTCGCGGAACAGGACCTCAAGATGCTCGAGAAGGAGATGCGCTCCTTCTGACGCTCAGGATGGGATCTCTCTGAAGTACGGCGTGATCGTGTGCCCCAAGTGCGGCATGGCCAAGGGTGTCAAGGCCAACAAGAAGACCACCTCATGCCAGTGCGGGCGCGAGATAGACATGTCCAGAGTCAAAATCATGTTCCTCACCGATTCGCCGATGGAGCTAGCGGAGTCCGTGGCAAGGGCCAACGCCGCCCTGAGGGGAGGGGAGCAGCTTCCTCGGGAGAAGAAGGCCAGGAGCAGGTCGCCCTACGCTTTGGCCGCGGAGAGCGCGAAGTCCGCCAAGGACCCGCTCGAGCGCCTGCGTATAATCGCCCAGGAGCTCACGAGGCTCAAGTCGGGATTCGCGATCGAGGACCTACGAAAGGTGGCCAGCATACTGGGCAAGAATTCTGCGGATGACATGCTCGCGCGCATGCTCGAGCACAACATGGTCTATGAGGCGGGCGAGGGCGTGTACCGGTCGGTCTGATCACACATCATCTCTTCATGAGCCGCTTGGCGTCCCTGACTAGTGCTGGCAGGGACTGCCTGTGTATCTTCTGGTAGCTGTACACGACGACTGCAGCCGCGCCCACCAGGCCGACCAGGTTGAGGGGCGGCTCGATGATCTCCACTGAGAAGAACGACTCGTAGAGCAGCCCGAAGGCGATGTGTATGAGGAGCGCTTCCGGGAAGTAGCCCTTGACGTCGCCTCGCGCGACCCCCACGCCGATCAGCGCGGTCGTCGAGCCGTGGAGCAGGACGAACAGGACACCCAACATTGCGACCGCCACGGCATCGGCGACCTGTGGCTCCTCGAGCCCCAGCAGGAACACGTAGACTGTTGCGAACGTGAAGGTCGAGGAGATGCCCAGGCCGAGCGAGAGCCCGTAGAACGCTGTGTCGACCTTCCTTGCGAACCTGGGGAAGTTGAGTATCACGAGCTTCATCAGCTCCTCCATGAGCGCGAAGCCCACGATCAGCACCAGGACGGTCTCCGCGGCGGCAATGGTCCTGCCCCAGCTCTCGAAGGCGAACAGGACCATCCCCAGCACCACGCCGAGCGCGAAGAACGCGAACATCTTCCTGTCGTCGAAGTACGGCTTCTCGACACGAGGGAAGGTGTAGTCCCTGAGCGTGTAGTACATCAGCAGCATCGCGGGCGCGAACCCTGCCGCGGCGCCCGCGATCTGAAGCAGGTCGACCATTCCAACGCGCTGTAACTCTGCTGGGATTATAAGTAGTCTGGTGCAACGTTTATTACGGGATACAGGGCTTGTACTCAGGAGGTCAAACATGGCAAGATGCTCGAGGTGCGGTCAGGAGATATACGCGGAGCCCAAGTGTCCGCAATGCGGTGGGGAACCGAGCAGGAGCATCCTTGACAGGGGTATGGGCAAGGTCGCCAGGGTCACTGGCACCGTCATCGAGAAGGGGGTCGTGGTGACGGACAAGGTCATCCAGGAGGCCAAGCCCGTCGTCAAGACAGTCGCCCAGGAAGGGAAGAAGGGGCTCTCGAAGGCCAAGAAGGAGACCCTGAGGGTGGCGAAGCAGCTCAAGGAAGAGGGGAAGTAGTCACTTCCTTCGGCTTCTCGACCGGTCCTTCTCAGCAGCAGGCAGCTCAGCTGCTAGCTTGTCGAAGTAGTGCGCAACCACGCAACTCTCGGAGCACTTGCCGCAGAGGTTGCACTTCTCCTCGTCGACCATGATGACCTCATCGAGCTTGATGGCGCCCGTGGGACACGTGCGAACGCAGATGCCGCATTTGGTGCACAGGTTCGCCCTGAGGGCCGCCCTGGCCACCATGTCGAAGTATCCGCTCGCGTCCTCAGGAGACCGGCCGACTGCTGCGATCTGCCCGCCCGCGAAGACCTTGGCATTCGCGTTCTTCCCCTCGACCATCGTGACCCCGAAGTCCTCGACGAGCCTGACGTCCCCGACCGTCTTGAGGAGCTCGGCCACGCGCTTGAGTCCCTTCGATTCAGGCATCTCGAGGACGGCCTCGACGGAGTATCCCCCGGCAGCGCAAGGGCTCACGCCCTTGAGGACCCTGAGGGCCAGCGTATCGGCCCTCTTCGGCCTGACCTCGATCCCGAGCCTCTCGGCAAGGGCGCGCATCTTGGGAGGAAGCTCCTTCCAGCGCCAGAACCCGTAGTGGACGAACTCCCCCGGAAGACCGTTCTCCGAGGCCCACGCGTCGAGCCTCTGCTGCCACGATTTCGCCAGCTCGGGGCTGAGCCGGACGATCTCCGCGGTCTCGCTCGCGAGCGACGACGGACACATCCAGCACCCGACCCGCTCGATATCCTCGTCATAGAGGGGATTGTATTTCAGATCACGCCAGATGATGTAGAGCCAGACATCCAGTGCCGTCCAGTCCCTGATAGGGTTCACGATGGTCTGCCCGGGCACGAACGGGTTCTCCTCCACCAGCTGGGTGCGCGCCCGCGAGAACGATTCGAGCTTTCGGTTGCCCTCGACCGTGAGCGCGCCCTTGGGAAACTTCTCCTCGATGATCCTTGTCGCGGGTGCGAGCTTGCACACCTTGCAGCACCACCTGAAGTCCTTCGCCGGAGGACCGAAGCCGGTGAAGTTCTCGTCGAAGGAATCCCCCGCAGATGCGACCAGGAGCCTCATCCCATGCTCACTGGCGAACCTCCGGACATACCCGCGCGTCTCCGGGTGCTCCAGGCCAGTGTCGACGAACATCGCGGTGTAGTTCTTGGTCACAGACGAGACGAGGTCCATCACCACGAGGCTGTCCTTGCCGCCGCTGAACGAGACCGTCAGGGGCAGGTCCCTGGACTGGATGGCATCCTTGAGCTCATGCTCCGCCTTTGCCTTCTTGGCCATCAGATGCGGGATGTTGGCCTTCACGATGTCCCTCGTCCACGCCTTCCTGCCAGGCATCTGCGGGCCGCTCTGCGAGAAGTCCCTAACCTTGACGCCCTTCTCCACGGATCTGAGCTCGTGGGCGTCCACCTTCGCTGAGCCGCAGCCGATGAACTTGCCCATCTCGATGACGACCTCGTCCCCTGCCCTGATGCCCGTGTCGAAGGATGCGATGGATTCCCGCGGGAGGTAGTTGCCCTTCATGTGCCCGCCCGCCTTGTTCAATCGGACGAGCTTTTTCGTGTGCATGTGCGCGAGCATGCGCGCGCCATCCATGCGGAGCGTGAGCGAATGGTCCATCTTCTCGAGGTCGTATGTGAGGAGGGCGACCTTCCTGCCGTCGATGATGACCTCCTCGGCGCGATCCTCTCCGGAGGTCTTGTTCAGGACCACGATGTCGGGCACGAGCTGTTGCACGCCGAATTGCCGCAGGAACAGGTATCTGAGCCTCTTCTTGGTGCCCTCTAGGGCGAGCCTCACGTCGCCCTGGGGAGAGAGTTCGACCGCTCTCCCGTTCTTCATGCACCTGCCGCAGCTCTTGCCCAGCAACGGCACATTGCAGCTGTCGCACCAGTACAGCACACGCTCGTGCCTGGGGAATCGCTTGTTCACGGGCCGATGCTATGCGGAATGGCTGTAAATAACTTATCCGCCTGACCAGATGCCTGGAGCGCTCATTTCTGAGCGGATTTTTCCTCAGGTTGCGGCGTGCAGGTTTTGTCAGGCATGCAACCCTTGGTCTCCAGGAACGCGGGGTACCTGAGATGTGCGATAACGTTGCCTTCCCAGTCGAACATCTTGCCGGGGTTCATGATGTTCTTCGGGTCGAGGGCCTTCTTGATCTTCCTCATCGCCTCGATCGAGTCCGCACGCTCCTTCTTCATGTACGGCGCCTTCGTGATGGACACGCCGTGTTCCCCTGTGACCGTGCCACCGAGCTCGAGGACCTTGTCAAATATCTGTCCGACCGCCCGCTCGCCCCTGGTCCAGCTGTCGTCGGACCCGGGCTCCACGAGCATCTTGGTGTGCAGGTTCCCGTCCGCAGCGTGGCCATAGGTGCCGACGATGACGCCGTTCTCCTGGGCGATCCTCTGGAAGGCCGTGACCGCGTCGGGGACCCTGGAGATCGGCACGGCCATGTCGTCGGCGAGGGCGACGGACACGAACGCCTCGCCGTACCTGCTCAGAGACGGCATGATGGCCTTCCTGGCGTAGGTCCAGTAGTCTATCCTCTTCTTGTCCTTGGACGCCTCCGTGTACACTGCCCCGCTTGCCCGCGCGACCTCCTCGACGATCTTCAGCTCATCGTCCACGGCTGTCGGGTGCCCGTCGACCTCTATCATGCATATAGCGGCGACATCGGGCAGGCCCACGTTCATGCACTTGTTCACAGCCTTGATCGTGACCGAGTCCATGAGCTCAATCGCAGACGGCAGGAGCGGCTTCGCGATGATGTTGGAGACGCACTTGCCCGCATCATGCAGTGAGTTGAACGCCGCCAGTGTCATTGCGGACGCCTTGGGTTTGAAGGCCAGCCTGAGCGTGATCTCAGTCACTATGCCTAATGTGCCCTCGGAGCCGACCATGAGCCTGTCGATCTGGTATCCTGACGAGTTCTTGAGCGTCTTCGTCCCCGTGTGGATGATGTCGCCGGTCGGAAGCACGACCTCCAGGCCCAGCACGTAGTCTCGAGTGGCGCCATACTTGATGGCTCGCATGCCTGATGCGTTCGTGACCACCATGCCCCCGATCGTGCACGCCTCCCCGCTCCCGGGCGTGGTGGGGAACCAGAAGCCTTTCTTGCCGAGCTCCACGTTGAGTCTGTCGTATATGACCCCGGGCTCGACGACGCAGTACAGGTCCTCGACCCGGACCTCCTTGATCTTGTTCATGCCGGCCAGGTCGACTACGATCCCGCCCTTGAGGGGGACCGTGTGGCCGCACATTGCCGTTCCAGCGCCCCTAGGGATCACAGGGGTCCGGGTCCTGTTGGCTAGCTTCACTATCTCGGAGACCTGCTGCGTGGTCGTGGGCCGGACAACGACATCAGGAGTCCTGTGATGAATCGAGGCGTCGAAGCCGTAGACATAGAGATCCGCGATCTTCGTGGACATCCGTTCCTTGCCTACGATCTTCTCCAGCTCTTCGACGACCCCTCTCTTCATTGTAGTACCGGGAGCAAATGACGGGCTCTGGATAAAATCGTTTTGACTAACGTCTGCTCCATACGGACGGATTGAAGCGCGGCAACGAATAAGTACCTCCTTTGGGATGGCATGAAGGTGGTCATATGAAGCTCGTCATATTCGGCCCGCCGAGCGCAGGCAAGGGCACCCAGGCCCAGAAGCTCGCGCAGAGGTACGGGATACCACAGGTCGCTACGGGCGACCTGCTCAGAAAGGCCGTCGCGGAAAAGACCCCTCTGGGTCTCAAGGTGAAGGAGTACCTGGACAAGGGCAAGCTCGGCCCGGACGATCTCATCGTGAAGGTCATATCCGAACGGGTCTCGAAGCCTGACTGCAAGAAGGGCTACATCCTGGACGGCTTCCCGAGGACCATGGGGCAGGCCAAGGCACTCGACAAGATGACTGAGGTCGACCTCGTGATGAACATCGTCGTCGACCTCGACGAGCTCGTCGAGCGTGCAGTCGGCAGGAGGACCTGCCTGAAGTGCGGGGCGGTGTACCACGTGAAGTTCAACCCGCCCATGAACGAGGGCATCTGCGAGAACTGCGGCTTGAAGCTCATCCAAAGGGACGACGACAAGGAAGATACGGTCAGGAACAGGTTGAAAGTCTACCACGAGCAGACTGCGCCGCTCATCGAATACTATCGGCAGAAGGGGAAGCTCGTGGACATCGTTGGAGGCGGCGGAATCGAGGTGGTCTTCGCGCAGATGGTCAAAGCCATCTCGCAGATCAAGCAGCGAGCATCGCCAGGTCATGGCGGGCTGTAGTTGCGTGCGGACCTTTGGATCTGCGGCAGTGCGGACTGCGTCGCGGCCTCTCGGAACAGGAAGTCCCCTAGGAAGTCCAAAGCCTCCATCACGTCGGTGTCGTCTACAGTATCCAGTCTTGCGGCCACCCTGAATGCACGAGCGGCCTCCTTCCCCTGACCTACTTCGTCCTCGAATATGTGGGTGAGGTCCTTCTCGGTCTGAACGACTTTGCGCGCCAGATTGGCATATGTGATGGCAATGCCGATGGCTACGAGTCCAGACATCATCCTGAAGCTGTCCCAGTCCTGAGCTGAATAGAAGTTCCTGACTCTCCCTAGGTCCTCGAAGATGCCAGAGGGCCCTTCGCGGACTCCGTTCTTCCAGGCCTCTCCCGGGACATTCATCGCAAGGTTCTTCAGCCGTGCGAACGCGCCCGTAGGGTCGTGGGCAGGAAGGACGTTCATCAGAGCGCCAATCGCCATAGGCACTCGATCACCGCCGTCCGTCAGCTCATTTCGCCATTCAGCCTCCGTCCTCACATTGATGGCGAACAGGCAGTTGTTCAGGACGAATGAGTGAGTTCGAAGGCTCGACCCCTTTCGTACCAACACGTGGAAATCAATGTCTGAATGCTCGCGGTCGTCCCCTCGAGCTACTGATCCCATGACTGCAGTTGCGATGATGTCGTGGTAGTACTTCTTCAGCAGTCTCTCGGAAACCTCTCGACACGCCTCGATCCTCTCTCTGTGGTTCATGTCCAGCTGATGTCCGAAGAGCCCAGTGAGAATATGAAGGTGGTGTCCGCTCTCATGCCTTAAATATCAGTAGCGGAATAGCGACTTCCGCTGACAAAGCCCCGTAGTGTAGCGGTCAATCATGCGAGACTCTGGATTGCTTCTCGCAAGGAGAGATCTTGCGACGGAGGTTCGAATCCTCCCGGGGCTACTCGCTCTTCACGGAATGCCGATCAAGGTTCCTGTCACGGGGAGACCTCGTCGAGGGCCTGGTTCACGAGCGCATCCACCCTGACGGTCCTCGGATTTCCCCTGGGTGTGTGACGGAGCTCGAACTTCTCGAACAGGCGTCTGTACGCCTTCACCTTCTCCGCGAGTATCCTCATCCGGTCGTCCTTGGTGGCATATTCGCCGTTGACCTGCCTCACCACGAGCTCGCTGTCCGAAAACACCGTGAGGTGGTCGCAGCTCCGGTCAAGCACCTTCTGGGTGCCCCAGAGTATGGCCTCGTACTCCGCCTCGTTGTTCGTACGCCTCCCTATGCGCTTCGCTCCCTCCTCTATCAGCTTGCCCGAGGAGTCGTAAATCGCGTAGCCTATCGCCGCGGGCCCGGGATTCCCTCTGGCCGCACCGTCCACATACAGGGTCAGCTTCTCCATCGCCGACAAGGTGTCGATCACCTTGGATGCCGACAACGTCTAGGATGGTCAAAAACCTGTTCGCGTAGTTCCGCCGCGCCGAGCATAATTAGAAATATGAAACCTGGTCCTTTTCTGCCGGGGGAGCAGGGCAGTGGCCAAGGCTACCACGCCGATGATGGAGCAGTACTTCCGAATCAAGGAGAGCTACAAGGACTGCATCCTGCTCTATCGGATGGGCGACTTCTACGAGATGTTCGGGGAGGATGCCGTAGTTGGCTCCAGAGAGCTCGAGATAACCCTCACCTCGAGGGAGAAGGGCAAGAAGGAGAGGATCCCTCTGTGCGGGGTGCCGTGGCATGCCCTCGATTCCTACCTGCCGAGGCTCGTGGCGAAGGGCTACAAGGTGGCCATCTGCGAGCAGCTGGAGGACCCGAAGTACGCGAAGGGTCTCGTGGACAGGGACGTCGTGAGGATCGTCACCCCGGGGACGGTGCTGGAGGCGACTGTCCTGGACAGCCGGTCGAACAACTACCTGATGGCCATCTCGAAGTCCGAATCGTCGTACGGGCTGTCGTTCGTCGACATCTCCACGGGCGAGTTCTTTGCGACGCAGGTCGAGGGCGAGGACGCCGAGATAAGGGTGCTCGCCGAGTTCGCCCAGCGGCTCCCGAAGGAGGTGCTCCACCAGCCTGGGTTCGACGACAAGCATCTCATCGACGAGTTCAAGCTCGCGGGAGCCTCGATGACTCGGCTCGATGATGTGGCGTTCATGCCCGAGGCCTCGGAGGCACTGATCAAGAGGCACTTCAAGGTGCTCAGCGTCGAGGGCCTCGGCCTGGCCGACAGGCCCCTGGCGCTGTCGAGCTCTGGGGCGGCACTCAGGTTCATCGAGACAACGCAGAAGCGCGACCTCGGTTTCCTGTCCCCCCCGAGATTCTTCTCGACGAGCGACAAGCTGGTGCTCGACCAGACCACGCTTCGTAACCTCGAAGTGCTCAGGAACGTCAGGGACGGCGGCCAGGAGAACACGCTCGTGTCCGTGGTCGACCGGACGTTGACCCCCATGGGCGCGAGGCTGTTGAAGAAGTGGCTGACGGAACCCCTCATGGATGTTGGAGCGATAAGCGAGCGGCTGGATGCGGTGGAGGGGCTCGTGTCCAAGACGGTCTTGAGGCACGACCTCTCGGCCGCGCTGGGCGAGGTCCGCGACCTCGAGCGCCTGATTGGCAAGGTGGTGTACGGCAGTGCGAACGCGAGGGACCTCCTGGCCATCAAGGCTTGCCTGGATGTCGTGCCCGAGCTGAAGAACTCGCTCCTCACTCAGAAGTCATCTCTTCTGAGGCGGCTCGGAGAGAAGATGGTTGATGTGAGCTCCATCGCCGGCCTCATAAGCAGGTCCATCGCGGACGATCCCCCGGTCCCCCTCAGGGAAGGCGGACTGATCCGGGGCGGCTTCGACCCCGACCTGGACAAGCTCAGGAGCGACTCGAAGGCTGGGCAGGAGTGGATCGCCGGGCTTGAGGAGACCGAGCGGAAGCGCACGGGAATCAAGAACCTCAAGGTGGGGTTCAACAACGTGTTCGGGTACTACATCGAGGTCTCGAAATCGAACCTCAGGCTCGTGCCTCCCGAGTACGAGCGAAAGCAGACGATTGCGAGCGGCGAGAGGTTCGTCACTCCTGATCTGAAGGAGAAGGAGAGGCTCATACTCACGGCCCAAGAGCGGTCCAACGCGCTCGAGTACGAGGCCTTCGTGCGCGTGCGTGATCATGTTGCTGGGCATGGCGAGCAGATCAGGGAGATCGCGCGGGCGATGGCCGCTGTCGACGTCCTGAACTCGTTCGCGGATGTCGCGGTGTCCTCGCGCTACTCGAGACCAGTGGTCGACGGCTCGGACACGATCATCATCAAGGACGGCCGGCATCCTGTCGTCGAGAGGGCACTCCGAGGCTCGTTCGTCCCCAACGACTCCTACCTGGACACCAACCTGAGCAGGCTCATCATCCTCACAGGTCCGAACATGGCCGGCAAGTCGACGTACCTCCGGCAGGTCGCGGACATAGTCATCATGGCACAGGCAGGGTCGTTCGTGCCAGCGTCCGAGGCCAGGATAGGCCTCGTCGACAGGATATTCACCAGGGTAGGAGCTTTCGACGACCTCTCACGTGGCCAATCGACTTTCATGGTCGAGATGACTGAGCTCGCGAACATACTGAACAGCGCCTCGAGGAGGAGTCTGATACTGCTCGACGAGGTCGGAAGGGGTACGAGCACCTTCGACGGCCTTGCGATCGCATGGGCCGTGTCGGAATACCTGTACGACCATGCGAAGGTCGGGGCGAAATCGCTCTTCGCCACTCACTATCACCAGTTGACGGAGCTTGCGGAGTCCCTCGAAGGCGTCAAGAACTACTCCATGGCCATCAAGGAGCAGGGCTCCGAGGTCATATTCCTGAGGAGGGTCGTCCCGGGAAAGGCGAGCAAGAGCTACGGCATCCAGGTGGCGAAGCTCGCTGGTGTGCCCCACGAGGTCGTGTCCAGGGCGGAGCAGGTGCTGAGCAGGATCGAGGAGGAGAACGTGCTCGAGGTCAAGGCAGGGAAGAAGGTCCAGAAGCAGGCCCTCCTGCTCACGCCCGAGAAGGAATCCACAATCGAGGAGGAGCTCAGGAAGCTCAGGCTCGAGAAGATGAGCCCTATGGAGGCGTACCTCAAGCTCGTGGAGCTCAAGAAGAAGATCGGTGGGTCAGGTGGCAGGTAGGATAAGGGTCCTCGACGAGGCCACGGTGAACAAGATCGCTGCGGGCGAGGTCGTCGAGCGCCCCGCCTCTGTCGTGAAGGAGCTCGTGGAGAACTCGCTCGATGCAGGTGCCACATCCGTCACGGTCAAGGTCGAGGACGGCGGGAAGAAGCTCGTGTCGGTTCGGGACGACGGTTGCGGCATGTCCAGAGAAGATGCTGAGGCGGCATTCCAGAGGCACGCGACCAGCAAGATCTCAAGCATCGACGACCTCCTCCGGCTCACGTCGTACGGCTTCCGCGGGGAGGCCCTGTCGTCGATTGCGGCGGTGGCGATGGTCACGCTCAGGACCAGGGAGCATGATGCCGCCGAGGGCACGGAGGTCGTCGTCTCGGGAGGAAAGCTGATCAGTCTGTCGGCCGTGGGCTGTGCGCCTGGGACAGAGGTCATAGTCGAAAACCTGTTCGACAACATCCCCGCGCGCAAGAAATCGTTGAAGTCAAGGAATGTGGAACTCGCGCATTGTAGGGAGGTCATGGTCAACTATGCGCTCAGCCGGGCCGGCCTCTCTTTCTCCTTCTCGTCGGATGGAGAGACGGAGATGGTCCATGTGCCCGCGGAGGGCATGAAGGGCTCGCTGGCACTCGCATTCGGGCCGAAGGTGGCGGAGAACATGCTCTTCGGAGTGGCCGAGGCGGACGGCATCAGAATGGAGGCGTATCTGGGCAGGCTGGAGCACACCAGGTCCTCCCTGAGCGACCTCAAGCTGTTCGTGAACGACAGACCCATCAGACCCTCCAAGATGGCATCTGCCGTCGTTTCTGCATTCGGCTCCAGATTGATGAAGGACCGATATCCGATTGGAGTGGTCCGCGTTTTCGTCGATAGCTCGCAGGTCGACGTCAACGTTCATCCAGCTAAGCGCGAGGTCAGGTTCGACGACGAGCAAAGGGTCATCGCCGCTGTCAAGGGCTGTGTCGAGAGCGCGCTCAAGGAGCCCAACCTGTCGTACAAGTACGACCTGACCAAGTTCTCCGAGTCGTTCGAGCCGCTTGCACGGATCCCAGCCTCCGAGATCGTGAAGGCGGTCCAATCGACATTGAAGGTCCACAGACCGTCGGCAGATGAGACCGGTGCGCTCCCCATAGTCCCTCTCGCCCAGATCATGAGCACATACATCCTGGCGGAGTCTGGCGGAAACCTCCTGCACGTAGACCAGCACGCCGCATCCGAGCGCATAGTGTACGAGACCGTTCTGAAGGCGGTAGAGACTGGCAAGGAGATATCCCAGCATCTCCTCACCCCACTGGTCGTCAACCTCACCCCGACCGAGCAGAGAGTGCTGGAAGAGAACCTGGAAGCGCTTCAGAAGGCCGGGTTCGCCATCGAGCCGTTCGGGAAGGGCGCCCATGCCGTCAGGTCGATCCCGACGGTCCTTGGTGTCGCGCAGGGCGAGTCGGCGCTCAGGAACATCCTTGGAGACCTCGCCCGCATGGCCCCGGCCAGGAGGCTGGGACTCGAGGTGATCTGGCGAGTGGCGTGCCACACGGCCGTGCGCGCGGGCGAGCCTCTGTCGGAGGGGCAGATGAGAGCTCTCGTCTCAGAGCTCATGAGGACCGAGAACCCCTACACGTGCGAGCACGGAAGGCCGACGATGGTGGTCCTCTCGCCCTCGGACCTGGAGAAGCTCTTCAAGCGCAGGGCATGATGTCACGCGTGTGCGAATATCTGTCTGCCGTCTTTGAACACAATGCCGTACTTGGTCGCCACCTTGCCGACCCTCTCGGCCATATCCTTCTCTAGCAGCGGGGGCTTGTAGGTCGAGAGTATCTCCTTGACCCTCATCTTCGAATGCTCAATCAGCTCGTCCATCGCGTAGTTCGGCTCTCCAGGCGCGTGGTATCCGGTTATCTGCGGTATTAGCAGGTCCTTGCGCATGTGCTTGAGCGTGTGAGGGTCGGACAGGAAGATCCCGCCCGGTCCCTGCCGCTTGATGGCATCGAACCCGATGGTCGACTCGTCCACAGCGATCCCGTCCCTGAGCCGCTCGAGCCATCTCCAGACCTCGCAGTCCATGACGAGCTTCTCATAGGACATCATGGCCGCGCGGTCAAGACCTCCGAGCCCGACCATCAGGTCAGAACCAGCGAGCATGGACGCCATCGCGGTCGCCGCGGTCTGGTATCCCGCCTCTGCCG
>DYTN01000061.1 GCA_020725925.1 Methanobacteriota archaeon
CAGTCGAGAAGGACTTCTGCCACCAGTCGGGGGGATCGCCATGTTCGCGTTTGCGGCGGTCGGGGTCGTCGGTTAGACCAACGTATCTGGCCATGTCTTCCTACCTCCAGAGATGCGTTCTCTCACAACGCCGGATTTCACTTGCCCTGCTGATTGTACTTCGGCTTGGAGCGTGAGATGATGCCGGCTTCCTTACGCTCGGCCTGACGGATCGATGACTGTCGGTCAATCTGGATCTTGGAAGCGCCTGGAATCGCGTCCCGATGACCGGGAAGATGATCCGCGAGACGGTCGCGGACATTGCCCTTTCCGGCGACGCCAGTGTAGATATTCTCGCCCTGCCTGTCGCGAATCTTGTACACGACGGGTTTGTCGTTGGGAAGGCGGCTGATTCCATCGGTGTTCATTCTGACGGTCTTCTTGCCCATGATCTCACCCCAAGAATCCTGAGATACGAACCCCTGTTACCGAACTGGGCTTGAGCCGATCATAACAAACAGAGGTTCGATGATCCAGCAAGGAGGGGCGACATCTTGAGGTCCGGACTTTCGGCCTACCCAACATGTGGACAAGCTCAGCAGGAAGGAGGCAGCCCGGGTGTCGAATGACCCCACGTCGGACAACCCAAGGTCTCATGGGAGCGAGGGCAGCATGACCGAGCAAGTCCGTCTCCGGCCGGGGGTGACGGCCGTCAGAATCGGCGTTGGTGCTGGCCGACCCACGCCCAGGCAGAAGCCCAACGGTGGGGCCAACCGCCTGCTCCCGGAAGATCGGCCCGTCCACCAGTGGTATCGCTTCGTGCTCTCCTTCCCGCCGCATTTGGTGCGCGACTACGTAGAGCGTTTCGAGATCGGGCCAACCCATCGGGTGCTGGACCCGTTTTGCGGGACGGGCACCACTCTCGTTGAGTGCAAGAAGCTCGGCATTCCGAGCGTCGGCGTCGAGGCCCACCCGATGGCGCACTTCGCCAGTCAGGTCAAAGCCGATTGGTCCCCCGACCCTGACGGCCTCCTAGCGCACGCGACGAAGGTGGCCGGTGCGGCGTTGGCTCGGCTCTCGCGCGAAGGCATCCACGACGACCTGTTTCGCCCCAATGGGTCAGTAAACCTCAAGGCACTGAGGAGGCTCCCGCCCGAGAGTGCGCGCCTGTTGCTGGCGGACTCGATGAGCCCGCTCCCGCTTCACAAGACGCTCGTGCTCCTCGACTGCCTGGAGCGGCGTAGGGACGACCGCTACCATCGTCACGAACTGCTGGCTCTCGCTAAGGCCGTCGTGTTCTCGATCAGCAATCTACACTTCGGGCCTGAAGTGGGCGTGGCGCCTCCGAAGACGGATGCCATGGTCGTCCATACTTGGCTCTCTGAGGTTCATTCCATGGCCGCCGACCTGCGCGCTGTGCGGAGACTCCAGGCGGCCGAGGTCAAGGTCCACAATGCGGACTCCCGAAGGATCGCCGAGGTCCTGGAACCACAATCCATCGACGCGGTGATCACCTCGCCGCCGTATCCCAACGAGAAGGACTACACGCGCACCACCCGCTTGGAGTCGGTGCTGCTGGGGTTCATCAAAGACAGGGCCGGCTTACGCGCCCTCAAGGCCGGACTAGTGCGCTCGAACACCCGCAACGTCTACAAGGTAGACGACGATGACCGGTGGATCGCCGACCATCCGGAGATCCACCGCATCGCCCACGCTATCGAGGCTCGCCGCAAGTGCCTTGGGAAAACATCCGGCTTCGAGAGGCTGTACGCGAAGGTCACCAAACTCTACTTCGGGGGTATGGCCCGCCACCTCGCGGAACTTCGGCAGGTGTTGCGACCGGGCGCTTGGCTAGCATACGTTGTGGGGGACCAGGCGTCGTACCTCCGCGTCATGATCCGGACAGGGCGGCTCCTCGCCGATATTGGGCGGTCCCTTGGCTACGAGGTTGTGGGGATCGACCTATTCCGCACCCGCCTTGCGACGGCCACGAGAGAGCAGTTGCGCGAGGAAGTCGTGTTACTCCGGTGGCCAGGATAGCCCCACTAGCGGAAGGGTAAGTCCACCACGAGGGTGCGCGATGCGCCAGAGGCAAAGCACCAACCGGTACGTACGGCTGATGAAGCATATCTTCTCCAGCCGCTATCAAGAGGGAGCAACCGAAGTCCCATTCGAGCGAGAGGACATCGAGCGTTCTGCCAAAGCCCTGCGGATCGTCCTCCCCAAGAACCTCGGTGACATGATCTATTCGTTTCGCTACCGAACCCCGTTGCCGGAGTCGATTCGACGGAGAGCACCCGAGGGGAGCGAGTGGATCATCCTCCCCGCCGGGAAAGCTCAGTACCGCTTCGCGCTTGTTCCGGCGGCCAGAATCGTCCCGAACGCCCAGTTGGCTGAGACGAAGGTGCCAGACTCAACGCCTGGGGTGATCGCCAAGTACGCCCTGACTGACGAGCAGGCCCTGTTAGCGAAGATCCGGTACAATCGGCTGGTTGATGTCTTCACCGGGGTTGCCTGCTACTCGCTGCAAAGCCACCTTAGGACTACGGTTGAGGACATGGGCCAAGTAGAGACAGACGAGGTGTACATCGGCCTGGACCGCAAGGGCATACAC
>DYTN01000062.1 GCA_020725925.1 Methanobacteriota archaeon
TCGCGCCCCAGCCGTCGACGACCTGCCACCCGTTAACCACGGTAATCGTGCCTGTCCAGGTCTCCACGAGGGACCAGAACGAAGCCTGGCCGTTCAAAGTGCCGCTCCACGCCTCGACGGCGGCCCATCCGCTCGTTCTCAGGTCATTGAAGTCCGACCATGCCCCCCCATTTCCACCGTTGTCGACCGCCCTCACGCGCCAGTGGAAGCTACCCGTCTCCGTGAATGCGTAGGTGTACGTGTTGTCGGCGCCCGGGATGGCCGTGTTCTCGTGAACGAGCGAGCCGAAATCGGGGTCGTTGTCTATCTGGAGAACATACCAAGCAACCCCTCCGCCGACATCCGAGGCGTGCTGCCATTCGAATGTTATCGCATCCATGGCAAGGTGCAGGTCATTGTCCGGGTAGTGGAGCGTGACCTGCGTCGGCAGGATGTTGTCGACGCTGAAAGTGCGGTTCTCGGTCCAGTCGCTGGCATTCCCTGCGTTGTCTATGGACTTGAGCCTCCACAGGTAGCCTCCCTCGTCCAAGACGGTGGAGTAGTTCTCCTCTGTTGTCAGGACATTCTCCGCGATGTTCAGGCTCGGGTAGTAGTAAATCTCCAGGTTGTAGACAACAGGCAGTGAGTTGTCGTTGACCGGGTCCCAGTCAAAGTTGGGGCTGGCGGTCGTCCATCCCTGGTTCTCCGGGGAGACCGCCGCCGGGGTGTCCGGAGGCAGGACGTCTATCCGCAGGCCCTGCCACGTCGAGAACGCGCTCGTGTTCCCTGCGTTGTCCATCGCGTAGACGCGCCAGTAGTAGAAATTGTCCGCTATTTCCGTTGCGACCTCCCAGTTGTCATCCGTGACCCAGGAGTTGTCCGTGATCTCGTACTTGTCGGGCGAAATCTCGACGTAGTACGTGAGTGGATACGAATTCTCGGCCGGTGCATCCCAGTTTAAGTTGGGGGTGTTGTCGTTGACGTTCTCATTGTTGGTCGGCCACACCAACGTGGGCGTTAAGGGATTTGAGGTGTCGACGCGCACTGTGCGGCTTTCCGACCAGACGGAATTATCGCCTGTCCTGAAAGCCCGGATCTGCCAGTAGTAAAGGTTGTCCGCCAGGTCGCTCGTGGGTGTGTAAGAGTTGCTCGTCAGGGTCGTCTCCTCTATTACTAGCGACGAGAAGTCCGAGGTGCTCGAGACCTGAAGATGGAAGTTGTCCAAAGCTTGAGTGTTGTCCCACTGGAACGTCGGCGTCTTGTTCTGGGTGTTCGTGCCGTCATCTGGCGACACGAGCGTTGGCGCAGGGATTGGCGCGCTGACTGTGCCTGACCAGCCCTCCACCAACTGCCAGTACGTCGCGTTCGTTTCTATCGTGCCGGACCAACCCTCTATGATCGACCAGGCCGGGAGATTTCCGATCGTGCCCGACCAGCCCTCTACGGCTGCCCAAACTGGTGAAGTGCCCACAATCCCATCCCAAGATTCGACAAGGTTCATCTGTGCCGCGGTCGTGGTGGTCTCGCTCCATGATTCCACGAGACCCCATCCGCTCGTCGCCGGTGAGGCGATAGTGCAGGACCAGGTCTCGACCGCGTTCCATGTGACAATCACGACCGTGGTCAGCGTTCCGGCCCAGGATTCTACCAAAAGATAATCATCCGGTGCATAAATTGTCGTCGACCAGGCCTCGACCCCGTACCAAGAAGCAGTCACCGCCACTGTCCCGGCCCAGGATTCCACAATGTTCCAGATCGAGACGGTGAATACAGAGTTTTCGGACCAATTGTCCTCATTCTTCGCGTTGTCGATTGCGCGCACTCGCCAGTAGTAATCGGAACCGAACGATATCGAGTTTTCAAGCGTGTGATAATTCTCCACTATATTTTGCATGTAATATGTGAAGGGCTCGGAAAAACTGTCCTCCGTGTCGACCACGAGATCATAGGTTTCCCCCGAGAAATCGTTAACGTCGGACCAGGCAAGCGTCGGGAATTGGCTCTGCACGGTCGAGCCGTTCTCCGGGATGCCCAGAGTCGGGACGCCCGGGAAAACGTTGTCGAAGCCGTCTATCGTGTCCGCAACGCTCGGCGCGTTCTCGTAGTTCCCGCGCTCGTCCCAAGCCCGCGAATAGAACTCGTAATAGCCCACGTTGTTGTCGAAAGTGAAATTGATGGAGTACGGGGCAGTCGAATCATTGTCGAAGATGATCCATTCGCCCCAGCTCGAGTTGTCGATCGAGTACCTGTACCAGAGCTCGACGTTCTCCACGTTCCCGTCGTTGTCGCTCGCGGAGGCAGTGATTGTCACCGGCGTGCTTGACCACCAGTAAGGCGCGACGGCGTCCAAGCTCGAAACTGGGAATATCTTGAGGATGAACCTGAACCACTCAGACCAGTTCTCGTTCCCTGCGTTGTCGATCGAAGCGACCTTCCAGTAGTATGGTGAGAAGTTTTCTGTCAGCTTGTTCTCGAG
>DYTN01000034.1 GCA_020725925.1 Methanobacteriota archaeon
CCGTCGAGCTGGCGTCCGTCCACATCAACATGGGGATCGCGTGCGCCTTCCTCGGGAAGGATGGCGAGGCGAGGACGCACCTGGAGAACGCAGTCAGGCTGTCGGACGAGACCGGCCAGCCCAGGTCGAAGGCCTACGCGCTCACATCGCTCGCGGAGGTCATGATAAGGGCCGGGGAGCCGGAGCAGGCGAGGGAGCACTGCTTCCGGGCGCCAGAGGTGTTCACCGAGATCGGTGACAAGCTCGGCGTGTCGGCTGCGTACGCGAACCTGGGGATGGCCGAGCGGGCCATGGGCAACCTTCAGTCCGGCAAGGAGCATTACGCCGAGAGCCTCGCGTCGCTGGAGGGCCTGAGCCTGCCTAGGAGCCTGGGCATGCGCAAGATGGAGTACGGCATCCTGCTCGCCGAGATGGGAGAGACCGAGAAGGCGAAGCAGATGCTCGAGGAGTCCAGAGGCCTGTTCACCGGGATAGGCGCCAGGGACATGGTCTCCAAGGTCGAGGACGAGCTTGGCAAGATGACCTGATCGGATGCGGACTCAGCGGCCCACGCCGGGAAGGATTCTTGGTCTCACACCTGCGGGACGCTCTTCAGCCATTCGATGTCCGAGATGTATATGTCCCTGATGTCTTTGAGCCCCCAGACCAGCATCGCGAGCCTCTCAAACCCGAGCCCCCACGCGAGCACGGGCTCCTTGACCCCGAGTGGCAGCGTGACTTCCGGCCTGAAGACCCCCGCTCCCCCGAGCTCCATCCACTGGTCGTTCCAGTAGATGTCGACCTCGACGGACGGTTCCGTGTACGGGAAGTAGCCGGGCCTGAGCCGTATCTTCGGTATGCCCATGCGCCCGTAGAACTCCTTCAGGATGCCGCACAGCATGTCGAAGTTCGCACCCTCCTCGCAGACGATGCCCTCGATTTGTGTGAACTCGGCCAGGTGCGTCGAGTCCATCGCCTCGTTCCTGAATATCCTGCCTATGCAGAACACCTTGAACGGGGGCTTCGGGTTCGCGGCGATGTACCGGGCGCTGTTGACGGTCGTGTGCGTCCTCAGGAGCGACTTCTCTGCCTCGTGCCTGCTCCACCTGTATCTCCATCCGAGGGATCCCGTGGTCCAGCCGTTCTCGTGGACGCTCTTGACCTTCTCGACGAGCTCCTCGTGCTCCAAGAGGTCCAGCCTCTCGGGGTTCTTGACGTAGAATGTGTCCTGGGCCTCCCTCGCCGGATGGTCCTGGGCCGTGAAGAGCACGTCCATGTTCCAGAAGGCGCTCTCCAGGAACTGGCCCGTCACCTCGGTGAACCCCATGGTGAGGAATATGCTCCTGACCTTCTCGAGCTGTACGGTGAGGGGGTGTCTCCTCCCTCCGTAGACGGTCGGCGCGAACGCCCTGACATCGTACTTCCTGACCTCGACCTCTCGCCACTTCCCCGTCTGGATCAGCTCAGGCGTGAGCTGGGCGACCTCCTCCTTGATTCGTATGTCGAGTGATGCGATCCTCGCACCATCGTCTGTCAAGGAGACCTCCCTCGACACCTTGTGCCGCTCGTCGAGGAAGTCCCTGCGCTGCTTCAGCCAATCGACGACCTCCTTCTTCGCATCCGCCTCGCCGATCTCGCCCTTGGAGAGCCGTTCGATCAGCAGCTCGTCCTCTCCTTTGGCTGTGAGCGCTTCCTTGCCTTTCTCCGTGAGCGCTATGATGGTGTCGGGGCCGTGCTTGGAGATCTCCCCCCAGCCCTTCTTCTTGATCCATCCGAGGGCGATTGAGACCTCCTCGTCCTTCAGCCTCCCGCTTCGCTTCAGGTCGGCCATCGTGCCCTTCCCGCCCGGCCC
Organism: Methanobacteriota archaeon; assembly: GCA_020725925.1. Classification (GTDB taxonomy): domain Archaea; phylum Thermoplasmatota; class Thermoplasmata; order UBA10834; family UBA10834; genus COMBO-56-21. The sequence goes on from DYTN01000034.1 coordinate 1,832, forward strand.
CTTGGCAAGGACCTCGATCGCCGCGCGCTCGGGAAGGACCCGCGCTGCGACCGCCGGGTCTTTCATGGCATAGCTCTTGCTGATGGTCTCCTCGATCCTGACGAGCCCCTTCGCCTGCAGCCAGGACGAGGCGTTCATCACCTCCACCAGCTGGCCGAGCCCGCTGGCCGCGAGTATCTGCTCAGGGCTGGCTTCCCCAAGCTCCTTCAGCGCCCTCAGGACCTTCTTCTCGAAGTAGCTGAGCTGGTCGATGACGTCGTCGTCCGACATGCCCACGCCCCATCGGGAGAACGGCTTATCTACTTTTCCGGAGTGCTGGCGGTCAGTAGTCTATCTCTTCCTCGTATGGCTTGATGTCAAACACCGGGCTTCCATCGAACGCGTCTAGCCCCTTGACTGTGATGACGTTCCCCCTGACGCTCACGAGCTCCACGAGCGTGAGCCCGAGCTTGTTCGGCCTGGTGGGTGAGCGCGTGGCGAAGACGCCCACCAGAGGCTTCTTGGGGTCGTGGTTCGGATGGACTCTCATGACCGTCTCGCGCATCCTGTGGAAGCCGAAAATGACCCAGACATGCTTGAAATGCGAGAGCTTATAGAGCCCCTTGACAAATGCCTCGTCGAAGACCAGCGTGGACCTGACCGCGTCCCAGTCGTCCGGTTTTTCGGTCACGCCGTTGACGACCGTGGCTAGGGGCTTCAGCCTCAACCGGCATCGCCTTCCATCAGTCCCTGACGAAGAAGTCGTCCAGGACGCCCTTGGCCTTCTCCCGGCGCCTCTGATGCTCCTCCAGGAACTTCCAGACCTTCTCGAAGAGCAGGGTCTTGCACTCCCCGCACATGATCTTGCCGGAGCGGCAGTCGGAGTACAGCTGCGCGAGCTTCTTGTCGTCGGGCTCGAAGAAATACGTGTTGTACGCGTGCACGGAGCAGATGTCCGGGTCTCCGCCCAACTTCTTCTGCTCCTCGACGGACACCCGCCCACCAGTGAACGCGTTCATGACCTTCTTCTTCACGGTCTTCTTGTCGTCCGTGGTGAAGATGGTCGTGTCGTTGCCGGTGGACGTGGACATCTTCTCCGCTCCCACGAGGGACGGCATGAGCTTCGCGTGTATGAGCGCGGGCTTGTAGTAGTCCATGCCCTCGGCGATGTCCCTTGTAATCCTGAAGTGCGGGTCCTGGTCGATGCCACACGGGATGAGGCATGGGACCTTCTTGCCCTGCTCCATCGACTCGAGGAAGCACGGCACTGTCTGGATGCTCGTAAAGAATATGCTCCCGACGTTGTTCGAGTTGTCGAACCCAAACACCGCCCTAATCGTGGAGAAGTTGATCTTCTTCGCGGCCTTGATGACCGTCGGATACATCGTCTTGATGTACTCCGTGTCGAGGAAGATGTTCGTGAGCTTGGAGTCGAACCCTAGGGCTATGACGTCGAGGGCGTTCTCGTAGCCCCACTTCTTGCACTCGTCGAGTGTGAGATGGTCGTAGAACATGAACTTCTCGTCGTCCGTGAGCTGGAACCAGAGCTTGACCTTGAAGGTGTCCTGGAGGTACTTCGTGAACGCCCAGGGCATGAGGTGGCCGAGGTGGATCGGCCCGGACGGACCTCTGCCGGTGTACAGCGTGAACTTATTGCCCTTGTCGTACTCGTCCAGGATCCACTCAAGGTCTCTGTGTGAATAGAATATCTGTCGCCTGAGCATCGAGTGCAGAGGGCCGTACTTCGCCAGCCTCGCGAGGAGCTCCTCGTCAATCCTCTTGGTCCCGAACCGCTCGATCAGGACCTCGTAGTCGACCTCCCCGGAGACCTTATATGGTGTTACTACGAACTCCTCGTTCATCCTGGCACTTGTGAGGGGTTAGAATGTGCTATATTATATGTCTTGCTCCCGCGTGCGGGCGGGCCAGTCGGGCACCCAGAGCCCTCAGGCACGGCACAGAAGCGTGCCCAACAGCGAGGGCGGCGCCTACTTCAGGAGATAGTAGCCGGCGGCCTTCTCCCTCGCCTTGCGTTTGGCGAGACCCTTGGACTGGAGCTCATCCAGCGCCCTGAGCACGAAGTTCTTCGGGGCCTTCGCGAGCCCAACGATTCTCTCAGCGGTGGCCATCTTCTCCTCGCTGTCTATACCCGCGCCTTTCATCGCGTTATAGACCTTCTCCGCGTACATCGACAGTCCCTCGGGCATCTCGCTCATCCCTGACGACGGTGCATTCCCCTGTCGAAGTCAAGGGTCCGCGCGTCGTCGGGGGCGCATCCGGATTTCCCGGCTTAATACTTTTCGCTCGTCTAGATAAAAAGCCATTCCATCATGCCAGCTATTGTTCCCCCCACTTCTGAGCCGCCGTTCGAGAAAGGTATATCTTCGAACGCCCCCTTCATGGGGCACCTAGATGGTGCAGGTGGTCAAATAAGGATTCACAGGTTTCTCTGGGTTGCCGGGGCCCTTGCCATCGCAGCCGTTCTGGCCCTCGGCTCAGCCCCAGCGTCCGCGTTGGACAGGCAGAAGGGAGACTACTGGACCTATTCGATGATGATGAATCTCTACGGCATAGATGTCGTGGGCACGTTCACTCAGGAGTTCGTCGGTGAGGACACGGTCACGGTAGGCGACAAGTCATACGACGTTAACTTGATGAAGCTCTCCGGTTCGCTGACGGGGGAGATCGACTTCCTCAGCACCTCTGCCAACGCATCGCTTGGCGGGTTCGTCTACGAGGCCAAGTCGGGCATCGCCATCGTCAAAAACGACCTGTTCATCTGGCTCAACACGACCTTCGGCACGGGCGATTTCTCCATGGTCAACCGCACGCAGCTGCGGATCACGACGACCTTCTCTCCCCCCTATCTCTCCGAGTTCGACCCTGCAACGGCCGCTGAGGGCGACACGTGGTATGAGACCCTCGGCGAAACGGTCACCACAACAGAATGGTGGAACGGCGTTGTCGAGGAAGGCCCGGACACCTATGTGGACACGGTCACCTACGGCTTCTCGATATCGTCCTCGGTGGAGACCGTCGTCACGGAGGCTGGGACCTTCGAAACCCTTAAGATCACCTCCACCGACGACTATGGCAACTCTACGGTGTCCTGGTGGTCTGCCGAGGTGGGCAATGTGGTGAAGGAGAGCGAGTACGAACCAGGCTCGTCCCAGCCGATGAACACGATAATGCTCACCAACTACGGCGAGGGAGGCGGCCTAAGCACCATCCTGATCATCGGGTTAGGAGTCGGGGTCCTCGTCGCGGCCGTGATAGTCCTGATCGCCGTGCTCGCGATGCGCAGGAGGCCCGGACAGCCAGTGCCGTACCAGCCTGTCTTCCCGCAGCCGATGGTCCCTGCGCCGCCGCCAGCGCCTCCGGCAAGATAGCCCGTCAGGGTCCGAGGCTAGCCCGGCCCCTTCCTATCGCTTTCCGGTCCAACTGGCTCCTGGTTTTTATACGCGTACGGGTTCACCCCTTCTGAGGAAGATAGGTTGGCTAGGGCCGTTCTGAACCCTCTGACGAAGGAGCAAGAAGACGCCGTGCATGCCGAATCGATGAAGATCCTCGAGAGGGTCGGCATCAAGGTAACGAACAAAGGCGTGCTCGATATGCTGGCTGAGAACGGCGCCGTCGTGGATGCGAAGAACCAGGTGGCGAGGATCTCGGAAGGGATGGTCAAGGACGCGTTGTCGAAGGCCCCCAAGGAGTTCGTCATGGCGGGCAGGGAGAAGACCACGGACCTGAGGCTCCCTGCTGACAGGGTCCAGGGGGTCAACGACGGCCAGCCGACCGAGATATGGGACATCGATACCCAGAGGAAGCGCAAGTCCACGATCAGCGACCTCGTGGACTTCACAATCGTGTGCGACGCGATGCCCGAGGTCGAGCTCTACTGGCCTGAGGTCGTCGCCACAGACCTCCCTGCAGAGGTGTCGAACATCCACGAGTATGCAGCCGCCGCTGCCCACACGGGCAAGCACGTGCAGCACGGCGCGGGCAACGTCAAGGATGCCGAGTACCTCATCAGGCTAGCCGCCGCCATCGTCGGTTCCGAGAGGGAACTGAGGAGGCGGCCGATAGTCTCCATCACGCACACGCCGATCACGCCGCTCAGGTATGAGGAAGGGGACATCGGGGCAGGACTGCCTGTCGTGCACCTGTCCATGGCCATCTCCGGCTCTGTCTGTCCTGTCACCCTCGCAGGCACGATCGCTCTCGTGAACGCCGAGAATCTGGCCGGGTTCGTCATCAACGAGCTGGCTGCCCCCGGGTCCCCGGTCTTGTACAGCTCCGAGAGCGGTCCGATGGACATGAGGACTGGCGTGTTTCTCTCGGGCTCGACCGAAGGCTCCCTGATCAACGCGTCCGGGTGCCAGATGGCTAGGCGATATAGGATTCCCTCTCAAGTGGGCGGAGTCGCGGCCTCGGGCACGGTCCCGGGATTCGAGGTGGGGTACCAGAAGGCGATCAGCGGGCTCGTGCCCGCCCTCGCGGGTGCCGACCAGATCGTAGGCATAGGCGGATTCGACAGGTCGGGGTGCGAGTCCCTGGAGCAGATAGTGATGGACTGCGAGCTGTGGCGGAACATCGTCCGCGCGTGGACAGGAGTGAAGGTCGACGGGGAAACGATGGCGTTCGATGCGATATCCAGGGTCGGCCCCGGGGGTTACTTCATGAAGGACATCCACACGCTCAAGCACTTCAAGAGCGAGATACTCCTCCCCAAGGTCGCCATGAGGCCTTCCGTCCCCGGGTCGAAAGAGGAGCCCATCAGGCTTGCTGCCAGAGACGAGGTCAGGCGCATTCTGAAGGAGCACACGCCGACTCCGCTGGACAGGTCAGTCAGGCAGGAGGTCAGGGACATCCTGAGGAAGTACGACACCGAGCTCCATGGAAAGCCTGTGCCGACTAGATACCTGGATCGTCCGTCTTGAAGGAGGGCCGTCTGAGCAGGTACTCGTGCGCGCTCAGCGCCGCCTTGGCTCCTTCGCCTGCTGCGACTACGATCTGCTTCTCGTGCACGTCGGTCACGTCCCCGGCCGCGAATATGCCTGGGAGGTTGGTCTCGCACCTGCAGTTGACCTTGATCTCTCCGAGCTCGTTGAGGTCCAGGAGCCCCTTCACGAAATCGGTGTTCGGAAGGAGTCCGATCTCGACGAACACCCCTTTGACGGCCAGAGTCTCCTCCTTGCCAGAGCTTCTCCCCCGGATCCTGAGACCCTCCACTGTCTTGTCGCCCAGGACATCGACGACCTCGTATCCTAGCCGCCTGTCCAGGTTCTTGAGCCCGTCCGCCTTGTCGCACACGACTTCGTCTGCCCGCCAAGGGCTCCTAGAGACTATGTAGACCTTCGATGCGACCTGCGACATCTCGATTGCCGCTTGGACGGCCGAGTTGCCTCCGCCCACTATGGCGACATCCTGGTTCGCGAACAGAGGGCCATCGCAGGTCGCGCAGTAGGACAGGCCGCGCCCAATCAGCCTCTTCTCGTTTGGCAGCCCAAGCTCCTGCGGGCGCTTGCCCGAGGCCACGATGACTGTCCTGGCGCTGATCTCCCTTCCGCCCTCGGTCACAACCTTGAAGGTGTCATCGGCAGTCCTTATGGCAGACACGCCATCAGTGACCACTGCCACCGGAAACTGCCTCACCTGCTCCTCGAACTTCGCTGTGAGTTCCCGACCAGTGACATACTGGTATCCCATGTAGTTCTCGATCCCGAGGGTCCACGCTACCTGGCCACCGACATCCTTGGTCACGATGGCTGCGGAGCGTTTCTTGCGGGCAAGATACACCGCGGCGGTCATGCCCGCAGGTCCAGCGCCTATGATGCAAGAGTCGACGGTTCCCTCGACCTCGCTGGGCATGTCTAGCGCGAACATCCTACGCGAAATCGCGGGCCACGGTTTATTATGTTTCGCCAAACGGCCTTCGGGTCGCACATCGGGATGGCCAGCGCAAAGTACTTGCCGGATGAACTGAATGACGGCGCCAGTGTTGGGCATGGAGACATTCGAGGGCACATACGGCAAATCGCTCGCTCGAGGCGCTCGGGCGGCAGTGGACGAAGTGCTAGGGGTCAAGAAGGACGAGCGCGTCCTCATAATCGCCAACCCCAGCAGGGACTCGCGCGAGATCTCGATGGCGGTGTACGACGCTGCTCTGAGGGCAAAGGCGGCGCCTACTCTCGCCTTCCAGCGGGAGAAGGGGCAGTTCGACTACGCCGAGGAGGAGATCATCAAGGCGATGGCGTCGAACCCTCAGGTGGTCATATCCATCAGCAAGGACAGGATGGGCAAGGACATCTGGGGGATGAGGAACGGCTACAGGGGCAAGCGGAGGTACGACCACATCTTCGACCTTCTGTACGAGGAGAAGAGGATCCGCGCGTTCTGGTCCCCGGGCGCCACCATAGACATGTTCTCGAGGACCGTGCCGATAGACTACTCGCAGCTGAGGGCTGACTGCGCCAGGGTGGGCAGGATGCTCTCCAAGGCGGTCAGCGTGCGCGTGACCGCTCCGGGAGGGACCAATGCCATTCTGGGAGTCAAGGGACGAAGGCCGCGCCTGGACGACGGCAACTTCCGCAAGATGGGGGCTGCCGGCAACCTACCGTCAGGAGAGGTATACGTCTCCCCCGCCCTTGGCACCATGAACGGCACTGTCGTGTTCGACGGATCGATAGTCCTCAACTCGGGCGAGATCGTGATCAAGAAGCCGATAGTCACGAGCGTCGAGGATGGGTTCGTGACGAAGATCGATGGTGGGAGCGATGCGTGGCTCCTGGAGCAGTCCGTCAGGACGGGCGAGCGCAAGGCGCACGAGGGCGGCAGGAAGGGGGAGATCAAGCCCGCGCTCGTCGAGAAGTACGCCAAGAACGCCTGGAGCATTGGCGAACTCGGCATAGGTCTGAACCGGAAGGCGAGGATCGTGGCCAACATGCTGGAGGACGAGAAGGTCTACGGCACCTGCCACTTCGCAATCGGTACCAACTACGATGGCGATGCAGACGCCCTGATCCATCTCGACGGTCTTGTGAAGAAGCCGACGATTGTGGCTATCGGAAAGGACGGCCGTGATGCCGAAGTCATGGTCGACGGCAGGCTGGCCTGGGAATCGACCTAGATGTCAATCCAGCACACCTGCCAGCCGTAGTCGTCGACAATCCTGACCGTCGTGTGCTGGAGGTACTCCCTGCTGTCGAGGGTGATTGCGTCGTTCCCGCTCAGGAGGCCATAGGGTTCGCCATCAAGGAACTGCACGCCCTCGAGCCAGGTGTTGTTGAGTTCCGCAAGCGTTCCCACCTCGATGTCCAAGGGATGTGAGGTCGATGCATACTTGGTGACCTGGAGGACCAGGCTGTCAGTTGTAGGTTCGGGCCCGGCCCAGATCACCCAGACGTCTTCAATGATGGCCGTCCAGTTAGTGGAGGTATTGGCCCATGACAGGTAGAGCTGGAGGACCGTCGGGTGCGTCCTGTCGTTGTCCTTGGGGTAGTAGTCGCGGTCGTCGGTCCAGCCATCAAGGTCGGAATCGCGAATGAAGTCAATCGGAGATATGAGCGGGTTGAAGACCGTCAAGAGGACCATGAGCGCGACAACGAAGTTCGCGGACAACAAGTAGAGCATCGGTCGAGCATCGCTGTTCCTCCTCGCCCTGAGCCAGCCAGCGAAGGCAAACAGGCCAACGCCCAAGACCACCAAGATCATTCCGGATGCCCCCACCTCAATGGAATACCCCGTGTAGCATCCTCCAGGGTCCGCGCAGCCGAACCCCATCGTCAACCAGGATAGGAGGAGCAACGCTGCGCCTGCGGCGATGCAGATCCCGCCAGTCACCCAGAGCCACCGGTCCTCCATCATCTCTTGTGTATCATCTCATGGCTGTGATAATGTTTCTGTCACGCCGGACACGACTCGAGGCCAATATCTTTAATGCAGACCAAATCCTCCCCTGCCGCATGGGGGAACCGCTCCGAGTGGGCGCGATCGACGATGACCGGTTCGACAGGTCCAAGAGGGTGGGTTGGCTCGATCTCGGTTCTGTCCTCAGGGCGAACGTGCTCATGATCGGCGCGGGCGCCATCGGGAACGAGGTGGCGAAGGACCTGGCCCTGTCCGGCTTCCGCCGCATCAAGATAGTCGACATGGACCACGTTGTGGGATCCAACCTGAACAGGTGCCTCTTCTTCACCCCTGACGATGCCAAGGCCAGAACGAGCAAGGCGGAGGCAGTCGCCAGAGGCATAAGGGCCCAGTCGCCTGATGCCCAGCCAATTGCGGTCGTGGACAGGATCGAGAACCTCGGGGAGTCCGTCTTCGGAGAAGCGGACGTCGTCCTGGGGTGCCTGGACAACATCCAGGCAAGGATACATGCGAACTCGCACGCCTACCTGGCAGGAAGGCCGTACATCGACGGGGGCATGGAGGGGTTTGTGGGCAAGGTCATGGTCACCAGACCTCCAGACGGCGCATGCCTCCAGTGTGGGATGAACAGGTCCCATGCGAAGGTCGCGAGCCTCAGGTTCAGCTGCACTGGCAAGGACGTGGTCTTTCACGAACCGAGGCTGGCTGCCGAGGTCACCACGACCAGTATCATAGCCGCCATCATGGTCCGGGAGGCGCTCAAGGTCGTCTCAGGGAAGGTGGAGATGTGCCTGTCCAACGCTTTCTACTATGACGGGCAGAGGAACGTCTCCGAGGAATATGAGGTGGCGGTCGACCCCAATTGCACCGTGCATCTCAAGATATGAACTGCTACACGTATACGAAAACGATATAACCTCGCGAACTGTCCAGTAGGCAGGTGGTCTCTTGGTCGTCAGGATCAAGGTCAAGAACGCCGAGACTGGCGCCACGGTCGAGATGGAGTTGGAGATGGAGAACACTATCGACGAGGTCATAGAGAGCGCTGCCACCTTCTGGAGCAAGGACATGGGGGCCTATGTGCTCCGCAAGGGGAAGAAGGTCCTGAGGGGCGGCAGCAACCTCAACGATGTTGGCATACGCGCGGACGATGTCCTCGAGCTCATCCCTGACCCGGAGGGCGGCTAGTCGAGATGCCGCTGCCTGTCGATGTCCTCAGGGCGAGGATAAGGAACGAGATAGAGATGTGCCAGCGAGAGCTGAGGCACCATATCTCCGTGTCTGACCCCACGCTTTCCGGTTTCCCCATCATGGTCAATGTCACGCTCTTGCGCGTCCCAGGGCCGGACTGGGAGGACGGGAAGATCGTCCACAGGTTCGTTCACAGGCTCTCGGTCATCATCGGCGAGGACTACCCGACGGAGAAACCCATCGTGAAGTGGCAAACGCCCATATTCCACCCGAACATCATGTGCCCTGAGGACGGGGGATACGTCTGCACGAAGCTGCTGGAGAAGTGGGACTTCAGCTCCAACTTGGTGTCGTTCATCAAGGGAATCGAGTCCCTTCTCATCAACCCGAACCCGAAGAACCCCTTCGGGAACGACATGTGCACCCGCGCGGCGGCGTACTTCAACCGGAACAGGTACATCCCCCCTCTCGTCATGGATCAGTCCGACAGGAGGGTCAGGATAGTGGGGGACGCGAATGGCTAGGCCCAAGATCGTCAAGGAGACGAGGCGGCCGATCGAGGACAGGGAGCCTCCCACGACAGCCCTGATGCCCCACGAGTGGCTCTCGGAGGAGTCGCTCAGGAGCTACAAGTCGGTCCTCAGGTCCGGGGGACCTTTCGACGTGTATCTCTCCGTCACGGCCGAGGAGAAGATAAGACGTCATGCGGTCAGGGAAGCCCCCAACAGGCTCGAGGTCATGGGCTTCCTCCTGGGCGAGGTCAGCAGCTGGAAGGGAAGAGCCTACTCGGTCGTGAGGGACGTCGGGACGACCGAGCTCAAGAGCACCTCATCCAAGGTCAGGTTCGACCCGGAGGCGTTCCCCAAGCTCTTCCATGAGCTGGACAGCTCAGGGTTCGACTACATACTCGTGGGCTGGTATCATTCGCATCCTGGGCACAGCTGCTTCCTGTCAAGGACCGACCTCGAGACCCAGAGGACCATGTTCGACCAGCCCTATCATGCAGCACTGGTCATAGACCCGATCAAGAGGGACATCAAGACCTTCCGGCTCGTCCCCGGAGGCTATGAGGAGAGCTCCTTCGCGGTGTTCATTCCAGAAGAGGCAGCCGCCCGCGGCAAGGGCCCCCGGACCAGGAGGCTCAAGGTCAAGCCAGCAGTGACGACATAGGAGCCGTTTGACTGCCTGACGAGTCCCGGAAAGGTTTTTCTCGCCTCCGCCCGTTAGGGATGTAGCAAGGGAGGAGCCACCCGTGGGCATGCGACGTGCCTTTCTCTCAATGGGAGCGTGTCTAGCGCTGGTGCTGATGGCTGGCGCCTCGGCGGCTGACGATGAGGAGCACTTCCTGGACTACAGCGAGGACAACTTCAAGGTCGTCTTCATATCGGGCAACTTCACGGCCGCCGTCACGCATGATTGGCCCATGGTGGTATTCCAGCACACGACCAATCTGTTCGCGCCGACCTTCGAGGTCGGCCTGCCCGCGTTCTATCTCTTCAACGACACGAACGGCGATGGCGTGTTCTCCAGGTCCGAGGCGGCGTACATCTCCTACATGGACGCCCACCACAACGTGACCTGGAACAACTCCGGGGTTGCGTTCATGAACGCGACCGCGCCAGGGGAGTACGCCGAGGTCGTCAAGAACGCCACGCTCTCGCTCTACGCCACCCCCGACGACCTCGAGGCAGCTGTGGTCGGATGGGCCAACGTGACCTTCCGGTTCACGATAACGGAGAATGCAGTCCAGTACGCGAACTCCCACGGGACATACGCTGTGAGAGGGAAGACCGAATTGCGCATGAGCTTCCTCCTGGAGATCCTCAAGCCCGTCAACCAAACCTTCATGGCTCTGGAACAGCTGCTCAAGGGTGGCGGGTCGAATTACATGTTCCTCATCCAGGAGGATTCCGGCGGAGATGCCCCGAACACAACCTGGGTCTCGAGCAGGGAGGACGATACGGTCTACGGGGAGAACTTCACGCGCAGGCTGAACCAGACGGACCTGCCGTGCCAGCAGATCGAGTTCGCCAAGGACGACGGGACCGTGCAGGCGTTCTACAACTACAGCTCAGAGCCGCTCTCGGGCACCTTCCGGCAGCAGCTCCACACCCCGATGAACTCGTCGTTCTACACGACGGGCTCTGGGATGATCCTGCACACCGCCTATGCCCTGACCAACGATACCAAGAACGTCGCCCACGAATCCAGCCTGGGCATCGACGAGGCGGGCTTCGTGAGCAGGGTCAGGGACTGGTTCGAGAAGAACCTCCCCCTCATCCTGGTCTTCTCGGGGTCTGTCGCAGCAGCGATATCCCTGACGATCCTCGTCTACATGATCAGGAAGTACAGAAAGGGAGACGTCCGACACGGGCCGAAGGGTCCCGAGCCTCCGGCGGCGTGAGGCCGGCCGCTCA
>DYTN01000035.1 GCA_020725925.1 Methanobacteriota archaeon
GTCCTCATGGCCGAGCAGCCGGCCCTCGCAGTGGTGTTCGGCGACACGAACTCGACCCTCGCGGGGGCGCTCGCAGCCGCCAAGCTCGGAATACCTGTGGCGCACGTCGAGGCGGGGCTCAGGAGCTACGACCGGTCGATGCCGGAGGAGCTCAACAGGGTCCTCACGGACCAGCTCTCGAAGCTGCTGTTCTGCCCGACTGCGGGGTCCAAGGAGAACCTGAAGAAGGAGGGCATCACCGAAGGTGTGCACGTCGTGGGAGATGTCATGGTGGACGCCCTCGAGGAGAGCAGGAAGGCTGCCGAGAAGCACTCGAGGATACTCGACCAGCTCCGGCTCAGGAAGGGCGAGTATCAGTTCATGACCGTCCACAGGCCGGCGAACACGGACTCGAAGGAGAACCTCGAATCGATACTCAGGGCCGTCGGGGATTCCGGCGTTCCGACCGTGTTCCCAGCTCATCCCAGGACCGTGAAGTGCCTCGGGGAGCACGGGCTGGAGAAGAGCGTGCCGAGGAACATTGTGATGATCAAGCCCGTGGGGCACATGGACGCCGTCTGGCTCGTTGCCAACTCAGCGCGCGTCGTGACGGACTCCGGAGGCCTCCAGAAGGAGGCGTACCTGCTCGGCGTGCCATGCATCACCCTGAGGGACACCACGGAATGGGTCGAGACGGTGAACGCGAAGTGGAACATCCTCGTCGGCGCAGACCGCGAGAGGATTTTGGATGCCATCGCCAAGCTCTCCCCTCCCAGCTACAGGCCGAAGGTATTCGGTCCGATCGGGGCGAGCGAGAGGATAGCCAGGATAGTCGACGCTTACCTGAACCAGAAGAACGACTAGGGCCCATGATCGATGCAGCCAACTATCGGGCCAGTCTCTCGATCATCTCTGCGAGCGCCTTCTCCCTCCTCTCGAAGGAGAACAGCTCCATCACCCTGGCCCGCGCATCCTTGCCCTTGTCCGACCGAAGGGCCATCTTGATCGCCTCCGCAGCGGCCTCAGGGTCGCCGACAGGCGCGTAGAAGCCCGTGTCGCCGATCGCCGTGGGGATGCCCGAGACCCTCGTCCCGACGGGGACGCACTCGCAGAGCATGGCCTCGCAGAGCGCGTTCGGAAGGCCCTCGTACATGGAGAGCTGGCAGTAGACCTTCGCCCTCTGGTAGCACCTGACCACCTCGTCGTGAGGGACGAACCCAGCGAACTCCACGTTCGGAGGGGCTGTCGCCTTCAGCTGCTCCATGCTGCCGTCCGGAGCATGCCCGACGATGACGAACCTCGCCTCGGGGACGCGCGAGGCGGCCTGGACGAATACGTCCAGGCCCTTCAGGCGGATGGCGGTCCTGTTGAACATCCCGACGGTAAGGACCATGTTCTCCTTCGCGCCCAAGGGCTTGAACTTGCCCGAGTCGTAGCCCGTGTGCAAGGGCTTGATGTTCTCCGACTTCACACCGAGGAGCCTCACGGCGTTCTCTCCGAGGCTCTCGTGGACGGGCAAAACCACCGTTGCGCGCTCGTGGACGTATCTGACTATCCTGGCCTTCTTGGGGTCGAGCAGAGAGCCGTGGCCGATCTCTGGGAGGCTCGCGACCTCGTATCCTCCGACCACGACCACCGAAGGCCTGCCGATCATCCTCGACAGCCGCACGGTCCACTTCGCGTGTTTCTCCGCGAACCAGCAGAAGGCCACATCGGCCCACATGAGCCCCCGCATGATCCGATAGCCAGCAGCGAGGTTGCCAGCGATGCCTCTCCTGATAGAGCCTATGTCCACGCGCCTGACCTCGAAATGCCTCTCCAGCAGGTCGAGGTCGGCCTGTATGAACGGCGACATCCGAGGGTGGACGAACAGGACCCTGGCACGTGCACTTCCCTCACTGGCCTGGCCCATGCGACTCACTGATGTCCGGAGGCACAAGGAGTCTATTTAACAGCTTCTTGGAGGCCCTTCGGGCCCCTCTTTCGGTTCGCCAGGTACCAGTCGATGGTCTTCCTGAGCCCGTCCTCGAAGCTCGTCCTCGCCCTGAACCCGAACAGCTTCTCAGCCCTGGACACGTCGAGCATCCTCCTGGGCTGCCCGTCCGGCTTCATCCTGTCCCAGGCAATCTCACCCTCGAAGTCCATCAGCTTGGCTATGAGCTCCACGAGGTCCTTGATCTTGATCTCGAACCCCGCGCCCAGGTTCACGGGCTCGGGTCCGTCGTACCTCTCCGCCGCCAGGCAGATGCCCTCGGCCGCGTCCTCGACATAGAGGAACTCCCTGGACGCGTTCCCGGTCCCCCAGACCTCGACGGTCTTCCTGCCCTCGTTCTTCGCGTCCGCGAACTTCTTGATCAGAGCGGGGATGACGTGGGACGACCTGGGGTCGAAGTTGTCCCGCGGGCCGTAGAGGTTGACCGGCAGGATGTAGATCGAGTTGAAGCCGAACTGCTGCCTGTAGGCCTGGGACTGCACCAGGAGCATCTTCTTCGCGAGGCCGTAGGGCGCGTTCGTCTCCTCCGGATAGCCGTTCCACAGGTCCTGCTCCTTGAAGGGCACAGGGGTGAACTTCGGGTACGCGCATATGGTCCCCAGGGCTACGAGCTTCTTGACGCCTGCGAGCCTCGCGGCCTCGATGAGCTGTATGCCCATGATCGCGTTCTCGTAGAACAGGGTGCCGGTGATCTCGCGGTTCAGGCCTATCCCGCCGACCCTGGCCGCCAAGTGTATCACGACGTCCTGGTCCTTGACCGCCCGGACGCAGTCCTCGTTCCTCCTCAGGTCATAGTCCTTGATGTCCGCGACGGTGATGTTCCCAGGCTTCGCCCCGCTCCTCTTGAGCCGCTCGATCACGACCCCGCCGAGGAACCCAGCCCCGCCGGTGACGAGCACCCTCCTGTTTGTCCAGAAACCCATCCTAATCCGCCTTCCACCACCTGTCGGCGAACTTCTTCTCCAGGAGCTTGTCCCCCTCGCCCACAGGCTTGAGGCCGGCGGCGCGCATGTCCGCGTCCACCATGACCTTCACGAGGTCGTCGAACCTGACCTTGCAGTCCAGCCCGAAGTCCTTCTTGGACTTCCTCGTGTCCGCCACGAGCTCGTCGACCTCGGTCGGCCGGAAGTAGCGCTTGTCGATGCGCACGTGCTTGTCGACATCTAAGCCCGCGTATGCGAAGCTCCTCTGGAGAAACTCGCGGACCGTGTGGTTCTCCCCTGTCCCGATGACATAGTCGTCGGGCTTCTTCAGCTGCATCATGCGCCACATGGCCTCGACGTACTCGGGGGCGTACCCCCAGTCCCTCTTCGCGTCCAGGTTGCCCAGGTAGAGCAGGTCCTCCCTCTTCGTCTTTATCGCGGCTATCGCCCGCGTGATCTTCCTCGTCACGAAGGTCTCGCCCCTCCTGGGGGACTCGTGATTGAACAGCACGCCGTTGGCCGCGAACATCCCGTAGCCATCCCTGTAGTTCCTGACCATCCAGTACGCGTACACCTTGGCGCATGCGTACGGGCTCCTCGGCTGGAACGGCGTCGTCTCGCTCTGGGGCGGCTTGGCCGAGCCGAACATCTCAGAGCTGGAGGCCTGGTAGAACCTGATCGGCAGGCCGCTCTTCCGGATCACTTCGAGCAGCCTCGTGGTCCCGAGGGCCGTCACGTCTCCCGTGTACGAGGGCGTGTCGAAGCTCACCCTTACATGGCTCTGGGCCCCCAGGTGATAGACCTCGTCGGGCTCGATGTTGTAGACGAGGTTGGATATCTGCTCCGAGTCCGACAGGTCGCCGTAGTGCAGGAACAGCCTCACGCCCTTCAGGTGGAAGTCCCTGTAGATGTGGTCTAGCCTGGCCGTGTTGAAGGTGCTCGCCCTCCGGACTATCCCGTGCACCTCGTAGCCCTTTGACAGCAGGAATTCGGCGAGGTAGGAGCCGTCCTGCCCGGTAATGCCCGTGATAAGCGCTTTCTTCATCTCAACCATCTCGTCCTTGGCAGACCGTAAGAAACTGGGCCTATCTTAAGGCTACGCTGTATTGGAGCACTCCGTCGTCGAGGCTTCAGGAAGGCATCTGGCTTCTGGCAAGGAGTCCGAGGTTCTCACCCATGTCCGATTCATAGGCAGGGTCCTGATCGCCCAAGAAGTCCGTCAATGCTTCCCCTCAAGTAGAATGTGAATCTGCGACGATCCTTGAAGCGGCGCAGGTAGAAGGCCTCTGTCTTCCAGAGTTCGAAGGCGAAGTAATACAATATGAAGAAAAGGAACTGCTTCTTCTTGGCGTTCTTCCTCATGAAAAGTATCCGGTTCCTGCTGTTGAAGTATTCGGAAAATCCGGAGACTTTCGCTCTTGCGGAACCCTTCTTGTGCCAGATCTTGGCGTTCTCTACCCAGACGATCCTGAATCCAGCCTTCTTCGCCCTGACGCAGTAGTCGATCTCCTCCCAGTGAGAGAAGAAATCCGCATCGAACGCGCCGATAGCCCTAACGACTTCAGTCCTTACTAGCATGCAGCATCCGTGGGCAATGTCGACATTGACGATTTTGCCGACGGACAAGGACGAGAGCACTTCCGGCGATAGCCCATGCAATTGAGCCTTGTTCCAGTCAATGATGCCGCCTGTTGCCTGGATACGCGATTCCGTGCCGTAGTCGTATACCGTGGGGGAGCACACTCCAATTTCCTTGTTGCTCTCACCCGCAAGAACCAGTTCATCGAGAAGGTGCGGGTCAACGAACGTGTCGTTATTCAATATCAGGATGTAGTCAGCACCTTTCTTCATCGCGCGATCAATCCCGACGTTGTTCCCTCCGGCATAACCCATGTTCGTTCCTGCCTCAACGATTTCTATCCTTGGATTGCGCTTTCTTATCGCCTCGACAGACCCGTCTGTTGAACCGTTGTCCACGACCTCCACTTCGAAATTGGGGTACATGACAAGCTTCAGTGATTCAAGGCACTCAATCGTATCTTGTTTCCCATTCCAATTGAGAACGACGACAAAGACTCTGGGATGAGTGCTCAGGCGAACCCCAGCCCGTTTGTGACCATGATTGTCAGCACAACACATCCGTTGCCGGCCGTGTCTACTAAGCTCTTCAGAACATCCATAGCGTTTGATGAAATCGTGTCAAGATATTTTAACCCATCCGGACGTAGACGCCAGGATTAATAGCGCTCCACACACTATGTCAGACCGTGAAAGGGAGAATTCGCTTCGGCGACAGGAAAACTGAGGAGCTGCTCCCCTCTGATCTTGCAGGCAGACTGACCAAGAGCGCTAGTGCGGCTCCGATGAATGTGCCTGATGGAGACAAGGACCTCGCGGGCGAGAGAGACGACCCTCTCCTCCGAGGCAAGTTCCTAGTGCGCTTCGAGCACATCTCCAGATACTCCGAGGTCGCTAGAAACGAGAATGGGACTGTGCTTGACATCGGCTGCGGAACTGGTTACGGTTCCGCCATGCTTTCTTCGAAATCGAAGGTCGTCGCCCTTGACATCTCGACAGCAGCTATAGTGTTCGCGAAAAGATCACACCCGGGCCCGGAATATGTCGTTGCGAACGCGACCGCGATTCCATTGAAAGACAATAGCGTGGATACAATCACGGCATTCGAGGTCATCGAGCATTTGGCCGAGCCTGAGTGGTTGCTCGATGAATGCAGGAGAGTGCTGAGGGCTGGAGGCAGTCTCTCACTATCGTCTCCAAACCCTGCTCACCTGATCAACCGACTTAAGAAGGCGTTCCTCGGAGTTCCCATTCCGCCGAAGATATGGGCCGGCAACATCTACCATGTCCGCGAATTCACCCCTGAGGAGATGCTGAGCTTCCTATCATCCAAGGGGTTTGACGTCAAACGAACACGAGGACAAACCATAGCTCTACCTTATTTGAGAGGGCCGTTCAGGTTTCTTGGAATAGGCGAGGTCTATGATTGGATGTTCTCAAAGCTCGCCTCGGGATTCCCACGGATATCGTACACAGTTGTGTACTCTGCAACGGCGAAGACAACGGCCTAACGCGAGCCACTAGGAGGCACGCAGCTTGAGCTTGGAGAACAGTTCCTGGAACCTCTTCTGCCAGGTGTGATTCCTCAATGATCTGGCACGTCCGGCGATACTTATCGCCCCAGCCTCTTCTGGCTCAGCAAGGAAATGTTTCGCCTTTTCGATGAGATCCGCAGTGTCGTGATAGCACACGATTTCCTTGTCTATGTTGAAGAACTCGCTGAGCTCGTCCTGGTACTCTGTGAAAAGAAGGCCGCCGCTCATCGGAGCCTCGAAATCTCTGAGCTTCACCTGTACCAGCCGACCCTTGCGCATGTCTGATGGGTTGCCGCATGCTGAGAAGTTCAATGAGATCCTGCTCTCAGAGAAGAGGCGAACCATCTGTTCGAACGACACGGATTCGTGCAACAGTGGGCGGAATTCTGGATAGTTCGCCGGCCACTTCTCAAATCCGATGCCGCCCAGTCTCCTGACCAGATGCTCGGTCTCGAGGAGTTGTCTGATGAGCTCCTCCTTTCCTGTCGCTAGACCCACTCCTTGGTACTTGTTGAATATCCTCCAGGGGATGAGTTGTTCGCCCATTATCCTGTGAAAGGAACGTTTCGAGTTCCACCTAAATCCGAAGACATGAAGGTCAATCCCTGCCCTTGCGATTTTGTTGAATACACCGGACCGCTCACCATAGCACGACCCCGTGAAAGTCATGTCGTACCTCTTCTTCACGTCGATGGGGGAGTAGTATTTCGGATTGGCTCCTAGCTGAACCCTGACCGCGGCCCCACCAGCATCCGTGAATAGCTTGACCGCGTCCCTCTCGGTCACCCAATGATAGTCGTAATGGCCGATCAGTGGCTTCACGAGATGAAACTGATGAAGATTATTGCACCCGAAGTTGACACAACGGATGCCCATTCCCCTGATCTCTTCGATGATGCGACAATCGATGTGACGGCGCCAGAAGTAGGTCATGAGGAGATCCACCGGCGTCTTCTTGTGCTCCTTCTTGACAAGTTCAAGCAGGCCCTGATTCATCTTTCGTCTCTGGCTAGCAATCCAATCGGAGCTGTAGAAATCGTACGACTCACGCCAGTCGTAGACGGCGAGATTGACACCCATTCCCCGAAGACTATCGACCATGTTCTTGTCCACCCACTCCGCAGGATGGCTTGAGAAGACGATGTGCAGCGGTTCCGGCATCGGACAAAGTGATGCCGTGTCGATATTTAATGGCTTCACGGCCTGCCCATACAGGGAGATACAACAAGCTCAAGCTTCGAATACTGCTCTCAGGAAGGGCTTGATATCATCCACCCGTCTCGCAACCAGAAGGTGTATGAGCTGCCCCACCAACGACATCCTGAAAGCAAGCATCATCTTCCCATCCACTTCGAAATTCCTGTGAAGCAGCGTCCTCGGGTTCCGGACTCCGGACTCAGCAGCGACCACCGAGCTTTCCCTGGCGCGAGGGGCTTCGAGATGGGCCAGTCGCGCGTTTGGCAGGTGATAGAACACGAACTCCCTAGAGACCCTTCTTGAGAAGTCGAGATCCTCGTGGGATCTGCCGTGAAGATCCTCATCAAATCTGAACTTCTCGAGGACCTCCCGTCTGAATGTCATGTTCGACCCTGACAGAACCTCTGTCCTCACTGGGAACTTCGAACGTACAACATGCCTCGCCATGCCAGAATGCCTGAAGTTGCCCTTGCCAGGCGCGGACAGGAAGAACAGCAAATTGATGCCTATTCTGAAGTCCCATCTGAGATCCTTGTAGGTTGGGTAGTTGATGGTCTCTCCTTCGACGCCTCCTACGCCCAAACCAACCTCGGAGGACATGAATTCGTCGACTACCCAGAAGTAGTCTGGTTCGAGGACCACATCGTCGTCCAAGTATGTTATGAGGTCAGTGTGAAGTTCGGCGGCGCCCAGATTCCGACCAGCTGGAAGATTGCACTTGCGCACAATGGACGCAATCTGGACCTTGCCTTCGCCAAGAATGGATTGCGAGATTACGTCTAGCCTCGACGAATCGGATGAGTCGACGAACACAATGCTCTCTGGAAGCCGCTTTTGCAGTTTGATAGATCCGAGCAAACGCTTGACATCGTCCTCACGGTTCCTCGTTACAACGACAACACCAATCTTGTGACCCATCAGGCCGAGAATGGCCCAATGACCTTATAAATCACGGCTGAGGCGCCCCACCTTCGCGGCCTACTTCTTCTCTGGCCCGAGAATGTCGAGTTCATCCCGCCCCAAATACTTGATGATGTCCTTGACATCGCGCATGAGGACGGCGTCCTCTGCACAGGCTCTTCGTAGCCATCCTTTCATCTGTCCGAGGCTCTTATTGATCTCGGGATCGTTTTGGCCGAGTTTCTCCATCAAAGGAAGGTACACCAAGCTCATTACGACTACCTCCTTCGACATCATCTTCTCCTTTGTATAGGGATTCCTCTCCACCAACACCGCAGCCTGGTCTCTCCACATCTTCAGCCGGAGGTCCCAGATGATGGCGAATGTCCAAATGATCATCGCCAGAAAGAGCAGAATCAAAGGCACTCCGATATAGGATGTCGACAAAGGTGAATCCTCTCTCCATTTGATCAGGCCGAACACCTGCAAAGCCAGGTTGAGCGCCAAGAGCACCAACGTCAGGAGCTGCGCCACCTGCTGCAGCCGCCAGAGTTGAAGCATGAACCATTTCTTCGCGCGCTTTGACTTCGCCATGTCTCTCGGACCCTCTTTCGCAGCAGGCCAACACCATCGGCGCTATTTTATAGTTATCTGCGACTATCGCGCTTGCCTAAGCTCTCTCTTCAGTATGCCAGCTATCCTCTCGCCCGAATCGCCCCTGCCATACGGGCACGGCTTGAACTTCGCCCTCGGACCCTCGGCGAACCCCCTCAGCTCCCTCAGCACCTTCTTGGCGTCCGTCCCGACCACCTTGCAGTATCCCGCCCTGACGGCCTCTGGCCGCTCAGTGCTCTTCCGCATGACGAGCACGCGCTTCTTCATGACGGGCGAACAAGCCTCCTCCTGAATGCCTCCCGAGTCCGTGAGGATGATCTTCGAGCGCTTCATCAGAACCAGCATGTCGAGGTACCCGGCGGGCGGCAGGAGCTTGATGGTGTCGCAGCTCTGGACCTTGGCCTTCAGATTGTGCTCCCTCAGACGCATGTCCGTCCTGGGGTGTAGGGGCAGCACGACTGGCAAGGGACATTCGAGGAGGACCCTGACCATGTTGTCCAGGGTCCTGGGGTCGTCGACGTTCTCGGCCCTGTGGAGCGTCACGAGCACGTAGTTCTCCCAGGGGACGTCCCACATGACCTTCGAGGCCTTCTCCGCCTTCGGGAGGTACCTCAGGGTCGCGTCGATGACCGTGTTGCCCGTCCTGAAGATCTTCCCCCAGACCCCCTCGCTCCTCAGTATGTTGACGGAATCCTCAGTCGGGGCGAACAGGAAGTCGGAAGCGTGGTCCGTGAGCCTCCTGTTCAGCTCCTCGGGCATGCGCAGGTCGTAGCTCCTCAGGCCCGCCTCGACATGACCGACCCTGATGTGCTTCTTCATAGCGGCGACCGCACCTGCCAGGACCGTGTTCGTGTCCCCCTCGACGAGCACGCACGCCGGCCTCGTGCCCTCGAACTCCTTCTCGAACTTGATGATCGCGTCCCCCGTCTGCTGCCCCGGGGAGCCGGACCCCACGCTCAGGAAGGCGTCCGGCTCGGGCAGCTCGAGCTCCTCGAAGAACACCTTGGACATCTTATAGTCGTAGTGCTGCCCTGAGTGAACGAGCCTCGGCGAGAGCTTCGCCTTCTGAAGGGCGAAGAACACGGGAGCCATCTTGATTATCTCAGGGCGAGTCCCTACCACGACCGCTACGGCCATCGCGTGGGGGATTGGGCTCGTATATGATAAACCGTCCCCCTGGCCACGAGCCCGTTGTATCATGATGCATCCCGGGCTAGTACGGCCAATCGCCTCCCTTTGGGGGGAGGGCATCCCAGCAAAAAGACAATAAGCCCCCAGGGAAGTCTAGAGCGTGGTAGCATGTCGGTATACTGCCCCAAGTGCGGGAACAGGAACCTGAGGAGGGCGATGTACTGCGAGCACTGCGGGACGCAGCTCGTGTCAGGGCCGATCCCGCCCAATCCCTATGCTCCAGTGCAGCAGGCGACTCCTCAGAAGGAGAAGACCATCCTGGGCATAGTCCCGAGGTCGGCGACCGGGATCATTGTGGGCCTGGTCATGATGCTGATAGGGATCCTCCTGGTCATCTACGCGTTCACCCAGTTCATCGGCTCCGCCGAGGGGGCCGCCGAAGACCCCTTCGACACGGTATCGGACATCTTCGCAGCGTTCGCCATCATGATCGCCGCGGCCTTCCTGATAGCCCTTGGCGGCATCGTGTTCTTCATAGGCATTGTCTGGTTCGTCGCCAGGTCGCTCGGCCACAGGGACTGAGCATCCAGACACATACGCCTTTCGGAGAATGTTTTTAGTCCCAGCACCCGATGAGGAGTCGAGAGCATCGGGAGCAGGGAGAATGACCTATTTCGTCACAGGCGGCGCGGGATTCATAGGCAGCCACGTGGTGGACAGGCTCATCAAGAGGAACGGAGTGACGGTCTATGACAACCTCAGCACGGGCAAGGAGGAGTTCATCTCGCAGCACTACGGGAACCAGTTCTTCAGGCTGGTGAAGGCCGACCTGCTCGACGTCACGACCCTCGCCAAGGAGATAAGGGGCCACGACAGCGTCTGGCACATGGCGGCCAACCCGGACATCAGGAAGGGCACAGAGTCGACCATCGTCGACCTGGAACAGAACACCATTGCGACCTACAACGTGCTCGAGTGCGCCCGGCGGGCTGACGTGAAGACCTTCGTCTTCTCCTCCACATCGACCATCTACGGGCGCGCGAAGGTCCTCCCGACCCCCGAGGACTACGGCCCCTGCCTGCCGATATCCCTCTACGGGGCCTCGAAGCTCGCGTGCGAGGGGCTCGTGTCAGCATACGCCGAGCTCTACGGGATGAAGGCCTGGATCTACAGGTTCGCCAACATCGTCGGCCACAGGGCCACGCACGGCATCCTGTACGACCTGGTCGAGAAGCTGAACGAGAACCGGGCGATGCTGGAGGTGCTCGGGGACGGAAAGCAGCAGAAGTCCTACCTCCTGGTCGAGGAGTGCGTGGACGGCATGATCTACGGCTTCAGGCACGCGAAGGACAGGGTCAACTACTTCAACCTGGGGTGCGGGGACCAGATAACGGTCAAGCGGATCGTGGAGATACTGCTCCATGAGGCCAAGCTCAAGCACACGAAGGTCGTCTACACGGGGGGCGAGAGCGGGTGGAAGGGCGATGTCCCGAGGTTCCTGCTGTCCCCCAAGAAGATGGCCAAACTCGGATGGAAGGCGAAGCACAGCAGCGAGCAGGCCATAAGGCAGGCGGCGAGGATCGTCGTCAGGGAGCGGCTCAAGAGACACGAGGAGACTTGGACTCCCGTCGAGGAACAGTGAACCCAGGAACGCGCTGGCCGCATAGCATTTTATAGCTCAGGGCACAATCATTACTTCACGGCCTGAAACGGTCTGGCCGTGCTTCTGAGGGGTTGTTGCAAGTGAGGGCACTCCGTCGCTCCGCCGGCGTCGTCGCCGTGGTCGCCTGCACAGCGATGGCGCTGCTCCTCTCGACCCCTGTGTCCGCCCGGCACACGGAATCCGTCATTCCTGTGGCCCTCGCAACGGCCTCTGCGAGCCCGATACTCGAGGAGGGATTCACCTCCTGGGGCACGCTCGATCCCGGTTGGACCGTCTCGAACAGGTCGTTCAACGGCTTCCAGAGCTACTTCGACATCCGCGACTCGGTGCTGTACGCCAGCAACAACGGTGTCATGGCGTACGACAACTACTTCAGCTACGCGAACTGGACCTCGGCGGTCTCCTTCTCGGGTGTCCTGACGATCTCGTTCGACCTGTACCTTCCCCTGAGCTACGATCAGAAGGACGGCTGGGCAGGACAGGCCTTCTGGTTCGTGCTCTATGACGAGATGGGAAGGGAGGCGATCGCCACGAGATGGGTGATGGACCTGCCAGGGGACACCTGGCCGGTCGGATGGGTGTACTATGCCGACGGATACGCGGCTCAGATATGTCCGTTCGCCGCGGGTTGGCATACGATCTCGGTCAAAGTCGGCTCCGGCGCTGGCACCTGGACGGCTGGGTTCGATGGGGCGGAGTACCCAGGACTTCTCTTCTCGGACGGCGTCCAGAGCTTGTCCGAGGTCTCCAAGCTGCAGTTCATGAACGCGCTCCGGGAGGAGGCCCAGGTGGTGGCGGTCGACGCCCTCGTGATCCTCGAGACGACCTCCGAGCCTCCGCCCGACGCGGAAACGATGACGGTCACCGTGACACGGAAGCAGGGCAGGCCGAGCATGAGCGCCGTGTCGTGGGCCGTCACACCCGAGAGAGAATGCGTCCTGGAGGGCTCCATCGGGAACGATGGGCTTGCCTGGCTGCGCTTGACCATCACCGAATCGGGACCTTCGGGCGAGAAGTCTCTGTTTGCAGGGATGATACACCTGCAGGGCCAGGGCACGCACCATGTCGGTACCGTCGAGCTGCCCAGCATGACATTGACCTGGGGGAGCACCTACAGCTTCACAGCCCAGCCAGTTGGCGGCGTCAGCACGAGCGCGACGCTGACCCTTACTTGGGCCTAGGGAAGATCCCATTTGGCAGAAGTCCGTGAGCCTCCGTTGGCTGTCCGGTCGAGCGAAGCTCCATGGGGTCCGCAACCTCATGCATGAGACAAGAGCACGAACAACACGTATTTGTAAGGGCTACGCATACGCCTCCAGAAAGAGGGATGCGCGAAGGCATCCGGGCACGTCCTTCACGCGCCCCGGACGAGGGCATGAAGATGCAAGGCGTCAGGGTGAAGTACAAGCTGAAGGTCCTCACGGACGACCAGGTCGAGGCGATACACGAAGCCTCCCTGAAGATCCTCGAGAGGACGGGCGTCAGGTTCGACAGCGAAGATGCCAGGAAAAGGCTCTTGAAGGCGGGCGCGGTCAAGCACCCGAGCAGGAAGAACGTGCTCACATTCCCCCAGTCAGTGGTCGAGGATTCGATCAAGAGGATCTCGCCGTATGGCAAGTACTAC
Source organism: Methanobacteriota archaeon (assembly GCA_020725925.1). Taxonomy (GTDB): domain Archaea; phylum Thermoplasmatota; class Thermoplasmata; order UBA10834; family UBA10834; genus COMBO-56-21. The sequence goes on from DYTN01000035.1 coordinate 13,139, forward strand.
GCCCGAAACCCCAGGAACGACCTGACATACGATGGCGAGACCGTCCATGTA
>DYTN01000002.1:0-31059 GCA_020725925.1 Methanobacteriota archaeon
GTGAGGATGATCTTCAAGAAGGCTAAGCAGGTCTCGCCTTCAATCGTGTTCCTGGACGAGATCGACGCGATCGCGCCCAAGAGGGGGAGCCACTACGACTCGGGCTCGACCGAGAGGGTGGTCAACCAGCTCCTGACATCGATGGACGGGCTCGAGGACATGGAGAACGTGTTCGTGATAGGCGCGACCAACCGGCCGGACATCGTGGACCCCGCACTGCTCAGGCCGGGCAGGTTCGACCGGCTGATGCTGGTGCCCGTGCCGGACGAGGCGACCAGGCTCAAGATACTGCAGGTGCACACGAAGAGCATGCCGTTGGACAAGGTGGACATCGCCTCGATCGCCAAGCGGGTGGAGGGATATGTCGGCGCTGACATCGAGAGCCTGTGCCGGGAGGCGGCGCTCGCGGCGCTGAGGAAGAGCAAGACCGCGACCAAGGTCACGATGGAGCACTTCGAGGCCGCACTGGCCACGGTCAGGCCGTCGACGGATTCCGAGACGGTGAAGTACTACGAGTCGATGTTCAAGCAGATGAAGACCGCAATATCTAAGAAGAGCGAGGAGGATTTGGGCCTGGGCTATTACAGATAGCTGGAGATGGGATGTACATGCGGAAATTCATCACTGAGCTGAAGGGTAAGACCGTGATGACGAACGACGGTCAGATCCTCGGGATGATAGAGAACTTCGTCGTAGACACAAAGACCGGCGCGCTCCAGAACGTCCTGGTCATACCCGCGGAGGAGGTCGAGCCGAGGCTGTTCAAGACGGACGCCCAGGGCAGGCTCGTGCTGCCTTTCAGCGAGATGAAGGCGGTCAGGGACGTAGTCGAACATCGCCTGAGGAAGACCAGCCAGCAGTTCTCGATCAAGGCTTTCATCCAGCTGCGGCGCTGGCTTAATCACTTCCGGCCCATCTGCTCCTTCGCCTTCAGTATGCGGACTATGAGGTCCGCGCGAGTCCCGCGGGGGCTGAGGCCGAGGGACTCGCACATCGCCTCGAGCTCCGTCTTGCGCTTCTGACGGAGGTAGTCCTCGTTGACCTGGGAGAGTAGCGACTCGGGAGATATCCTGCCGCCGACGACCTCCTCTCCCGGGGGAGGCGCCTTCGGAGCGGCAGGCCTCTCCCTCGCCCCGACCACCTTCTGGGTCACCCTGACCACGTTGTCCGCAGGGTCCTTGAACTGCGGGGCCATCCTGAGGGCCTCCTTGAACGCCACGAGGGCCTCATCGTGCTTTCCCATCCGCTCAAGCGCGATGCCCTTGTTGTTGTAGGCCTCGGGGGTCTCAGTGATCTTGAGCGACTGCTCGAACGTCAATATCGACTCTGCCAGGAGGTCGAGCGAGAGCTGGCTGAACCCCTTGTTGACCATCGCGACGGCAGTGGGCTCCATGACCGACGACTCGTCGAAGCACGCAATGCCCTCCCTGAGCCGCTCGAGCTTGTATAGCACGCAGCCCCTGTTGTTCCAGGCCGCGCGGCTGCTCCTGTGGAGCTTGATCGCCCTGTCGAACTCGAAGCTTGCCTTCTCGAAGTCCCCCATCTTCATCAGGACGACCCCGCTGTTGTTGCACGCCTCCGCGGGGTCGAGAGGCATCGTCTTGGTCTTCTCGAACACCTCGGCTGCCCCAGCCAGGTCCCCCGTCAGGAGCTTCGTGATGCCCTTGTAGTTATGGAGCGCGGAGAGGTCCTCCTGCGTCAGGGCCATGTCCACGTCTTCGAGCGCCTGCGTGTACTCCTTCCTGCCGAAGGCTTCCAGCGACGCAGCGGCCCAGGTCTGCCATCCGTGCGGCGTCTTGCGTAAAGACTCGCTGACCTTGACGGCCTTCTCGTGCTCTCCCGATTCCAGGAGCACGGTGTGGAGGTTGAACAGGGCGGGCACGTAGCCGGGATCAGAGGAGAGGGCGTGCTCATAGGTCTTGGCCGCAGCCTCCATCTTGTTCAGGCTGTGGAGCACGTTACCAGCGGCGGTCAGCAGAGGTGCGTTCTCCCCCTCGAGGCGAAGCGACTTCCCCAGGAAATCGAACGCCTCGTCCAGCCTTCCGAGGAGCAGCAGCAGCTCCGCCCGGTCACCGTACAGCTCCTCCGCGAGCTCCTCGACGGTCTCCTCCCGGACCCTGGCGACGACGGCCTCGGCCAGCCTTGGCCGCTCCGCCTCGACCGGGGCGACGCCGGCCTTCGCGGCCTCCGAGGTGAATATGTCCTGGACAATCCTCGGCACCTCGGTGTACTTCTCTGCGATCTTCTTGGAGACATCATCGAGGGCGCGCTTCGCCTCGCCGTAATCGGAATCCAGGCGCAGGGCCGCGTCGAAGCTGGCCTTCGCCTTGGTGATGTCCCCGACCTTCTTCGCGGCCAGGCCCCTGAGGTACCAGCCCTTCGGCAGCTCGGGCCTGATCTGGGTCATCTGCGAGAACGCCTCGAGCGCTTCCCCATACCTTCCCATCTCATACAGCAGGCTGCCCTTGTTCATCCATGCCTCGACATAGTCGTGCTTCAGCTCGATCGCCCGGTTGTATGATGCGAGGGCCTCGTTCAGCTGGCCCATGCCGTGGAGCGTGGCGCCTCTGTTGTTGTGCACCTTCTCCAGCCTGTAGTTGATCTTGAGGACCTTGTCGAAGGTCTCGAGCGCCTCCTTGAACCTGCCCAGCCTGTGCAGGGTCGAGCCCCTGTTGATGAGGGCCTTCTGCATGCTAGGGTTGTACTGCAGCGCGCGGTCGTAGCAGACCAGCTCCTCCGAGTACCTCCCGAGGGAGAAGAGGCAGCTGCCCAGGGAGAACCAGGTCTCATCGCTCTCGGGATACAACTGGAGCGCGTGCTTGTAGCACTCGAGTGCCTGCTCGTGATAGCCCATCTCATCGAGCGTGTTGCCCTTCATCCGCCAGGGGACGTCGTAGTCCTCCTTCAGCATGATCGCCTGGTCGAAGGCGTCCAGGGCCTTCATGTAGTCCCTGCCGGCGATGGCCTCGTAGCCCGACTTCATGGCCTGCTCGAGCTGCGCGTCCGCCCCCGGGACAAGCGTGATCTTGGCCCTCTCCTTCCACAGGTCGGCCGCGCGGACGACCTCCCTGTCCAGGTCGAACCTGCGGAGGAGCGCCGCGACCTTCGTGCCGTCCGCAAGGCCCACGTTGCTCTTGTCCGCGAGCGCAAAGGCGTCCTTCTCGATGGTCGAGGTCGTCAGCACGAGGCCGTTCGGCGTCTCGACCTTGGCCATGTACGAGATGATGCTCTCGACATCGCTCCTCGCGATCGGGTCGTCCCTGCGCGAGAAGAACACGATGTACTTCTTCCCGTCGGGCCTGTGCACGCCCTCGGAGATGACGAACGAGCCCTTGGCCCGGCTCCTGGCAGTCTTGAGCTCGAGATAGCCAAGGACGGAATCGACGATCTTGTAGAACTCCTGGTCGGAGAGCTCCTTCAGCGCTTTCAGGATCCTCTCGTCCGAGCGCTCGCTGAGGATCTTGTCCAGCTCGACCATCAGACCACGTCTCCGATGAGGGTCTTGAGCCACTTCTCGGCTTCCTTGTTGCCAGGGTCGAGCCTGACGCTCTCCTCGAGGCACCTCTTCGCCTCGCTCACGAGCCCTATCGCGTTGAGGGCGATGCCCTTCCTGCCGAGCGCATAGGAGTCGTCACCTGCGAGCTCAAGGAACTTGTCATACGCTTCGATCGCGCGCTTGTACTTCTCCTTCTCGAAGAGGATGTCTCCCTTGAGCCTCCACGCATCCCTGTCGGAGGGCGCAAGAGCGTTGTACTTGTCGAGGGACTGGATAGCCGCCCCCCACCTGTCCATCTGCTTCATCGTGTGGGCCTTTCCGCGCCATGCCCGCGAGTTCTCGCCGTCCAACTCCAGAGCGCGGGAGAAGCTCTCGTCCGCCCCGCTCGTCTTGCCGTGCTGCAGGAGCACCTCGCCCATCAGCAGCCATGCATCGAGGTAATTGGGACTCAATGAGACTGCCTTGCTGAGGTACTGGACTGCCGCTCCCCACTTGTTCTCCTCGGACGCGAGTGCACCCCTCCAGTACCATGCCTGGGGGTCTTCGCGGTTCCTCTCGTAGAACGCATGGACCTTCTGCCCGGCGCCCTTCAGGTCTCCCTTGGTCACCAGCGCCTCGATCAGGAGCAAGGTGGCTGCCCTATTGTCCGGCTTCTGCCTGAGGAGCTCGTTGGCGAGCTGGATTGCGGTGTCGAAATCTCTCGAGGCAAGGGCCTTCTTTGCGGCGTCGATTGGATCCAGCTTGGGCGGCGCCTCAACCGATACCTTCGCGGGCTCACGCCTGGCCGGTGCCCTAGGAGCCGCTTCGGGCGGCCGCTCCTCCTCGGCCACCTTCCTGAACTCGGTGATGAGTTCCGTGATCTTGCGCTCCAACTCAGGTCTCCGGGACAGCGACCTCTGGCTCTCCGCCATGGCGGCCTCCTCCAGCCTGCCCACGTCCCTCAGCGTGTGAATCAGGATGTCGTGCGCGGGAAGGTAGTGAGAATCGAGCGAGATGGCCCTGCTGAAGCATTCCAGCGCCTCCTTCGCGCGATCGAGATCCCTCAGAATCCTGCCCTTCAGCACCCACAGCTCTGGCCTCTCCCCCTGGTTGATGACCTCGTCCACCCTCGACAGCGCCTCCATCTGGTTGCCCAGCATGAGGTGCGCCCTTGCCAGGCCCTCGCCGATTCTGTAGTCGCTGGGGAAGGGCTTGAGGGCCTCGGACAGGTGCTCCTCCGCCTCCGTCCACTCCTCTGCATCGAGGCAGACAAGGCCCATCGTCCGGGTGGCTATCGAGTACAGGTCGTCCCCCGGAGCGACCTTGGACAGGAACTCCTTCGCTCTGGCGACGAGGTATGTCTTCCTACCGTTGCGCCACTTCTTCGAGGACGTCCTGATCAGGATGCCCTGGGAGGCGCTCCAGTAGATGACCCCGAGCCTGATATAGAGGTCGCTCATGCCCTCGTTCGGGAACATCTTCTCCGCGACGTTGACCTTCTGGACGATGCTCGTGATCGCGTCGACGGCGTCCTCGGTCAGGAGCATCATGGGCGAGTCGACCTTCAGCGGCACGCCCAGATGGGCAAGTATCGCGTTGCATCTTTGGTAGAAACCATTCAGCTCCTCGTGCCTCATGAGCTGCACATTCAGCTCCTTGACCTGCTTCACCAGGTCGCCCGATGGAACCACGGAAATGTCAGAGCCGGTGTTGGGCCCGAGCAGGCAGGCGGCCGAGCCCTGGGCCCTCAGCCTGGAGAACATGCTCGTGCCCACGAGGACGGGGCCCAGGAAGAACTTGGACTCCTGGAAGCTGGCGTCGGCGCAGCTGTCGCAGAGCAGCGCTCCCTCCTCAGACTGACCTCCGCACCTCAGACAGGGCACCGACAGCCTCCCAGTGTTCTCCGATTATGCTAAGCTCATATAATGGTAACGATAAGTCATTCCGCGCATCCGAGCCGCTTGGCCATATAGGCTCCATTCAGCTGGTACCCCAGGCGTCGATAGTAGTTCCTCGCGCCGACTCCGCTCGTGACCCAGACCTGACGCATGCCCCGCGCGGCCGCTCGGCCCTCGCACTCGGCAAGCAGGCGCTCACCAAACCCTCGATGCTGCCACCGGCCCCGGGAGTCCTCGCTGATTGGAACCATCTGGCCATAGACATGGAGCTCCCTGACGAGCGCGGCGTCCGTGCTGCCTCCAGGTATCCTCAGCCTCGCATACCCGACAAGCGAATCCAGCGTGGGGATCTCGAACGAGAGAAACACCTCCTCGCCTCCGGACGCCTGATATGTCTGCTCCTTGAGAGTCACATCGTCCTCCTTGGGCGCGTTCTTCGGGCTCGGCACATGGCCGACCTCCCTGCACCTGATGCACCTGCACGGCGTTGCCCCACCCCTCATCCGCTGTAGCACAAGCTCCCGCAGATGGCTCTTCCTCACGCCCGCCTCGATGAACTTGACGGGGATGTCCCGCTGGATCCTGAGTATCCTGATCCAGGGCGGGATGGTCTTCTTGACCTCTGAGACGAGGTCGATCGTGTCCTCCAGGGACATCGGTTCATAGGCGCCTGCCTTCCATTGCCCGTACAGCTCAGTCCCCTTCACGACCAATGTGGGGTAAATCTTCAGCATGTCCGGCTTGAAGCGCTCGTCCTCGACCATCGTCCTGAAAGATGCCAGGTCGTTCTCCTTGGAGCTACCTGGCAGCCCTGGCATCATGTGGTATGCGACCTTCAGGCCCGCGTCCTTGGCGCGCTTCGTCGCGTCGGCCACCTCCTTGATGTGGTGTCCCCTTCTGACTCCGTCCAGAATGCCATCGTCCAGTATCTGTACGCCGAGCTCCACCTTCGTGGCCCCGAGCGACATCGAGTGCTCTACCTGCCGTATGCCGAACCAGTCGGGCCTCGTCTCGACCGTCAGGCCGACGCATCTCGCCTTCGCGGTCTCGTTCGCCGCCTGTGCCGATTCAAGATCGGCTGACTCGAACCCGTTCATGGCATCGAAGCAGCGCTTCACGAACCAGTCCTGGTACTCCAAGGGCCTCGCCGTGAACGTACCACCCATGACGATCAGGTCCACCTTGTCCGTCCTGTGGCCTATCGCGTGCAGCTGTCTTAGCCTGCTCCCGGTCTGTCTGTAGGGGTCGTATTCGTACATCGACGCCCTCAGAGCGGCGGGTTCCTGGCCAGTGTACGACTGGGGCGTGTTGTTGGGCACGCCGCCAGGGCAGTAGGTGCACCGCCCGTGCGGGCATTCAGACGGGCTCGTCATGACGGCGACGGGGGCGACTCCGCTCATGGTCCTCACAGGCTTGTTCTTCAGGAACGGCTCGACTATGTCCCTGTACTCGTCGGGGACGCGCTCGAGTATCTCGTAGTTGGCAGGGACCTTCGCCCGCCCATGCTTCTTGCACAGCCTGGACTTGAGCCTGAGCAGCTCGTCCCTCGAAGTCACTTCGCCCGTGACAAGGGCCTGAACGACCTCCTCGAAGTAGTCCATCGGCCACTCCAACAAATGCCACTCGATATGTAGTTATCGGGCGTGTGCGCGCGTGCGCAAATCATCTGTACATGATGGAGTCGTCATCGGTCTGGTCGACAGACCGATGCCTGGGCCTGTGCTTCGTGCCCTTCCTCGGCTCGACGTCGAGCACGATCTCCGGGACCAGGAGGCGTATGTAGGTCTTGTCAGTGAGAGGCTCGAGCACGATGATGCCCTTCACCATGAGCGCCTTCAGCGCGCGCTCAAGCACGCCGCTCGGGAGCGAGAGCTCGTCCTTGAGCTCCTCCACGGTGATAGGGTACCAGTCCTTCAGGATGCTGATGATTCTCGCTTGAAGCGCATCGACCTGGACCTTCATCGTACCGCGCTCAGCCGAAGTACACGGCGTTGGAGTCCTTCTCCTTCTCCTCTTTCTCCTTCTCGGCCCTCAGGACATCGATCGAGATGATCATGTGCGAGGGGATCAGCCTCAGCCTCCCCTTCTCCTCGCCGTGGGACTTGTCCAGCTCTATGACTATCGCGGTGTCGTGCGCCACGGCCGCGTACCCCTTGAATATCCCAACCGTCTCCATGGGCTTGTCTCTTGATTCGAGGCTCTTGATCTTGTAGAGGGATCCCGGAGTCAGGACGATCGCGTCATCTTTTCTTGGCATGCTTCTCACCTCTCTTCGTCGCCAGCTCATGCAGATGGTCCACGGTCTTGCGGTAGTTCTCCATCGCGACCTGGACATGAGCCTCCGTGAAGTTCCAGGCCTTGCTCAGGTTGCCGTATCTGATGCGGTAACCCTTTCTGGGGTTCCCGTCTGAGTCCTCGACGTTCATCTCCTCGAGGATGTCGAAGCCCTTGAGCTTGTTGATGTGCCTGTACACGGTCGCCTTGGTTGTGCCGAGCGAGGTGGCCAGGTCCTCCACGATCCACGCCTTGTCCATCCTGGCGAGGAAGTGATCCACCATGAGCTTGTAGGGGACGCTGTCCCTTATGTCCGTCACATCCGTCTTCGGGTCATAGCCCTTCGGGAAGTAGCCGACCTGGTTCAGGAACAGGATGGCCACCTCGTCGATGTCGCTGAGGGGCGTGAGAGGCGTGTTGCTCACGACATTTAGCTCGAAGCTCACGCAGGTAAGAATCGAGCCTTGATTAGTTAATGATTGCCCATGAATCATTCAGGCGAGAGCTCCTTGGCCCTTGCCTTCTCGAACTCCTCGTCCAGCTCAGCAAGGACCTTGCCCCGGACGGCTATGAAGTCCTGGCTGGTCCTGTCCCTCGGCCTGGGCAGCTTGACCTCGATTTCCTCCCGCACCTTGCCGGGTCTGGCCGTCATCACCACGATCCTGTCGGCAAGATACACGGCCTCGTCCACGGAATGGGTGACGAACAGGATCGTCTTCCCAGTAGCTGACCAGATGCGGAGGAGCTCCTTCTGCATGAGGTTCCTCGTCTGAGCGTCGAGCGAGCCGAATGGCTCGTCCATGAGGAGCACCTCGGGCTCGTTGGCCAAGGCCCTCGCGATCCCGACCCGCTGCTTCATGCCGCCCGACAGCTCCATCGGGTGCGAATCCTCGAACCCGCGCAGGCCGACGAGGTCGATGTACTTCTGGGAAATGACGCCGCGTTGGTCTTCGGGCACATGCTTCACCTCCAGCCCGAACTCGATGTTCTTCCTGACGGTTCGCCACGGGAATAGCGCGAACTCCTGGAACACCATTCCGCGGCCCGACCCTGCCGCGGAGATCTCGCGCCCGTGAAGCCTCACAGCGCCCGATGTCTTCACCTCCAGGCCCGCCACTATTCTGAGCACCGTCGTCTTGCCACAGCCGGACGGGCCGAGAAGGCAAACAAGCTCCCCCTCTGCCACCTCGAGGCTGAACCCGCTGAGAGCCTGGACCTCCCTCTTTTCCTTCCTGAAGACCTTGGAGAGATCCGAGATGGCTATGGAGGTGTTCACCGCATTCCCATCCACTTGCTCACTCTCCTTTCAAACAGGCCCGCAATGCCCGTGGTCAAGATGCTGAGTATCCCGATCATCAGCATCCCCGCGTACATGTATGGGTACTGGCTGTTCCCTGAAGCGGTGAATATGAAGTACCCGACACCTCCTCCGACTGAACCCAGCATCTCGGCGGCGACGATGCACATCCACCCTATGCCGAGGCCTACGGTAATGCCAGTCATCAGGTAGGGCACCGTGAAGGGCAGGACGACCTTCATGAATATGTCCAGCCTGCGAGCGCCCAAGGTCCTGGCCGCATCGATGAGCGTTGGGTCCACGCTCCTTGCCCCGAACGTTGTGTTGAGCAAGATGGGGAACAGCACTCCCAGGAAGACTATCGCTATCGGCCCCCAGATCACGCCGAACACGAGCAGGAATATTGGTATCCACGCGAGGGGCGGGATCGGCCTGAACAGCTCGACTATCGGCCTTCCGACTGCTTCGGCGGTCCAGAGCCTGCCCATCAGCAGGCCCGCGGGCACCGCCAGCACGAGAGCGAGGAGGAAGCCCACGACAATCCGCTTCAGGCTGGCGACGATGTGCTCCCCCATGTACAACCCGCTGACAGGGTGACTCCAGAATGAGAGATAGAAGGCCTCGAGGACTTCCCAAGGGTAGGGCACATACTCCCAGACACCCGAGGGCGTTCCATGAAATGGCCACTCTGCGCGGAGCCAAGCGGCGTAGAGCCACCAGAGAGCCAAGAAGACACCCATCGAGGCCAATCCGAGCGCCACCCTGCGCCAGTTGGACACGACGACTTCGTACAGCGCTCGAGTAAGGCCCTTCATGCGAACACTCGCGTACCTGAATGGAGATAGTAGGGAAGAGGTTTGCCCGTGGCTCAGGTCTTCACGACAAGGTCGAGGCCCTCGCGCTCCAGTTCGATCTTGAGCAGAAGGAACTGTATCGAGGTCTCGGCTGGGGGTCCTGGCACTGCGACGGTCTTATTGACCAAGCCCTCGAGGCTGTCGATTCCTGAGTCTGCCGCGACGACCAGCCCGCTACCCTCAACGTTGGCCTGGGCGATGATGGTGGTTGCTGTCCCTCCGTTGAGATGCTTCACGATCGAGGGCGGAGCGCCCAGATATCCGATGTCGACGGTCCCGGCGGAGAAGCCGTCCATTTCGGCTCCCCCGGTAGAGAAGGGTGCGCCCACGGCGGCCTCGACCTTGAGCCCGTAGGTCTCGAACAAGGACTTCCCCGTGCCCATGACGGTGCTATTCAATGCGATCACCTGAGCCATCTGGTGAAGGTCGCCCAAGAGGTACCCGAGCTTGATTGGGGAGGTGGGGTTCAGGATGGTGCCGGAAGGCGAGACATCGTCCGCGGCCTCCAGGAACGTCTCGTTCACGTAGATGTCCACGAAGTCCTCCACGGATGAGTAGCCGCGGTCGTCCAGCTTGTCGGTCGTGGTCATGTTGAGGTCGATGTACATCTGGGTGAACTCTTCAAGCGCCGAGTCGAACGATTCGCCCATCTCGTAGCGGAACTCCAGGTGCTCAAACGCAGCCTCGACGACCGTGGCATTCCTCGCCGTAAAGCCTACCGCCATGTCCACGAGCTTCGTGTAGTTGGCGCTCTCCTTGTCCGCCAAGGCGTCGTTCATCCATTCGGTGGCCTCTATGTGCGCCCGCACGAAGCGCTTGACCAGCTCCGGACCGTCCGTCTGCTCCAGGAACCCGGTTCTCAGGACCACGACACAGCACGGGTGATCGGGCATGATCTCCTCCGTCCACAGGAGAACCTCACCAACATTGCCCACGACTGAGTCCGATACGTAGGGCTCCCACGCGATGTAGGCGTCGACTTGGTCGGTGGTGAGCGCGGCCTTCATGTCCTTCGGGGCCATCGCCAGGTACTCCACTGTACCTCCGGCCTTGCCCTTGCTCAGGAGGAGGGCAGCAGACGCGACGCCCACGACGACTATCGCTGCAATCACAATCGCTATGATGACTTTCTTCTCCAAGTGTCTCCCCTGCAAATGATGGCCGGAGGGGTATTAATCGTTTTTCCCCTTTGTATACTATTTATGGTACAACTGTATAAATATCGCCTCAACTATCAGTATAGGGAGGACAACAAATGGACAAAGCACGGAATCTCCAGAGGGGCGCCATGGAGTCGGACGGGATGTTCCGGAAGGCTCTGCATGATGTGCTCGATTCGCTCGGCTGGACAGTGCAGGAACTCTCGAGAAGGGCGGGAGTCTCGCCCAGCACCATCTACAAGATAACCAACGAAGAGCGGTCCCCCAGCCTGGATGTCCTCAGGAAGATACTGAAGGCGGTCAGAGAGGCGGAGGGCCTGAGCGCGGGCAACTTCATAGCTCTGATTGTGACCAGGAGGGTGCTGGACGAGGTCGTCGAGAGATCCGTCCAGATAGGAGGAGAAAGCGTGAAGGTGCGCGAGTATCCTGCAGCGACGGTCGAGGATGCAATCGTGTCGGCAATCCGAGCGGAGAGGGACGGCGCGGTCGCGGTTGTCTGCGCCCCGATAGTGAGCCCGACGATTGAGAAGATCTTGGACATCCCGATTGCCACGATTGTGCCTAAGGACAGCGTCACCGAGGCGATCAAGCTCGCGGCCAGGAAGTCCAAGGCCTAGGGGAGCATCTCCTTCTTGATGCTCAGGCCGAGGCCGACTGACACGAGCTGGCCCTTCTTGACATCGGCGACCTCCGCCTTGTATCCCTGGAATGTCTCCTGGAACAGGGCGACATAGTCGTCGCACTTCGCGATCTTCAGGGCATAGTAGCCCGCCCTGTCCTTTCTGGCGAAGTCTCTGTATCCGAACAACGTCTTCCCGTCGGAGGCGAGGAGGACCGTAGCCGTGAAATCGTGCTCCGCTATGTCCTCAAGGATGAGGGACTTCAGAGCGACCCTGAGGTCTCCATTCGCCTCATACCTCTCCGCGAGGACTATGGCCAGCCGCTCGCTGTCGGTTTCTCCTCTCGGCTTCCGCTTCGTCTCAGGGTTGAAGTCCTTGACCGTGCCGTTGTGGCCCAGAACGATCCCGTCGACGACAAAGGGGTGAGTGTTCGGAAGCGTCGCCCCGCCGGCAGAGGCTGCCCTCACATGGGCGATCAGGATGTTCGGTCCATCCACCTCCTGGACGTCCTCCAGGGCGGAGTCATAGGACGGATCGAGGAACGCCGGTCTCGCGCTCCGGCCAATGTACCTCGGCGAGCCGTTCCTGAAGGACGCGATGCCCCATCCGTCCCTGTGACCAGGCTGCTCCTCGCCTGGAATCCTGCCGACCTCCGCCACGTGCCTGAGATCGGTCAGGGCGCCGAGCGGGAACCTGTCCCTGAACACGACGCCCACCATCCTGCACATCAGAGCACCTGCGGGACTATCTCCAGCTCGAGGTCCATCGAGTTCGTCACGAGGCACTTGCGTTTGGTAGTGGAGAGGGCCTTGTCGAGATTGGACATCTTCGAGCCTGCCGAGAACCGCATCTCCGGGTAGAGGACGATCTTGACGAACTTCTTGACGCCCTCGACCACTTCAAGGTCCCCCACGGCCCTGCACCTGTATTCGAGGAGCTTCATGCCCAGATCCCTCGCGACGTACTCGAAGACTATCTGGAAGCACATGTTGGCGGCGCCCACGAAGGCGTCCTCTGGGGTGAGCGGGCCATAGACCCCCTCCAGCTCGGCGGGCGGAGAGTAGTCAATAACCTGCCCGTTCTGACATTGAAGCTTGCCCGGGAACTTGTCGCTCCAGACTACCGTGGTCTCGAAGTTCATAAGAACACGCCGCCCACCGATTTATCCCGATTTATACTTTGCAGCGCACGGGAAGGAGCTCGCGCTCGTTGGTGAAGTGAGAAAAGGAGAAAGGAGGGGTGTGGGGTTAGTATGGGTTTACTCGAAGCCGTAGTTCAGGGCCTTGGCGATGGCCTGCTCGACGACGGGCCTTGGCGCGGCGCCTATCATCTTGTCCACGAGCTGGCCGTTCTTGAAGAACAGGAGCGTGGGTATGCTCATGATCCTGAACTTGCCTGCGGTCATGAAGTTGTCATCAGTGTTCAGCTTCGCGAACACCATCTTGCCCTTCATGTCCTTCGCCATCGCGTCTATCGTGGGCGAAAACATCCTGCATGGGCCGCACCACGGCGCCCAGCAGTCCACGACGACCTTGGGGTACTTCTTGACGAATTCCTCGAAGCTGGCGTCGGTGACAGCCACAGGCGTCTCCGGCCATCCATTGCCTCCGGCGTTGGCCGCTCCCGCCCTCTTCACCATCTCCGCCATCTTCTTCTGCCTGATTCCTTCAATCTCGGACGACATCTTGTACACCGTTCCGCGTACGACTGTGCGCGGTTGTTGCACTATCGTAGAAAGTCGAGGTAGTTAAACATTGCGGCGTACAGTTCGATGGGACTACCTCAAGACAGGGTCTTGAGGGGCGACGTGCTGGCATAGACAAACTTTTTAAGGAGCGGATGGCGATACGGTCGCAGGGATGCCGGATGCTAGAAGAAGCTTCTGACCTGATTGGCCTCCAAGTCTACACCAGCCAAGGAATCTACCTCGGGAACGTGGGCAACCTCGTGGTCGACGTGGACAACAACAAGGTCCAAGGACTGTTCATAACGAGCACCAACCCGTTGCTCGTCGAGGGCTCGAAATCCGTGAACGTCCCTTACAGGTGGATCGCCTCAATAGGAGACATCATAATCCTCAGGTACTTCCCGAAGCGCGTCGCGCTCAAGAGAGGGGCGGCGAAGCCGAAGCCGGAGAAGCTCCCTATAGAGGAATAAAGCATTTATCGCCGCCCCGCACTCAGCCGATTATGGCCCGTCCAATGGTCGATCCTTCATGCTACGTTGCCCCAGAGGCAATCATCATCGGCGACGTGGTGATAGACAAGGGATGCAGCATCTGGCCTTATGCCGTCATCAGGGCAGACCTGTCTGAGGTGAGGATAGGCGAGGGCTCCAGCATACAGGAGCACTGCCAGGTCCATGGTAACCCTGGCAGGCCAACAATCATAGGCAAGAACGTCTCCGTCGGCCACGGAGCGATCATCCACGCCGCGAAGGTGGGGGACTATGTCATCGTCGGGATGAACTCGTGCATACTCGACGGGGCGGAGATAGGGAGCGGGTGCGTCATCGGTGCGGGCGCAGTGGTCAAGGAGGGCATGAAAGTCCCTGATGGGAGCCTCGTCGTAGGAGTCCCGGCGAAGATCGTCAGGTCAGGCGACTCTTCGCTTCTGGCAGCGGCCAGGCGAAACGCCGAGGAGTATCACAAGCTGCGCGACGCTCACAAGAGGGGAGAGTTCGAACGGCATATCCACTGAGCATGTCTTGCGGGGAAGACTTCAAGGCCCGCTAGCTGATTCCGCCCTTTCATGACCGATGAACACCAGATATCCGTTTTCGATGCCATCGCATCGAGAAGGAGCGTCAGGAGTTTCGAGGACGTCCCAGTGGAGGACGCCAAGATCAACCTCTGTGTCGAGGCCGCAAGGCTTGCGCCCTCCTGGGCGAACAAGCAATGCTGGCACTTCGTCGTTGTGCGGGGGAAGCAGGCAGTCGCTGAGCTGGGCCTCACCCCCGCGCACATCAAGAACGCGCAGGTGCTCGTGATCGCATGTGGGGACCCAGACAAGAGCGGGAACATCGACGGGAAACAGTACTACCTGGTGGACGTCGCAATCGCGGTGGAGCACCTGGTGCTGGCCGCGTGGGAACAGGGCCTTGGCACGGTCTGGGTGGGCGCGTTCAAGGAAGAGCGGGTCAGGAAGGCGCTCGGAATCCCGGAGAACATCAAGGTCGTCGCCCTGATACCGATGGGGTATCCTGCGGGCAAGGAAGGCATCCGCGCGAAGCTCTTGAAGAAGGTCGTGGGCAGCGCGAACCGGAAGGACGTGAAGGAGATAGTGCACTGGGAGAAGTGGTAGGAGCCGTCAGAGGATCCTGTCTATGTTGATCCCGCACAGGTGCGAGAGCTCCTCGTGGAGCCTCATGACCTTGAGCGCGGCCTCGTGCTCGCCCTTCCTGGCCAAGTGCGCGACGGCCTCCTCGACTCCAGTTCGACGCGAGCCTGAGATGAGGTTGTCAGCATGGGCCACGATCCTCTCCTCGAGGGTCCGTGGCGTGTAGTCCTTCTTGGGCAGCCCCAGCCGCTCCGCCTCCTTCGAAGTTATGCCCGCGCCGATGTGCCGTTCAATGATTCTGACCAGCCCCTGGGGGAGCTTGAGTTGGGTTGCGAGCTTCGCGCCTTCGACGGCATGGGACAACGTGTGGCTCTTGCACCTTCCGAGGTCGTGGAGGAGGCCACCGATCTCAACGAGCGCGACGTTCGCCCGGCACCGCTTGGCTATCTTGACCGCAAGCTCGGAGACGGCCTCGCAGTGCCTGATGACCTCGTCGTCGCATCCGTGCTCCCTCAGGAGCCGATAGCATTCGTCCCGGCTAGGCAGCGTCTCCGCCCTTGCCTTTGCCCCTGTCAATGACCGTCTTCCCCCTCGGGTTGGGGACTATCCGCAGCCTCCCCCTGAAGTTCTTCTCGAGGGCCTTGCCGCCCGTATACCTGTCAAGGAATATAGCGAGTGCGGCCACCTCGGAATGGGGCTGGTTGCCGACGCTGACGTTCCAGTCCGAGAGGTCGTAGACCTCTCGGGGCACCTTCTCCGCACCCACGACTACCATGATGTTCTTCGACCTGATTTCTGGGATGGCCTTTGACAGTCGCTCGCCGTACATAGTCAGGTGCACGACCTCCCCCTTCCAGCCCCTGATCGCCTTCCGCCAATCCAAGCCAGTCTTGATCCTGAACTTCCCGCCAAAACGATCCACCACGCCCTTGACCGTCCGCTCGAGCTCGGCATCCTGGGTTGACACCCACACCTCGTCAGCGCCCAAGGCCCTGGCCGTCAGGGCGACGTGTGTCGTCACTCGTTTGTCCCGGTCGGGGCGGTGGCCGAGCCTCAGAACGACTATCATGCGCGAACTCCGTCCCCCATCATTCCTTCAGGCGCTCTATCCTGTGGCCCCTGTAGTCGAGCTTGGTGCTCCGTTTGACCAGGCTCTTGAGCATGGTGAATGTGACTCCGAGGACCTCGGCGACATCGCCCGCGAACTTGCCCTGGGGGCCGACCATGTCGAATATCTGCTTCTCAATCTTCTGGAACTCCTTGTCCTCCATGACCGCCGCGGCGAGCACGTCGCTTATCTCGTACACGGGCCAGGAGGCGTTGATGTGGAATGAGGTGTAGTAGGTATGGTAGGCCTTCTCGGGCTGCTGCTCGGGGGAGGTCTGCCAACGCGTCTCGACGAGCTTCATCTTCTCGAAGAACAGGAGGGCGTCCTTGCCCGCGGGCCCGAACTGCTTCTCGATGTCGCGCACGGTATGCCACTCGAGTGTCACGAGTTTGAGGACCTCTCTCTTGACCTTGGTATCCACCGCCCGGAACATCGGTACGAGCTCTGCGGGTTCGGTGATTACCTTGATCCGGGTCATGGACTGACCTTATCCTGTTGTGGGCATATAAGCCTAATTGGAATCGTGGATGCCCATTTCTGACCGCCTGGCTCGCGCACAATTCGCGACTTCGACCGAACACGATTGAGCGCGGAATCGACCCTGTCTGAGGGCGCGAGCTTTAAGTACGAAGATGTTCTACTGCGGCCGCGAGGCGTGCTCAGATGATGGCAAAGGACCTCAAGGACAAGACGAAGGTCGACGAACTTGTCCTGACGATTGTCGAGAAGAAGGAGCCGAGGGAGTTCCAATCCAAATGGAGCGGCGCTTCCGGAAAGGTGTGTGACGCTGTCGGGCAGGACGACAACGGCGACAGCGTCTCGGTGACCCTGTGGAACGAAGACATCGAGAAGGTAGATGTCAACTCGAAGATCAGGATAACGAACGGCTGGGCCTCGAGCTACAAGAACAAGCTCCAGGTGAGCGCGGGGAAGTTCGGAAAGCTAGAAGTCATCTCTTGAGGGCCTGACCTGGTCGTTCTTCAGAACTCATATCGACAGAGCCAGCGCTGCCATGGCACCAGCCGGCAGGACGACCATGAGGAAGTCATCGTCGACGTACTTCACTTTGAACGCCTCGGCAGATACGGCTATGACCGTCGCCACCGATGACATGACAAGTGCTTCTGGCACGGGGCGAACTTGCGCCACCAGCAGCACGGTAGTGCACAGTCCGAAGTAGGTGGCAAGGGACACGCCAGCTGTCGTCCGATTGCTGACCTTCCGACCCCTCATCTCCCCCGCGACGGGGTCCACGATTGCCATGCCTATCAAGGCTGCGGATGCGATGTCGTGCGGGAACACCAGGAGGACCAAGGCGATGCCGGCGGCCGCCCATACAAAGGACGCTATCTGATGTCTCTCATGTGGCCGCAGGCCAATGAAGGTGATGCCCCTGACATGCCTGTAGGCCTCGAACGCGATGATTCCCCCCAGGAAGAGGATCAGGAGGGTCCAGCGGGGAACACCATAGGCGAGATGCTCCGGAATGAGATAGTAGACTGGCGTCACGGCCATCAGCATGTGCACGCCACGCCGTACGACGACCTCCCTTCTCATCGCTAGCGTTCCCCCGCCATCTCAAGACTGCGAGCAGGGCTCATAACACTTGCCTCACGCGGTGAACGGAGTCCTTGACCACTTGCCCTCGATGCCCCGGTAGAGGATCCTCGTGGTCACCGCCATCGAGCCCAGGACCAGAGCGATGCCTGCCAGGGCCACGGTCCAGTTCTCAAGGAGGCTGAAGGAGAGTATCGTGAGGCACACATCCGGCAGGAAGGACATCACGCTGAACTTCGCCAGCACGCTCGTGTCGAAGAGGAAGGAGTTGGTCCTGAGGCCCGTGAGATACGCCGTCATCACCACCATGTACAGCGAGGTGATGAACATCACGACCAAGGCGAGCCAAAGAAGTTCTGTCTCCCCGTTGAGGACAGATATGGCGACGACGAAGGTCGCAGAGATGCCGACCGTGAGAACGAGGAAGACGAGTATGCGGATCCTGATCAGCTGGGGGACGGTGATCGGGAGCAGCGAGTAGTACTCCGCCAGGTCGATGTTGTTCAGCCAGTTGTACATCATGACCCCGATGAATCCCACCATGGCCGCATAGAAGACGGCATTGAACCCGACGGGTATCGCGAGGCCGTAGTTCACGTACCACGTGGTGAACGACAGGAACAGCAGGGGCAGCACGAACGCGAAGAACATCTTCGCCACGATCCCGCTCCGCCTGAGGTCGAGGAACTCCTTGGAGATGAGGGACCGGCTCAGGCCCTCGAGCACGGGCACGCGCGCATGGTACGAAGGCAGGAGGTCGGCGTGTGACCGAGAGGCTATGTTTATCCTGACCTGAACCAGCGCGTAGGCGATCAACGAAAGGAGCACGATGACGACTGCAGAAATCGCGAGGGCCAAGACGGCATCGCTCCAATCCGCTGGGAACGGCCGGACGTTCATCTGGAAGCCGAGAGAGGGCACCAGCTGATCGACTGAGGGAACACCGAAAACGAGCTGCGAGACGAACAGAGCCGCAATCGCGGCCGTCACGGCGACGAACGCACCCGTGCTCCTGAGGTAGACCACGGAGGCCATGAAGCTCAGGGACATCCCGATCATGAAGGTCACGAGCACGGCGACGAAGAACAGGCCGATGCTCGCAAACGAGAACCCCGCGAAGGGCGCTGCGGCCGCGAGCCCGAGCGTCGCTGGCACCAGGAGGAGCACGACATAGAAGGCCGCGTCCCGGAGATATATCCCCGCGAATGTAGTTCTGAACGAGATCGGCAGGAGATAGGGCATCGCGACGAGGTAGTTGCTGGTGCCGTACCTGCGCTCGAGGTATTGCCTGCCCATGAGGCCGAACGCGCCGACGCTGAGCCCGTACAGGAAGGCCGACAGATGGGTGAAGGTGATCATTCGCTCCAGCGGGACGGTCTCGAGCATCTTGTCGAGGGTCAGGCCTGTGCCCAGCGCCAGGACGAACACGAATATGGGGAATGAGAGGAACCTGTTCTTGCCAGAGTAGCTCGTGTGGGTCCTGAACTCCTCCTTGAGCATCAGCTTCAGGAGGGCCTTCGTCTCTCCTCACCTCCGAGGTCCTTGAGCCCGACGGAGCGCAGGAAGAGCTTCTCCAGGTTGTCCCCTTCCTTGACCAGTTCGTCAAGCGCACCCTGGGCGACCACTCGGCCGAGGTTGACGATCGCGAGCCTGTTGCAGAGCCTCTCGGATATCTCGAGTATGTGGGAGGCCATGAAGACGGTACCGCCTTTGGCGATATACTCCTCCAGATACTCTCTCAGCTGCCTCTGGTAGATGGGGTCAAGGTTGATGAACGGCTCGTCCAGGAACAGGAGCTTCGGCTCGTGTATGAACGCGGACGCGAGCATGAGTTTCTGGCGCATACCCTTTGACATGTCCTTGCATATGGTGCCCTTCTTCTCCTCGAGGTCGAAGAACGAGAGCCATCTCTCTATCCTGTCCTCCAGCTTGTCGAGCTTCTTGACCATCCCCACGAAGTAGAGGTATTCGTATCCCGTCAGGTACGTTGGCGGGCTCTCGACCTCGGGCACGATGCCTATGAGCTCCTTGACGCGCATGGGTTCCTTCACGGCGTCGACCCCGAGGACCGTGGCCGTGCCCGCAGTCGGCTCGAGCTGGCCTGTCAGTATCCTGATTAGCGTCGTCTTGCCCGCGCCGTTCGGCCCGAAGAACCCGAAGAAGTCCCCTTGCTCGACGGAAATGCTCACGCCGTCGAGGGCTTTCATGCTGCCGTAGAGCTTGGTGACCCCGTGGGCGCCAATCACTGCCATGTGACCTACGCAATTCCTGAGTGGTTATTAGTATCTTGGTCAGCAACTGTGCTACCACCGGGTTTGTTCAATCGGCTCGGTTCTTATATTACCAAGTGCTATCATGTAGCACGACAAGGTGTCTCGCGAGCTCCCCCAGAGGGTGCAGATGATGAAGGGCAAGGCAGGCAAGTCGGTTCTAACGAGCAAGATCGAAACGGAGATCGAGCTTCTCCAGAGACACGTCGCGATGCTGAAGGCAATCATGGACAACGAGCCCATAGGCATCATAAGGCTCTCGGAGATGCTGAAGTACCCCCAGCACAAGGTCCGGTACTCCCTCAGGATCCTGGAGCAGGAGGGGCTCATAGAGCCGTCCCCCGACGGCGCCGTCACGACCGAGCGCATCCAGGACTTCCTCGACCACCTGAAGGAGATCCTGGAGACCATGAGCAATACGGTCAATGAGCTGCGGGAGTCAATCGAGTAGACATCTGGCTCCCGCCCCATCGCTTCTCTATCCAGCAGCGGAGTCCGCCGAGCAAAGAGTTTATCTAAGCGCTCACTTTAACTGCGCCTGCCCGGCACCGGATGCCGTCGTAGCTCAGTCGGTAGAGCGTCCGCCTGTTAAGCGGAAGGTCAGCGGTTCGAATCCGCTCGACGGCGCCATCTCTTCTATGCGAGCTGCATGCTTCTTCGTCTGCGCCTCGAATCGCCGTAGACAATCTTGCCAATCCTGAACACGAACACTCGCTTCCCGCTCGCCCACCTGAACAGGTCGATTGCGAAGAGAGCCGTGACTAGCGCCACGACCGACATCCCGAGCATCCCCCCGAACTCGACCAGGACGCCTATCAAGACGAGGAACCCTAGAAGGCCACCCGCGAGGGCGGCGACCTGGGGAAGGTTGTTCGAGGAGCCGATGTGCTCGACAATCATGACGAGCACGAACCCAGAGAAGGCCAGCATCAGGACTATCGGTACCAACGCGGGGGCGCCTGTGTCGATGAACACGGCCGACAACAGGAAGTTGACCAGCAACAGCAGGAAGCCGAGCACCGCGAACCTCCTGGGGCGCCATGACGGGCCAGGCTTCGTCGGCCTGAGGAAGCTTCTCGGGACATGCTTGGCGTAGTAGAGGAGGCCGAACACCGCGGCGATGGAGAGCAGGTACATCGGCACGAGCGGGACATGGGGGTTCAGCAGGGTCGTGCACACGAGCACATCGAGGAACAGAATCGCGAGGACTATCTTGAACTGCTTCCGTGTCAGGAACCGTTCATTCCTCAGGTGAGGATAGAGCATGTAGACGATCAGGATTGGAAGGGTGATGCTGATGACCGTGTGGTAGATCGTGAGCCAGACGGCCCAGACCCAGTTCGTCCCGATGTATCTCCCGTACACCCCGAGGCCCCCGAGGTCCATCCATTCGGGGTCGAAGAAGCTCTTGACTGCCACGCCCTCCTCTAGGATGCCGTACGCCGCCCCCATGACCAGGATGCTCGCCCAACCCTTGTTCCACATCACCGAGAGCTCCCTCACCACAAGTACGCCGGCGCCATACAGGCCCAGGAGCAGAGCGAACGATGTCGGGATGAAGAACTCGAGCGGAGGCGACGAGCCCGAGCACAGCTCCGCGATGACGGGCGACAGGATGGCCAGGATCCAGAGGGCCTTCCCCTTCTCAGTCAGTCCCTTCGGTTTCTTCGCTTGAGCTGGTCGCACCAGGTGCGCTGGCATCCCTTCTGACATGGGGAAGTGGATTGGCCTCAGGGGTAATAATCCTGAGCGTTTTCCGGCACCATCAAGAAATACCATCCTGACACTGAGTCCCGAAACACAGATGGAGGGTGGAGACTTGGCAGAAATCAAGGTCGGGGACCTCGCGCCGGACTTCGAGCTCGAGGACCAGAACGGCAAGAAGGTCAAGCTGAGCCAGTTCAGGGGCAAGAAGAACGTCTTGTTGGCGTTCTTCCCGTTCGCTTTCAGCCCCGTGTGCACGAACGAGCTGGGTGAGCTCAAGGAGAAGGAGGAGACGATTCTGAGGCTGGACGCGCAAATCCTGGCAGCAAGCGTTGACAGCACCTGGACCCAGAAGGCGTTCGCGAAGGAGCTGAAGGTGAAGTTCCCGCTGCTGAGCGACTTCGGCAGGAAGGCCGTGGCGCTCTACGGCTCGTATTACGAAGACAAGGGGTTCGCGAAGAGGACCGTGTTCGTCATCGACAAGCAGGGAAGGATCGCCTACAAACGCGAGTACGAGCCTGGCACACAGCCGGACATCAAGGAAGCCCTCGACATTCTGAAGAAGCTCAAGTGAGAGGGAACCCGGCAGACGGCAACGTTTATTAGCGTGCCTTGGGCTAGTACCCAGCCCCGGGCGTGAATGGCACTGGCTCGGAAGAGGCTTGAGTAGATGGCTTGGATTGAGTCCCCGACCAAGGAGAGGGCCAAGGGCAGGACGCTTGAAGTCTACGAGAGAATCATGAACGAGCGCGGGCACGTGGCCAACATCTTCCTGGCCCAAGGGCTCGACCCGATCATGCTCGAGACGCACCTCGAGATGTACGTCCATCTGATGATCGACCCTGGCCCGCTCACGAGGGAGGAGCGGGAGATGATAGCCGTGGTGGTCTCCGCCGCCAACAGGTGCGCATACGGCGCGATACACCACTCGGAGGCCCTCGAGACCGTCGAGAAGGACCCCAAGGCGCTCTACAAGTTGCTCAAGGAGTTCACCGCGAAGAAGGAGAGCCCGAGGGAGAAGGCGCTCCTCGCCTACGCGGCCAAGCTGACGCTCGACCCGAAGGAGATCAAGGAAGAGGACATCAAGGACCTGAGGGACGCGGGCATCACGGACCCGGAGATCCTCAGGGCGAACCTCATCGCAAGCTACTTCAACTTCTCGAACAGGATAGCGCTCGGCCTCGGGGTGCAGCTTGAGAAGGGCGAGGCGAGGACCTACAAGTACTAGCGACGAAGAGCTCGGACCATGACCGCCATCGAAGAACGGATAGGGGCGCTCGAGAGGGGCACTGTGGCGATCATCGGCATCCCGCTCGACGAGAACTCGACTTTTCTGAAGGGGGCCGCACAGGGGCCGAAGGCCATTCGTGAGGCCCTGAATTCGGGCTCATCGAACATGTCGACTGAGCTGGGAATCGACCTCGGGTCTGAGAAGGGATGGACCGACCTCGGGGACATGTCTCTTGCCAGTGGAGCAGATGCGCTCTCCCAGATCGAACAGACGGTTGCTAGGCTGCTGGCAACGGGTGTTCATGTGCTCACGCTCGGGGGCGACCATTCGATCACATATCCCATCCTGAGGGCCTACTCCAAGGCATATCCGGGAATGACAGTGCTCCAGCTGGACGCGCACCCGGACACATACGACGAGTTCGGCGGGAGCCGCCATTCCCATGCAAGCCCCTTCGCGCGCACAATGGAGGAATGCCCAGGCATGGCATTGGTGCAGGCGGGCATCCGCACGCTCACACCCCATCTGCGGGAACAGGCTCAGAGATTCGGCATCACGGCCCTCGAAATGAGGGATTGGTCGCCTGACAAGATGCCCCGGCTGGAGGGCCCACTCTACCTCTCTCTCGACCTGGATGTCCTCGACCCCGCCTACGCGCCGGGGGTCTCACACCATGAGCCCGGAGGCATGTCCGCGAGGGACGTGCTGCGGGTCATCCACGGGCTCCCTTCCACACTGGTGGGCGCCGACGTCGTGGAGCTCAATCCCAGCCGCGACCCAGTCGGAGTCACGTCGATGCTTGCCGCCAAGCTCTGCAAGGAACTTGTCGGGCGCATGCTCTGCTGAGGTGTCCCGGCCCGCACGGAAACCTAAATAAGACGGGCTCGTTATGAGGAACCGCACGGGCCCGTAGCTTAGTCCGGCGGAGCGATTGGCTCATAACCAGTTGGTCATCGGTTCAAATCCGATCGGGCCCACTTCTTCTTCACCCCGGAGACCTCACAGGGCATTCGCTAGGCAAAGCGAAATGAAAAATGCGATTAAAGCGAAATGATTTGCGCAATTGAACTGATACCAAAAGTACGGGCAAAAGCACTCAGAACCGGCGCGGCGGCCTGTGCTTCTGATAACAATCCTTGCAGTACACAGGCCGTCCCTCTGTCGGCTTGAATGGGACCTGTGCCTCTGCTCCGCAGTCTGAACACTTCACGGTGTGCATCTCCCGGTCACGGGAGCCGAACCCGCGGCTGTCCCTGCGTGGTCTGTCGTCCATTGTGGACTACCTCCTATCCAATCTCTCGGACCTCTTGCGAGGCCCGAGGTGGCCTGCCATACGGGTCCATAGTATAAATAACAACGCACTGGACAGCTTGGCGTGTGGGGAGAATCCAGCGGGATGGACCCGCCATTCTACATGTGCGACGGGGACTCGTGAATCTCACCGACATCGAAGGTTTTCGTGCGTTCGGCTCACGAAACAAGAGATGTGCAGGTCGAAAAGCGGCTCCCGCTTTCGACACGTGACAGCCAAAAGGTAAAACAGGTCCTGCGTATTCGGGGGCCAAAGGTCGATCTGATGAAGGCGTTGAACACCTCTACGCTGTTTTCTGCCATCGACATACAGGACTACGATGTGCACCCGAGCGGCAGCAAGGCGATCTGCTGCGTCAACATCGGCAAGAACTGGGAACTGGCGACCATGAACCTGAGGACCGGAAGACTCCGAAAGGTCCTCGCAGGGGAGCAGTCGCTGATGTCGCCTGTGTACTCACCAGCAGGGGACCGGATCGCATACCACACAGACCTCGAGGGGAACGAGAACCACGACATAGTCCTCATCGATGAGGTCGGCCACGGGAGGCGCAAGATCACGGATGGAGTCGAGGACAACTACAATCCAGATTTCTCCCCGGATAGCAGCTCTGTAGCGTTCCTGTCGAACCGAAACAAGGACATCGACAACCTGTTCGAGGTCAGGATCAAGAACAGGAAGATCAGGAATCTCACGAAGGAGCCGCTCCCGGTAAGGGAGTTCGCGTGGTCCCCCGATGGCCGTCTCATCGCCTATGCAACTGGGGTCGGCGATGACGACTACGTTTCAGTGGTGGACGCGAGGAAAGGCACATCACGGAAGATGCTCGTCGGAAAGGGTGTCGAGTTCAGCCTCGCAGGAGGCCTCATGGGCGGGCCTTCCCCGTGGTCGAAGGATGGATCGAAGCTCCTCTACCTGACGAACGAGAACGATGCGACCGACATCGGTGTGCTGGACCTGAGGACGAAGAAGAGGAGAGTGCTGGTAAGATCGAAGAACGAGAAGTATCAGCCACAATGGTCGCCAGACGGGTCGCGCTTGGCCTACCTGGAGGTCGAGGACCCGAACGTGGCGGTGAGGATCAGAGAGGGCGGAAGAACCTACCCAGTCTCGCCCTCGCACGGCACATCGAGGGCGGTCAAGTGGCTTCCTGACGGCTCCGGAGTGGTCTTCATCAACGGCGCTTCGGACAGGCCAGAGGAACTGTTCGTTGCCAGATCCAAGAAACCGACGAGGGTTTCACGGTTCCAGAGCAAGCCTCTGGACAGAAAGGCATTGGCCTACCCCAAGCTGATCGACTTCGAATCCTTCGATGGTGTCAGGATCCCGGCGCTCCTGTACCTGCCGAGGAACCGGTCGAGGCATGCGGGAGTGGTCATGCCCCACGGAGGGCCGGAGGCGCAGGACACGAACATCTGGGACCAGCTGACGCACATGCTCGTGGACAAGGGTTTCGTCGTCATCAAGCCCAACTACAGAGGCTCCACCGGGTACGGGCGGAGGTTCCTGTACCGCCACGACAAGGACCTTGGCGGAGGGGACTTCTTGGACACCGTCCATGCCGGCAAGTACCTGATAGACTCCGGGCTCATCGACAGGGACCGGCTCGGATACTGGGGCGCGAGCTACAGCGGGTTCACATGCATGCTCTCGCTGACCAAGTTCCCCGACATGTGGGCGGCAGGCGTCTCGATAGTCGGGTTCTTCGACTGGCAGACGGAGCACGAGGCGGAGCGCAGGTACCTGAAGGCCTACGACGAGAGCAAGATGGGCAATTTCAGGGAGAACCCCGAGTTCGTCAGGGAGCGCTCGCCGATCCACTTCTTGCAGAACCTGAGGGCCCCGCTCCTGATGACGGCGTCCTCGAGGGATGTCAGGTGCCCGCCCACGGAATCGAGGGCGGTCGTGAAGCGGCTCAAGGAGCTCGGGAAGGATTTCGAATACCACGAGTACAGGGACGAGGGGCACTGGCCGAGGAAGAGGAAGAACCTCAGGGACTTGTACACGAGGAGCACCGAGTTCCTGGACAACCATATCGCGAAGTGATGCGCTCAGCGTCTGTAGTAGGGGTTCATCAGGTCCTCGAAGCATGCAAGCGCTGCCGCGGCACCGCCATGGACCGCGGCCACGATTTGCCTGATGCCGCCCGCGACATCCCCGGCCGCGTACACGAAAGGCACGCTCGTCCGGAACGACTTGTCGACTATGATGAACCCGCCGGGGTCCATCTCGAGCCCGAGCTCTGCCGCGAGCTGGCTGCTGGGGAGCTCTCCGACGGCGACGAAAACGCCGTCCGTCTTCTTCAATTCGCTCTTGCCTGTCTTGAGGTCCTTGAGTCGAACCGCGGTCACCCCCTCGCCCTCAACTATCTCTTCTACGATGGTATCCCAGAGGACGGGGATACCGCGCTGCGACACGCTGTCCTGGAGATGCCTGTCCGCCCTGAACTGGCCTCGGCGATGGATGATCGTGACCTTACATCCGATGGACTCGAGATGGAGCGCATCTGTCAGGGCGGTGTTCCCTCCCCCGACTACGACGACCTCCTTCCCCTTGTAGAAGAACCCGTCGCACGTGGCGCAGTAGCTCACGCCCTTGCCAATCATGTCCTCCTCGCCCGGGACTTCCAGCTTCCTGTGCATGCCCCCGGTGGCCAGTATCAGTGCCCTTGCGGCATATCTGCCAGAGGGAGTCGTGATCTCGAACTTCTCGCCCCCGCGCACTCGGATGACCTCCTCGCCCTCCTTGATCTCGACATACTTCCGGGCATGCTCGGCCATGGATTCCATCAGCTTCATGCCCGAGACCTCCGGGAAGCCCGGGTAGTTATCGATGTTCAGGCTGGTGAGAACTTGGCCGCCTGCGACGCCCTTCTCCAATATCGCGCAGTCCAGGCCCGCCCTGCTGGCATAAATGCCAGCAGAAAGCCCTGCCGGTCCAGCTCCAATTATGACGACATCATAGTCGCCAAGCAGGGCATCCGAGGAGGCGGCGGCTATGCCCTCGATAGTCATGCGCTCCATGAATCCACACATGCGATATTAAACTGGTCCCTCGCTGGTCACCGGGCTATGATGCCTAACCCGATAATATGAAATAAGCCTCCGGGTGCTATCTGGCCTCGGTCCGATGGAAGAGCAGACTATCGGGGCGTTTCTCGCAATCGGTTTCATCATATTCGTCGGATTCTTCGGCAACCTGATCTTCGCCCGGTTCAGAATACCCGATGTCCTCATCCTGATCTTCCTCGGCATGGCGATCGGCCCCGATCTTCTGGGCAAGCCACTCGGCCTCGTCACGCACGATACCCTGGCCACGATCGAGGACATGCGCGACCTACTGCTCTCAGCCGCGCTGATACTGATTCTCTTCGACGGCGGGCTGTCCCTCGACGTGCGAGTGGTGGTCGAGTCGATGCGCCTTGCGACCTTCATAACGATCCTGACACTAGTCTGCGAGATGCTTGCAGTAGCCGTCGTGCTGAACGTCGCCATGGGCGTCGACTTCCTGCTGGCCCTTGTCGTAGGATCGATAGTAGGGGGGACGAGCGAGGCAGTCGTGATACCCATCGTGAACAAGATGAGGATCAAGCCCAAGACGAAGGCGATGCTGATCATGGAGAGCGTCGTGACCGACGTCCTCGTGATTGTGATAGCTATTACCCTTATGTCGGTCATCACCCTCCAGGACTTCGACGCGCTCACCATCAGCAGGGAGCTAGCCGTGAAGTTCCTGGTGGGCGGCCTCGTGGGCTTCGGAGCGGGCATCGCGTGGCTCTTCGTCCTTCAGAGGCTCCAGAACCAACCGCTCTCCTACATGGTCACCGTCGCGGCCCTCTTTGTCGTCGCCGGGTTCGTGGAAATGTCGCCAATCAGCAGCTCCTCCGCAGTGGCTGCCCTCGCATTCGGCCTCGCCATCGGGAACAGACGGTTCGTCAAGAGATGGCTGACATCGGTGTCGCTCCGGCTCTCTTCAGACGAGCACATCCACGAATTCCACGCAGAAATCACCTTCTTTGTCCGGACCTTCTTCTACGTTTACCTGGGCCTCCTCTTCAGGTTCTCTACCTTCGAGGCGATCCACTTCATTGTCGGCATAACAATCATCATCGTGATCGTCGCCGTGAGGAGGATGACCTCGCTCCTCGCAAAGAGCATCGGAGACCTCGACAAGGCGGACGCCGACGCCTTGTTCAGCATGATGCCGCGGGGCCTCGCGGCAGCTGTCTTGGCCACCATGCCTGCCACCCTGTTGGCGACGAGTGACATCTGGTCGCCGAAGTACGAGCAGCTGATACTGAACATCGTCCTCATCGTGATACTCGGCACGACGATCCTGGCCACGGTGCTCAGCTACCGGACGGAGCGAGGCATCGACAGGAGGAGACGGCACGCGATGAGACGACGGCTCGCAAGCGGTTCGTCGCTCATGGGAGACGAGCCATGACCTCGGATGCGAACTCGACGGTCCCGTAGCTCTTCGTGCCTGCCAGGCGCGCGAGGTCCTGTGTCAGGACGCCCTCCGACAACGCGGACGCAACCGCCTCAACAACCATTTTCGACGCGGGCTCGTAGCCCAGGTGTTCCAGCATCATGGCTCCCGAGAGCATGGCGGAGCAGGGATTTGCCATGTTCTTTCCCGCGTACTTGGGCGCCGTCCCATGGACTGCCTCGAACACGGCAACATCGTCACCCATGTTCGCTCCTGGGGCGAGGCCGAGGCCACCGACCTGGGCAGCGCATGCATCGGCCAGGTAGTCGCCGTTCAGGTTCGGGGTTGCCAGGACAGAGTATTCGTCGGGCCTGGTCAGTATCTGCTGGAACATGTTGTCCGCGATCCTGTCGTTCAGGAGCACCATGCCGTCGGGCACCGCGCCCAGGCCCCGAGCCCTGAGATCGCTCTCCGACACGACAGACTCGGGGAATTCGTCCCTCGCCAGCTCGTAGCCCCAATCCCTGAACGCCCCTTCTGTGAACTTCATGATGTTTCCTTTGTGGACGAGGGTAACAGACTTGAGCTTCTTCTTCACGGCGTGCGACAAGGCTGCCCGTATCAGACGCTTGGATGCCGACTCCGAGATCGGCTTCAGGCCGATGCCACTGTCCTGCGACAGTTCCACGCCGTGTGCGGACTTGAGGAAAGCCATGATTCCCAGGGCCTCCTTCGAACCGCACCGCCATTCAAGGCCCTTGTAGACGTCCTCTGTGTTCTCTCTGAAGATGACGACATTGAGCCTCTGAGGCTCCTTGACCGGGCTTGGCACACCCTCGAAGTACCTCACAGGACGCACCGACGCGTACAGATCAAGCGCCTGCCTGATTGCGACATTCAGGCTCCGGATGCCCCCTCCGACGGGGGTCGTCAGCGGCCCTTTCAGGGCGACACCCTTCGCCCTGATGTCGCCAAGTGTGCTTCCGGGCAGCCACTCCCCGGTCGCGTTGAACGCTGCCTCCCCAGCTAGCACCTCCTGCCATCGAATGGACACATAGCCAGCTGTCGACGCGTTGACCGCAGCGTCAATGAGCTTCTTCGTGACGGCGACTACCTCTGGGCCAATGCCGTCCCCTGGGATGACAGGAATCACCAGTTCCTTTCTCAGATCCAACGCCATCAATCTCCTTGGCTCACTCGAGCGCGAAGCCCCCGTGCTTCTTGATGTGGGGGATCAGACCTCCGTCCTGCAGAAGCACCTGCATAGCCTTCGGGATCTGAGCAGCTCGAGCCTTCTGGCCAGTCTTGACGCTCGTCACCTCTCCCTTGTCGAGGTCCACGTTGATCAGGTCGCCATCCATGATCCAGTCGGTATCGCATTCGACGAGGGGGAGGCCCACGTTGAACGAGCTCCTGTAGAATATGCGGGCGTAGGACTTCGCGAGCACTGCCGACACGCCCGCGGCCTTGAGCGCCCTCGGAGCCTGTTCCCTGCTCGAGCCGCAGCCGAAGTTCCGTCCTGCGATGACGAAGTCCCCCTTCTTGACCTTGGATGAGAAGCCAGGAGCGATGTCCTCCATGACGTGCTTCGCCAGTTCGTCCATGTCGTCGATCTTGAACTTGTACCGCCCAGAGATGATGTAGTCCGTGTTGATGTCGTCGTTCGGGTCGAACCTGTGAGCCGTACCACTGAGTATCATCCGAGCACCTCTCACAACTCCCTGGGGTCCGTTATCTCGCCTTTGACCGCTGAAGCGGCGACCGTCTCTGGGCTTGCGAGGTAGATCGACACTTCCCTGTTGTTCCCCATCCTGCCCCTGAAGTTCCTGTTGGCAGTCGAGATCACATTCTCTCCGTCAGATGGGACCCCTGCATGTGTTCCCACGCAAGGCCCGCACCCCGGGGTGACGAAGACGGCGCCTGCGTTCACTAGCTCGGAAACAATGCCTGACTCCAGAGCTGCCATGTACACCGACTTCGATGCAGGGGCCACTATCATCCGGACGCCCTTCTTGACCTGCTTTCCCTTCATCAGCTGGGCGGCGGCCTTGAGGTCGCTGAGCCGTCCGTTCGTGCATGTCCCCAGGAAGGCCTGGTGCACATGGACGCCGCGGAGATCTGAGGCGTCGCAGACTTTGTCTACTGCATGAGGCTTTGCGACCTTCGGGACTATGTCAGAGGCGTCGAAACCAAGGCGACTCTCGAACTCCGCATCTTCGTCAGCCGCGACATGATTGCTGACCCGAAAACCGCGGGAGGAGAGCCAGTCCGCGGTCTTCGAGTCAAATCCAAATGGACAGAACTTCGCACCCATCTCGACGGACATGTTGGCCATTGTGAACCTGCCGTCCATGCCGACGGCATCGACCGCAGGACCGGAGAACTCGACAGACCTATATGTCGCGCCGTCTGCGGTGAGCGAACGTATGACCTCCAGCACGAGGTCCTTCGCCCCCACTCTCTCGCCGAGGGCGCCGTCGACCGTGATTGAGATGCTCTGAGGGACCTTGAACCAGAGCTTGCCCGTGTACGCGGCGGCCGCCACATCAGCCGACCCCAGACCCGTCGAGCACGCGTTAAGGGCCCCATA
>DYTN01000002.1:31069-44431 GCA_020725925.1 Methanobacteriota archaeon
GCCCGTGGCAAAGGCCCCCAGGCCGCCGTAGGTGCAGGTGTGGGAGTCCGCGCCTCCCACGAGGTCTCCCGGGAGGACCTTGCCGCTCTCGGGGACGACCTGATGGCACACGCCCTCGCCGATGTCGAACAACGGGATCGCATTGTCTTTCGCGAAGGCTCGAATCCTCGCGTGTATCCTGGCAACATCGACCGACGGACAGGGCGAGTTGTGGTCTATGACGACGGCCATGCCCCTCGCGGTCTTGGGAGCCGAGAACCCAAGGCTCTCGAGCTCCCTGATCATCATCGTGGTTGTCCCGTCCTGGGACATGCAGAAGTCCACGGAAGCGATGACGAAATTCCCTGCGTAACAGTCCCTGCCGGAGTGTGCGGACAGGACCTTCTCAGCAATCGTCTTGCCCATCCTTCAACTCCTCGGCATGTTGGTGATCGGACTTGCGTCGACGGCAACGGTCTTCTTCGGGTCGTTCGCATTCGTCCTCGGCACCACCGAATTGAATATCGTGACGAACTCCTCGTCAGTGATGTTCCTCTTCTTCATCTCCCCCACCCTGCTCACCTCGTGCCGCAGTGGCTCGATCGCGGACGGTGGAGCGGCGAGCCCGAGCTGGTCCAGCTTGTGCCTGATCGACGCTTTCCCCGAGTGCTTTCCGAGGGCGATCTTCCTCGTCATCCCCAGCTTCGACGGGTCGAAGGCCTCGTAGAGCCTCGGGTTTTTGAGCACGCCATCGACATGAATGCCCGACTTGTGCGTGAACATGTTCTCACCAACTATCGGATGGTTCAGGGGGATCCCCAGGCCTGACGCCTGCTCAACGTGCTTGCACAGCGGGAGGATGTGCTCAGTGTGGTACTTGTCCACGCCGTAGTGGCTGTGGAGGTTCATCACGAATACCTCGAGGGACACGTTGCCCGCCCTCTCGCCGAGGCCGTTCACCGTCGTGGAGACCCAGAGGGTCCTGTCCTCGAACGGCGCAGCGGCCTCGCAGGCAGCGAGGGCGTTCGCCACCGCCAGGCCGAAGTCGTTGTGCGCGTGGAACTCGACGTCGATGTCGACGGCCGACATGACCGAGTGCACGAGCTTCTTCGAGCTCGCGGGCGTCAGGACGCCGATAGTGTCGCATATCCTGAACCTGTCACCGCCGGCTTCCTTCCCGACAGAGGCAAACTCGACCAGGTAGTCGATGGATGTGCGGGTCGCGTCACCGGCGTTGAAGCAGACGTAGACTCCCTGGTCCTTGGCATATGACACGCAGTCGGCGAGGAGCTCCAGCTGCTTCATGCGCGTGATCTTGAGCTTGTGCTCCAGAGCGATGTCCGAGGTGTCCGTGGAGATGGAGACCGCGTCCACGCCGTTTCCGATCGAGTCGGCAATGTCGGCCTTGACCATCCTGTTCCAGCCCATGACAGAGATGCTCTTGCTCTGGGCCTTGATGAGCTTGGCGCACCTCCTGTCGCTCTCGTTGTAGGTCGCGAAGGTCTCGAGCTGCTCGACCCCCATCTCCTCGAGCTTCCTGGCTATCTCGAGCTTCTCCTCCAGGGTGAAAGAGATGCCAGGCATCTGCTCGCCGTCCCTGCAGGTCGTGTCCACGATGCAGATGTTCCCGAGGGGAGGGTTGTGGACGTCCAGGTGAGTCGACATGCTCGATCTGTCATCTCCCTTGAACCCACATCCGTGCACCTTCCTGCCTCCGACACTCTTCGTGCTCACTAGCCACACCACCAGCGAATCAGTCAATCCAGCCCGCGAGGACACAGACTGGACTGCTACCACGGGTTCCTATGCCCGAGTGCATCCCGATGGTCCGGGCACTTCCATTGGACAGGCGAGCCCTCGGTCGAGGCGCTCGACGATCCGAAATCTGCTCCGTGCCACATCGGCTTCACCTGTCCTTGGGACGGGAAAGTGCGAGGAAGTATAATTATCATTGTGTCTATTACTGGACTATGGGATGGCTACTTGTCGTATTGCCGACTTCATTGTTGGTCGTTTGACCATTGTCAAGCTATAATTGAGTTCAAACGCCCCTGAAGTCATGCCGCAAGCAAGGGGCGACCGGTGCAAACGTCTAGGCTGTGCTAGACCTCACAGTACTGGCCGGACGAAGGACCGCCGGGTCACTTGCGCGCGAACGCCTTCCTGCCCAGGTAAGTCGCCTTGCTCCCCAGCTCCTCCTCGATCCTCAGGAGCCTGTTGTACTTGGCCGTCCTCTCGCCCCTGGAAGGGGCGCCCGTCTTGATCTGGCCCGCATTGGTCGCGACGCTGATGTCGCTTATGGAGGTGTCCTCGGTCTCTCCCGACCTGTGCGAGACGACGCACTTGTAGCGCGATCTCGCGGCGAACTTCATGGTGTCCAGGGTCTCCGTGAGCGTGCCTATCTGGTTGACCTTTATGAGTATGGCGTTGGCGATGCCCTGCCTGATCCCCTCGGCCAGTATCCTCTTGTTGGTCACGAAGAGGTCGTCGCCGACCAGCTGTATCTTCCTGCCAAGTCGGGCTGTGATGCCTTTCCATCCGGACCAGTCCTCCTCGGACATCGCGTCCTCGATCGAAGCAATCGGGTAGCGCTTGCACATGTCCGCATAGAGGTCGACCATCTCGTCGGGCGAGAAGGCCTCCATCGTGCTCTTCTTGAGCACATAGGTGCCGTCCTCGTAGAACTCGCTCGACGCGGAGTCCATGGCCAGGAACACGTCCTTCCCTGGCGTGAGGCCGACTTCCTCGGCGGACTCGACCATGAGTTCGAGCGCCTGGTCGTGGGAGCCGAGCTTTGGTGCGAAACCGCCCTCATCGCCTACGGCCGTTGTCAGGCCCCTCTTCTTCAGTGTGTTCTTGAGCGAATGGAAGACCTCTGTGCCCCGCCTCAGGGAGTCCCTGAAGGTCTTGCCGGTGGGGGCGACCATGAATTCCTGGAAGTCCAGGTTGTTGTCGGCGTGGGCGCCGCCGTTGAGGATGTTCATCAGGGGCACCGGCAGCACATGAGATCCCGAGCCTCCCAGGTACTTGTACAGGGGAAGCCCGCGACTGGTCGCGGACGCGTGCGCGACCGCCAGGGAGACGCCCAGGATTGCGTTCGCACCGAGCTTGGACTTCTCGTCGGTCCCGTCTAACCCGATCATGAGCGTGTCGATCGCCTTCTGGTCCTCCGGGTCCATGCCGATGATCTCCGGGCCGATCACCTTCGCAACGTTCGTGACTGCCTTCCTGACCCCCTTCCCGAAGAACCTCTCCCGCTCGCCGTCCCTCAGCTCGACGCATTCCTTGATTCCAGTCGAGGCGCCCGAGGGGACCGAGGCGCGGCCGACGACGCCGTCTGTCAGCAAGACATCGACCTCGACCGTGGGGTTGCCCCTCGAGTCGAGGACCTCCCTAGCCTTGACGGCCTTGATCCTAGCCATCGTATCGTGTGGATGAAACGCGGGCGAGGATAAAAACAGATTGCAGAAAGAAGGGAAGATAGTTGGCAGAACTGGCGCAGTCCTCCATCTATCCGGGGCCGTCCGGGAAGGTTTTATACCGAGCGCGGGCTCTGCGAAGGCCGGAATGAACGAGTTCTCGCTGCTGGACCAGAGGCTACAGGACCTCCTCAAGAGCAGGGGAATCACGCAGCCAACCGAGCCTCAGAAGAAGGCGATCCCCGAGATACTCTCGGGAAGGAACGTCCTCCTGGTCGCGCCCACAGGCATCGGCAAGACCGAGGCTGCCATGCTCCCCGTGCTGCACATGCTGGCCAAGGGCAAGGGGGCGGGCATCAGATGCATCTATGTCACCCCCCTTAGGGCGCTGAACCGAGACCTCCTGAGGCGGCTCCGGGAGTTCGGTGAGGCGGTCGGGCTCAGGATCGCTGTCAGGCACGGGGACACCAGCCAGTCGGAGCGAGCCGCGCAGACGAGGAACCCTCCAGACGTGATGATCACCACGCCGGAGACCCTTCAGGTGCTGTTCACAGGAAGAATCCTGAGAGAGCATCTCAGGCACGTGAAGTCCGTCATAGTGGACGAAATCCACGAGCTTGCCGAGGATGAGCGGGGCGCGCAGCTCTCAGTCGGGCTCGAGAGGCTCGTGTCGCTCGCCGGCGAGTTCCAGAGGACAGGCCTCTCCGCCACCGTTGGCTCGATAGGCGAGGTCTCGAGCTTCCTCGCAGGAGTCGGCAGACCGATCTCTGTCCTCACGGTGTCAGCGGTCAAGGACATGCGCATCACCGTCGAGAGCCCTCCCGAGGACACGAGGGACAAGCACCTTGCGGACAAGCTGCAGACGGACCTGAAGCATCTGGCCTGCATGAGGAGGTGCAGGGAGCTCATAGAGGACCATCGCTCCACGCTGTTCTTCGTCAACACGAGGGACTCGGCAGAGGCGCTGGGCGTCAGGTACCATCTCTGGGACGACTCGTTCAAGGTCGGCGTTCACCACGGCTCCCTGTCCAAGGAGATAAGGGTCCAGATGGAGGACGAGTTCAAGGCGGAGAAGCTCAAGGCGCTCATATGCACCTCCTCCCTCGAGCTGGGCATCGATGTGGGCTCGGCCGACCTCGCCATCCAGTTCAACTCCCCGAGACAGGTCACGAGGCTCATCCAGAGGATAGGCCGGTCGGGGCACAGGATCGGGGAGGTGTCTTTGGGGGCGATAGTCGCCACGACCCCCGGCGAGGTGGCCGAGAGCCTCGTCATCGCGCGAAGGGCAATGATAGAGGAGCTGGAACGGTTCAATATCAGGGAGAACCCCTTGAGCGTGTTGGCGAACCAGCTGGTCGCGATGACGCTCACCGAAGCGAAGGTGGACAAGGACTGGGCCTTCAGCACGGTCAGGCGCGCCCACCCGTTCAGGAACCTGCTCAGGAAGGACTTCGAAGAGGTCCTCCGCCTGCTGGCCGAACTCCACATCCTCTGGGACGACGAGGCGAGCTTCAGGCGGAAGACCACGGGCATGAAGCACTTCTTCGACAACATCTCGATGATACCTGACGAGAAGACCTACAGGATCAGGGACATCACGACCAGGGGGGTGATAGGCACCCTCGACGAGAGCTTCGTGGCCACCTACGCGGAGCCCTACTCGACCTTCGTCACAAGGGGGCGCACGTGGCGCGTGGTCGAGGTCGGGGAGGACGAGGTCGTGGTGGAGCAGATCCGTGAGCTAGCCGCAACCCCTTCCTGGGTCGGCGAGGAGATCCCTGTCCCGTTCGAAGTGGCGCAGGAGGTGGGGGCGATGAGACGCCTCCTGGCGATGGATATCTACCCTGGCGACGAGAACTCCAAGGCCGAGCTCGCCGCATGGATCAGGAGCCAGGGGGAGCACCCTCTGCCCACGGACAAGCTCGTGACGGTCGAACAGGGAGACGGAGTCATAGTGATCAACTGCTGCTTCGGGAGCAAGGTGAACGAGACCATCTCCAAGCTCGTGGCGGGCCTGCTCACGGCGAGGTACGGAGAGAGCTTCGGGATCCAGAGCGACGTGTACTCGATCGTCCTGGAGACGCCAAGAGGGGTCAGGGCCCAGGACGTGGTCAAGATCCTGAAGGAGACCGACCCGGCATCGCTTCACCAGCTCCTGAGGCTCCTGATCAGGAACTCGTCCTATCTCCGCTGGCAGTTCGTGCACGTGGCCAAGAAGTTCGGGGCGATCAGCAAGGGCGCTGACTACAAGATGCTCAACCTGTCCAAGCTTGTGGACGTCTTCGAGCACACGCCGATATTCGAGGACGCGGTCGCGAAGACCATGTGGGAGAACATGGACATCGACGCCACGGCGGCGGTGCTCAGGCGCATCCAGGAGGGCACGGTCGAGATAGTCACGGGACCGCTGTCCCACATCGGCAAGGAGGCCATCGGCACCCGCAAGGAGCTGATGCAGCCTCAGAGGGCGGACAAGGCGGTCCTCAACGCCCTGAAGGAGCGCCTGCTCAAGGAGGACGTGGTCTTGGTGTGCATGAACTGCAGGACGCAGAAGCGGGCCACCGTAGAGCAGCTCCCCCCGAAGATCGCATGCGCGAAGTGCGGGGGCCTCGTGCTCGCCGCCATCCAGCCCTACATGAGGTCACAACTCGGGATACTGAAGAAGGGGCCGGGGGACGACGAGGAGCGCAAGGAGCTGAGGCGGATCTACAAGAACGCCAACCTCGTCCTTGCGCACGGGAAGAAGGCAGTCCTGGCGCTCGTGGGCAGGGGTGTCGGGCCGGACACGGCCGCGAGGATACTGGCAAGGTACCAGACCGAGGAGGACGAGTTCCTCAGGGACATCCTCGCGGCGGAGATCATGTACGCCCGCACGCAGCGGTTCTGGGACTAGGTCCGCCTGTCCCGGAAGCCTATCCCTATGACGTAGAGCTCGGAGCTCGTCTCCCTGGACGCCTTGGGATGGTGCATGTGCATCTCGTCGAACTTCTCGCGAACCTGAGCCGAGAACCTCCCGCTCATGTCGCCATAAAACATCTTGCAGAGGAAGTTCCCACCCTCGCGGAGCACGGAGGCGGCGAACCTGAGCGCGTGCTCGCACAGCTCGATAGAGCGCGCGTGGTCGTAGGCGTAGTTGCCGCTGATGTTGGGCGACATGTCGGATATGACCACATCGGCTCCGTCGGGGGTCATTTCCAGGAGGCGCCTCACCACTGCCTCCTCCCGGATGTCCCCACGGAGGAATGTCACGCCCTCGATGGGGACCATCCTGTCGAGGTCCACGGCTATGACCTTGCCCTCTGGCCCTACTAGCTCAGCGGCCACCTGGGACCAGCCACCGGGAGATGCGCCAAGGTCCACGACGATGTTGCCTGGCCTGACCAGGTCGAACCTGTAGTCTATCTGCTTGAGCTTGTAGGACGCCCGGCTCCTGTAGTGCTCCCGCTTGGCCTTCGTATAGTAGTGGTCCCTGCGACGCTCCGCCCGCCAACGCTTCGTCACATCACAGCTGATTCCGCTCCGTGGAGATATTGGTTCCTGCAGAAAATGGCAAAAAGCTTAGTGGGGAGACGCATTTGCCATGTCGTCAAGGTGGGGAGCGAATGCCTAAGAGGATGACCTACGCGAAGTCCGGAGTAGACATCGACAAGAAGTCCGACAGCATCGCCGCTCTGGTCGACCACCTTAGGTTCAGGAGAAGAGGACTCGGAAAGCCCATCGACCTCCCGGGCCACTTCACTGGCCTGATCGATTTCGGCGACTACGCCCTGACGCTCTGCACCGATGGCGTGGGGACGAAGCTCCTCGTAGCTGACGCGATGCGCAAGTGGGACACGGTCGGGATCGACTGTGTCGCCATGAACGTGAACGACACGATTTGCGTCGGGTCGGAGCCCATCGCGTTCGTCGACTATATCGCGATTGACCGGCCGGACGAGCACATCACCTCGGAGATAGGGAAGGGATTGGACGCAGGGGCGAAGATGTCCAACATGACCATCGTCGGAGGAGAGATCGCCGTGCTCCCCGAGCTGGTGAAGGGGTTCGACCTCGCAGGCACATGCCTCGGCGCAGTTCAGAAGAGTATGATTATCACGGGCGAGAGGATCTTGCCCGGGGACGTGCTCATCGGCCTGCCGAGCGCTGGCATTCACTCGAACGGGCTCACGTTCGCCAGGAAGATCCTCGAGGCGAACGACGTCGGCTACAAGGACAAGCCCAAGGGGCTGCGCAGGTCCGTCGGCCTCGAACTCCTCGAACCTACGACCGTCTACGTCAAACAGGTACTGGGGCTCCTGCACCGCGTCGAAATCAGGGGGATGGCGAACATCACTGGTGGCGGACTGAGAAACCTCCTGAGGCTCAAGAAGGGCGTCGGCTTCATCGTGGAAGACCCAATGGAGCCGAACCCCATTTTCGACATGCTCCAGGGCCTGGGCGACGTGACCGACCAGGAGATGTATCAGACCTTCAACATGGGCATGGGATACTGCTTGGTCGTTCCCGAGCAGGATGCCGACCAAGCGCTGAAGATTGCGGGCAAAGGCGCCAAGGTCGTCGGGCACGCCGTCGGAGGAGAAGGTGTCGAGCTGCCGGAGCTGAAGCTCAGGTATTCGAAATACTGAAAATGTGGTTTGATGAAGAGGTTTTGCCCGCAGTTCACGAAGCCAGCTTAACCTCGTACGGCCTCATCATCTCGTTGTCCTCGTGGTCCAGTATGTGGCAGTGCCAGACATAGCCGGGGCCTGCGGACGGGTCGAACGGGTAGTACCAGCTCCAGTCGTACACCACCCCATCGATTGGCGCGAACCTGACCCTGATGATGGTGACCTCGCCCGGGTTCATCTGAACGGTGTCCTTCCAGCCCATCTCAACAGCGTCTGCCGGTTTGGGAGCACCCTTCAAGAACGGCGTGTAGTCCGTGGTCACCGGGGCTTCCTCGAACGGAGGCATCATATTGCCGTTGTCCGCGATCCATTTGTCGTAGTACCCCACGGCGTCTATCTTCTGCCGACTCACGACCTGGAACTGCACGAGGTGCAGGTGTATCGGATGCGTGTCGGCGGTGGGGTTCACGATGACCCACTCCTCCGTCGTGCCGACTGTGGGCTTCTCCTGGACCTCGAACTCCCACTTGAGCCCGTTGAGGAGTATCTCAGCGGGCCCTCCGGCCGCCATGACCTCCACCAGAGTCAGCACCCTTGTGTTGGTGGGCGCGCCCAGGGACGGAAACCCGGCTGAGAAGGCGCTGTTGATGTCGGCAGGGAGCTTGGCCGGCTTCGGGCCCTTGACTCCCGTGACCTCGAACTGCATTATCTGGCCAACTGTGTTCGCGTCAGCGGGCACACCGTTCGGGAAGGGCGCCTTCGCCGAGTTGACCATGAGCACCTTGGTGCCAGGGGCCAGCCCTCGGAAGTCCACGAGCACGTCATACCTCCCTCCTGGGGCGATGGTGAGCTTGCCCACCTTGGCCGGAGACTTGAGATAGCCTCC
Source organism: Methanobacteriota archaeon (assembly GCA_020725925.1). GTDB lineage: Archaea > Thermoplasmatota > Thermoplasmata > UBA10834 > UBA10834 > COMBO-56-21. The sequence goes on from DYTN01000002.1 coordinate 39,961, forward strand.
GTCCGAGCCGATGACGGTGAACCCCATGCCATTCGAGAAGCTGAGGGAGTAGAACCTAGCGTTTGAGCCGTCGAGCAGCCTGAACCTGTAGAGCGCCTGGTCGACGAGCATCTTGGGCCAGACCTCGCCGTTCACCATGATGGTGTTGCCGAAGAACTCGGGGGTCCAGTAGGGATGTATGGTGGGGTTGATGCCCATCGTGTCGAACCAGAAGCTGCCGTCGAGGCTGAAGGTCCTGTCCTGGATCACCAGGGGCATCTCGTACTTCCCGCTCGGTAGCAGGGGAGCGATTGTGTCTGCAGGATCCCTGAGCATGTAGAAGCCAGCCAGGCCAGACATAACGTTGATCCTGGTGATGCCCAGGGCGTGGTCATGGTACCAGAGCGTCGTCGCGGGCTGTATGTTGGGGTACTTGTAGAGCACGGAGTTCGAGTCCGGGAACAGGTCGGACGGCGGATCTGGGTTTTCGTATGCCGGCCCGAGCAGGCCAGTCGAGGTGTACCATGCTTCGGGTCCTCCGTCGTACCACGAGCTCACCTCGGCGCCGTGCAGGTGCGGCACTGCGGGCACGGGGGACTGGGCGTTCCAGCCCTCTGGGTTCATTTCCGTGACCTCGCCGTTGTAGCCCGGCGGGTACATCGGGTACGTCCCATCCCCGACATACATCATCAGCTCCTCCATGGGTATCTCGTTCGGGTTGGCCCAGTGGAGCGTCGGGTCCACGGGGAACATGTGCTCCCCGTCGATGTTGTTTGTCCACTTCACTTGGATCGGCACGCCCCTGACAGCCTCGAAGGTCGCCCCTGGAGCGCTAACCGAGTAGACTCCGTCGGGGTCCGATGCGCTGTACACCTTCCCTCGGTACCCCCATATCGGGGTGGCGGGGAGCGGCGATGGGAGTATCTGTTGCATGATCGGCGTTCCGTCGGGATTGCTGTCCTCCATGGATATGTCGTACTGGGAGTACAGGACCTCGCCGGTCACAGGGTCGAGAGCATCCACCGGCTTGTAGACAGGCGGCGGGCCATCTAGCACGTTGACGTACTTCGGGATGGTCAGCGGGTCTATCGTCCCAGGAGGCAACGGCGCTGGCGGCGCTGCCGGGGCGGAGCCAAGCAGGGGCATGACCATCGCCAACATGACGATCGCCACGCCAGACGCCCTAGCGAACCTCCATCCTCTCCTTGCCTGGGTATGCCTCAGCACCCCCACACGCCTCTCGATGTTCGACTGCGGACAGGCCCCAGCGCGCGAAGGCGCTGAAGCCTGCTTCAAGGTCCTCACTTGTGGGCTTCCATAGGGGGCCCTAGCTGCGATGCTTTTCAATGTATCTTCCTCCCTCTCCAAAACCCGGAGTCGGGCGTTTTAGCGGCGTTGCGCTATAAGCGGATTATGCCGAATCGTGCGCTGCTTACTTGCCCAGCAACGAACCAATCACAGCGCCGAGGGCCGTGCAGGTCTCCAGGGAGAGACCTTTGCGCGTGATGTCCAAGTGCCTCTCGCACATCGAGAAGACTTCCTTGGGGAGGCCGTGGGGGCCGAGGCCGAACAGGAGGAGCACAGACCTGCCCAAGGCGACCATCGCCCTGACCTCGGAGGGCATGACCGACTTCTCTTTCTGTGGCTTCCTCGTGGTGGCGACTGCGACGCCCAGCTGTGGGGGGAAACCCTTCGACGGGAAGCCGAACCGAGAGAACCGCCCCTTCTGTGCGAGCTCCACGATGTATGCGCCGCCCTCGCCGATGCTCGTAGTGGTCGAAAGCCACTCCGCGACCTTCACGGGCGTGCCGAGGCCCTTGTCGAAGGGGAATCCGAACGTCGCGAGGTTGCAGTCGAAGGCGAGCGCGAGCGGGGCGGCCCTGGCGAGCGCCCGCCTGTGCGCCTCCGCCATCTTGACGGGGTCGTACGAGTTGTAGAGCCCGATCGTGACCCTTCCAGGCATGGGATACCGCCAGGTCAATGACTGTAGGATGGCTAAGAACCCTCGCAGGTCAATCGGGTGACTTCCTTGACCTGGCACAGATGGCGTACTGGTCCCCGTCGAAGAAGACGTCGAGTTCGGGGTTCTTCGCCTGCAGCTCCTGTATCTTCTCGAGGACCTCGCGCAGGGTCAGCTCGGTCTTGTCCCTGTTTATCTTGACGAGCACGCGCTTCTCCATCGTGCATCCCTTGGGTGTGCCAGAGGTTGGCTACGAATTCTTATGGACCCTCTTTATATAAATACGTTTAGAAGGGGGCCGCAGGCAGTTGGCGCGCGCGGGCGCGCGTCAATGACCCGCGCGAAGTTCGTCGACTGACTTGACCGTGTCCTTGGGGCCGAAGACAGGGGCGAGCTTCTGATCCGCCGCCTCGAGGGCCTTCTTGCGAACCTCTTTCGGGAGCTTCCCCAGCTGCCTGATCTTCTTGTCGAACGTGTCGATGAACTTGGGCAGGACCTTGTAGACCGGAAGGAGCATCGGGACGAAGGTGACCCTGTCCTTGCCGATCCCGAGGGCGTCGAGCTCCGGGGCAAGCGCCTTCAGCCTCGCCTCCACGATCTGTGCTATCTCGCCCCCCTCCTCGTCGGAGAGCAGGACTCCGTCCGCGCCGTATCCGAACGCCCGGAGGATCTCGCGCCTCCCCGCCCTCGCGGCCGACGGGAGCCTCATCATCCTGATCGAAGACGGGTACTCCATCCTCGCCGTCCCCGCCGAGTCGGCGGCGACGTACGCCAGCACGTCCCCGAACAGGCCGAGGACCCTGACATCAGAGGCTTCATCGCTTAGCAGCCCCCTCATCTCCGCGTCGGTCTGGGAGTCCGTGTAGTGCGCTATGTCGAGCACTCCCTCGGGGCACTCGGACACGCATGCGCCGCAGCCGATGCAGGTTATCGTGTCGATCCGCGGGAACTCGTCGACCTGGATCGCCTTGACCGGACAGATGGCCTCGCATGCCTTCCACTTGGTGCACTTCATGCCGTCCGCAACGAACGCCTTCACAGGGTCGATGAGCATCTTGCCCGTCCCGAGGAACTCGATGGCGTGCGCGGCCGTGCCCCTGCCGTCCACGACGCTGTCCCTCACGTCCTTGGGACCCATGGCCACGCCCGCGGCGAACACGCCCGACCTGTGTGTCGCGACGGGCTCCAGCTTGGGATGCTTCTCCGAAACGAACCCGTCCTCCCCGAGCGGGACCTTGAGCAGCTTCGCGAGCTCCGCGGTGCCCTTCGAAGGCAGCATGGCAGTGCAGAGCACAACCATGTCGAACTCGTTCTCGATGATCTCCCCCAGGGTCACGTCCTCAGCCCGGACAAGTATCCCGTTCGCGCCCTTCTGTATCTCGGCGACCTTGCCGTGGATGAACTTGACCCCGTACTCCTCCTGCGCCCGGACATAGAACTCCTCGAACCCCTTCCCCGCGGCCCTGATGTCTATGTAGTACACGTAGACCTGCATGTACGGGAAGGTCTTGCGGAGTATGACGGACTGCTTGATGGCGTAGTTGCAGCAGATCTTGCTGCACCAGGGCACGCCCGTCTTGCGCGTCCTCGAGCCCGCGCAGAGGACATAGGCGACCTTCTTGACCCTGTTCCCGTCGGCCTTGCGCTTCAGCACCATGCCCGCGCCGCACTCGTTGATCATCAGGCGCTCCATCTGCGTGCCGGTGATCACGTCGGGGAGCGATGTGTCGTACTCCCCCAGCTTTTTGACATCAAACATGTCGAAGCCCGTGGCCATGATCACGGCCCCGACGTTGAACTCCGCGAACTGTTCCTTCTGCTCGAGGTCTATCGCCTTGACGCCACAGACCTTCAGGCACAACCCGCACTTCGTGCACTTCTCGAAATCTACAACGTACGAGGCCGGGACGGCCTGGGCGAAGGGTTTGTAGATCGCCTTGCGCTCGTACAGGCACTCCTCGAACTCGTTCGGGGTCTTGGCGGGGCACACCTTCTCGCACCTGGCGCATCCGACGCACTTCTTCGGGTCGACCCCCTTCGGGATCATCCTGACCTTGACCCTGTAGTTCCCGGGCGTTCCGTTGAAGTCGACGACCTCGGAACTCGTGTAGAGCGCGATGTTCGGGTTCGCGGCAACCTCGACCATGCGGGGGCTGAGTATGCAAGGGGCGCAGTCGAGCGTCGGGAAGGTCTTGCTCAGCTGCGCCATGCGGCCGCCTATGCTCGGCTGCCTCTCGACGAGGTAGACCTTGTAGCTGGAATTGGCGAGCTGGAGGGCAGCCGATATGCCCGCGATGCCCCCGCCAATGACGAGGACCTCCTTGGACATGGCCATCTCCTGCGGGAAGAGGGCCTCGAGCCTCGCCGCCCTGAGCACTCCGCCCCTGATGAGGTCCTTGGCCTTCTTCGTCCCCTCGTTCTTGTCCTTGTGGACCCACGAGCACTGCTCCCTCACGTTGACCATCTCGAGGGAGTACGGGTTGAGCCCCGCCTGCTCGATCGCCCTTCTGAAGGTCTTCTCGTGCATCTTCG
>DYTN01000002.1:44441-108982 GCA_020725925.1 Methanobacteriota archaeon
CACGAGGCGACGACGACCTTCGTCAGTTGGTGCTTCTTGATGTCCTCGATGATCTGGTTCTGCCCGGGCTCGGAGCAGGTGTAGACGCTGTCCCTGCTCACCACCACGCCCTCGAGCTCCTGGGCGTACTCAGAGACGGCCTTGCAGTCCACCGTGCCGGCGATGTTGGTCCCACAGTGGCACACATAGACGCCTATGCGTTCCTCTTTCTCCTTCGCCTTCTTCTCAGGTTTCTCGGCCATGTCCCAGACGGTCAGGAATGATTAACAGGGTAATTGTTCCTTTTGGCGAAGCGCACATGGTCCCGCGGCGCTCGCAGACGGGCGAGGGCGCAGGCGCGCATAATAAGCTATGTGCCCGCGTCCTGTCCAGCATCGATTCCCATTTGGGTAACTATAAATATTCCGACTCTTCTATTTAGACAGGACGGGACGATGCGCAGGGCCCGACTTGGCCCTGGAACGCAACGGACTTATTCGGGTCCCGTGCTCCCCCAACGAGCCAGGCATAGGAGAGCGGATGCCGAAGGACGAGTCAGGAAAGGTCACTTGCCCCATCTGCGGCTACGAATCACCGGAAGGTTCCGCCAGGTGCGAGCACTGCTACAGCTCGCTTCTCCCTGTCGCCACCGAGAACGAGGGGCGGGGGAAGGACTCCAAGACGGTTCCAGACGAGAAGGAGTTGGACGAGCTCAAGCTCGTTCCCGGCGTCGGAGAGGCGAAGGCGGAGGCCCTCCACGAGGCAGGCTATCGATCGATCAAGGACCTCAAGAGCGCGCGCGTCGACGACCTCGCGTCCGTCAAGGGCATCGGCGAGAAGCTCGCGACCAAGATCCTCGAGAGCGTGCACAGGATGTCGACAGGGACGACGGATTCGTCCCTCGCGAACTGGCTCTCGGGCGAGGACGACGGCCTGTCGGACTGGCTCTCGGGAGACGAGAGAGCGCGGCCGGAGGCCACGGTCGCCAACAGAGAGCGGCCGCGGGACGATTCGCTCGCGCGCTGGCTAGCCGGCGATGAGGAGGACGTGAGCGTCTGGCTCGACGAGACGAGGACGGCCGAGGTCGAGCCGCACGAGATCGGTCCGAACGAGCTGCTCGCCCGCGAGGCCGAGCTCATCCAGCTCAGGGAAACCCTGAGGGAGAAGCTGAGGCAGCTCGACATCGGGGATTTCGACGCCCAGGGCACAATCGAGGAGCTCGCCAAGGTCCGGGGGGACTACGAGCTCGAGAGGAACAAGACGAGGGAGCTCGAGGAAGAGCTGGAGAACGTCAAGCGCGGGAGCATCGCAGTCATCAAGTTCATCAAGAGCCAGCAGGGCGGCGAGGCCGACCAGGACGCACTCGCCGACAAGCTGGCGTCCGAGATGGCCAACCGTGAGACGCTCGAGCTGCAAATCATGCAGCTCGAGGAGACCGTCTCGGCACTCAAGGACAAGCTGGACTCGGGCTTGCAGGAGCTGCCCTCGGACGCACAGGCGCTGAAGCAGCAGGAGATCGCGCTCGCGGAGAGGCAGGCACAGCTGGATGCGATGAAGAAGCAGCTCCTCGCCAAGGAGGAGGCTCTCAGTAGGGGCGCGCTCGTGGGAGCGCCCGGGGAAGCGGGCGTCGTCGTGGACCCAGGCCTCGTCCAGAAGGTCCAGGAGTATGCGCGCAGGGAGCAGGAGCTACTCGCAAAGGCCCAGGACCTCGAGTCCAGGCTCGCCCAGGCCAAGCTCGAGACGAAGCAGAAGGAGGAGATGATGAAGCTCTCGAGCGCGCCGGGAAAGACCATGGACAAGGAGGTCCTGAGGAAGGTCGAGGACGCTCAGCGCATCGAGCGGACGCTCGTCGTCAGGGAACAGGAGGTCCAGCGCCTCAGGGAGGACCTGAAGATCCGCGAGGAGGAGATCACCAAGCTCAAGGAGCCGATGAAGTACAAGGAGGACGAGATGCTCAGGCGCGAGGAGGACCTCATGTACCGCGAGCGCCTCCTCCAGGAAGAGCTCAAGAAGGTGAGCCAGGCAAGGGCGGAGCTGACCTCGCAGGACGAGCTCACGCTCAAGAGGCGCCTGGAGGAGCTCCAGGCGGAGGTCACGGTCAAGGAAGAGGAGATCAGGTCCAAGGAGAAGTACCTCTCGGCCAAGGAGGAGGAGCTGAGGCTCCGCGAGCAGGGCGTCATCACTGAGGAGATCGAGAGGCGCGAGCAGGAGCGCATGCTCGAGTTCAAGCAGGAGAAGGTGAAGACTGGAACTGCAAGGCTCGACGACCTGCTGCTCGGCGGCGTGCCGTTCGGCTCGAACATACTGATCTATGGTCCGCCGTTCACGGGGAAGGAGGTGCTGTTGAGCGCGTTCATCGCCGAGGGGCTCAAGAAGGGCATCCCCGCACTCTGGATACTCACCGAGAAGTCCCCCAAGGAGATGCGCGAGGAGATGTCGTACGTCGTGTCTGGGTACGAGGAGTACGAAAAGCTTGGGCTCGTGAGATACGTCGACGCGTACTCGAGGAGCATGGGGGACGAGTCCCAGGACCCGTACGCAGAGTACATCGAGTCGCCCACGGACTACGAGTCGATCCAGAAGGCGATTGAGAACGCCACGAAGGCGTTCAAGGAGAAGCACGAGTACTACCGCGTGGGCTTCAGGTCGATATCGACGCTCATCGCCTACCTCGACCCGGGCACGGCCTTCAGGTTCCTCAGCCCCGTCGTGGGCAGGAGGAAGAGGGACAGGGCCGTGGCGGTGTACACCATCGAGAAGGGCGTTCACGGCGAGCAGGAGATACAGATGATAGGCTCGCTCATGGACGGCATGATCGAGTTCAAGGTGGAGAACCTGAACACGTTCCTGTCCGTGAGGGGCATATGCGACGTCCAGTCCAGGGCATTCATCAGATACTCCGCAACGAAGACCGGGGTGTCGATCGGCTCGTTCTCGCTCGACCACATTCGGTGAGCGCCGGGCCGTTGCCGAGCATGCTTTCTCAGGCGACTTCCATCGAGGACTTGTGGTCCTTCGCGCCCGGGGCCTTCGCTCCCCCTTTCACCTGGATCTGCGGGGGAGGGAGAGGCGGCGGGAGCCCAAGGTCCCTGGATATCACGACGGCCGCGGGCATGCAGTTCGTGAAGATGGCGCCGAGGATTGGGTTGAACACCTCGTTCGGAAGCGCCTTGTTCTGAGGCCACTGCGAGGCAATGCTCTTCGCGTCGCCGTCCCACACGACTCTGCCCTCGATCGTTATCATGCCCATCCCGACATAGCTGATCGTGAACCGGAAATCAATCTGCGCATCCTTGTCTGAGAGAGCAGAGACGTTGGTCACGTTCGTGGTGTGGTCCACCCTGATCTGCGGAGGACGCTCGCCGAGCTTGGAGTATCTCTTGGCGTCGACGGACGTGAGTTCGAAGGACTTGATCGGCATATGGTGCAACCTCTCGTCTACGGCACTAACCGCGTCATGTCAATTTAAGCTATCTGTGTTTAGGCTATCTGTGGCCCGGCTGCCCAGGCTCACAGATGACAGACGAGTGCCGTGGGCCGGACTTGAACCAGCGACTTCAAGATCTTCAGTCTTGCACTCTCCCAACTGAGTTACCACGGCTCGCCGGAGCAAAAAGGCAGTTACGCGTTTCCTATATTAAACCTCTGCACGCGATGCGAGGAGCGGATGCCTCTCGCAAGAACGTGCAGGGATGCGCTCGCAGCGTGCGGGGAGGAGGTCGTCAGAGGAGTCAACGAAAGGCATCCGGAAGGAGCGGCTCTCGGGCGTTTTTTTCGCAATCCACAGGCGTTTTCGCCACGATAGCAAAAACAATAGTATTAAATATGTTCCAGACGCTGATTAGGTTGCTTCGAAACTCTTGTTTGGTGGTAGGATGACGTCGTCCCCCCAGTACACTCACTACTCTACTGACTCGACCGCCGACCGTATCAAGAAATCACCTAGATGGGGCAACGATGAGGGGGTCGCCGCGACGGTCGGCACCATCATGGCGCTCCTTGTCTTCCTGACCTTCTTCGGCATGTTCACGAACCAATTCGTCCCCGTTTGGATGGGCGACAACGAGAGCGCTCACATGTCGACTGCGATCCAACAGGTCACGACGCTCAAGTCGTCAATCGACACCTCGATCTCGATCTACGCGAACAGCCTGGTCGCTGCGGCGCCGATGTCCGTGCCAATCACTCTAAGCGCGTCAGGCATACCCGTCTTCGCCGCTCCCACTGCGGGCATTCTGCAGTTCACACCCGAGGGAGTCCTTGTGCGCCCAATGTTCAATGTCACATACACCTACCAGTCCACGGGCGGGTATACGAACACGCTCAGCCCGGCCAACGACGGAAGGTCCGGGGGGATGCTCGACCTGTACTGTCCGAACAGGTACTATGTGGAGCAGCACCTGACCTGGGAGAACGGCGCGGTGATACTGAACCAGAGCGACGGCGAGTTCGTCATCGCGGGACCGCAGTTCTCGGTCAGGGACCTGGGCACCGCGGGCTCGCCCAACAGGGCCGTGATGCTGACCCAGATCTCGCTCCAGGGCACCAACAAGACGATAGGGGGGACTGGCTCGAAGCTCGTCACGGCCGAGATGCAGTTCGCGGACACGAAGTCCTACGAGAACGCCAACGGTGCCTCGCTGACGATCACCATAGTCACGAAGCACGGCATGGCGTGGGCGAGGTACTTCAACTCGTCGCTCCAGAGCTCCCCCGCCGGCCTCGACTACGGGACGGACTTCTGGGTCAACTGGACCCTCCACGAGCAGACCAACAAGCTCGACAACTACTACACGGTCACAATCACGATAGGCCAGGTCATGATACTCGACCACACGAAGGCGACAGTCAAGCTGTCAGTCGGCGAGCTGGGGGTCTAGGGAGGAAGACGATGGCCGAAACACATCCGAAACCGAAGCATGAAGTGCCCGTCAGCGCCCCGAAGATGCCGCTGGGTTCGAGAATCTACCAGGGCTGGGTGGGCGCGCTGAGCAAGATGAAGTCCTCGCCCGTGGAGGTCAGACAGCCCAGGGGAGCCGCTGCCAGGAAGCGCGACTGGAGCCAGGGCAGGGGTTCGGTGTACACTCAGGTCCCGCCGATAACCGACATCGACATCCAGGAGATGGGGTTCTACGGGGTCGAGGAGCCGTTCAGCTACGTCAGGGCCACATACAACGGCGCCACCAGCGAATACCTCCTTAACGTGATCGAGCCCGCGCTGACCGAGGAGGAGGAAGAGCTGCTGAGGCTGATTAAGGAGACCCTCGAGAAGACCCTCGAGTACGACTGGGAGAAGCTCACGGTGATGGACAAGAAGACCTACATCGAGAGGAGCGTGGACAGCTACATCAAGTCCAGGGGGATGGCGATCGAGCCCATCTCCAAGGACAAGGTCTCATACTTCATCGCAAGGGACTTCGTCGGCTATGGGCCAATTGACGCCCTGATGAACGACCACCACATCGAGGACGTTTCTTGCGACGGCGTTGGCATCCCGCTGTTCGTGTTCCACAGCAAGTTCGAGTCGATCAAGACGAACATCATGTTCGAGGACGAGAACGACCTGAACTCGTTCGTGGTCAACCTGGGCCAGAGGTGCGGGAAGCAGCTCTCGGTCTCAAACCCGATCCTGGACGGCACCGCACCGGAAGGGCACAGGGTCCAGGCGACGTACGCCAGGGAGGTCACGACCAGGGGCGCATCGTTCACCATCAGGCGGTTCAAGGAGAAGCCCTTCACCCCCGTCGAGCTCATCAAGTACGGCACCGCATCTCCCGAGATCGTGGCGTACATGTGGCTCAGTGTGGAGCACGGCGAATCCGCGATCATATGCGGGGGAACAGCGAGCGGCAAGACCGCGACCTTGAACGCCATGGCACTTTTCATACCGCCCGGCGCGAAGGTCGTCACGATGGAGGACACCAGGGAGATCAACCTGCCCCACGAGAACTGGATCCCCGGCACCACCAGGTCAGGTGTGGGAGAGCGCGGGCCCGACGGCAAGGCCGCGGGCGAGATAGACATGTACGACCTGGTGAGGGCCTCGTTGAGGCAGAGGCCCAACTACATCATCGTCGGTGAGGTCAGGGGCAAGGAGACCTACACGATGTTCCAGGCGATGGCCACGGGCCACACAACATTCTCGACGATGCACGCGGACAGCGTCAAGGGCATGGTCAACAGGCTCGAGAACCCCCCCATCAACTGCCCGAGGATACTGCTCACCGCCCTGAGGAACGTCATCATACAGACCCATGCCAGGGTGGGCATGGACATGGTCAGGCGCATAAAGCAGCTCATAGAGATCGTGGGGTTCGAGCCCGAGACGAACGAACTGATCTCGAACACCGTCTACGAGTGGGACCAGGCAACTGACAAGTTCATCTTCAAGGGGCACAGCTTCCTGTTCGACAAGATCATGGAGATGAAGAACCTGACGCACGAGGAGCTCCTGCAGGAGTTCGAGCGGAGGGTGGACGTCGTGAAGTACATGGTCGCGAAGGACATCACTGACCACAGGGAGATCTGGGGGCTCATCAGGGAGTACTACAAGGACTCGAAGGTCACCTCGGAGCGAATCAGGAAGGAGCTCTATGGCTCCGCCCCCAGGCCCACGATGATACCCGGAGGTGAGGTCGCTGCCTGAGGTATCTGACGTATTTAGGAAGGTCGAGGTGAAGCCGGCTCAGTACCTCAAGACCAAGATCACCATGGGCGAGGGGACCATCGGGCCGCACTCGGTCAGGCTCGTGAAGGGGACGGTGCCGGAGTACATCAAGCTCTCTCCGTTCCAGGACCTCGCCTGGAGGACCATGGGCAAGCGCGCCAAGACGAAGACCGCGCTCCTGCAGCAGCTCGAGGAGTCGCTCCTGAAGGCCCACATGAAGATCCGGCCGGAGGAGTACCTGGCGTATGTCCTCATGGCGACACTGGTGACCGCCGTCGTGGGGGTCGTGATAGCCATCGTGGTCGGCGTGCTGATCTTCGGCCTGATGGATGTCAACATCATGCTCAGGATAATGGTCTCGGTGGCAGCGATTCTGCTCCTTCCGATCATGACCTACTTCCTTCTGTTGGGCTCCCCCGGCTCGAAGGCGAAGTCCAGGAGCAGGGACATAGACAAGCGCATTGCGGCCGCGATGAGCTTCATATCCGCGATGGCGTCTGCGGACGTCAACATCGATGTCATCTTCAAGGAGCTGTCGAGGCAGAAGGTGTACGGGGAGATAGCCCACGAGTCCGCCTGGATCACGAGGGACACGGAGCTCCTCGGGTCCGATATCCTGTCCGCCATCAAGAAGGCCGCCAGGAGGTCCCCATCCGCGAAGTTCCAGGACTTCCTACAGGGCGTCATCACAACCTCCACCTCGGGCGGGCAGCTCAAGCCGTACTTCCTGCTCAAGGCGGAGGAGTTCCAGAAGGAGAACAAGCTCGCCCTCAAGTCCCAGATGGAGACCCTCGGGATGCTTGCTGAATCCTTCGTGACGGTCGTGGTGGCGTTCCCGCTGTTCCTCGTGCTCATCCTGGCGATCATGGCAATCGTCGGCGGCGGAGGCGACCCGGACTTCATGGTCATGATGCTCTATCTGATCGTCCTGGGGATGATCCCTGTGTCCCAGTTCGGCTTCGTGTTCGTCATCTGGAACATGTCAAAGGAGGCTTCGATGTAGATGCCGCCGCAGAGGAAGATGTCGGAGCAGGAGCGGGAGAGGGCCCTCAAGAGGATCCTCGCGACTGAGCGGGCCGACAAGACCAGGACTATCGTGGGCGGCTCCATCGGAGTGGCTGCGGTCCTCATATTCGCGGGCGTCGTGGACTACATAGGCAGTGCTGACCTGCCGCTGGACGCCATCGACTGGATCATATTCGCCATAGCCGCGATCATCGGCCCGTACGGCTTCTACGTGAGCGCCAGGGAGAAACGCGTGAGGGAGATTGAGATGAGGCTGCCCGACTTCCTCAGGGATGTCGCAGAGGCCGGGAGGTTCGGCATGACCCTCGCGGATGCCATCGTCGTCGCGAGCACCGGCAGGTACGGCAGGCTCACGCCGGAGATAAAGAAGATGGCCGCGCAGATAGAGTGGGGCGTGCCCGCCTCGGAGGCCATCAGGCTGTTCTCCGAGAGGGTCAAGACGCCCCTGGTGACGAGGATGGCATCCATCATCATGAAGGCGAACGATGCGGGCGGCAACGTCGCCGACGTGCTGAGCATGGTCTCGCACGACGCGAAGGAGACCATCCTGACGCAGGAGGAGCGGGGCGTGACGATGCAGACCTATGTGCTCGTCGTGTACATCGCCTTCTTCGTGTTCATCGCGACAATCCTGATCCTGCAGGGCCAGTTCCTCCCGAAGATGGAGGAGGCGGGCACGCAGGTGAGCGAGGCGGCGGAGGCCCAGGGCGTCGGGGAGATACCGGGAGTGAGCATACAGGTCGACATCATACCAACAGTGGGGTTCATCTTCCTGCTGTCCGTGCTCGTACATGCGATTGGCGACGGGCTCCTGGCGGGCGTGATACAGAAGGGGAGCATCCCGATAGGCATGAGGCACAGCTTCATCATGCTGCTGGCCGGCTTCGTGTCCCTGAGGATCATAGGAGGCTGACAGGATGACAGCAGAGACTGCGCAACCAAGGATCGTGCCTCTGGAGGCCCCGACGGAGGAGGCCAAGGAGAAGAAGAAGGGGCCTGGCCTGAAGTCCGCGTACTACAACTTCCTGCTCAAGCTCAAGCCCAAGCCCCTCATGGTCGCGCTCCCGAAGACGGAAGCGACCGTGGACATGTCCAGGATAACGGAGATACCGAAGCTGACCGAGCCGAACATCGACGAGGTGGAGACGGCCCCGGTCAAGCAGAACTACTCCTATGTCAGGATCAAGTACGACAACAAGTCGAACGAGTACCTCTACGAGGTGATCGAGCCGCGGCTCTCAGAGGACGAGCGGGACGTGCTGAGCCTGCTCAAGGAGACGCTCGTCGCCTCCGTCGAGCACATGACGGAGGTCTCGACTGAGGAGAAGGAGAAGTACCTGAGGAGAATAGTCGAGCAGCTGATGCTCCAGCTGGCCGTCACCCTCAACCCCGTCTCGAAGGAGAGAGTGATGTACTACATAGCCAGGGACTTCATCGGGTACGGCGTCATCAACGTGATGATGATGGATCCGAACGTCGAGGACTGCTCCTGCGATGGCGTCGACATCCCGTTCTACATATACCACAGGAAGTACGGTTCGATCAGGTCCAACCTCAGGTTCGCGGCCGAGGTGGAGCTTGACGGATTCGTCGTCTGGCTGGCCCAGAAGTGCGGCAAGCACATATCCGTGGCGAGCCCGCTCCTGGACGCCACCATCCCCGACGGCTCGAGGCTCCAGGCAACCCTGGGCAAGCACGTGACCAAGAGGGGCTCCTCGTTCACCATCAGGCGGTTCAAGGAGAACCCCTTCACGCCCCTGGACCTGCTCAAGTTCAAGACCATGGGCACCGAGATGATGGCCTACCTGTGGATCGCCATCGAGCACGGGCAGTCGATGCTCGTGTGCGGAGGCACCGCGAGCGGCAAGACGACCACGCTCAACGCCGTCCTGCTGTTCATCCCGCCCCAGATGAAGATAGTCTCGATAGAGGACACTAGGGAGCTCAACCTCCCGCATGAGAACTGGGTCCCGGGCCTGACTAGGGAGGGCTTCGGCGGCAAGAGCGCGATCACCGGCCGCGCCACGGGCGAGATAGACATGTTCGACCTGCTCACATCGGCCATGAGGCAGAGGCCCCAGTACCTGATGGTCGGAGAGGTCAGAGGCAAGGAGGCGTACGTCGTCTTCCAGGCCATGGCCACGGGCAAGACCTGCTACTCCACCTTCCACGCAGAGGATGTCCAGGCGATGGTGCACAGGATGGAGAACGACCCCATCAACCTCCCCAGGGCGCTCATCACGGCGCTCAATGTCGTGCTCCTCCAGGCGCAGGTCAAGGTCGGCACGAAGATGACCAGGCGGGTCAAGTCGCTCACTGAGATCGTCGGGTTCGACCCCGAGACCAACGAGCTCATCACCAACTCTGTCTACACCTGGAACCCGGCGGACGACACCTTCAACTACAGCGGCCACAGCTATGTCTACGAGAAGGTCAGGATGGCCAGGAACTGGTCCCCCAGGGAGATGGAGAGGGAGCTCAAGAGGCGCGTGGACATCCTGGAGTACATGAAGAAGATAGGCATGGACAGCCACAGGAAGGTCGCGACGATCATCTCGGCGTACTACAAGGACCCCGAGAAGGTCATGAAAGAGGTCCGGGCGAAGCTGGCCGAGGGCGCGGAGAGGATCTGAGCCTGCCGAACGCGGTTGAGCATAGTTTCCCGATAGCGTGAGCTCTCAGAACATTGGGAAATGAAAGACCGGAAAGGTGTTTCGTAGGGTTTGCCGATGCCCAGGAGCGCCTACTGGTTCTCCTCGTCGCCGCCTTCCTCGCCCTCTTTCTTCTCCTCGGCGCCCAACGGCGTCTTTATGATCTTCTTGGGCACGACCTTGCGGTCGATCGGTCTCCTGATGACCATCCTCGGAGCGGCTGCCGGGGGCACTGCCGGTGGCGCACCAGCCTCCCTCTCCGCTGGAGCTGCTGGCTCCACTGCAGCCGGTGCCGTGGGCGGTGGGCCCCTGCGCACAGGCGGTGGGGCGGCTCTCTCGGCGCCGAACACGGTGCCGCACTTGTGGCACACGGTGGCCTCCTTCGGGTTTAGCGTTCCGCAGACCGGGCACGGGATCGGCCCCTCCTTCTTCTTCTCCTCTTCCTTGGCGAGCCAGTCCTCGAAGCTGATGTACGCCGGCTGTCTCCTCCACCACTCCTCGAAGGCCCTGTCGGTGAACTTCTTGCCCAGCTCCGGCTTGGCGAGCTCACGGTACTTGGAGACCATGTCGTCGTACTGCTTCCTCATGCGCTCCAAGTAGTCCGCCTCCTCCTCGACCTCGCCGATGAACTTCACGCCACAGTTCGGGCACTCAGCGGACTCGGCGGGTATCCATGCGCCGCACTCGGAGCACTTCATCGTACCAGCTTCGAACTCCACGCCACACTTCGGGCACCTCTTGCTCGCAGCGGGTATGAACGCGCCGCACTCGCCGCACTCGACGAGCTTGCCGAGGCCATACACGTACGTGTATATGGTGAAGCCCGCGACGACGCCGACCACCGCCACTATGATCACGATCCAGACCCACCACGGGAACAGGCCGCCCTCGACGGCCGCGCTGATGGTGACCGTCGTGGTGGCATCGTAGTTCTGGCCCAGCACGACCGTCCTCACGGCATACGAGCCCGAGTCCAGCTCAGCGGGTATCCTCAGGAAGACTATGATGCTCCCGTCGGCGTCGGTCGTCTCGACCGTGCTGTTGGAGTAGGGCACGACCAGCGGGTTGTCGGGGTCGCTCGGATCGATCAGCCAGAAGACCACTCCCGGCAGGCCCACCACGCCTTGGGACGTCCCCTGGTAAGTTATCGTGGCCGTGATGATCATGATGTCGCCGGCGTCGTACTCGTTCGCGTCGGTGGTCACGGTGACCGAGACCTGCAGCTGCTGTATCGTGAAGGTGTGGTTGGCGAAGTTGTTGGTCTCGTATGGCTCCGACACGGAGTAGGCCGGATCGAGCCAGACCCACAGCTCGTATTCTCCTGGCGTTGTGAGGTTGATCAGCCAGCTCACGGAGATCAGAAGCACGTTGTCAGTCGCGTTGGCGGAGATGTTGTACTCCAGGCCGGTGTGTATCGTGTGGTTGTAGCCCGCAGCGTTCCTCACGCCGATCCGCACCTCAAAGACGCTGACGACGCTGCCGCCCAGGTTGCGCACCCTGGCATTGACGGTCACGTTCCTCCCGAAGGTCTCGCCCGTGGTGTTGCTCCCGCCGCGCTGGACGAATATCTCGTCACCGTCGATCGACAGGTCCGCCCTGATGTCCAGCACGGTGATCGACCCTGTGAGGATGTTGTCCGCATAGGACTCCTCGATGCGGGACTGCTCGGGGTTGACTATCACGACGATGCTGGCAACGACACTCTGGGTGAGCACTGGGGCAGGGAACTCTATCTTGACCGGCCACTTCCCACTCTCAGATGTCAGGCTCACGATGACGGTCGTTGTCTTGAGCTCCGAGATGCCCGAGTAGTTGAAGTACACCCAGACCTCCGGGTTGGAGAACGGCATTGGGTTGGAGTTGCTGAGGTTCACTTCGACTGTGATTGTCTGGCCGCCAGCGACCGAGCCGGCAGGGGATATCTTGAGGTCCGTCAGCTTCAGGTCCGGATGCTCGTACACGTCGATGTAGACGTAGTCCCAGTTGTTCGTGGTGTACAGCTCCTCGACCCCGTCGGGCAGGCTGGCCACTACTGTGATCCAATGCAGCTCGGGCGTGGAAGGTGTCCACGGCATTGAGACGAACGTATAGGAGCCAGGAGCGATGCTCGGGATCGTCGTCGTCCCGACCAAGTCCCCTCCGTCGAAGATGTCCACAGTCACATCGTAGCTGGTGTTGCTGCCGATGTTGCTTATCTTCGCGACCAGGGTCGTGGGAACATCGACTTCGACGTAGGTATCAGTCGCATAGATCCATGGGTCCCACGGGTAGCCATCAGACACGTAGACGTCCGGGAGGCTCTTGACAGTGACGAACCCAGACCCAGTAGCTGGTGCTGTGTTGTTGAGCTCAGGGATCGTGTCCAGCGGGTCGACGACAACGATGATTCTGTGCGCATTTGGGTCCAACGGGCTGTCAGCAGTCCAATACCACACAGCGGTGGCATTCGAGCCCGGCTCGATGACGGGTATCACCGTGGATCCGAAAAGCTCGTCCGACTCAGGGATTCCGTTGTCCCAAGCGTCGTCGTAGAAGTCCACCCTGACATCATATGCCCTCGCGATACCGTCATTGTGAATGTTGGCGTACACGGTGACGTTCTGCCCAATCCTGGGGTACACAGGGTCAGTCCAAACAGGCACCGGAGGATCATGCACTGCCAAGTCCGGCAACGCATCCTCGATGGTCACTGTCAGGTAGGTCACGTTTCTCCCGAGGGGAGTCGTGTAGGGCAGGACGCTCGTCGAAACCTCGCCGTCGGGGTAGTAGTTCTGCGAGTTGAACGTGTAGGTCACGTTCACCCAGTAGTTGCCCACGTAGCCTTCTGTCGGTCCTGCGCTCGTCAATCTCTGCGCGAGCGCGTTCACCTTGGCGACACCAAGCGCATCAGGTGCGGAGCTGCTCACAGCAGAGCTTGCGTTTATGCCACTGATGTAGTACCTCGCGGTCACCAAGGCGCCTGGCAAAGGCTTGCCGACACCGTCCAGGACGGTGACATGTATCCATCTGTATATCAGAGCCGCTGCGTCGCGCTCGACTGTTATGGAGGGAGCGCTTGTGTTCGTGAACTCGCCGACTGTGGTTCCAGACAGGATGGGAGCGGCCTGAAGGTCAGAGTCCTTGACGATGATGCTTGCATTGGAGTCCCATTCGGAAGTGATGACCTTGTCAATCGCCGAGTTCACGATCAGGACTTGAGCGTTCTCGCGGGCCACGATGCTCACACCGACCAGCGATGAATTCAGCACCTGGAGCCTGCCCTCACCCTGGACGATTATGTCGATCGGCAACGCACTAGACATCGTGGATCCTTCGAACACGAGGAGTGCGGGGTTCGACAGAGTCCCGTCGACGTAGACCGTCCTCTGGTTCGCGGAGGTCTGCACTATCTGGAAGACCGCGTTCGTGAACCTGAGCGTGCCACCTGCGGCGACGATCGTGTCGCCAGCGTGGTAGTACGTCATATCGTATATGTGCAAGGAGGGCGGGACAACCAGCCACCTGGCTGGGTCAGGGCTCTCAGCGGATGCCCCCAGCAATGACACGGTTACATCATCGCTCTGATCCGAAGCTGTCATAGCTGGATAAGCGTCAAGAGAGAAGGTTTCTGTCGACGAGTAGTTGATAACGCCAATCATTGCACTTCCCGTGATAGCATAGGAGCCGACGTAGAGCGATTCGGGGATACCGGCATTCGTGATTATGTCAGAGAGATACGGTATCGCGGCTCTACCATCTGACTTTGTGACGTTGAATGTTAGGGCAGTCTCTCCCATATAGCCAAGGACCTCAGGAGGCGGGCTCATGGACAGCCCCGTCGGAGTATAATAGAAGGCTTGCTCGCCCTGGAGCTCGGTGATTCCCGTGAAATGAGCAACAACGGAGGCACCTTCAATTGGAACGCCATACTCATCTCCCACGGTGACATTCAACCATCTGTAGATGAAGGCATCAGCACCGACGGTGAACTCGACTCCGATCCAGTCAAACTCCACGAAACCAGTGCCGACACCGCCGTTGTTCTCGAACCGCACATTGAGTTCCATTATGTCTGCGACAGTTGGCACAGCTCCCAACGGTAGGTCAAAGGACATCAGAGTCCCAGGTGGGTCAGTCACACGCGGGATAACGCTAGAATCAGAGTAGACCCCTGACTCCGGACTCCACTGAATGGCAGCAGTCCCAGCATATGTAGGGGCGACAGAGTACTCCCCAATGACGGAGGCGGAACTCACTGAAAGCGCCGGAGCTAGAGTGCCGATATCCCATGTGTCAACCTCAAGTATCATTGTCGGCTGCACTTGGATTGTAGAACCGTCGTCGAGCCTGATATTTCCGATTGGCTGACCGGTGTTGTCATCTCCTCCTTGAGCAAGAGGAACTGCCGTTTGTAGACTACCACCAAGAGAAACCACTGCTGGCGCCCGGTCCGCAAGAGCGCCTGCATACGTCTCGAAAGATGTGCCATACAAATACGCGTGAGACAGATCATCCAACGCGAGGGTGTTGTGCACATACCAGTGCCCAAGCGTTATCGCAGGTCCGAAGTCCACAGCGAGGAAACTGTTGACTGCCAACAGGGTCGAGTCCCCGTTCAGCGTGATGTTCTTGGCGAACTGGGCATTCGTCGGATACTCGGGAAGGTCCAATATGCTCGAGTCGTACAGCTCCAACGTCGAGTCCGTGAGCGTTATCGCCGGCCCGTCATCCGCCGAATCGTAGGTTATGGCACCGCTCGACCCGACGACATACTGGGAGACGAGCTCTCCCGGCAACGCATGAATCGTGCACTCGTCCAGGGACATCGTGCCGCCGTTCACCAGGGTGATGTTCCCGGGGAACATGAACTCCGATAGGGCAGAAGCCTCTACCACACCGCCGTCCACAGTGAGCTCGAGGAACGGCCACGGGTTGATCTGGTCCAAGTAAGTGGTTATGACGCCGTGGTCCAGAGTGAGCGTCCCACCTGCGAACACGGTGATGGAGTGCTTCAATGTCGGGTCGTTGTTGCTGATGACGCTCAGGGTGGCGTCCCTGACTATCAGCGTACCCCCGCTCCTGACCTCCACGTCGCCGTCGATGGGCTGTTCGATGTTCTCGATGACGTAGGTCTCGTTCTCGACGATCAGGTCGCCCTCGGCGGCTTCCGTTGTCGGGGCGCCCGAGAGGAACAACAGCCCCGCGAACGCAGAGAACACAAGACTCACGACAACCAAAGCACTCAGAGTTCTATTGGCAAGGAGCATGTCAGCTTTGCCCTTCATAAGTTCACCAACCCAGAGATGCTGGGTACTGCGGGAGAAGTAAGCAGTTCGGCCATATAAAAAGGTATTCACCAGGTTTTCATGTCGGAGCAGACTGTTTTTCGGCAGTCTGGCTAACCGCTTTTTCGCTTCACTATTTTCTTGACAAATATCTGCGGTTTCCTCGTCTCCGAGGGCTTGTCAGAGACATCTTCCGAGCCGACCTTCACCTCGAGCTTCGTCAGCGATTCCTTGATGTTCACGCCGCAGGCGTAGCACATCAGGGCGTCCCGGCTGACCATCGTCTTGCAGTTGAGGCAGGGGATCTCTTCATCCTCGGACCCCTCCTCTGCCTTCACGGGCTCGCCGAACTCCTCCTCGCGTATCTTCTGCCCGCAGGCGTAGCACATGATCGCGTCCTTGCTGATCACGGTCCTGCAGCCGGGGCAGAGCATCTCGTCCTCGCTCAGCGTGGCTGCGAGCGCGGGCTCGGGCTCAATCCTGACCGGCGCGGCTGCCACCTTGGTCAGCATGTCCTTCTGGCGGTCCAGGAGCTTCCTCGCGTCCTCCGAGAGCTTCTCCCTGTCGCGCCTGAGGGACTCCTCCTCCTCCGCGAGCGCGCGCTCCCTCGCGACGAGCGTGTCCCTCCGGGCAGTGATCTGCTCGAGCACCCGCTGGATCTCCTCCTCGGACTTCTTCAGCAGGTCCTCCCTGCTCAGGAGCCTCTTCCGCCTTTCGGTCACATCCGCCTGGAGGGTGTTGATCTCCGCAAGCCTGTCCGAGGCGTCCTTCTCCCTCGCCTCCGCAGACGTGACCGCCGCCTTCGATACCGCCTCGAGCTTGGCTAGCTCGGCGGCCCTCGAATCAAGCTGGCCCGCCCTCTCCTTAAGGGATGACTCCTGTCTCTTGAGTTCCTCAACGCGCGCCTCGACCGAGGATTCCTTCTGCCTGATCGAATCCTCCTTCTCCCTGAGGCGCTGCTCGAGCGCCTCGACCTCGGACTTCTGCTTCAGGACGTCCTCGCGCTCCGCCTTGAGCTCGAGGTCCTTCTTCCTGACCTCGGCCTCCTGGGTCTTGAGGCGCTTGACCGCGTCCTCGATTATCTGGGAGATCGTCTGGTCTTCTGCCATCGCTCACCACTTGGGATGGTTCGGGCGAACGCTTCCTCACGCATATACGTTGTGGACTACTACAAAGTTTTGCCGCGCGCTACGGCGCGCTCATGAGCGGGCCGAGCACCTGGATGCCGTTCCTCCCGACCTCGATCGCGTGCCTTTCCATCGAGTGCTCCGAAGCCCTCATCTTCTCCACCTGCAGGAACCTCACGAGCTTCCCACGCTGCCTGTCCAGGCCGAGCATCAGTATGCCGTCCGCGAGGAAGCCCTCGTTGCCCAGGAGCTGGCTCTCGCCCGAGAGCGAGCGCTCCATTATGATGAAGCATGTCAGGTTGTTGTCCCTGATCATCTTGAAGAAATAGAACATCTTCTTGCGCATGTCGCTCACGTTCTCCATGAGCGAGTAGAGCGCGCCGAGCGAGTCGAGGACGAATATCGAGAACTTGTCCCCGTGGGTCTTCTTGAAGCGCTGGATCATCTTCTCGATGAAGAGGACGTAGTCGGTCTGCGCCTCCTGGCCTATGACCTCGTCTATCTGGTCGACCTCCCTGAGGTCGGTCAGGTCCGAGATCTGCATCTTCATCGAGAGCTTCGCGCCTACGCTGTCCATGTTCTTCAGGTGGCTGTCGACCGTCTCCTCCAGGGTGGTGTACAGCCCGAACTCGTTCTTGTCTTTGAGGTAGCTGCTCATGAGAGAATAGCAGAATGTGGTCTTCATCGAGCCCGGGGGTCCAGTGACCAAGACGACCTTCGGCCGGTCGATGTCGTTCTTGAAGACCTTCTCCAAGCCCGGAACAGAATCCTTGAACAAAGTCGAAACCTCCTGAGGGGGGAACGATGCTCAGACGCTTGCGCTTTTCAATGGAATCGTGTCTATTAAACCTTTCCGGGCCATTATCATAACTGAAACGATTGCCAGGAGCTGTGCCAGGACCTCACTCAGCGTCGTCCTCGGAGCCCTCATCCCCGTCGTCTGACCCCTTCTCTCCGGGCTCGTCCTCGTCAACCATGTCGCCGTTCGGCGCAGGGCAGCTGGTCAGCGTGCGCCCCGACTCTATCGTCCGCTCCTCCTCGGATGCGCCGACGAGGCGGGCGACGGCACTGATGGTGTCCCCCTCCTTGAGCTTCATCAGGCGCACGCCCATGGTGTTCCTGCCGAGGACGCTGATTCCCGAGACAGGCATGCGGATGACCATCCCGTAGACGCTCGTGACGATGAGCTCGTTCTCGTCCTTCACGGCCTTGACGGTGACGACGTCCCCGTTCCTGCCGCCCGTCTTGATCGTGATGACGCCCTTGCCGCCCCTGCGTATCTTCCTGTACTCCTCCACTGTGGAGCGCTTCCCGTAGCCGTTCTCAGTCACCGTCAGGAGCTGGTCCTTCGAGTCGACCACGGCCATGCTGACGACCTCGTCGCCCTTCTGGAGCCTGACGCCCCTGACGCCGTACGTGGCCCGCCCGGTCGGCCGGACATCGCTCTCCATGAACCGCGCGGCGAGGCCCTTCTTGGTGGCCAGTATGATCTCCTTCGACCCGTCCGTGATGGACGTGTCGACGACCGAGTCGCCCTCGTCCAGCTTGATGGCGATTATGCCGCTCTGCCGGACGTGCGAGTACGCCGAGAGCCTCGTCTTCTTGATGGTCCCGTTGGCCGTGGCGAACACGAGGTAGCTGTCGTCCGTGAAGAGCTTCACGGGTATCGTGTTCACGACCTTCTCGCCGTCCTCTAGGTGCTCGAGCAGGTTCACGACGGGCTTGCCCTTGGCGTGCCTGCCGGCCGCGGGGATCTTGTACGCCTTGAGCCAGTAGACCCTGCCCTTGTTGGTTATGTACATCACGTAGTCGTGAGAGCATGTGATGAACAGGTCGACGACGTAGTCCTCTTCCTTGGTCTCCATACCCATGAGCCCCACGCCGCCCCTGTGCTGGCGCTCGTATGTGTCGAGCGGTAGGCGCTTGATGTAGCCTGTGTTGCTGATCATCACGACCACGTCCTCGACCGGTATGAGGTCCTCGATGTCCATGTCGATCGCGTTGGCCTCGATGGTCGTGCGCCTGGCGTCCCCGAACTGCTTCTTGACAGCCAGCACCTCGTCCTTGATGACGCCCAGGATCTTCTTCTCGTCCTTGAGTATCGATTTGAGCTCGTCTATCAGCTTCTTCGTGGCGTCGGCCTCGTCCCTGACTGCCTGCATCTCCATCCCCGTCAGCCGCTGCAGCTGCATCTCGAGGATTGCCTTGGTCTGCTCCTCCGACAGGAGGTACTTGGCCATCAGGGAGTTCCTGGCCTCGTCCCGAGTCTTGGCCTTCCTGATGATCCTGATGACATCGTCCAGGTGGTCGAGCGCGGTCATGAGGCCCGCGAGGATGTGCGCGCGCTTCTCCGCCTCCCTGAGCCTGTGCTCCGTCCTCCGCTTGACGACATCGAACCTGTGCTCGACGTAGTACTCGAGCATCTCCTTGAGCGAGAGCACCCTGGGCTGGTTGTTCACGAGCGCGAGGTTGAATTATGCCGAAGGTCGTCTGGAGCTGCGAGTGCGCGAACAGCTGGTTCAGCACGACCTCCTCGATCGCGTCCTTCTTCAGCTCGATGACTATCCGCATGCCCTCCTTGTCGGACTCGTCCCTGAGGTCGGAGATGCCTTCGATGCGCTTCGACTTCACCAGCTCGGCGATCTCCTCGAGCAGGGTGGACTTGTTGACCATGTAAGGTATCTCCGTGACCACCAGTTGCGCCTTGCCGGAGTCCTCGTCCCTCTCGATGGAGTACCTGGCGCGGATGCGCATCCTGCCCTTGCCGGTGGCGTACGCCTCCGCAATCCCCTGGGCACCGTAGATGACGCCCCCAGTGGGGAAGTCCGGGCCCTTCACGATCTCCATGAGGTCCCTGAGCTCCGGGTCCTTGCCCTGGATCTGCATGTCGACCATGAGCGCGACCGCGTCCACGACCTCGCCGAGGTTGTGCGGCGGGATGTTCGTGGCCATCCCGACGGCGATGCCCTGGGAGCCGTTCACGAGCAGGTTGGGGAGCTTCGCAGGCAGCACGAGCGGTTCCTTGAGGGTGCCGTCGAAGTTGTCTGTGAAGTCGACCGTCTCCTCGTCGACGTCCTTGAGCATCTCCGCGGCGATGGCCGAGAGCCTGCACTCGGTGTACCTCATCGCGGCGGCGGAGTCGCCGTCCACGCTCCCGAAGTTCCCTTGGCCGTCAATGAGCGGGTAGCGCATGGAGAACTCCTGGGCCATGCGGACGAGGGTGTCGTAGATGGCCATGTCGCCGTGCGGGTGGAACTTGCCCAGCACCTCACCGACGACCCGCGCGGACTTCTTGTGGGCCTTGTTGTGGCCCAGGCCCATCTCGTTCATCGCGAACAGGATGCGCCTGTGGACCGGCTTGAGCCCGTCGCTGACATCGGGGAGCGCGCGACCGACTATGACGCTCATGGCATAGTCGATGTACGACTTCTTCATCTCGATCTCGATGGGCCTCTGGACAAGCCTGGTCGCGATGTGTGGCTCCTCGGTTGCGTCGACCATCCGATATCACCTACACGTCCAGGAACTCCACTTCCTTCGCGTGGTCGTGTATGAACAGCCTCCTCGGCTCGACCGCGTCCCCCATGAGCACTGTGAACACCTCGACGGCGTCCTCGATCGTGGCCCGCTTCAGGATCCTCGTGCTGGGGTCCATCGTGGTGACCCTGAGCTGCTCCGGGTTCATCTCGCCGAGGCCCTTGTACCTCTGTATCTCGGCCCCCTCGCCGAGCTCCTGGGCGGACTCTGAGAGCTCCTTGTCCCCGTACGCGTACTTCTCCGCCTTCCCCTTCTTGACCCTGTACAGCGGGGGCTGGGCGATGTAGATGTAGCCCCTCTCGATCATGGGCTTCATGTACCGGAAGAAGAAGGTCAGGAGCAGGGTGCGTATGTGCGCGCCGTCGACGTCGCCATCGGTCATGATGCACACGCGGTGATAGCGCGCCTTGTCGACGTCCAGCTCCTGCTCGATGCCAGTCCCGAAGGCGGTGATGATGGTGCGTATCTCGGCGTTCTTGAGCATCTTGTCGAGCCGGGCCTTCTCGACGTTCAGTATCTTGCCCCTGAGCGGCAGCACGGCCTGGAACGACCTGTCCCTGGCCTGCTTCGCGCTCCCGCCTGCCGAGTCGCCCTCGACCAGGAACAGCTCGCACTTGGTCGGGTCGCGCTCCGTGCAGTCCGCGAGCTTGCCCGGGAGGTTCCCCACGTCCAGCAGGCCCTTCCTGCGGGTCAGCTCCCTCGCCTTCCTGGCGGCCTCGCGCGCCTGCGCGGCGAGTATGGCCTTGCTGATGCACGCCTGGGCGACCTTGGGGTTCTCCTCGAGGTACTCGAACAGCTTCTCGCTCACGGCCGACTCGACTAAGCCCCTGACGTCGCTGTTCCCGAGCTTCGTCTTGGTCTGCCCCTCGAACTGCGGCTCCGGGAGCTTCACGCTCAGGATCGCCGTCAGCCCCTCCCTGACGTCCTCGCCGCTGAGCGAGTCTCCGTTGGTCTTCAGGAAGGCGTACTTCTTCGCGTAGTCGTTGATCGTCCTCGTGAGGGCCGCCCTGAAGCCGACCAGGTGCGTGCCCCCCTCGCTCGTGTTGATGTTGTTCGCGTAGGTGTAGATGTTCTCCGCGTAGCTGTCAGTGTACTGCATGCCCATCTCCACCGCCAGCCCGTCCCTCTCTGTGAATATGTAGATGGGCTTCTCGTGGAGACAGGTCTTGCTCCTGTTGATGAACTGCACGTACTCGACGATCCCTCCGTCGAACTTGTAGGCGTTCGCCTGGCTGGACTTCGGCTCCGAGATGCTCACCTTGAGGCCCTTGTTCAGGAAGGCGAACTCTCGCATCCTGCCGGAGAGGGTGTCGTAGCTGAACTCGACGGACTCGAAGATCTGGGGGTCGGGCTTGAAGCGCACCGTGGTGCCCGTCTCCTTCGCCTCGCCCTCGACCTTGATCGGCCCCGCGGGCACGCCCCGCTCGTACCTCTGGAAGTGCACCTTCCCCTGGCGCTTCACGCGCACCTCGAGCCACTCTGAAAGGGCGTTCACGACGCTCAGGCCGACCCCGTGCAGCCCGCCTGAGACCTTGTATGTCTTCCTGTCGAACTTGCCGCCCGAGTGGAGCTTCGTCAGCACGAGCTCGAGGGCGTCCTGCTTGTACTTCTTGTGCATGCCTATCGGGATGCCCCTGCCGTCGTCCTCCACGGTGACGCTGCCGTCATCGTTCACCACGACGTTGATCGAGGTGCAGAACCCCGCCATCGCCTCGTCTATGCTGTTGTCGACTACCTCGTAGACGAGATGGTGCAGCCCGTGGTAGTCCGTGCTCCCGATGTACATGCTCGGGCGCTTTCGCACGGCTTCCAAGCCCTCCAAAACCTGAATTCTCTCGGCATCGTATGCACTGTCTTCCATGCGTTTATCGCCCCTATCACGCACGCTCAAAGACCGACCTTTTCCAGCCGCATCCCATCCAATTATCGGCACTTTTTCTGATGTGTATTTTCTTGAATGGAATGCGTCTATATAAATGCTTTGTGAATACCGTCTGGCTGCATGCAGAAACCCCCCTCCGTTTCCGGTGCGAGAAATCGTCGATTTCGGCTCCGTAATTCCACGTGAAATGTCGGCAAACGCCGAGAGGGGTCGGAGGGGGTACATCGAGCACCGGGATCAGCCCACCCTTGACAGGAATTGACATGATGCCTCTAGCGCGCACGGGGCCCCGGAACGCATCCTGCTGGCCAAGGGCATCTCCATCGCCCTCAATCAAAGGCTTTATACCGACGAGGCAATTAGTGGCCCAGGACACTGATGAGAGGCGCCAAGGGCAGTTCTTTTCCACAGGAAATGAAGGGGATTTCGAAAGACGAGGGGGTTGAGCCAGACAAGCTAGCCCGACTACTAAAGGCCGGGAGGGCCGTAGTTCCTTCGAACCCGAGGCACAGGGGCCTCAGACCCTGCGCGATAGGCGAGGGGCTCAGGGTGAAGGTCAACGCGAACATAGGCACCTCGCGGGACTACATCGACCTGAAGGAGGAGCTGGAGAAGCTCAGGGTGGCCGTGAGGTATGGCGCTGACGCGGTCATGGACCTCAGCACGGGCGGTGACATCCGGGAGATCCGACGGAACATCGTCAAGAACAGCAGGGTGCCTGTCGGGACAGTGCCCATCTACGAGGCTGTGTGCAAGAGCTCCTCGAAGGGCGGGGCGATGAACATGACGGGGGACGACCTGTTCTCGGCCATTGAGCGACACGCGAAGGACGGTGTCGACTTCATGACCGTCCACTGCGGGGTCACGAAACGGACCGCTGGCTCGTTGAAGAAGCACAAGAGGGTCACGGGCGTGGTCTCGAGGGGCGGGGCGATGCTCATCGCTTGGATGCGGGAGAACGGCAAGGAGAATCCCCTGTTCGAGGACTACGGCTACCTGCTCGAGCTGGCGAAAGAGCACGAGTTCGCCCTGAGCCTGGGCGACGGGCTCAGGCCGGGCAGTGTCCACGATGCCACCGACGTTCCCCAGCTGCACGAGCTGCTCGTCTTGGGGAAGCTGGTCGAGAGGGCCAGGAAGGCTGGGGTCCAGGTGATGGTCGAGGGGCCAGGGCACGTGCCGTTGAACCAGATCGAGGCCAACGTCCGGGTGGAGAAGGTGCTGTGCAAGGGTGCGCCGTTCTACGTCCTCGGGCCGCTGGTGTGCGATGTTGGCGCGGGCTACGACCACATCACCGGTGCGATAGGAGGGGCCCTTGCGGCGTACTTCGGGGCCGATTTCCTGTGCTACGTGACGCCCTCGGAGCACCTCTCGCTTCCCACGGTAGAGGACGTGCGCCAGGGGGTCGTGGCGAGCAAGATCGCCGCCCACGCGGCCGACCTTGCGAGGGGCAGGGAGATGGCCTGGGACCTCGAGATGTCGAAGGCGAGGAAGGCCTTCGACTGGCAGAAAATGTACAGGCTATCGGTCGACCCGGAGAGGGCAAAAGAGGTCCGGACCAGACGAGGTTCGAAGAGCCCTCAGGTCTGCTCGATGTGCGGCGACCTCTGCGCGATGAAGATCGTGGACGACATGCTCGGACAATGAGCCGTTCAGAGCGACAGGCCCATCGGGAGGCGCATGACGGCTCCGACCAGGAGGTACACGATCCCGGCCGCGATGACGGCCAGGATCTCTGAAAGCACGGCCTCCCCCGTGGAGATGTCGTTCGCAACGCTGATGGCTCTGCTTGCGATTGTGACGAGCCACACCAGGCCGACCAGGGCGATGAGCAACAGGACGCCGCCCGCGGCGATTGCCTGGTCGAGCTCATCAGGGGTCCAATCCTGGACATCTGTCATGTCGAGGCCCTGGAACCCCACGGTGAACAGCACCAAGAGCACGATCTCCAGGAACACGTATGCAGGGTAGACGTAGCCGAGGAGGGTGAGGGTGGCCGTACGCTCACCCCTCCCGCCGAAGATGTTCTTGGCGATTACCGCGGCAGCGACGCCGAACAACAGGAAGGCGAGCAGCGAGATCACCCAGCTGACGAATCCCTGGAATGCAACCTCCAGCGCGTCGCCCGTGCTGTATCCCAGCACCTCGCCCATGTCGGCCGTCACGAGCGTGCTCACCACTGCGGACAGGATCGAGAACACGACGACGATGGCCAAAGCCCTCTGGAGGTTGGTGGACAGGTAGAGCGACACGCAGGCCTTGGTGGGAGAGTACAGGATCCTGACGAGGTCCGCGAAGTCCGGCCTCGGCGCGTGCTTCGGCTGCATGTAGAGCCCGGGGTAGTGGCTGATGTGGACGTGCGGATGCGCGGGCGAATGGAAATCCGAAGGCGGTATCTGTTCGACGAAGTGCGCGGGGAGCGCCTGCCTGATGGTGGTGCCGCACCTCGGGCAGTTCGTGACGCCGGTCCCATCCCCCAACGACTGGAGATAGCCAGACGCTCTGAACCCGCACGACGGACATGCGATGTCGTGCGCATACACGACGGACTCTGGGATCATGCCTTGGGCCAATCGTGTCCAGAGGATATGATTGTTGCCCACGGCCGTCGGGGAAAATCAATGGAGCCACTGGAGGGTATTGAACCCCCGGCCTGCGGTTTACGAAACCGCCGCTCTTTAGCGGCACGCGCGAGAGCGTGTGCAACCGCTGAGCTACAGTGGCAGGCAGGTTGTTGTGAAGATTGTCTTGCTAGTTAAGGCTTTTGACATTTGACTTGTTCGATTGGGCGCATCCAGTCACGCCGCGGGAGAAACGAATGTCTTTTTATGAGTGGCACATTATCTACCACGGGTCGCCCTGAATGGTCACAGACCTCCGCATACCTGAGGGAATCGTCGTCCGGACCGCAAAAGGCGGTTCGGAGTCGCTCAAGACGATATTGGCAGACCTCAAGCAATACAGCTTCACCGGCTACGTCAAGGTCACTCTGGAGAAGGAGATAATGAGCTCCATCGGATACCTTGTCGTGGAGCAAGGCGTCCCCGTGATGGCCATATACGAGTTCGAGAAGTCGAAGCCGAGGGAGCTCAAGAGGATATACACTGGTGAGAAGTCGCTCAGGTTCATCCTGGAGGATTCCCAGGACAAGGCATCGAACATCGAGCTGCACAGCAGGGTCCCGAGCGAGGAATTCGAGAGGCGGTTCCCAGACTCCCGCCTTGCCGAGGCCCCAGTGGCCGCAAGGCCCTCTAGGGCCGAGACCGAGCGCGTCATCGAGGAGGCCGTGGAGGAGCCGGAGCAGGTGGACGCGCAGCGCGAGATCATCGAGCTCTGGCGCAGGAAGGGCTTCAAGGTCGACACTCTGGAGGAGGCGCTTGAGGAGGGGCCGCAGGCGCTGACGACGGAGCTATCAGCGTTCGAGCAGGACGCCCAGAGGCTGAAGCAGTTCGAGGTCGTGCTCAACAACTTCCCCGTGCTCGGGCACGAGGAGGAGATCCAGGAGATCAGGACGAAGCTCGACGACCGCACGAGGATAGCGGAGATCGAATCGGACGTCGAATTCCTCCAGGAGAAGATCCGCCGGAAGATCCAGAAGCGCAAGGCCGATGAGGAGTCCATCCGGCAGGAGATGGAGAAGAAGAGGCAGGAGGAGAAAGCTGCCGATGTCTACGACCTGATCCTGCGCTACCAGACGCAGCCCGAGGAACAGGTCGAGAAGAGGTGCCCGAGGTGCGGGGGGCCCGTGGGCCCGGACGGCAAGTGCCCGAAGTGCAGCGTGGCAGAGGAGGCGCCCGCGCCCAGCTTCGTGAAGCCCTTGCCGGAGGGCATGAGGTTCGACAACTTCGTCGTCGGCCCGGGCACCAAGTTCCCCGTGGCCGCAGCCGTCGCCGTCGCCGAAGCTCCCAGCAAGACCTACAACCCGCTGCTGCTGTTCGGAGGCTCGGGCCTGGGGAAGACCCACCTCATCACCGCGATCGGCATCCAGGTGAAGCAGAGGTCTCGGAACGCCAAGGTGAACTACGTGCCCGCGGACAGGTTCGTCGAGGCGATCGGGCAGGCCCAGGACGACGCCCTGAGGAAGAGGATCCGGGAGGACCTGAAGCGCTCGGACCTCCTGCTGGTCGACGACATGCAGTTCCTCGCGGCCAACGAAAACGCCCAGCTGGAGATGGCGCAGGTCATCGAATACCTGATAGATGCAAAGAGGCAGGTCGTGTTCGCGAGTGACAGGCTCCCGGCGCAGCTGCCTGGCTTCAGCGACAGGCTCAACTCCCGCATAATGCTCGGGCTAACAACGGACCTCCCACCGCCCGACATGGACACGAGGGTGAAGATACTGAGGATGAAGGCCCAGGAGAAGGGCCTGAAGCTCAGCGACGAGATCATCGGCTACATCGCCGAGAGGGTCACGACGAACGTCAGGGAGCTGGAGAGCACGCTCACCAAGATTGTCGCCTTCTCATCGATAATGAAGCTCGACGTGGACCTGAACCTCGTCTCCGACATACTGAAGCCCTTGGCCCCCGTCCAGGAGACGAGGAAGGAGATCATGAAGGAGGTCAAGGCGTCGCCAGGGCACTGCTACATGATAGAGGAGGAGAGGCCGCTGTACAGCAACGTCCTCCTCGGCAGGAAGATGGACGAGGGCTGTGCCGGCCTGGTCATCACCCGCCTCAACCCCAAGCGCCTGAGGGACGAGTTCAAGGTCGCCCCCGAGATACTCTGGCTCACGGACAAGGAGAGCTCCCAGGAGAAGACCGTCCCACCGTCGCTCGAGATGCTCATCCACACGATCCAGGAGTTCATGGAGACCGAGGAGAAGGGCATGATCGTCCTGGACGGCCTCCAGTACCTCGTCAGCAGCACCAACTTCGAGGCCGTGCTCAGGTTCCTCAGGAGCCTGATTGACGAGATCTCGGAGTCGAACTGCATACTCGCGCTGTCGATCAGCCCCGAGACCCTGAAGCCGCAGGAGGTCTCCATCCTCGAGCGGGAGATGGAGGTCCTCAACCTCACTTGACCGGCAAAGAACACAGCTGAGGGTTCACGCGGCCTTCTTCATCATCTCTTTGAACTCGCGCATCTCCCTGACGGCCTGGGCGTAGTCCCCTGACTTCATGAGGTTCGTGGCGGACTTGAGGACGGTGAGCATCGGGGTGATGTTCACGTTCCTGACCTTGGCCTCGAGGAGGTCGTCCCTTGCCTTCTTCATCTCCTCGTTCATGCGCGAGGGGATGGCCTTGCCCAGGCTCTCGTTGGCCGCCCTGACCGTGTTGTCCATCTTGTCAAAGTCCTTCTGGTCGAGGGCCTTCTGGGCGTCCAGGAGCAACCGCCTGGCCTCCTTCGTGTCGACGATGAACAGCTCGCAGTCCGAGACGAACTGCCTCAGGCCGGTGATCTTCTTCTTCGATTCGTTGTACCTGCCCGTGATCGGCAACAGCTCCTTCGAGACCTTGTCGGCGTAGACGAACGCGGCCTCGATGTCCCCCGAGGAGCGGGCCCTCGCGACCTCTTGGATGTATGTGGTCGCCCTGGAGATGTCCCCTCCGAAATCACGGGCTATCTTGATCTCCTCGTTCAGTTGGATTATGCTCTGCGCGAGATGCGCATCGATCCTCCCCATGAGGACCGTCTTGGATTTCTGAACGAGCTCGATGGCCTTGTCTATCTGCCTGTCCCTTCCCGCCTCGGCCGCCTCGTCAATGAGCTGCTTGCTCTCCCCGATCTCGACCTCCTTCTCCCTGGCGACGGCGAGAAGCGGTTTCATCTCTGCGACCATCCTCGCGAGGTCCCTGCCCTTATCCCTGACAGGGGGCGCGGCTGGGACGGCAGGGGCGGGCGCCGGCGTCGGAGCCTCCTTGACAACTCTCACGGCAGGCGCAGGTGGTGCTGGTGCAAGTGCCGGAGCGGGCTTCTCCTTCACGACGGGCTTCTCTGGCTTCGCAGGCGCAGGCTTCGGTGCCGGCTCTGGCTCCTTCTTGCCCAGCTTCCACCGGCCGAACAGTCCCTTCTTCTCCTCGGCCTTGGGCTCCGGGGGAGCGGCTTTCTCCACCCTCTTCGGCGGCGCCTTCACCTCTTCGACGGGCGCCTCGATCTCCATCTTCGGAGTGGGTGCGGCAGGCGCGGCCTCCTCGGGCTCGACAAACACCGCCCCGCAGCCAGGACATGACTCCGCATCCATGCTGACGAGCGTGTTGCACGCGGGGCACTGGAACATGTCGGCCCCCTCCTCCGCGAAGAGCACTCCGCACTTGGGGCACGCGGTCGCCGTGGTCTCGACGGTAGCGCCACACTGCGGGCACTCGAAATACTCGACCGCAGCCGGCTCCTCGACGGGCTTCTCCTCGGCCACGGGTGCGACCTGCACGACCGGAGCAGGCTTCGGGGGCTCGGCTCTCACGAGCTCCGGCGGCTTGGGCGGGGGCTGTGCGACAGGAGGCGGTGCCGGCGCCTCTCGTTGAGGTGGTGGCCTCGAGAGTATCTCGTCCACCCTAGCCTCGACCGACAACTTCGGCGGGGGCGCAGGCGCGGGCGCGGGCTCAGGGGCCTTCTTAGGTGGCTCTAGGTCTATCTCAAATATGGACAGGTCGGTCCCGCAGAACCCGCATTTCTTCGATCCGGGCTGAAGCGGAGAGTCGCAGATCGGACAGAGCCTATCTCCGCTGGATTCTGGCAACTAGAAATGCCTCCTCTGGGGTGGTAGCTCCACTCTACGATATGCCTGGATAAATAGTTAATCGTTTTGATTTCTCGATTCGATAATGATTCGACCGCAGGCATTGACTCGCCTGGCTGGCTCGGGGAGAAACCTATTTCCATCAGAGCGTTGATGCGAGCCCGAGGGGGTCGAGATGGAACTGAAATCGGTGAAGGTGGAGTTCCCCGAGACCGCGAACGTGATCATCGGTCAGACGCACTTCATCAAGACGGCGGAGGACCTGTACGAGGCGATCGTCACTGCCGTCCCTCAGGCGAAGTTCGGCCTCGCGTTCTGCGAGGCGTCAGGACCATGCCTCATCAGGACGGAGGGCAACGACGACAGGCTGACGAGGATCGCTGCGGATAACGCCGAGAGGATAGGTGCAGGGCACACTTTCGTGGTGGTCATGGAGAACTCGTACCCGATCAATGTGCTCAACAGGATCAAGGGCGTCCAGGAGGTCTGCTCGATATTCTGCGCGACCTCGAACCCTGTTGATGCCATCGTGGCGGAGAACGAGCGCGGCAGGGGGGTCGTCGGCGTCATCGATGGCGAGAAGCCGAAGGGGATAGAGACTGCGAAGGACGCCGAGGACAGGAAGGCCTTCCTGAGGAAGATTGGCTACAAGAGATAGCCCCTCGCCAAGGATGCCGGCTGCGATGAAATTCGAGACGCGCATAGCCCCGCTCGACCTGGACATCACTCTCGGATGCGGCCAGACATTCAGGTGGCGGAGGAGGGAGGATGGTGCCTGGCAGGGCGTTCTGGGCGACCAGCTGGTGAGCTTGGCCATGGGCGCCTACGGCCTGGTCGTGGATTCGTCACCTGGCAGGCATGATGTCGAGGCGATGGTCAGGGAGTACCTGCGCGCGGAGGACGACATCGCGAAGATCCAGCGCAGGCTTGGCAGGGACGCGGTCCTGGCGAGGGGGATGCGCGAGGTCAAGGGCCTCAGGATAGTCAAGATGGATGAGTGGGAGTGCCTCGTGAGCTACCTGCTCGCAACCTATGCCAACATCCCCAGGATAGCGAGGATGATCGAGTCCGTGTCCAGCACGTGGGGCGCACAGATAGCCGATAGGGTCCATGAGTTCCCGTCGCGCGACGATCTCTCAGGCGCTAGTGAGAGCGAGCTGAAGCGCTGCGGCCTCGGCTATCGGGCGAGATACGTCCGGGAGCTCTGCGACGCGGTCGACATGAGCTCGATGAGACGGTTCAGGCGCCTCGGATACGAGGACCTCCGAGAGGCCCTCAAGGAGCTGCCCGGCGTGGGAGACAAGGTGGCGGATTGCGTCTGCCTGTTCGGCTTCGGCAGGCTCGAGGCGTTCCCGATCGATGTCTGGATGGAGAGGGCCCTGGCAAGGCTGTACAAAGCGAAAGGGTCGTACCGGAAGCTGAGGATGTTCGCGCTGGAGAAATTCGGTCCGTTCGCCGGCTACGCCCAGGAATACCTCTACTACAACGAGCGCCTGCGCGCGCCCGATGGTACGTGCGTGTTCTCACACAAATGACAGGATGGACCTGTCGAGCAGCAGCAGGATGCCCTCTGCGACCGCAGCGAGCCCGACGACTACCATCGTGGGCTTCCACTGCAGGACCATGGTGGCAATCGTCAGCAGGTCCTCGAGGAAATGGAAGATGACGGCCACGATGCCTCCGACGACGAAGAAGACTATGAGCAGTATGATCCACTCGTCGATCCCGAAGACGTGCGACGGAAGCACGAGGGACGCGGCGAGGGACGCGGCGCTCCCCACGACCGCGCCTATCACGCCCGACCAAGGTATCTCCCGCATTGGCTTCAGGAACAGCGTCAGAGCGACGATCACGAGTATGGTGAGGGACAGCCAGTTGACCGTGCCCTCGGTGCCTGCGAGGAACGCGAGCACTATCATCGCCGCGCCCAGAATGAATGCGAGGAAAGTCCCGACTTCGTCCCAGTAGGAGTCATCCCGCACCCCGTAGACCGCGATGGCCATCGACAGAAGCCCGCCTACCACGAGCGCGAGCGCGGGCACGGGCTCTTCAGCCAGGGCTGATAAGTCGACCACGGGGCCCGGAAGGAGAGACCGTGCTCATTATGCTTGCCCCTTCCTGACGCTCTTGACGCCCGGGTGGGTCCTCTGGTAGAAGTCCATGATCTCCCAGTCCGAAACCCTGCCCGCCTCCTTGCCTGCGAGGGCGAGGCCGAGGGTCCTGGCGTAGCCTGCTATGATCTCCTCGCAGCCGGGTTCGCCCTGGACATCGGAGACCTCGAGCTTTCCCTTCACCACCCTGCCCAGGAACGAGCCGATCGGCTCGATCCCGCGGAAGATTGCATAGCGGCCCGTCTCCGGCAGCAGCTCCCTGTAGGTCGCGCGCAGATAGGGCACGACGTAGTCGAGCGGCGTCAGGACGACCGTGGCTGAGAACCTCCGCCTCCCCAGAGCCTCGTACGTCTCCCTGGAGGCCCAGTAGAGAGTGCCCGACCCGCGCAAGAGGAACCCCTTCACCAGGAAGCCCTCGTCCTCGAGCGCGCGCAACGAGCGCCTGATCTCGCGCATGCGTATCTCGTGCCCGAGGATCGACGCCACCGTCTCCGCGTTGACCACGCCGTAGGTCTCGAACAGGCGCTTGACTATGCGGGTCCACGCAGCCCGCCTTGATGTCCTCATCCGCTTTGTGACCACGTAGGCCAGCGCCTCGTCCCAGTAGACCCTCGAGGACTCGTAGAGCGATGCCAGGGCCACGAGAGTGTC
Organism: Methanobacteriota archaeon; assembly: GCA_020725925.1. Taxonomy (GTDB): domain Archaea; phylum Thermoplasmatota; class Thermoplasmata; order UBA10834; family UBA10834; genus COMBO-56-21. Next base: position 76,013 of record DYTN01000002.1, read on the forward strand.
CTCCCTTCCGAGCGGGGACAGCTCCAGCAGGCGGGAGCGTCTCACGGGCTCCTGATCGGCGACTATGCGCATCACGAGCTTCTCGTCCGGGGTGAGGTCCTTGGCCCTGGCCGACCTGTAGAGGCTCGCGTCCTCCATACTGCAGTACCCGTGCCTGTCCGGGACGAGCCGCCCCCTGACGACCTCGCCCTTTCGCTGGAGCTTCTGGAGGGAGACGAACTTCTTGACCCGGACGAGGGCCTCCGCATTCGACCGGAACCCTCCGTACCGCTCCAGGGCATCGGCCATGTCCCTGAGCTTCTCCGACTCCTCAAGGTTCTGCATGGAGAAGACGACGTGCAGGATGTCCTGGTCGTCGAAGCACTCCGTGACGAGCCTGCCCTTGACCAGCATGCCGTTCGCCTCCACATACCCTCTGCTGATGAACGGCGCTTTGAGGTCGTCTTGGAGCTGGTCTATGTCGGTCCCCAGCACGCGCCTCACGCGGTCGATCTCCACTCCCTGGGCGTTGTAGAACGGCATGATCGCGTCCACGGAGTCTATGGCCTGGCCGAGCATCTCGGGCTCGTCGAGCTGCATCTCGCGGATCTCGACGGAGCCTGCCATGAGCCACTTCTCCATCATCCCCACTATCCTGCCGTTCTTGACCAGCGGGAAGATCCAGCCCTCGCCGTACCTGGAGGTGACTTCGGTCCACTTGTCGCTCAGGAACGGATCGTACAGGGAGAGGATGTGTAGCCTGTCGTCCGCCTTGTGCGCATGCTCCAGCTCGCGCAGCTCTTCTGGCATGAGGAACATCTCGGTCTTCTCCAAGCCCACGAAGACGCTCTTCGTGCCTATCTTCCGGAGAAGCGCCCTCGCGTCCTCCGGCTCGATGTCCAGGTATTTCGCCGCCTGGCTGGCTGTGGCCGGCCCGAAGCCCCTGAGGTACCGTCTCAGGACCCTCTCGAAGGGCGAGTCGGTCTCCGGCTCGATCTCGCACGGGGCGTACACGCTCCTGGCGCTCCACGATTCTGCCTCATCGTACTCCCTGAGGAGGAGGCCCTTCCTGTCCAGCGTGTCGAAGTTCTCCCTCATGATGTCCGGGGGGAAGCCGGTCGCCTCCGCGAGCTGTTGATATGTGCCCGACCCGAGCTTCCGGAGCGTGTGCAGTATCTCCGCCTCGTACTTGTCCAGCCTGCCTTCTCTGTACACGCCGAGGTAGTAGGGCGCATCCTCGGCGAGCACGTACCTGAGCCTCCCGCGCACGAACCTCCCGAGGAGGATCTCGCCCTTCCTGCGCATCTCCCCGAACTCCTCCATGTCGAACCCATCGACCCTCTGGAAGATGTCGTAGATCATGCCGGCCTCGCCGAACTCCTCGAAGTACTCCCGTATCGACTGGACCTTGGCGAACTGCTTCCTCTCGCTGTACGCCCTGACGGTCTCTCGGTCGAAGACGGCCTGGTCCTTGGACCTCAGCCTCAGGTAGTCCCTGGCCAGCATGTACTGCTGCTGCTCGCCCACGACGAACCGCCCTGAAACGACCGCCTCCTTCGAGACCAGCTCCCGGAGAGCCTCCTCCGCTTCAGGCTCCGTCACGCCGACCTCGTACGCGAGGTCCTCGACCGTGATGGGCGCATGATACGCGATGTGTCGCAGGACCGCCTCCTGAAGGCAGTCTCTGTGCGAGCCCTGCTCTTGGCCTACCAACGCGAACAGGAATGTGTCGCCCCTGATGTCCGACCTGCATATCTCGTTCGCAGTCTCGAGCCTTCGGAGCGACTCCCGCAGGTCGGCGGCCTCGACATGGAGCGCCTCCGCAAAGGAGTGCGCGCTCCTGCCGGCCTTCGAGAGTCCCTTCAGGATCCCTCCCTCGATCTCGGAGTGCTTGACCCTCTTCCGGTGCAGGCAGACATACAGCGGATGGTCCTCTGCGGCGACGTAGACGTCCTCCCCTATCCAGACGGACCTGACCCCGCCCTCGTGCAGGAGCTCGGAGCTCCAGCCCTTAAGTATGTCGAAGGGCTCCGACGAGTGGGCGAAGACGCTCTCCCCCTTCTCCCTGAACAGGTTCATGGGGCCGACCAGCCTGACGGCTCGAAGGACGTCCTCCTTCGATTCTATCCTGGGGAACTTGGCCGCGAAATACTCCTCCACGGAGTCGGCGTCGAACTGGTACTCCACGATGGCCTCCTCGCCAAGAGCACGCGCGAGCACCTTCCTGTGGAGCTCCCTGAGCAGCATGCTCCTGTCCTCCATCAGGACTATGTCCGAGACGCCCACGAGGATCGCGTTGTGGGCGAACGGGGACGGCACGCTCGAGAACGGGACGAACTCGACCTTCCTCTCGCCCTTCTCTATGCTGGCCAGCACCTCCTTGGCGTGCTCGAGATCCATGACATCCGTGAGTATCTCCTGATAGGTTTCGGCCATCACGGGGAAGTCGTCGAGCTCGTGCAGCGCGTCGAGCAGCCTTCCTGACCGCAGCTGCTGCCTCGCGACCGAGAGCTCCTTGCCCTTGTAGTTCCTCAGTATCATGAAGCTGCGCGTGGCCGTGTGCCTGAACCGCTGCGAGAAAAGCTCCGACCCGCGTATGGCGCTCCTGAGGACGCGCTCCAGGTCCGAGGACCTGAGCATGACCTCGAGCTCCTCCAGCCTGAAGCTCCTGGGGGCGGTCAGCATGAAGTTGTCGTCGGTGACGGAGACGGTGACATTGCACTTCAGCCTCTCGGTCAGGACGGCTGCGTAGGCCCTGGACAGAGCATCGTTCGCGCGTCTGCCGAACGGGAAGTGGAATATCGCGCTCTTGTTGCCGGACGCATCCACATAGCCCTCAATCAGGAGCCTCGAGTTGGTCGGGATCTTGGCGACCGTCGCCTGCTCCTTGAAGTAGTTGATGATGGTGGTGGCGGAGCCCTCGTCGACGGCGAACTCCGACCTGAGCCACGAGGTGATTTCCCCGTCAGGCATGCTTCCCAAGCGCCGTTCCATCTCCCCTCTGAACTTGCCGACGAGGACCGATAGGTCGAAGCTCCGCGGGAGCAGCTCTCCGGTCCATGATGGCACGGTCGGCTTCCTCCCGCTGGCGCTCTTCACGAAGGCCTTGGTGACCTTCGACTTGACGAACTCGTAGCTCCTGCCACCGAGAACGAATATGTCTCCCTGGGAGAGCCTCTCGACGAACTTCTCAGACAAGGAGCCTATAAGCGACCCGCGCTCGGAGAAGACCTCGTAGTCCGCCTCCTCTGGGATAGTCCCCTGGTTCAGGTAGTAGATCATCCGCGAGCCACGCTTCCTCCCGAACGTGCCCTCCTTCTCGTCGTACCAGAGCTTCGAGTAGATGCCCTCGAACTCCTCCTTGCCCCCGAGGAACCTGAGCACGCTCTTCATCTGCTCCAAGGTCAGGTCCCTGTAGCAGTAGGAGCGCCTGACGAGGCCGAAGGCCTCGTCGACCTTCCACTTGCGCTCAATCGACATGCCGACCAAGAGCTGCGCGAGCACGTCCAAGGAGCACATGGGGATTGTGACCCGGTCGATCATCTTCCTGTGGGCCGCCCGGCACAGGACCGCGCACTCGACAAGGTCGTCGTTCTCGAAGACCACTATCCGCCCCTTCGAGGTGCCGCCGTACTTGTGCCCCGCCCTGCCAATCCTCTGGAGGCCCTTCGCGACGGACTTCGGGGAGCCTATCTGCACTACCAGGTCGATGTATCCGATGTCTATTCCAAGCTCGAGCGAGGTGGACGACACCACGGACCTGAGGGACCCGTTCCTGAGGCCGCCCTCGACGTCCATGCGGGTCTCCCGGCTGAGGCTCCCGTGGTGCGTGCCTATGTTCTCGACGCCGCGCTCCTTCAGCTTGTAGACGACGCTCTCCGCGCCGCTCCTGGTGTTCGTGAAGACCAGCGTGGTCCTGTGCTGTCCGATCATCTCCCTCAGCAGGTCGTACATCTTCGAGTTGACGACCTCGAACGACAGCGCGGTCATGTCCTTCGCCGGGCACAGCACCTCCAGGTCGAGCCCCCGCTGGCCGAACACCTCGACGATGTCGATCTCCCGGGGGATGCCGCCCTTGAGGCCCGCGAGGTACTCCGCCACCTGCTCGAGGGGCGCGACGGTGGCGGAGAGCCCTATCCTCACGAACTCCTTCAGACAGAAGCTCTGCAGACGCTCGAGCGCGACCGAGAGCGCGACGCCCCTCTTCGAATCGCAGACCTCGTGGACCTCGTCAACTATCACATAGTCGACGCTCTCGAACTTCGTGCTGAACACGGGTGTGGAGAGTACGAGCGACAGCGACTCCGGGGTCGTGATGAATATGTGGGGCGGGGACCGGGCCTGCCGCTGCCTCTCGCTGGGCAGCGTGTCGCCCGTGCGCACCGCCACCTTGACCTTCGGCGCCTCCAGGCCTTTCGATTCGAAGAGTGCCGAGATCTCCCCAAGGGGCTTCAGGAGGTTCTCGTTGATGTCGTTCGCGAGGGCCTTCAGGGGCGAGACATAGACCGCGAATATCCTGTCCTCGAGCTCCCCCTGCTCCGCGAGCAGGATCAGCTCGTTCAGTATGGACAGGAACGCCGTCAGGGTCTTTCCCGAACCCGTGGGGGAGGAAACGAGAACGCTCCGCTTGGCGTGGATGAGCGGGACTGCCATTGACTGTGCCTGGGTGACCTCTCCGAACTTCGAGCGGAACCACTCGGAGACGACTGGATGCATCGCCGAGAGGGCCTCGCCCGTGGTCCGACCGTTGCTTACCTTGTTGACCATGCTGACTGACCGTCTATTCCGCTTCGTTATCCAGTGAGCGTATTAATACGTTTTCAGCAGGGACCGCGAAATTCGAGGGGAGCGGCAAACGTATTTACCTGCCCGAGCCAATGGTGGGCAACAGCGGATGACTGATGGCCAGACCTCTAGTTCCAGCGCTCAGGTTGCTACCACTCGCACTCGTCCTTCTGTCGCTCTCCGCCTTCGTCTTCTGCCCGCTCACAGTCTGTCCCGGGGCCGAGACGCAGAGAGCGCAGACCATGCAGGCACCTGGCACTGGGAACGTGAATGTGACGGTCACGGACAACTCGGGAAGGCCCGTCTCCGACGCACGCGTGATGTTCAATGGCTCCGCCGCTGGCATCACTGACAGCGACGGGACGTTGACCATCCACGATGTGATTCCGAACGAGACCGGGAGACCGTACCTCGTATGGGCGAACAGAAGCGGGTATCTGAACAGCACGGTCGAGCTGTGCATTGTCTCGGCAGACGCCACGACCAATGTGACCCTTGAGCTCGAGGGAAGCACCATCCTCGGCACCGTCACGGGTCCCTCCGGAGGGCTCGTCGGGGCTACGGTCTCCATCTTCGAGCTCGGATTGTCGGTCGTCATCACGAACGCTGACGGCAGCTACGGTTTGGTGGGAGTCAGGGGCGGTCCCAGGTCCGTGATGGCAAACGCCACGGGCTACATCCAACAGACCAAAGACGTCGTGCTTCCCGTCGGGGAGAGCCTGCTCCTCAACTTCGTCCTGAGCTCGCTGCAGGGATCGGTCTCGGGGCACGTCTATCACTCCGCCCTTCTGACGCCCCTGAACAACACCAACATATCCATCCAGATCGGTGCTACAACGCTCACCGTTGTCAGCGACTCGGCAGGGAGCTACAACATCACCAACGTCCCTGAGGGGACCTACTCGCTCACGGCCTCCAGGGAGGGATTCTTCTCCTCCACGCTGGCGAACGTCGCGGTCACGAGGGGCAACGAGACCGAGGACGTGGACTTCTACCTGCAGGAGAGGCCAACGCGCCTATACGGGGTCGTCAGGTCGGGCACGCTCCTGCTCGCCGGCGTCAACGTGACCATCGAGGCGACGACATACTACAACATATCTGGGGCGGACGGCAGCTATGAGATACGCAACCTGACCGCTGGAGCGTACACAGTGAAGGTTGCAGTCACCGGGTATGAGACCGCCTTGGTCACAGGTGTCGTGATACCATCAGGGGGCGAGGTGCAGGTGAATATCAACCTGGTCGCCCTTCCCGGTGCGATACTCAGGGGAGTCGTCACCGCCAGTGACTCTGGCGACCCGCTGGCGAACGTGTTCATCACAATCGTGGACTCGGAGCCGAGCGTGCGCTCCACGCTCACCAACATCATGGGCGAGTTCGAGTTCACTGGGCTCTCGGCGGGGAACTACACACTCAGGTTCGAGAGGACGGGGTACAGGCCGATGGAGGTCTCCAAGATACTGGTCCAGGAGGATGCGGTCACCAACAGGACCTTCGAGATGACCCCCCTCAGGAGGGGCTTCGAGGGGTTCATCTTCGGGTTCGACATGGCCCATTCGATGATGATCCTGGCGCTGTTCCTCACCATTGTGATCCTGGCGATGGCCGTCTACCTGCGCATAAGGACCTTCCAGGCCCCGGAGACCGCGCCTGCCGTGTACGACCAGGCGGAGGAGGAGGCGGTCGAGGGCGGTGAGAAGAAACCTTCGGAGGAGGTTCCACCAGCCGCCGAGAGCGAGGACAGCGACAGCTCTAGCCAACAGACAAATAAGGTGAGAAGGATCCGGCAGGGTGGCACGTAGCCCCGCACCACGACTCGCTTCTCAGCTCAGCCCGAGCTTCGCCCTGGCCTTCTTCTCGTTCTCCTTGACCTTGGCATCAACGTCGGCGAACAGGCTGTTCCCGTGAGAGTCGATCGCGACGGTCAGGGGCCCGAAGTTGTCCGCGTCCAGGATCCAGATTGCTTCTGGCATGCCAAGCTCGAACCACTCGACGCCCTCGACGCTCTTGATGCCCTTGGCCGCTAGCACCAGTGATGGCCAGGTAGACGCACCCGAACTTCTTCATCGCGTCCACCGTGGGCTGTGACATGCCCCCCTTGCCGATGATCGCCCCTGGCCTGAACTTCTCGATGAACTGAGGCTCGAGCGAGTTCATCCTGGAGGAGGTCGTGGGCCCCGCAGCCACGGCGACCCACCTCTCGCCCACCTTCTTCATGATGGGCCCGCAGTGGAACAGGGCCGAGCCCTTGAACTCGACGGGCACCTTCTTCCCCTTCTCGAGGCACTCGAGGGCATGTATGTGGACCTCGTCCCTGCCAGTGTAGATGATGCCGTCCAGATAGATCGTCTCTCCCAGCTTCAACGCGCGCACATCGCTCTCCGGCAGCGGCGTCTTCAACCTCTTGGGCATCTTGGTCACCTCTCGTGCGTCGGATAGGATGTCTTCCCGTCCGGCCCTATCCTGACGGTCCCCCGCCTCCCGGCCCAACACTGCACGTTTATCCCGACCGGCAGGCTGGCCGTGTGGCAGAATGCGTACTCGATGTTCAGGCCCAGACACGTGGTCTTGCCCCCGAGGCCCATGGGACCGATGCCGAGCATGTTGATCGCCTCGAGCAGCTCCGACTCGAGCTTGGCTATCTCCGGGTCCTTGTGTCTCTGGTTGATTGGCCGGAGCAGCGCCTCCTTGGCCAGCTTCATGGCGATGTCGCTGGAGCCGCCGATCCCGACGCCGAGGATCGTTGGCGGGCACGGGTTGCTCCCGGCCCTCACGACTGTGTTGAGCACGAACTCCTTGATGCCCTTCAGGCCCTGGCTGGGAGTGAGCATCGCGAGGGCGCTCATGTTCTCCGAGCCCGCGCCCTTGGTCATCACGGTGATCTCGATGTAGTCCTTGTCGTGGACCTTCCAGTTGATGTAGGGCATCCTCTCGCCGACGTTGTCGCCGGGGTTCTTGCGGGTGATCGGGTGCACGGCGTTGGGTCTGAGAGGGACCTCCTTGGTCGCCTTTCTGACGCCCTCCACGATGCCCCTGCCCACATCGACCTTGCAGTCCTTCGGCAGCGCCGCATAGAATATCGTCACGCCCGTGTCCTGGCACATGGGCGTATTGCCCTTGATTGCCATGTCTATGTTGTCCACAATCGTCTTGAGCTGCATCCTGGGGACCTCGTCCGTCTCCGCGGCGTATGCCTTCCTCAAGGCCTCCTCGACGTCAGTCGGGAGCTTCACGACGGTCTTCCTGAGCAGCTCGACCGTGGCATTGGCTATGTCCGCTTCGGTGACCATTTCTAACAGACCTCTCCGGCCTGGGAAAGGCTCGACGGAATTAATGCCTTTCGGGGGAACCATGCGGGAACGGGACGACTACCAGCTGTCGCTCAGGACGAACGCTCCGAGCTTCGTCTTCACGAGCCTGACCTGCTCTCCCTTTCGAGAGAATCCGGGTGGCTTTGGCACGTCCAGCGGGGCGCTCGTCTCGGGGTCGAGCACCTGCAGCTCCCGGTCCTTGTCCACGAGGACGACCGCCTTGCGGATCCCTGCCTTCGCCTCCACCAGCGCGCACTCGCCCGCGTCCCTGACCCTGATCGGGTGGTCCTCTCCGGTCCTGAGATCTATGCCGTGCACGACCCCCCGGGACATGCCCCTCACGAAGTAAAGCTTCCCAGCGCTCTCGACTATGTCCCCCTTTGAGAACCCTGGGAGGCGCACCAGGAACGTCATCCTGTATATCTCCTGGCCCGCCCGCCTGCCCCACAGGCTAGAGGACTCCTTGTACTCGGCGCACCTGCTCTCCTGCAACTCGCGCGCGACGGACCTGGCGGATGAAATCGTGCTGAAGTAGAAGTCCAGGCCGCCCTTGACCCTCTCGGCCTTGCTCAGGAACACCTCCCTGCTGGACTTCCTCATGGACGCGACCCTCTCCCTGACGAGGCGCTCCATGTCCGCCTCCGCCTGCCTGCCCAGAGAGCGCTCCGGCCCGCGCACCTGCAGGATGGCCTCGTAGTACTTCCCCTGCTGCTTCGAGCACTCGGTACACGACCCGCGCTTGACCCGCACGATGGTCCCCAGCTCGCGCCTGAACTCGTGGCCTTCGACCGAGAGCAGGAGGTCGACCTTCGCCGCGAGATTCCTCTCGTCCCTCTCTGAGAGCTGCACGGAAATGTCCAGGAGCTTCGACTCCTTGGGCATGGCCAATGCGCTCTCGACCGCCAGCTCGGCCGCCTCGCGCACGGAGCCGATGTCCTCCCAGCCCTTGGCCGTCTGCATGGCCGAGCAGTGCGCGCACAGCGTGAGGTCGACATGGTCCGGGAGAGTGGGATGCACGTGCTTCTTCGCATAGCAGACGCTGCACAGAGAGCCTATCAGCTCCTCCTCGCGCCCGCACTCGACACAGAACACCTAGACCATCCTCGCCATCTGCGCGTGAGGGACCTCGCCTATCCTGATGACGCACCCGGGGTCGATGAAGCCGCGCCTGACGGCTATCTCGAGCGTCTTCTCCCCCACGAGGTTGGCGATCGTGGCCATCTCCAGCCTGTTGACGAGCATCTCCTCGTCCGCCCTCTCGCCCCTGTAGAAACCCTCGGAAACCTGCAGCTTCAGGTCCCTGGACCTGAAGGTCTTGCCGACTATGTCCTCGTCGCACGCGGCCACCAGGACCTCGACCCCTTTCCTGTACACCTTGACTGTGATCATCCGATGCGCTCCTCGCTCGCCAGCTTGAAGTATCCCGGCTGCGGGGAGTACACCTCACCGGCGTCGCTGAGGCGCTTGAGGAGCGCCCGCACGCGGTCCTCCGCGATGTTCTCCGAGCCCGCCTTCTGTATGAGCTCCTCGGCGCTCACGCCCCTCCTCGGGTCCGAGAGCGTCTGTATCAAGCTCCTGAGCACGTAGATCTGCTCCCTCTGGCTCCTGCTGGTGCCGGTGGCTATGAGGTCTATGTCCCTTCTCCCGCCCTCACTGGCGACCTTGGCCAGGTAGTACTCGACGATCTTGATCGCGCGGCTGGCATCCTCCGAGTTGATTATGGGGCTGAGGCGCGCGCGTGCGCTCGCCTCCGACAGCCGGATGAGTGCCTCCAGCTGCCTGGCCGTGATGGGGACCGAGGCCTCCTCGCCCTCTCCCAGCTTCCTGATGGAGATGTAGTACCCCTCGAGCGTGCGCGTGGCCTCGTCGCTGAGGATGGGCGTGATGCGCTTGCTGTACGCGACGTACTTCCTCAGGAACTCCCGGTCCATCGCCGGGACAAGGCCCGTGCTGTCCCGGAGTATCTCGGCCGTGTCCACGGCCGTGATCTGCTCGGGCGCCTCGTGGAGCTTCACCTCTCCCCGCCTGTGCGCCTTGAGTATGTGCGCCGCGACGTTCCTGTCCTGCTCTGCATCCGGCCTGTCCGTCATGGTGAATATGGCGTCGAACCTGGACAGGAGCGCGGGCGGGAGGTCGATCTGCTCCGCGATGTTCCTGCTCTCGTCGAACCTGCCGTACTTCGGGTTCGCGGCCCCGAGCACGGCGCACCTCGACTGGAGCGTGGCCGTGATGCCGGCCTTCGCGACTGATATCGTGCCCTGCTCGAGGCTCTCGTGTATGCTCGACCTGTCCTGGTCGTTCATCTTGTCCAGCTCGTCTATGCATGCCAGACCCTTGTCCGCGAGCACGAGCGCGCCCGCCTCGAGGGTCCATCTGCCCTCGCCGAACTCGTCCTTGACTGCCGCTGCGGTGAGCCCGGCGGCGGAGGACGACTTCCCGGAGGTGTAGATGCCTCTGGGGGCGAGCTGCGACATGTAGCGGAGTATCTGGGACTTGGCCGTGCCAGGGTCGCCGATCAGAGCTATGTGTATGTCCCCCCGGATGCGCGTGCCGTCGTCCATGACCTTGCCCACGCCCCCGAAGAGCTGCAGCGCGAGGGCCTCCTTCTCCTGGTCGTACCCGTAGATGGTCGGGGAGATGGACGCGATTACCTTGTCGAAGGCGTCCGGGCTTCCTGCGAACTCGCGGATCCTGACCTCGTCCTCCGGGGTGATGAGCACCTCCTCGTACTCCTTCTCCTCGTACTCGATCGAGTTGAGGTCCAGCTGGATCTCGAAGAGCGTGGACTTGACCTGCCCGCCCTTCTGCGTGCTCCTCAGGATCCCGTTCAGTATGACCCTGTCGCCCGGGGAGATGCGCCCGGAGAGATCGTCCTCGATGTAGCCTACTAGGCGCTCAGGCTGCGCCCCGCCCCTTAGGCCCTCCGGGGGCTCCTGGATCTCTATCTTCTGTGTGTCCACGAACCTGGACGGGTCCGTGAGAAGCCTGAACTTGGTCGAGCCCGTGCCCCTGCCGCACCCGCCCTCCTCCTTCGAGCACTCGAGAGGCTCATGGAACAGCATCCCCTCCTGCTCCACCGTGATCCTGTGCCCGCACCTGGCGCACTCGAACTCTGCCACGGTGACCCTCGGCCTGACCTCGGTCGCCTTCCGGACGAGCCCCTCGATGGACACGAAATTCCCGAGGTGCTTCGCCCTCAGCTTCCGTATCTCTATGCGGGAGTCCCGCGGAAGGTCCTTGATCCTGAAGTGGACGAACGGGTTCGTCAGGGCGTGAGAGACCATGCGCCTCAGGGCCTCTTCTGCAGAGCGGATCGACTGCGTCGGGTTGACGAGGATGTAGTTCGCGAGGTCGGGGTCGAACTTCTCGACGGCAGAGAAGTCGATGTAGATGCTCCTGACATCCGGGTACAGGTCAGCTATCGCTGATACATGGTGCCTGTGCTCCTGCCCTCCCAGGAACTCTTCCCAGATGGCGACGAGGTCCTCGGGAGTATACTCCTTGGGCGTTCAGCTCCCCCCACAGTTCAGTGTCGATGCCCCTGCCCTTCCCTGACGACTTGGCAAAAGGGGAAGAGGAATCGACAATGTGATACTAAAGCTACGTGGTCCGTTCATCTTTGCTCCTTTGGACTGCACGTAGCATTCGCTGCTGCGCAGCGACGACCTCGGCGCTCGTCTCGACAGAAGCGTACTCTTCGAGCCTCTCCCTGTTCATCGATATGAAAGTCGGCCCCCACTTGAACCTGCTCATCAGATGCTCCGCCCGCTGCTTCTCGCCCAGGATGTAGAGCGATGCTGCGAGCGCCTCGGCGCTCGAGAGCTTCTGGGCCTTGCCGAAGTTCGTGGGGTTCGCGGCCACAAGGAACGGCAGCGCCCTGTGCCTGAGCCCTGCCCTCACCCTCGGGAACCTGTCGAGCTTGTTCCACGAGCAGTCGAGCACGAGCAGGCCCGCTCGGACGGACGCCCCGAGGTCCTCCCTGGACAACGCCTTCTCCGCCTCAGGGTCGAGCACCACGGCTCCCCTGGGTATCCTGGGGGCCTTCACCTCATGCAGGTCGCCGAGCCTCACGAGCTTCGCCGCTGTGCACTTCTTCGGGTCGTCCTCGCGCTCCATCAGGGCTAGGAGCCTAACGTCAGCCATCGCTATGACAAGTACAGGCGGCAGTATAAAGGCGTGGCTGGGGGCACAGCGAATCTGGCCCGATGGTTCTTAAGGGCGGGAGTGCGATACGCTCCCGCCACGATGACGAGAAGAACCCAGCTGACCTGTGATGAGTGATGGGCGATCCGAGTGGCATTCCGCACTTGAAGGAAAGAAATATACCAGCGTGAGGCATCGAGGGTGCGGGAGCTGTGAGCTGACATGGTGACAGGGTTCGACTACCTGGGCCAGGACAAGGCTCTGCAGGAGCATTGGTTGAGGAGGCTCATCGCCATAGTCGTCGACGCCGTCCTGATCTACGCGCCTGTGCTGATCCTCCTACGGATACTCGGCACTCCGATCCTGTTCCCCGGGTTCCTTACGGGCGCGCTGTTTTTCTTCTACTGCGCCCTGTTCGACCTCGCCATAGGCGGCACTGTCGGCAAGATGCTCATGCGGCTGAAGACGGTCTCTGTCACCGGGCAGGTGAACGTCTCGCAGGCACTGATGAGGAACGTGTCGAAGGTCTTCGGGCCGCTGCTGCTCCTGGACTGGATAATAGGGATGGCGGTGGACACGCACGACCCGAGGCAGAAGTGGACCGATCAGGTAGCCCGGACCTCGGTGATGCTCCACTAGGGCACCCACCAGACCCAGCCGCGCTTCTCGAGCGAGGCCTCGCCCCTGATCAGGCCCCTCCTCTTCATCTTGGTCAGGAAGATGACAGTCTGGTCAGGGCAGCGCTTGTGCTCCTTCCTCGCGCGCCTCTCGATCTCCATGGTGCTCATCGAGCCTTCGAGCTTGAGCAGGTCGATGACGAACCTCTCGGCCGAAGAGACGTCCATGACCACGATATCAGGGCCTGAGTCCTTCATCGCCCGGCGTATTGCCCGGGCTCTGAATAATCCCTTCCCTCGCGGAGAGGACCGGGGCCAGACGGCGCCTAGTCTCCCTGGAAGATCAGCGAGTAGATCTCCGAGCTTGTGGGGTCGTGCATGAGGAAGAGCTGGTAGGTCACCGTGTTATCGAACTCTCCCCCGCTGGTGGTGAGCGTGAAGCTGTCCCCCTGGTTCACGAGGCCGTTCCCGGCAAGGTCCGTGATGTTGATGAACACCGTCAGCGAACCCAGGGTCTGGCTCCCGAAGCTCTTGACGACCGGCGCGGAGCCGGTCATGACAGTCGTCGTGATGTTGGTGAAGGCGATTGCGTTGGTCCCGTCCGTGAGCATGACGCTGATGTCGCTCCAGACGGTCTCCCGCGAGAAGGGCGTGAATGTGAACTTGAAGCCATCCGTGACAGACGCCTTGGTGAGGCTCGCGACGGGCGGGGAGTTGCTGGAGCCCAGTCCGAGCCCGAAGACCATGACATACAGCGTCGCGGCGAGCACGACGGTGATGCCGACGAGGAGGATCGTCGCTATGACGGGTGAAACGGCGGGTGTGTCGAGTCTCCTTCGGCACCAGACCTTCTTCATGGCACTCATCCCAGCGGGGGACGGGACGGGCAATCCCTTGGGACGTTCATAAACGCTTGTGAATATAAAAATAGTTGCATTCCAGATTCATCGGAAGCAAGACGTTCGGAATGCAAGAACTCAGGCCATGGCTCGCCCACGACCTATGCAGAAAAGGAAGAAGTTGGAAAGGGTTTTTGGGTCTTCCATCAGGCAATGATGCCGCTCGACTAGCCGTTGAAGCTTGCGTGGCAGATCTCAGCGGATGTCGGGTCGTGCATTATGGTGACGGTGTAGGTCACCGATGCCGAGAAGGTTGTCGCGCCCGTCTGGAAGGTCATGTAGTCTCCCTGGTTCACATAACCGTTGCCCGCGAGGTCCGTGAGGTTGCACCAGACCGTCAACGAGCCGAGAGCCCTACCGGCCGTGGTCGGGTCGTCGTACTCCGCTGGGGGCGTCGAGTCAGTCAGTGCGGCTGTCGTCGGTGCCCATGTCAGCGTGTTCGTCCCGTCCGTGAGCTGGATCGTGATGTCACCCCATGGGGTGTCCTTGCTCATCGGGGCGAAGGTGTACTTCACGCCGTAGTTCACCGTCGTCTTCGTAATGCTCGACGTTGGGGTTTGAGACGTTGTCCCGCCGAATCCCAGGACCATGACATACAGCACGGCCGCTAGAACGACGGTGATGGCAACCATTAGAATGGTCGCGATCACAGGGGACACTGCCTCGGCATCCTTGCGGATTGCCCAGATCTTCTTCATGTTTTGTCCTCCTGCAGGCCTTTCGGCCCGCACGGGATGTAATACGCCGGTGCTGAGTTTAAATAGCTTTGCGGCTGGTTCTCATAGACGAGCGTTATCGCTTTCGATAACTGCCGAATTGGACCATCTGGCTATGTCGCATTCCTTAGGGGACACAAGAAGACTATGTCTTCTTGGGCCTGTGAGGCCAGTACTAGAAACGACGACATTCCCGGAAGAGGCGACACACCGGCCTAGCCGGGCTTGATGCCCGTCCTGTCGTAGATCGCTGGTATTATGCCCACCATCGCGGGCCTGTTCCTGACCTTCTGCACTACTATGTACTTCTTGAACTCGTGCCCGACCTTCTCCCTGTCGAGCTCTATTATCACGTCCGCGAGGTCCTCAAGGCTGCTCTGGATCTTCGAGTCATGCACGCCCTTCAGCATCGTGTTCAGCGTGACGCTCTCGGAGTGCTGCGTGTGGGCCTTGATCGTGCGCATGGCCATGAGCACCTCCTGGCTCTCGTAGTTCTCGAGGTAGAAGTCCAGCGAGTTGATCACGACCCTGAAGGGCGGGTTCAGCTTCGATATCTCATACGCCAGGAAGGTGAGGAAGTTCTCCTCCTTGGCGGCGTCCTGGTCCCTGAACTTCCTGATGTCGCTGAGCGTGATGCCCTCCTGCCTGAACCTGCTCACCTCGAGCTTCCTGGCGAGGACCTTCTCGTAGTACTTCCTTCCGATGTTGACTATCTTGATATCCGTCCTCCAGCCGTACTCGCGCATGACTGCCAGGACATCCTCGTCCCGCTCCGTGGACGTGAAGTAGGTCACGGGCTCGGTGCCCGCGGAGGCGAACTGCTTCGCGAAGAACTCCGTGCCGGAGCCCGGGCCGCCCATCACGAGCAGGGTCGAGCCCTTCAGGATTCCTCCTCCGAGGTGCTCGTCCAGGGCAGGTATCCCTATGCTCGTGAACTGCATGTCAGCCCTCCCGCAGCTTGCCCGCGTGGATGCCGTGGTCGCACACGAGGTTGACCATGTTGCTTATGTCCGGGGTCGAGTGCTCCTCGACTGTGAGTATCACGGTGTACGCGTCCCTGGACCTCAGCCCGGACACCAGTATGTGGAGGAGCTCAGACAAGATCCAGTTGTTGTTGTGTATGGCCAGGGAGTTGATGGAATCGATCACGACGACCTTGCCCTCGGACTGCGACCGCCTGATCAGGTACTCGACCTTGAGCATCAGGTTCTCCAGCATCGTCGGGCTCTCGACCAGGGTGGTCTTCTCGTCCTGCGCTGCGGTCGAGGCGCCCATCATGATGTGCGATATGCAGTCGACGAAGAAGACCCTCTCGGAGTCTATGTCCAGGGCCTCGAGCACGCGCTTGATGGCCTCGGAGGATATCGTCGCGGTGACGTATATCGTGTCCATCTTCTTCTTGTTCGCGAACAGGTCCACGACGCCTCGGATGACATCAAGGTAGTTGTCCACGCTCATCTGCAGGGAGACCGCCGAGGCCTCGGGCATCTCGAGGAGTTCGTCCGCGATCTGTTGCGCGCTGGCCAGCTCCGGGCTCATTGCGTGCTACCTCCTTTCAGGAGCGGCACCAGGAGGACACCCATGGGCGTGAGGTCCAGCACGTACTTGGCCCTCGAGTGCATCGTGCCCCTCATCTTGATCACCTGGAGCGTCCTGAGCAGGTCGCCCCTCCGCTCCATGTTCGCCATGAGCACGATCCCGTCTGCGATGGCCTCCTCGACCCCGAAGCTGGAGTACGATGTGGAATCGGCTGGCACCTCACCGACCAGGATGGATGTGCAGCCCAGGTCGGAGAGCGCCTTGCTGAGCTTGAGTATGAAGTCCCTGATCTTCTCGGATGTCTTCAGCTTGTAGCAGACGGAGGTGATGGAGTCTATCACGAGCCTCTTGCTTCCGAGCTCCTTGGCCAGGCTGGCCAGGGCGGACACCAGCAGGTCTATCTCCTCCATGCTCAGGTCTGGCTTCGTGAGCCCGAGCCGCTCGTACATGATGGGCATGTCCACGAACACGAGCCTGCCGGACCTGACCAGGGTCCTGTCGAAGAACCTGTAGGGGATGATGTTCGCCAGGAGCTTCTCTGAGTTCTCCGTGACGGATATGAAGAGGGAGTTTTCCCCCCTGATGGCGCCATGGATCAGGAACTCGAGCGCGAGCGAGGTCTTGCCCGTCCCGCAGCTGCCCGTGAGCAGGACCGTGTTCGTCCTCGGTATCCCGCCGTACAGGATGGTGTCGAGCCCCTCCACGCCAGTCGCGCAACGTTCCCTGTCGCCAGGCTTCAGAGGCATCGTTCCTTGAGAATGACCTGTTCCACTTATTATGGTTTCTTCTTGGACGTGCGAGCGCACATACGCGCCAGTCAGTACCATTCGTTCGACATGTTTTTAGCCGAGGAAGGAGGTCTTCGATGCCGATGAAGCCCGTGCTCCAGGTCGCGCTCGACCTCGTCCATGCTGAGCGGGCGCTCAAGATAGCAGCCGATGCCGTCAAGGGCGGCGTCGACTGGATAGAGGCCGGCACTCCACTGATAAAGAGCGAGGGCATGGAGGTCGTGCGCCAGCTCAAGAAGACTTTCCCGAGGCACACCATCGTCGCGGACATGAAGACGATCGATGTCGGAGGCGCCGAGGTCGAGATCGCGGCGAAGTCGGGCGCGGATGTCGTGGTCGTCCTCGGTGTGTCATCGGACCCCACTATCACGGAGGCGATCCTGAGCGCAAGGCAGTACGGAGCCAAGGTCATGGTCGATCTCTTCAATGTCCATGGCATCAAGGCCCGGGCGAAGGAGGTCGAGTGCATGGGCGCGGACTACCTGTGCGTGCACATCGGCGTGGACGAGCAGATGGTGGGCGGCACGCCCCTTTCAGAACTCAGGACGCTCGCGAAAGCGACAAGACTGCCAATCGCTGTTGCAGGGGGCATCAACAGCGAGACCGCTCAGGACGTGGTCAAGGCCGGGGCGTCGATTGTCATAGTCGGCGGGGCCATCATCAAGGCGAAGGACGTCGCTGCGGCAGCAAGGTCGGTCAAGCGGGCGATGACCACGGGCAAGAAGGTCAAAACCGAGCTGTTCAAGAAGTACGGCGAGAAGGACCTCTTTGAGGCCTTCTCGAAGGTGTCCTCGCCCAACGTCGCGGACGCCCAGCACAAGAAGGGCTCGATGAAGGGCATCCACCCGAGGATCGCTCACGGCGTCAAGATGGTCGGGAAGGCGCTGACGGTGCACACAGTCAACGGCGACTGGGCCAAGTCCGTCGAGGCGATCGACCGGGCGAAGCCAGGCGATGTCATCGTCATCGACGCCTGCGCGGGCGACATCGCCGTCTGGGGAGAGCTTGCCTCTTGGAGCTGCAAGACCAAGGGTGTCGCGGGCGTGGTAATCGATGGCGCGGCTAGGGACATCGACTCGATCATCGAGATGGGCTTCCCGCTCTTCTCGAGGCATGTGACCTCCAACGCGGGGGAGCCCAAGGGCTACGGGGGCATAGGGCACGAGATCGTCTGCGGCGGAGTCACCGTCAGGACGGGCGACTGGATCATCGGAGATGAGAGCGGGGTGGTCGTCGTCCCGCAGGAGCACGCAGTCGAGGTAGCCAACAGGGCCCTGGACGTGATGGAGCGGGAGAACAGGCTCAGAGAGGAGATCAAGAAGGGCGGCACCCTCTCGAGCGTGATGAACCTCGAGAAATGGGAAAAGGTCGGTTGAAGGGCCTCCCGGTCAGCCGATGAAACCGGTCTGGTCGGCGAGCTGCTCCAGCCTCTTGACCCTCGACTCGATCGACGGGTGCGTCATGAATAGCGTTACGAGCCCGCTGCCCCTGAACGGGTTCACGATGAAGAGCGAGGCCGATGCGGGGCTGCCCCTCTGGAGAGGACGCCTCCGGTTGCCCTCCTCGAGCTTCTCGAGCGCGCGGGCCAGTGCCAGTGGTTTCTGGATCATGAGCGCGCCCTCCTTGTCCGCCTTGTACTCGCGGCTCCTCGAAATCGCGAGCCGCAGCAGCATGGCGGCCAGAGGGGCCGTGATGGCGACCACCAGGAGCAGCAGCGCGTTGTTATTGCTCCTCCTGCTGCCCATGGAGGCATACCACGCGTACCTAGCTGCGAAGGATATCGCGCCCGCAACTGTAGCAGCTATGGACATCACGAGCATGTCCCTGTCCTTGATGTGAGCCATCTCGTGGGCAAGGACGCCTTCGAGCTCGTCGTCAGTGAGCTGAGACATCAGTCCCTCGGTCGCCGCCACGACGGCGTTGTTCTTGTTCCTTCCAGTGGCGAACGCGTTCGGGGTCTGGGTCGACACGATGGCGATCCTCGGCATGGGCATGTCCCCCTTGAGGCAGACCTTGTTGACCACGTTGTAGAGCCTTGGGGCCTCCGCCTGAGAGGCGATCTTGGCCTTGTAGGACCAGAGCACTATCCTGTCGCTGAAGAAGTAACTGATGAAGTTGATTATCGCCGCGAGAACGAGGAACACGAGAGCTCCTGTGACCCAGTCGTTGAAGAACACGCCGCCCAGGACCCAGCCTATGACCATGAACAGGGCTATCAGGGCGCCGAAAAGCGCGGCTATCCTCAATGTGGCCTGCATTAGGTCTACTCCCCCTCTTCGTGCATGTCGGTGTGCAGGTCCCATTTACTCCAATGTCGGATAAGAAGCTTTCGACGTGAGTCCTACGCAAGTCGACGAATCTGATCGTCCTCCTTCGAGACCCGCATGAGAACGGAAGTAAGGGTTTATTGGGAATGAGAGCTTACCATCCGCGGGGGAGAATTCTCCGCCCTGACTCTCGAAGCACCCCAGCAGGTGTTCAAGATGGAGACGACAGACGACAAGATGGAAAGAAGGCTGTACAGCCATGACCTCGCACCGCTTCCGAAGGAGATGGACCTCATCTTCAAGACCATGCCCGACCACGTCGACAGGCCGCAGTACGCCCAGGATGTCGCGCAACTGGTCAAGAAGGCCATAAACACGAACACGCCCCTCGTTCCGAGGGGGGCGGGCACCTGGGGCCTCGGGGGCTCGGTCCCGGTCAAGGGCGGGCGCGTCCTGGACATGACCGCCATGAACAAGATCCTCAGCATCGATGAGGTGAATCTAATCGTCACCGTCCAGCCAGGGGTGACGTGGAAGGCGCTCGCTGATGCTCTGGACGCGAAGGGCCTCTTCCTGCCGTGCTATCCCAGCAGCTTCCCATCGGCCACGCTCGGCGGGTGGATCAACACTGGAGGCACGGGCATTGGTGCGTTCAAGTACGGCAGCGCGGGCGACCTCATCAGAGACCTCGAGGTCGTGCTTCCAACGGCCGAGATAATCCACACCGGGGACAAGTACGTCCCGCAGAACGGCGGAGGGCCCAACCTGAACTGGCTGTTCGTTGGCTCGGAGGGCACGCTCGGCGTCGTAACAGAGATCACCTTCGCAGTCCTGCCGAAGCCCGAGGAACTCAGGCCGGTCACATATTCCTTCGACGACCTCAGGAGTTTCCAGCCAGCCCTCAAGAGGCTCGTCAGGAGCGGCGTCGCACCGATGCACATCATGTTCGGTGACAGGCTGCACTACGAGTACCTCAGGGCCATAGGCAAGCACGCGCCCGATGTCGGGGCACTGGTCACGATGTCCCTCACGGGCACGAAGGCCCAGGTGGACATGGACGAGAAGACGATAGATGAGATCATGACCGCCGCGGGCGCGAAGAAGGAGCCCAAGGAGCTCGCGCAGCACGAGTGGACTGAGCGAAGCTACGAGTTCCGGGTCCGGGAGCTCGGCGTGGGTGCCATTCCCGGCGAGATACTCGTGCCCATAGAGAACCTGAACAAGGTCCTGGACGGCACGGCGAAGCTGATCCAGCAGCTCAAGCTCAAGGCGCCCTTGATCGGCACCGTCGTGGACAACAACACGGCCATGCTCATGCCGTACTATCTGACGGACGAGCACAAGCTCGTTGCGTCGACTGCAGCTATGGGCTTCGCCAAGAGGCTCGGGGACCTGGCCTTCGAGAACGGCGGGAGGCCAGTGGGCCTGGGCATATTCTTCGCCGGGAACCTGGCGAAGTACAGGGGCAGGGACGGCGCGATGCTCATCCGGAAGCTCAAGGACACGATGGACCCGTACGGCATCATGAACCCAGGCAAGATGGTGGAGACTGGCACTCGGTTCGGCATATCCATGCCCGCGTTCCTGATGAACTTCGGCATGCACTTGATGGGCTCTGTGAAGAGGATCCTCCCCAGGGACAAGATGGGCGAGAGGGAACTCTCGAAGCTGAAGAAGGGCCACTGAAGGGCTTCACGCTGCCGCCAGGGAAGGGTACGACCTCTTGACATAGTACGACAGCAGGGCGCCTATGGTGCCGCCGAGCACCACCTGGGCCACATTGATTGGAACCTCGGCCAGGGCCTTCCCCAGGCCGACGTTGAGCACCAGCAATTCGCCCACGAAGTATGTCGTTATCATGCACAGGCCGCCGACGGCAATCCCAGCGACCACAGCCCATAGCTGCCCGCCACGGAGCCTGCCAATCACTCCGGCCACATAGCCCTCTGCGCCCTTCGCCACCAGCGTTATCGGCGCGTATATCCCGGAGCCCAGGAGTATGTCCGCGGCTGCGGAGCCTATCCCTCCGCAGATCATGCCCGCCCTCCACCCGAAGGCGAGCGCGGAGAAGAACACCATCGACTCCCCGAGGTTGAAGTAGCCCTTGGTGGGCGAGAAGGGCGTGTACGAGGCGTACGTGACCGCCGCGGTGAGTGCCGTGAGGACGCCATAGACAGCTACCACCTTGGGCGAGACGAACTTGGCCGGCTTCGACTGCGCCAGCGCTGGTCGTCCTTCGGGTTCAATGCTTGGCTCCGCCATGTTCCCCGAGGCTACACTACGACCCCGTACTTAAACTATGATGTCGCAAGGGGACGAGGGCTCATATCTGGACATGGAGAAGGAACTTGGCCACGGCCGGGAGCACCAGCAGCGCCACAAGGACAGTCAGCGCGACATAGTCCGCCGGGCGCATCGAAAGCTCGCGCAAGTACGTTCTGTCGGCCCTCGCGCCGTAGGCCCTCGATTGCAGCGCGAGGGAGAGAGTGTCGGCAGTGCGGAGAGCGGACACGATGGTGGGGACGAGGACTGCCACGTAGTTCTTCGACCGCCTGACCAGACCGCCCTTGCTCAGCTCGAGGCCCCGTGCGCGCTGGGCGTCCTTGATGGATTCTATGAGGACGCCGAACGTCGGCAGAAACCGCAGGGAGATCGCGAGTGTCAGACCATAGTCGAACCTGAGCCCCAGCTTCACGAGTGCTCGGACGAGATCGCGCTGCGACGTCGTGAACATGAGTATGTACCACACCGTGGCGAGGCAGCCGACGCGCACGGCTGAGGTGACGCCGCGCCAGATCGCTGGCTCAGTGATCTTCACTGGCCCGAGCTCCGCCAAGACCGGAGTGCCCGACGGGTCGAACAGCGGCCACAGGACCACTATCAGCACCATGAACCGGACGACGAACTTGAGGGCGAAGAGGGTCCTCGAGAGGGTCGCCCTCGCAAGGAACAGCAGCAGGAAGATGAAGCCCAGCAGCAGAAGGAGCGAGTCCAGATTGGAGAGGATGAACGCCAGGACGCTAAGCAGCAGCACCGCTATGATCTTGACCCTGGGATCGAGCCTGTGGAGGAACGTGTCGGCCGGTGTGAAGAGATCCACGAAACCGCCCGTCATTTGATCCCCCCTGCCCTCAGAACTTGGAACACCAGCTCCTGTGGCGATATGATGTCCTTCGGAATCCCTCTCTCGACGAGCCTGTGGGCCAGCTGCGTCACTGCGGGCGGCTGCAGGTTGCTCTGGCGCAACAGGTCCAGGTCGGAGAAGGCGCCCCTGGGGTCGGAGTCGAGGAGCACCCTTCCTTGGGAGAGCACAATCACGCGCTTCGCGTGGTCGGCGACCAGCCTCATGTCATGAGTGATGAGTATGATGGTCTTGCCCTCGTCGTTGAGCACCTTGAGCTTGGCCATGAGCTCCTCGGTCTCCTCGTTGTCGAGGCCCGTGCTGGGCTCGTCGAGTATCAGCACCTCGGGGTTCATGGCAATCACTGAGGCAATCGACACCCTCCGCCTCTCGCCGAGTCTGAGCGAAAGCGGCGCAACGGCCCTCAGCTTGCCGAGGGCCATTGCCTCGACGGCGCGATCGACGTTCTTCCTGACCTCGTCCTCGGGATAGCCGAGGTTCTGAGGCCCGAACCTGATCTCCTCCTCCACCGATGAGCAGAACAGCTGGTGGTCTGGGTTCTGGAAGGCGTACCCCACAGTCTTGGCCAGCTCAGCGACGGTCATCTGGGACGCGTCCCTCTCCTCGATGAGCACCTGCCCGCTCGTCGGCCTCAGCAGGCCGTTGAGAGTTTTGGCAAGCGTGGTCTTCCCCGAGCCGTTCCCTCCGACGATTGCGGCGTACTCGCCGCGCTTGAAGTCCAAAGATACTTCCACCAGCGCGGTCACGCCGCCCTCGTAGACGTACTTCAGGTTTCGGATGGTGATGACCTTCCCCTCGTGCAGGGGCGAGACGATGCTGGGGATCACCTCCGACCCCTCCCGACTTTCGAGAACACATTTCCGGCAATGGCGGCTTCGGCTTCGTCAACCGTGAGGAAGGAGAACTCTGAGGTCATCAGTCTGGTGTTGAGCAGATCCGCGACCTCGGAGACCTGCGGCGGACTGATGCCCAGCGTGCGAAGCCGTTCGGACTTGCGAAGTATCAGCCTTGGAGGACCCGCCTCCAGGACCCTTCCGGCCTTCATCAGGACGAGCCTGTCGGAGAACGCCGCTGCCTCCTCTGCGTCCCTCTCGGCCAGTACTACCGTCATGCCATGGCGCTCCTTGAGGTCCTCGAGGACCGAGTAGAGCTCCATACGGCCGACTGGATCAAGGGCGTATGCGGGCTCGTCCAGGACGAGGATTTGAGGGCGCATGGAGAGCGCAGCGGCGATGGCGACGCGCTGTTTCTGCCCGCCCGACAGGCTGAAGGGAGAGCGGTCGTTGTATCCCTTCATGCCCACGAGCTCTAGCGCCCACTCGACTCTGTCCCGCAACTCCTCCCTGGGCACCGCGAGGTTCTCCGGCCCGAACGCGACCTCCTCCTCGACGCTCATGCAGAACAGTTGGCTCTCTGGCTCCTGAAAGACCATCCCCACGATCGTCGACAGCTCAGCCACTGAGTGCTCGACGACGTCGTACCCGAACACGCTCACCTTTCCCTGGAGCTCCCCCGGGAGCGCGTGCGGTATGAGGCCGTTCGCGAGCATGCAGAGGGTCGACTTGCCCGAGCCATTCGCCCCCAGGAGGGTGACGAACTCGCCCTTCTCGACCTCCAGGGACACCTTCTCCAGAGCCCATTCCTTGGAGCCCAGGTGCTTGAAACTGACATCCCTCAGGTCGAGCGCGCGCATGGACGGCCTCTTGAATGGCGCTCAATCGGGAGGTTCTGTATTAAACCTTTGTAACCTTAGCCAGCAGCGCGCCCGATGCGAGAATCAGGCGCAGCAGTAGAACTCCTTCTTGGCCTTCCGGACCAACTTGACCTTTCCCTGCTTCATCAACGCGTCCAATGCCTGCACGAACTGCTCCTTGGGCAGCCTGACGGCGCGCACGAGGTCCCTGGAAGACAGTTCGCCGCCTAGCAGCGACTCAAGGATCCTGGCCTGAGCTTCCTGCTCGTCCTTGGCCGGGACCATCTGCAGAGTCTTCCTGACGACCGGCGCTGGGGGCGGTATCAGGCAGTAGAGTTCCGTCCCGTCCCTCAGCAGCCGCCTGGCGCTCTCGGACGATATGAGCCTGCCGAGCGAGAGGGTTATCTGGTCCTCGGAGTAGCCGGTCCTCGCCTTGAGCTCGTCTATGGTCCTGCCCTGCTCGTCCAGGAGCGCGAGTATCTCGCCATCGACCTGGTTGTCCGATGGCCTCCTGTCCTTCACCACCGAGAGCTGGTCCAGATGGGTCCTCAGGAACTCCTTGCTGGCTTCCTTGAAGTGGTCCAGGTCCCTCTCCAGAAGGACCTCGAGCTCGGCCACGTCGAGCCCCATGTCCCTCCACCGCTCCAGCTTCGCCTTGTACACGGACTTCTTCAGCTCCGCGGGCCTCAGGTCGACATAGTGAGTGACCTCGTGCCTGGTCCTGGCGGATGTCTCCTCGTCGGCATCCGTCCTCGTCGTGAGAGTGTACCTGACCTTCGCCCCCTTGAGCGCGTGATGGATCTCCTCGAGCTTGTCGAACAGCCGCTCGTCCTCCACGAGGCTGAGCTCGAAATCGTAGTCGCCGACCACGGGCACTGCGCCGATCCTGCGCAGGCGCTCGATGACCTGCTTGGGCGACTCCCCCTCGCTGCTGAGCTCCACTCGGATGTAAGTCTTGATCATCCTTCCGACCTGTCTGGAGCAGTTGATGGGGGTGGGGGGTTTTTATGGTTTCTGAATTGATGCTACTAGCAGCTGTCAGGCAGATAACAGCTTAATATACAGGTCAAGGCACTGACTCGCTGACATGCCCTTGGACGAGTCGACCAGGTTTGTCATGAGGATGTTCTCGAAGCACTACAGGGAGGCGCCGCTCCATATGCCGGACCGGTTCTCCAAGCGCGAGTTCGGGTTCATGTTCTTCGACAGGCAGGGCATGGTCAGGCACGTCGGGTTCCCCCAGAGAGCGCAGCTGAAGAACTACCTCGTCGAGCAGGTGCCCGCGCATGTGTACTACTCATGTGCGTACTACGAAAAGCCAGATGCGCAGACGATGGCCGAGAAGAGCTGGCAGGGCGCGGATCTGATCTTCGATCTTGATGCGGATCACGTGGAAGGAGCCCAGGACCTTCCATACGCAAAGATGCTGGTGAGGGTGAAGGAGGAGGTCATCAGGCTCATCGACGAGTTCCTCCTGGGAGACCTCGGGTTCGACCAGGATGACCTCAGGATCGTCTTCTCCGGAGGCAGGGGATACCATGTGCACATCAGCGACCCCAAGGTGCTCAAGTTGAGCAGCCACGAGCGACGAGAGATCGTCGACTACATCACTGGCACGGACCTCGACATAGACTGGGTGTTCCCATCGACAACCTTCGAGATCGGCAGGTTCAAGGACAGGGTGGACGCGGATAGGAAGCGCGCGATGCCCCTGGCATCGGAAGGTGGCTGGAGGGCGAGGATGAGGAAGGGAATAGACTCGCTCCTCGAGGAGCTGGAGAGGCTCACAAACACGGAGGCAACGATGCGCCTGGCCGAGATGTTCAAGGACTCCAAGCGCGAGATAGGCAAGAAGACAATCGAGGGGTTGTACAAGGACCTCTTCGGAGGCAGAAAAGGAAGACGCGGAGTGGACAGGATGAGGGACGAGAACACCTTCGAGGTGTTCTCCGAGAAGAGACACGCTGATGCCTTCATGGACCTGGTGGACATGCGCGTGAGGGTCAAGATGAAGGGGGAAACGGACGAGCCCGTCACCTCGGACATCAAGAGGCTCATCAGGCTTCCGAGCTCCCTTCACGGCAAGACGGGGTTCGAGGTCGTGCCACTCGACAGGGACAGGTTGGACGAGTTCGACCCGTTCAGAGACGCTGTGCCCGAAACACTCGGGGATGAGGCCGTCGAGATCGTGCTCGAGAATCCCGTGCAGCTGGATCTACGGGATGAGCGGTTCGACCTCGGGCCCGGCAAGGCCGAGGTTCCAACGTTCGCCGCGGTCCACCTCATCTGCAGGAAGCAGGCGAGGATCGGACCGTGAGCTGGGTCCTGGCCCGCGATTGCCCAGCTTGTCGTCCACCTTGAGATTCCAGCGCGCAAAACTATTTATCAAGTACCACTCATTTAAACACGCGATGCCGACATCAGGCAAGGTCCTCGAAGACTCCATCCGTCTGAGCAGGATCAGGAAGATCAAGCTCACGCTCTACCTCGTCCAGGCGGTGATGCTGGTGGTCCTCGCCATCGTGGTGGTGTTCGTCGTCGGTGGGGCGCAGCTCCAGCCCGTCCTGTTCATGCCTTTCGACTCGTTCCTAGCGGTCGTGGTGCTTCTCCTGCTGATCATATGCCTCGAGAGCTTCTTCTTCCGGATACTCGAGATCAGGTTCGCCAGGAGCTCGAGCGCGAGACATCTGATGGCCAAGAACTCGATGAAACGGGCTCTGCTGATCGCAATCGTCACAGGCGTCCTGGCGGCCGTGCTAGCAGTCCCTGCAATCAGGGGTGCGCTCGAGGGAACGGGCAGCAGCTCGACAGACATCACCGCGAGCAATGTTCCACCATCCTTCTGGGCATCAGACCCACTCGCCCTCATGAGCGCAAAAGAGGTGGTGGTCTCCTCAACGAGGACGGTCCAGATCTACCTGCTCGACGACGAAGTGTTCGACATGTACTGGGGCACGGAGAACGCGATGAACGCCCTGTACTCCTTCAGGCTCAACAAGGACAACTACATCGTGGAGGACCAGCTGGTAATCGATGTGCCCGACCAGGGCTATGTGAAGTACCACGTCGTCCTCAACGACATGGACAACCCGACCACGTCCGCGACGGTGGAGGTGGTCAGGGAGATGTCCGGGACCTTCACGGGCATCGTCTCCCTCCTACTGATTTCGTTCGTGGCGGCGAACGTGGCGTGGTTCGCGTACCTGATCCCGATCGAGCGCAAGTACTCCGCGGGATCGATCTACAAGTGATCAGACGAGCGAGCAGCACACGGACCTCTTCTTCACCGAGTACCCTGCATCCTTGAGCCTGTCCACGGTTGCGCTCGCCGGGAGCACGATGCCGTCCAGGCCGGCGGTGACGAGGTCGAATTCGGGGCTCCTGTCGAGCTTCGAGCGCATGCAGCCTAGCAGCAATCTCGCGGCCGGCAGTTCCTCCCTCGCCTTCTTCACGACTGAAATCATCGATCCAGCGTCAGGAGCGGCGACGGACTGGAACTCGGTCCCCTTCGTGGGGATGAGGGATATCAGGATGAGAGCCCGAGTCTCCAGCTTCCGCAGGCTCTCGACGGCCGCGAACTCGCCCTTCAGCTTCCCAGCGTGGACGCCGACGCATATGTGCGGCGCCACGATGTCGGCTCCCGCCTCCATCAGCCGCTTCACCACGCCGAGGTAGTCTTCAGTCGTCGCGTTCAAGCCGAGCACTTCCCTGATCGTCTCGTCGGAGCCGTACACGTCGACGGAGAAGGAGTCGATGCCGCTCTTGACCAGACGCTCGATCTCGTCCTTCGTCGCGAGCCCGATGTGCGCGTTGATCCTCAGATCTGTAGTGCTCTTGATTTCGCTGATGGCGTCAGCGAAACCAGCCATCCGGACCCTGCCTGTGCTGTCCGCGCCACCGCTGAGAAGGAATCCGCTTGCGCCCCTCTCAGCCAGCGCTTCTGCTACCTCCAGAAGGTCGCCGGGCGTCGTGGCGGGGATCATGCCCTCGAGGTACTTCCTCGAGCAGTGCTTGCAGTTGAGGGCGCATGACGCACCCGTGATGGAGATCGCGGGGAATCCCTTCCCCGGGTAGAAGCATTCGACCGTCCTAGCCACAGACCGTTCTCATTGTGACCGTCGGTTAAGAACCTTGTGCATCGCATTTATCGTCTGCCAGGGCACCAGGCAAAAGCTTTATCTCAAGTACCCACTTAGGGCGGTGCTGGTCAGGATGAAAGCTTTCGAAGTCAGCGGACAGCTCATGACATCTCACAGGCGTTGGACGCCTTTCGCCATCGAGGTTGCCGCGGCGGACGAAAGCGCTGCCCGCGAGAAGACCTTGGCCCTCATGGGGTCGAGGCACAAGGTCAAGCGGAAGTTCGTGCAGATAGAGGGCATCAAATCGCTGCGGCCCGAGGAGATCACGGACCACTTGGTCAAGCACCTGGTGGAGGCGAAGAAGTGAGCCCGCAGGATTCGCCCGTCGAGCAGCAGCTGAGGGACAACTACGTGCTGCTCGAGACCGCGAAGGCGCAGCTGGACGGGCTGGTCAAGCAACAGCAGCTCATCCAGATGGCCGTCGAGGAGCACGTCCGCGCGAGAGAGACCATAAAGCGGATGGCTGCGAGCGCGCAGGGGGACGAGATCCTCGTCCCGGTCGGCGCGGACTCATACGTCCACGCCAAGGTCTCCGACAACAAGGATGCCGCAGTGGGCGTGGGTTCGGGCGTGGCGATCCGCAAGGCGCCTGATGAAGCTGAGAAGAGCCTGGACCTGAAGATAGACGAGCTGTCGCGGGCGTTCAAGGCGGTCACCGACAAGGCGGCTCAGACAGAGGCGCTCATCGGCGAGTTGACGGAGAAGGTCCAGACGCAGTACGACCAGCTACAGTCCGATGGCAAGGCTTGAGGGCTGGCCATGTTCAAGGCGCTCAGGGAGAAGTTTTCGAGGGTCTCCAAGGAGGCGCAGGAGAAGTCCATCGAGGACATCTCCGAGGTTGTTGACGATTCTGGGAGACGGCTCAAGGAGGGCGTCCTCGACGACCTGCTCCACGAGCTCGAGCTCGGGCTACTGGAGGCCGACGTCGCGCTCCCCGTGGCTGAGGATCTCACCAAACACGTGAAGACGGAACTCTTCGGCAGACGGATTGACAAGGCGTTCGACATCGACGAGGCGGTGAGGCTGGCCCTCAAGGCTGCAGTCAAGGAGGTGCTGACGCAGCAGTCCCTTTCGCTCAACGACCGGATCAAGGCCAAGCCGAAGCCGTTCGTCATCATGTTCGTGGGGATCAACGGAGGCGGGAAGACCACGGCGATCGCCAAGCTCGCGCACAGGATGCAGAAGCACAACCTGAGCTGCGTCCTCGCGGCTGGGGACACCTTCCGGGCGGGTGCGATCGAGCAGCTCACGCTCCACTCGGAGAGGCTCGGATGCAAGATCATCAAGCACCAGGAGGGGAGCGACCCGGCAGCGGTGGCCTACGATGCCATAGAGCACGCGAAGGCCAGGAAGAAGGACATCGTACTCATTGACACGGCCGGGCGCATGCAGACCAACATCAACCTCATGGACGAGATGAAGAAGATCAAGCGCGTGGCGAAGCCCGACCTCGTGTTCTTTGTCGGGGACGCGCTCGCAGGCTCAGACGCGGTCGAGCAGGCGAGGAGGTTCGACGATGCGGTCGGGATTGACGGCGTCATCCTGACGAAGATTGACGCTGACGCGAAGGGCGGGGCCGCGCTGTCGATAGCCAGGACCATAGGCCGCCCGATCGCGTATGTCAGCATGGGCCAGGAGTACGACGAGTTCATGAGGTTCGATGCCGACTGGATGGTCGACCGGATCTTCGGCGACACGAAGGGCAGGGCGGCCCAGGACCTCTAGACTCGACCGAGGTTCTTCCCAGCGAACAGGACGGCGTACACCTGAGCGTCGGACACGGGGTCTCTGATCCTCGCGTACTCGTTCGCGTCATGGGCGTTACCTGGTGCCGTGGACCACACCGCCGCATCGATGCCCATCCGCCTGAACGGGGCGGCGCATGTGCCGCCGCCTATGCCGACCGGGCGCGGCTTCACACCCTTGACGGCCATGATGGCCGCGCTCAGACGCACCACGACCTCCGAATCCACGCTGGTTTTCGGAGCGGCAACCGCCTTCTGGATGTAAGACAGCTTGATCTTCGCCCCTGTCTTCTTCTCGAGACCATCGGCGATTGCCCTCATGTCGGCCATGATGACGCGGATCTTGTGTCGGGGCAGGACCCTGAAGTCGAACGAGAAGACCTGCCTCCCGGGGATCGTGTTCACGTTCAGGCCGTTGGCCTCGCAACTTGTCGGGGCGAATGTGCTCACGGGGGGATCGAACAGCTCGTCCGTGGCCTTGTACTTCGACCGCAACCTGTCGACGACCGCAATCATGTACCGCGCGGCAACTTCGAATGCATTGATGCCGTGCGCTGGCGTGCTGGCGTGCGTCTGCTTGCCGATGACCTCGACCTTGACCCACGCCAGGCTCTTCTCCACCACTTCTATCGCCGAACCGTCAGGATCTCCATGGTCGGGAACGACCACCAGGTCGCCCTTTCTGAAAAGGCCCTTGCTGATGAGGAAGTCGATTCCGTGCGTGTTCCCGTGCTCTTCGTCGGCCACGAACACGAGCCCGACGTTGAACTCAGGAGCGATGCCGCACCTGAGCAGCGCGCGCAGACCGTACAGGGACGCGATCAGCTCCTGCCCGTTGTCCTCGGCACCCCTTCCATATATCTTGCCCGAGACGACCTTCGGCTCGAAGGGCGGGTTCTTCCATGCGTCCGCATCTCCCTCGGGGACGGTGTCCATGTGGGAGATCACCCACAGCCGCTTCTTGCCAACACCATCGAGCCTGACGATCACGTTCGGCCTCCTGCCAGTGGGCACTGAAGGGTCGTGCGATTCGAAGACTTCGATGGACTTGAATCCGAGTCGTTTCGCGAGGGCCACCAGGTATTTCCCTCTCTCTGCTTCGCCTGGGCCCTTGCTCTCTGGTCCCACGGCGACTATCCTCAGCATGTCGCAGAGGCTCTGGACCATCTCGTCCCTGTCATCCGCGACTGCCTTCTTTAGTTCGCTTGCGTTCATGTTCTCAGGCCCCGAATGAGGCGGACGAGAGTATCCACTCCTCAGATAAGTGATTTTTAAGCGGACGCCCTTACCGCTCGATGAGCATCGCGACCGCGTTCCCGCCGCCGAGACACAGAGTGGCAACCGCGCGTCTCGAGTCGCGCGCGCGCATTGCATACAACAATGTGGTCAGCACCCTCGCACCACTGCATCCGATCGGGTGCCCGAGGGCGATGGCCCCGCCGTTGACGTTGAACTTCGATTCTGGGACGCCAAGGGCCTTCATCACCGCAATCGATGCCGTGGAGAAGGCCTCGTTGTGCTCGAAGAGGTCTATGTCCTTCATGGTCAGCTTGTTCCTGCTGAGGAGCTTCTGCGTGGCACCAATAGGAGCCTCCATGATGAGCTCCGGCTTCACCCCGGTGGTCACATAGTCGACGACCCGCGCCATGGGCTTGATGCCCTTCTCCTCCGCCAGCTCGGAGTCCATCACCACCAGAGCCGACGCCCCGTCGTTGATGCTCGACGAATTCCCCGCCGTGAGGACGCCGTCGTTCTTGAAGACGGGCTTGAGCTTGGCCAGCGCCTCGAGCGAGGTGTCCTCCCTCGGGCCCTCGTCCACGGAGAACAGCTGGGGCTCCTTCTTCGACGGAAGCTCGACAACAACGGTCTCTTCCTTGAAGGCGCCGGATTTGATTGCGGCGACTGCCTTCTGGTGGCTCCATAGGGCGAACTTGTCAGCCTCCTGGCGCGTGATGCCGTTCCTCTCGGCGACGATCTCGCCGGTGTTGCCCATGTGGAAGTTGTTGAACGCCTCCCAGAGCCCGTCCCTGACCATGGAATCTACGAGCGTGGAGTCGAACAGCTTGTACCCGAACCTCGCCTTCTCGAGCAGGTAGGGGGCGTTGGTCATGCTCTCCATTCCGCCAGCCACAACGATCCTCTCCTTGCCCGCGAGTATGGCATCCGCCGCCAGCATCACTGCCTTGAGGCCCGACCCGCAGACCTTGTTAATCGTGAGGGCGGCGACCTCGTCCGCGAGCCCACCCAGCAGCGCGGCCTGCCGGGCCGGGTTCTGGCCCAAGCCGGCGGAGACCACGTTGCCCAGGATGCACTCATCGACTTCCTTGGGATCTATCCCGGCGCGCCTCACGGCTTCCCTCACGGCCACAGCGCCGACCTTGGGGGCGCTGAGGTCCTTGAGAGCGCCACCGAACCTCCCGACGGGCGTCCTTGTGGCGCTCACAATGACAGCTTCTCTCATCACATACCACACACCCAGCACTCAGATAACAGCCGTGCTGATGCCTGGTGCGAAGATTCCGTGAACCGTATTTATAGATTGTCTATGTCCACCCTCGACATCCGCCGTATGGGCTTGTGAAGGTGCCGGCGTGAGGCCACGGGAGGCTCGTACCAACCCGGTCGGACCGAGCGCGGGAAGGTCTTGAATGTCGCCGCATGAGCGGAGGACTTGGAGCCGCATATCTTGCACCTGTACCCCTGGCCCCTGCCCAGGGAGCCCATGCTCTTCCGGCACTTCTTGCACACGGGATTGTGCACCTTTCGGACATCCTCCACAAGCCCCCTGACCGACATCTTCTCCACGTTGAGGCTGCGGGGGGTTTCTCTGACAGACCCCTGGAGGATGAGCCTGTCCCCTGGCAGCAACGACCTCGCCACATCCCTGAACCTGCGCGAGGGCTCGTAGAACAGGGCATCTATCTCGTCTCCGTCCGAAACCCTCAGGATCACATGCTTGCCGGGGATCGTGACAGGAGACGCGATCACCTGCGCCCTAACCCTCGCCGAATCCCTCGGCTTCAGCTCTCCGATGCGCCTGTCGACTATGTGGTCATCGGTGGCCTGGTTGGTGAGGAACAGAAGCCACTTGTCCTGCGTCTCCCCCTTGATCATCGTCCTGGCCCTGAGCAGCTCATTGGCGTTGTCCCCCCTGATGCCGAACAGGATCGGGCACGGAGACCCTGGGGTGATGGCTATGTGGCCGTT
>DYTN01000002.1:108992-157661 GCA_020725925.1 Methanobacteriota archaeon
AATGTGAACTTGGTCGCCTTGTCCATGGCGATGACGCTCTTGGGGTCCAGCCGCCGGGGCGTCCCGAACAGCGTCGGCTTTCGATACGCGAGCACCTCCCAAGTGCGGTCCCGCGGCCTCCAGGCCATGGCCGCGGCAGCGCCCACAACCCCCCTTCCCTGCTTGAACTTCCTCCAGACCGCTCCGGACCGCCTGAGCGCTGCCTCCGCATCCCTGATGGGCACTATCTCCCGCACGGTCCTCCAATAGAGGGACGGAGCAGGTCTCTTGAGCGAGACGGCGACGCCCGGGTTGGTCTTCTCGCACCCGAACTGGGCGACATCCCGGAGCACGGCCGATGCCCTCTCCAGGATCTCCTCGGAGTCGCATGGACGCCCATCTGGATAGCACTTCACTTCTCTTGAGGACACCGACCCGCACACCTCCGGCTCTCCGGAACCCTCGCCCAGGCTCAGGCAGATCGCGGCGTTCCCCCTCGTCTTCCACGGTATGTTGGGGTTGAGGCGGACCAGCCTGGGCAGGCCGATGAGGTCGTAGTCCGAGAACTCCTCGACCATGAGGGCGGCCACGTATGTCGTGCACATGGCGCTCGGGGAGTCCGTGTCGTCGAAGGCTAGCAGCGTTCCAGGCACGGTCATGGCCATCGCGGGGCTCCCTGAAAAGAGTTGTCATCGCGACCAGGGCAGGACCTGCTCCGCATCGAGCAGGAGGGAGAACGATGCCGAGTCGAAGACGAGCACGCCCTGGACGAGGACCGTACGCCCGGCCAACTGTGATATCGCGTCGTCTCGGCTGGCGACGCGGATGCTATGCTCGAGGTCGTGGTCGAAGAGCCTCAGCGAGGCCGGTCCATCCTCGACGAGGACGCCGACGACCCTTACCGGGTCGCCCTCGAAGAACCTCCAGTTGGACGCTAGGAGCTCAAGCGAGAGGACCAGCTCCGACGGTCGCACGATCGAGACATCGTCGCTGTTGGAGAACAGGACCGTCGAGTAGTTGGAGTGAGAGACCCTCCCGAGGACCTTCAGCTCGTCCCCGATCCGAGCTAGCGCGCTCGGGCGCGGGCGAACGCCCTGTAGGCAGACGACTTTGACCGTGGAGCCGAACTCGGGGTCCACCAGCAGCAGGCTCTCCGCACCGCTGTCGTGGACTTTGAGGTCCGCGAGAAGGCCGACCACGGCAACGAGCTGGCCTTCGTCCATGAGGTGAACCTGGCCAATCGGCACGATAGGCGTGTCCGCTGAGAGCGAGAGGACTATCATGAGGGCGAGAAGTGCCGCGAAGAAGATGGCGAGGACGCGATGGTCAGGGATTCTTGCGCGCATCGACATTGCATGATGAGATCATGGCAAGCTGGCTGCGGCTACATGTAGCGTACGGGCCCGGCGGGATGGCAAATCATTTTAACACGGTCCCAGTATTCGGTGCGGAGGATGAAAGCCTGTCGAAGTCGATCCTGACTGAGTACAGGCTCGAGCTGGGGAGCTTCTTCAGCCTGGCTTTCGGAGTCCTCACGCTCATCGGGACTGTCGGCCTGTACATGGACCTGGGCAATGAGCTGCCGTCGGCAATCTCGTTCCTGGAGGACCTCGCTACGCCGTTCGGCAACTGGGTGGCGTGGATCGTGGTGGTAGGCCCTATCGGACTCGTCGTGTGCGTGTGGTGGGTCTACGACTACGTGAGAAAGACGCGGGAGCTCGCGGAGCTGATAGACACACCTAGCAAGGCGAAGTTCGTCAGGAACCTGGACGACATCGAATACCTTGCCTGGAGCCTCCCGCAGAGATTCGAGGACAAGGTATTGGCGAAGAAGAAGGAGTTCAAGCTCTGACCGCCCCTACGGCAGGGGGGCCCCTTCGCTTCCGGTGGAGTCGCGTGCTTGTTCAGAGGTGCCGTTAGAGGCTATGGAGCGGCCCGTCGTGTTCATTGCCCCCACGGTTCCCAACCACCCAATGATCCTGTCCATGTCTTCACGTCGGCAGCGAATGAAGATTCTGGACGACTTGCCTACTACTTGCTCTTGAACCTCAGATATGGAGCGGAGCCGTGACAGGAGCGAGTAGGATTCGTTCGTCATTGGGATTGTTGCGCTAATCTCGCAATCGAAGTTCCTGACCTTGGCAATCCGTTCTCTCAGGCGATCCAGGCCTTCCTCTGATTTCGCGGACGTCATGAACAGCTCATAGTCGCCGATTGTCTTCTTCACGGCAGCGGTGACGGACTCCATGCGTCCCTGTGACAGCAGATCCACTTTGTTCCCAATCACGGCTATGGTCCTGTTCTCGACTCGGGGCTGAAGAACGCTCAAAGAGGTCGCCAACTTCTGATTGATAATCTCCTCATCTTCACTTGCATCAAGTACAAGCAGGATCAAATCAGCATAGAATATCTCCTCGAGAGTCGAGTTGAATGCATTGACAAGGTCCGGCGGGAGGTCCTTGATGAAGCCCACGGTATCTGTCATAAGGATTGTCCCCTTGATTCCTTTCACTTTCCTCGTAGTAGTAGATAACGTGGAGAAGAGTCGATCGTTCACAAGCACATCCGACTCGCATAGTTTGTTCATCAGAGCGGACTTGCCCGCGTTCGTGTAGCCTGCGAGGGACACCAGTGAATATCCTTTTTCACGCCTTTTCCTCCTAGTTATCTCTCGTTGTCTCGAGAGTTCCAGAAGACCCTGCTCGATTCTCCTCGCGTGAGTCTTTGCGTGCTCGAAGTACACGTCCGTGGCATAGCCTCCACCTGCCAGGAACCCCGGCCTGTTTTTACTCTTCGCCTTGTGTATCCACTCTCTCAGGAACGGTAACTCATACCTCAGCTTGGCGAGGGTTACCTGGGCGATCGCCTCGGGAGTGTGAGCATGATCCGCAAAGATTCGCAGTATTACGCCTGGACGATCGACGCACTCTTTCTGAAACTTCATTTCGAGGAAGTGGTGCTGAGATGGCCTGAGAACACCACTCACCACGATGAGGTCAATCTCGAGTTCCTCCAGTTCCTGAAAGACCTCATCGATCTTGCCAGGCCCGAGGAAGCTGGCTTTATGAGGCCTTTCCCGCCTCTGAACGAATTCTCTCATCACTCGGACTCCGAGCGTATCGAGGAGCGCCTTCATCTCATCGGTATCCTCGGCCAGCGAGAAGATCACACATCTCTTCATAGATCCAACGTGCTTAGGGTCTGCGAGGATTAATTGGTTTGTCAACGATTTCCAGCGATTTCACCCTCTCCAGAACCTACGTTTCCGTTGAACGTGCCTCCGCGCTCGCCCACACCCGCCTCCCGGGAGCGTTTCCATCGGAAAGAAAGGGGTCCCCCTTTCCAGAGCGCCCTTCACGCACGCTTCATTTATTATTCGGAGGACGACATTTTCCCGTTTCCCTGGCCTGCATTATTCATCGAAATTCCCGGGCTGTAGGAAAAATGATTCCTTGCGATAAAATTAACGCTTAAGTAGAATCTACTGCATTCCCTCCTTCCCTCAATTTCACGTGGATTCCGTGAGCGGCTTCCATAGGAAACCAAGGGGAAGGGAAGGAGCCTTTTTGCTTCTGCGGGGGGCGTGATGCAGGACACGATATTCCAGCAGTACATCAGAACGAAGTCCGTGTTCAAGGGAGACAGGGATGTCCTCAGGCCATCGTACATCCCCGACTTCCTCCCGCACAGGGAGGAGCAGATACAGCAGCTGGCATCCATCCTCGTGACCGCCCTCGAAGGGGAGAGGCCGTCCAACGTGCTCCTGTTCGGCAAGACGGGCACGGGAAAGACGGCATCGATGAAGTACATCGGCAAGGAGATCGAGCGCGCCGACTCCGGCCTGAACAAAGTCCAATTCATCTACATGAACTGCGAGGTCGTTGACACGCAATACGGCGTCCTGCAGAACATCGGGAACAGGTTCATCGAGAACTTCGAGGAGCGCATTCCCTTCACTGGGTGGAGCACGGAGCGGGTCTACAACATCCTCAGGGAGAAGATCGACGACGAGAAGCGCGTGATCGTGATCGCGTTGGACGAGATCGACCAGCTCGTGGCAAAGAGCGGGGACGACGTCCTGTACCACCTGTGCAGGATCAACGACGACCTGAAGAACGCGAAGGTGAGCGTGATAGGCATCTCGAACGACCTGCGGTTCATGGAGTTCCTGGACCCACGGGTCAAGAGCTCCCTCAGCGAGGAGAAGATGGTCTTCCCGCCGTACAACGCCGAGCAGCTCAAGGACATCCTGCAGCAGAGGAGCAAGCTCGTGTTCGAGGACAGCGTGCTCGAGTCGTCCGTCATACCGCTCTGCGCCGCGCTCGCAGCGCAAGAGCACGGGGACGCGAGGCGCGCGCTCGACCTTCTCAGGGTCGCAGCTGAGATCGCGGAGCGCAACCACGCCCCTGTGGTCACCGAGTCGGACGTTGTCAAGGCGAAGAACAAGATCGAGCTAGACTGCGTCACGGAGGCGATACGCACGCTCCCGCTCCAGTCCAAGCTCGTGCTCATGGGCGTCCTCATGAACCACGACCGCGGCGACGGGAAGCTCACGACGGGCGACTTGTATGAGACCTACAAGGAGCTGTGCCAGTCCACCTCAATGGCCATCCTGACCCAGAGGAGGATCACCGACCTGATCTCAGAGCTCGACATGCTCGGTATCATACACGCTCGGGTGAAGTCCTTCGGCAGAGGGGGGAGGACGAAGGAGATAGAGCCCAGCGTGCCGGTGGTGGAAGCGAGGAAGATACTCGAAGAGGACGAGATCCTCAGCCAGCTGAGGAACTACAAGCTGCGCTACCAGACCACCCTGATGTGAGTCTACGGCCGCGGCGGCTTCTCAGGGGCAGTTCGGGCTTCCTCCCTCTCCACCTTTTTCCATTCCTCAACCAGGACCTGGTCGTCGCCCTGGGGTTCCTGCGCTCGAGCCCGCTTCTTCCTCTCCAGGACCTTCTTCTCCCTGAAGGTGAGCGCGAGGTCCACCAGTATGGGCGCGACGATGATCACTATTATCGAGATCCAGAGATTACGCACGCTGTTCTCCGGTGCGGGGTTGCCGAGCGAGTCCGTCGACCAGAGCTTCAGCAGGCCAAACCATGGTATCTCTCCCCTGGCCTTGCCGACCACCCAGGAGATGTCCACCGGGCCAGCGCCAGAATAGGACTGGTCAGTCGCGCTGTTTTGGTCCCCCTTGGTGATGAACCCGCTCCTGTGAGACGAGATCATGCCACCGATGTCTATCACGACGTTCTGCCCGGTCCAGCCGACGTTGTAGATCGTGACCGTGCTCGTCAGGTGGTCCCAGGTATCGGACGGGTCCGACGCGTCCCATTTGTCAGGCACGGGCCTGAGCGACTCTGAGCTGTAGCTGGTATTCACCGCATCGTACTCGAGGTAGACGATCGCCCTGTGTATGATCGGCGTGGTGGCATCGGACCCTCCCCGCTTGTAGATGACGACATCTCCGTAGTCGCCGTAGGTCTTGTGTCCCGACGCCACGCCGTCCATGTAGGTCTCGACCTCGGAGGCCGCATCGACATCCTTCACGAGAACGAGGTCGCCGGTATCTATCGTGCCTATGGAGCTGAGGTTGTCATCCCCGTGCATCATGCTGTCCGACTCGACGACGACGAGAGGCGGCCAGAGGCCGGTGTAGGCGTACATCGTGAGCAGTACCAGGACAACGAAGACGAGGGCGATCCCCGCATCCCTGAGGAACAGCATCGCCCCGCTGCGCCTCTTCGGCTTCGTGCCAGTCTTCCCTTCTTCCTCGGCCACGCCGCTTACAGCGAAAGCCACCTATAAAATGCATATGGTCCAGGGATGTACGCGTTCATCCCTGGGTGAATATGTAGTTCTTGATGCCCTTCTTCGTGAGGTTGACAAGAGCGCCCCTGAGTATGCCCTCGCCGTACTCGCTCCCCGGGTTGAGGCAGAGGGTCTTGCCGAGATAGGTGAACGCCTTCGACTCGTGTATGTGCCCGTGGAGCCCGAGCATGGGCTGGTACCTCGTGATGGTGTTCCTGACGGCCTTGCTCCCGGCGGAAATCATGACAAGCTGTCCGCCAGATGTGACGGCCTTCATCTTGTCGTCCAGCTTGGCTGCCGGGTCGAGAGGCGTGTCGATCGGCGGGCAGTGAAGGTTGAACACGCAGCTGGCCATGTCCCTCACCTTCGCGGCCATCGTGTCGATCTTCTTCTCCAACTCCTCCTCCGAAGTCTCACGAGGGCTGTTCCAGGGGGTCCTGTTGCTCCAGCCGCTGGAGATTATCTCGTGGTGTTCGTCGAGGTCGACGACCTTGTCCTCGGGGTTGACCACGTACTTGGAACGGCTCAACACTTCGTCGATGACGAACCTGTCATCGTTTCCCGGAGTGATGAAGCACCTCACGCCTTTCGGCTTCAGTCTCTCCTCGGCAATGGCCATCCAGCGCTCCATCGTCTCGCCCATGAGCCTCGTGAACAGCTGGTCGACCTTCTCCTTCGAGGCGTTGAGCTCCTCCATCTCCTTCTTGTTCGTCAGGTAAGGATAATAGCCCGAGTAGCGCGTGTTCTTGATGAGCTCGTCGACCTCCTTCTTCGTCCTGAGGGTCTTGACCTCGCCGACGTAGTCCACGACGTACGATCCGTCTGGCTGCTCGACCAGGGGCACGATCATCTTGCCCGTCACGTCCCCTCCGAGGATCAGCACGTCCGCGTCGTAGAATGCGGCCGCGTTCACGAACTTCATGAAACATCTTTCTGAGCCGTGCACGTCCGTCGTGAAATATACCAGCGTCACTCACAGCACCTTTTGCAGCATCCGGCGGATGCTATTCTTCCCCGGCGAGGAAAGCGTTCGACCGATTAATGCCTTTTCCATGTACACAATACCAAGTCCGGGCGTCTGGCCTTGGCTGTGCGGTAGTCGAACGATATCCATATGAGGCCTTCTCGAGCCCCCTCAGGGACGATAAGTTGAAGAGCGTCGGCCGACTTATCCCGCGCTGTTGTGCTAGATGCACGAAGACATATTCGTGGCCGCTGACCAGATCCTCGAGGGCGCAAGGAGAAGGCAGATAACCGTTCGTCTGCTCGGGGGGATGGCCATTCGCATGCGGTGTCCGAAGGCGTCGGCAGACCCGGCCCTTGCGCGGAAGGTCCCCGACATCGACCTCATCACGCGGAAGAAGGATGTCAAGCTGCTCAAGGAGCTCATGACGGAAATCGGCGTCCAGCCCGTGAGCATGTTCAACGCGCTCCACGGCGACAGGAGGCTGCTCTTCACGGACCCGAAGCTCGGCCGACAGATCGACGTGTTCATAGAGCTCTTCGAGATGTGCCACAAGTTCGACTTCATGAGACGGCTCTTGCTGGATGAGAGCACGCTGACCTTGGCCGACCTGCTGCTCACAAAGCTCCAGATAGTCGAGATCAACGAGAAGGACTACAAGGACATCCTCTGCCTGTTCCTCGACCATCCGATGTCAGAGAAGGACGACAGGGAGAGCATCAACGCCGCGTACATTGCCGCCATCTGTTCAGAAGACTGGGGCATATGGAAGACCTTCACGAGGAACCTCGGCTGGGTGAGGGACTACGCACAGAAGATGCAGATCGACGACAGTTCCCGGGCCACCCTGCTGTCCCGACTGGACGTCCTCCTCGAGCGGATCGAGGAAGAGCCCAAGAGCCTCAGGTGGAAGATGCGCTCCAAGGTCGGAGAGCGGGTCATGTGGTACGACACCCCTGACCGCGTCGGGAAGATCACGACCGATCAGTGACCGTAGCTCTTGACGACCTTCCTGACGAACGCCTCGCCCTCCCTCAGGACGTCCTTGTCCATCGGCTCCGGCCTGTGCTCCTTCAGGATCGCCTTGGCCCTCTCCCTAGCCACGAGCGCCATGTCCTTCCCGCCAGCGGCCTCCCAAGCGTCTCGCGACCTTCTGTCCAGGAGCATCGGGATGTAGTGCTCCTTCTTGTACTGCCGGAGAGTGAACTGCGTGCCCAGGTAACTCGCCGCAGGGCCCACCTTGACGATCTCGTCCACGGCCAGGGTCTCGTCGGTGACCTCGATCCCCCGCATGGTCCTGGCTATCATGCCGCATATCTCGTTGTCCACGAGGATCTTCTCGTACGAGGTCGTGATGCTGCCGTCGAGAGAGCCAGCTGCATCGTAGATGAAGTTCATCCCAGCCATGGAGGCCATCATGAGGCTCATGGTGGTCTCTATCCCCGCCTGGGCGTCCGGCAGCTTGGAATCGGAATTCCCCCCAGTACCCCTGGACGGGAGCCTGTAGTGCCTTGCCAGCTGCGCTGCGGCAAGGTTGAACAGGCCCACCTCCGGCCCGCCAAGCGCTGTCGCACCGGTCTTCATGTCCAAGACGGCCGACACGGTGCCGTAGAGTATGGGCGCGCCTGGCCTCGCCAGCTGCGAGAGCATTATGCCGGACAACACCTCCGCGTTCTGCTGGACCAGCAGTCCAGCCAACGTGGCAGGGGCAGTCCCGCCTGCTAGCGCCTCGGGCGCGTATAGGACTGGCTGGTTGTGCCTCGAATAGACGATCGAACCCTCGACGAGCTCCTTGGAGAGCTGCATGGGGCTGACGGGGTTCGTGAAGCCCAGGAGGGTGGGCTTCTTCAGCAGTTCCTCCATGCCACCCCTGACTATCGCTGCGAGGCCGATGGTCTCCTCGGCCCACTTCATGCCGTGGGTGTACCCGTCGGTGGTTTTGACCGTGTTCCTGAAGTTCGCCCAGAGGGCGTGGATGTGCATCGTCTCCGGCGGGACGTCCATGGGCGTGGTCATCATGGACGAGTGGTGTATGTACTCGCAGTGGTCAGCGAGCCTCGCCATGTCCTCGACGTCCTTGACGGTCGCCAGCCTCACCTTGCCGTCGAGGCCCTGGACCTTCACGCCCTGGCCGCAGATGGACCAGTGGATCCTGTTCCTGCCCATGAGGAGCTTGTACCTGGGGTCCCTGCCGTAGAAATCGAACTCCGACGGGGCCTTGCCTACGATGTCCTTCACGAGCCCCTCGGTGAACCTCACCATCATGGTCTTCTTGTCCACCTCGGCGCCCCCGTCGGCGAAGAGCTTCATCGCAATAGGGGACCACACTTTGACCCCGAGCCTCCTCAGGACCTCCATGGTCGCCCCGTGTATCTTGTCCACATCGCTCCTGGAAAGGATCTCTAGTTGCCCGCCGACCGGCTCGTGGATATTCATGCTCGTCCCCTCTGAGACGGGTTTGATGCCCGGGGGGCGAATCACGCAGCTCTCATATCAAGCTAGGCAACAAACAGGAAAATGAAAACGGATAAAGGGTTTTGGTCCAGCGTCTACTCGGGCGGGAGCTCTCTGTACGCCAGATCGATGTTGATGCCCTGCCTCTTCCTGTACCATCTGGCGAACCACCAGAGGACGAATCCCGAGACGAATATCACCGCCGTCAGGACTATGGAGAAGCCTATGCCCCACATGTCGCTCTTCTCCCAGACCCAGACGGAGCTCCAGAAGTCCAGTGCTCCTAGGTTCGGGTCCGCGAGGAAGAAGTACAGATTCAGCACCAGGAACGCCACCCATATCACGCCAGCTAAGGTGACTAGGGGTATGCCCAGGAACGACTTGTTAACCCCTGACGCCTCGTAGATCGGCTTGGTCCTCTTCCTATAAGGCAGGACTATGGCCGACAGCCCGACGAACAGGAATGTGCTTATCAGCTGTCCCATCACAGCAGAGAAGCTCGTCTGGTACTCGAAGGTCTTGGCGTAGATGGCCACGTAGATCAGGTTCAGTACGGTGAAGAATATGATGGCGTTGACAGGCGTGTGCCACCTCTCGCTCACCTTTCCGAACCAGCCTGGGATGACCCTGTCGAAGGACCATGCCAATGAGGCTCTAGTCTGCCCCAGGAACGACAGCGCAGGATACATCAGCAGCCAGCCGACCATACCTATGCCCATGATGTATATCACGACCGGGTTCCCGGAGATGATCCCCGCCTGGAAGTCGAACCACTGGCTCGGCATGTTGTACGAGTTGTCAGTATAGGCATAGTACTGTCCATACGTGCCTATTATGAAGTCGTCTCCGATGCTGTTCTGGACCGCGAGCCACAGCCCGATGATGAACGCGGCTCCTATGATGACGCCTCCCAGGTTTCCGATGAACGCAGTCGACTTGGCTCGTTTCAGCTCCCCGC
Source organism: Methanobacteriota archaeon (assembly GCA_020725925.1). Classification (GTDB taxonomy): domain Archaea; phylum Thermoplasmatota; class Thermoplasmata; order UBA10834; family UBA10834; genus COMBO-56-21. Next base: position 119,159 of record DYTN01000002.1, read on the forward strand.
CCAGGAAGGCGGAGAAGTACGGATATGCCAGCACCCAGAAGCCTATGGGCAGTATGCCCAGCGTCTGCGTCGCCGGAGACCAATCGGAATACCATGCGGTCACAGTGTCCGCGTCGGCCACAGTTGTTGCGTAGTCTGACGCCCCCTGCTCCGCCGCGTAGCCGTCCCAGATCTCCTGGAACTCCGTGTTCGAGGTGGTCATGAAGACGCCGATTGCGACCACGAGCATGATCAGCCCGAGGAGCGCGCACACGGCCTGGACCTTCAGGTACACCCTGAAGCCCATAGCGAGCATCACCCCGGACAGCACGACAACGAGCGCGGTCAGCGAGAACGTTATCGGGTTGTCAGGCTTGCTGAGCTCAGTCGCCCAGTCGAGGTATGTCGCGTCATTGTACACGACCCCGAGCATGCCGAACAGGTCCCTTAGACCCCAAGTCACCACCCATGTCCCAAGCACGCCGCACCAGACTACGTTCCACACGACCCACATCCAGTTGGTCGCGAACCCGATCGACGGATGCAGGCACCTGCTCACGAACACATAGTCGCCGCCGCTACGGGGCATCGCCGACGTCAGGAACGCCCAGCAGGCCATGCCTGCGAGGCAGCCAAGGGCGCAGATGATCAGCCCCAGCGTTACGTTCCCTTCTGGATATATGCCCGGTCCAAAGAATATGACCCACGCGGCGCCGAGCCCTATGCTCATGTTCAGGAAGTTGAGGAACAGCGCGTCGTACCATTTCATCTCCCTTACTAGACCAGTCGCCTCTCTAAGGAAAACCCTCTTCTCTCCCATAGATGAGCCCTCCCACTGCCCCTTTATGCGGGGCAAGCTCAGCTTTCCCACCTCGGGAATCGCCTTGAGTCGATATATATATTCTCCGAAGGTTGGGCAGATAGGGCAGCAACCTCAGGCCAGCCGGGAAGGCGCCTCGGGGATGACGGGGTACGAAAAACGGTCGGTGAAGGAGTTTGCGGGGGAGGGAAGGCGACTACCAGGTCACATGCATGGGCAGTCGTAGTCGTAGCTGTAGTTCCGCTCCCAGTCGTCCATCTGACAGGAGTCAGGGCCGTTGCTGTACCCGTACTCGTTCTGCTCCTAATGCATGTGCCCGGAGCCCATGCCCATGTGCCCGCCCGAGTATCCGCCGTCCCTCGGCTGAGTCGCGAATATGCCCGCGTTCGTGCTGGACGCGACTGCGAGGCCGGCGACGGCCAGGACCGCGACCACGCCCAAGACAGCTAGGATAGCCGTTGTCTTCATCGTTTGTTCACCTCCGATCGCTTCCGGTCTCCTCCGGAAGCCTTCGTGTGTACTCTTGGGTGAAATGGTACTTGGAGGTATCCTGAAAAGTGGCGCGAACCTTTGCGGGCAAGTGAAAAGTGCCCTGAAAAGCCTGGGCCATCATGGCTCTAGTCGTATCTTGATCCTGTTCGTGGACCCGTGCCTTTCCTTGGATATGACGCCCTTCTCCTCTAGCTTGTCCAAGAGGCGCGAGACCTTGGCGTTGGACATCCTTGTCCTGAGTATCAGGTCCTTCTGCAGGTCCTCCCCGCCAGAGTCCATGATGGTCTTGAACATTGTCCTCTCGTCCCCGGTCAGCAGCCTAAGCACGAGGTAGTTGTGCCTCGCCTTCTCCTCTGCGGTCGAATGCTCAGTGACCTGAGGGGTGGCCGCAGGCGCTTCCTCCGGCTCGCTAGGGGATTCCGGTAGATGCCGAGGCGCGACGGGAGCGGTTCGTACTGTTGCCACAGGGCCATCACCATGACGGACACGACTATCGCCACTAGCGCGAGGGCCATCAGGCCCACATTGCCGGAACTATACGACATGTGGGAGTCCCACATGCCCATGCGGTCGTCTGCCGCCGACGGCTCGGGCGTCAGCAGAGCGTAGGCTAGCAGAATCGCCCCCGCTGCCGCAATAGCCACCGCAACCGCTTTGACCCACTTGGTCATCTCTTGTCCTCAGCCCTCGTCCTCATAGTCCACACGACCGTATATCTACCCTTTCCCATGCCTGCATGGTCTGGATGCGCTGCGGGTGCACAGAAAGTTAGAAATGGGGCTAGGGGCTTGCGTCGAAGGGGGGTTTGCCTGCCCGAGCACAGGAACGCCCGGATCTCCAAGGACCGCTACTTCATGAACATCGCCATCGAGGTCTCCAGGAGGAGCACGTGCACGAGGCGCCAGATAGGCGCCATCGTGGTCAGCGATGTCGGGGAGATCAAGAGCACGGGGTACAACGGCAACCCCAGGGGGCTCCCGCACTGCGAAGAAATAGGCTGCATCAGGGACAAGCTGGGGATACCGTCGGGCACGCGCCTCGAGACGTGCACGGCCGTGCACGCTGAGCAGAACGCCCTGATACAGGCGGGCACGAACGCGAGGGACTCGACCCTGTACTCCACCATCGTCCCTTGTCCTATTTGCGCCCGGATGATACTCAACGCGCAGGTCGCCCGCGTAGTGTACCTCGGCGACTACTCGGACCTCACCGGTGTCGAGCTGCTCAAGCAGGGCGGGGTGAAGTTGACCCGCTTGGACAAGAAGGAGTTCGCGGACAAGCTGAAGGACTAGGGGCAGGCTCTGCACGCGGTCCCCGAGCCGTCTTCTTTCGGGGTTTCGCAAGGATTTAGGCGCGCTCCCTTGGTGGTCGTAGTTTGTCGTAACAACGGCCCGATAGTTCGAAAAGACAAGACCCCGTAGCCTATAAATATCGAAACCCGCATCAGCGAGCTGGACGTGTCTGACTTGGGCAAGGCCGAGATTCTCCACCAGATAAAAGTTGCCGAGGAGCAGGTCCGCAAGATGACCCGCGAGGCGGAGGATAGGCGGAAGCAGCTCCAAGCCGAGGGGAAGCGGCTCGCGATGCAGAGGGTCGAGGGCGCGGAGGCGGCCCTGAGGAAGCAGCTCGACTCGAAGGTGGCGGAGGCGCAGAGGCAGGTCGAGGGCCGCAAGAAGGTGCTCCTCGACGAAGGGGCGAAGAAGGCGGCCGCGCTCGCATCGACCGCGAAGCGGAGGATGGCCGACACCAAGGCTTTCGTTGTCTCGGAGTTTGAGAGGGCAGTTGATGCTTAGACCGGAGGAGATGACCCGGGCCGTGGTCGTCGGCTCGATAGACAGCCTCGACCCGACGATCGGATGTTTGTACGAGCTCGGGGTCTTGCACGTCATCGACTTCACCAAGCCAGACGAGGAGTTCAAGCTCGGGCAGCCCCTGCCGAAGGCGTCAGATGCGTCCCAGAAGCTGCTCAAGCTCAGGGCGATGATGCGGTCGCTCGACATAGAGGAGCACAAGCCCTCGGACAGGATGCCAGTTAATGCCCTCACGAAGAGGCTCGAGCAGGCCCTCGTGACTCTGGACCTGAACACATCGAGCAAGGCGGAGGCCAGGCAGAAGATACAGTCGCTCATCAGGGAGAAGGAGGGCGAAATCAAGGCGCTCGAGCCGTTCAGGACCTTCCCGCTCAAGGTGGAGGACTACGAGGGCTACGACAACATCTCGCCCTTTGTCGGCGTGTGCAAGACGGACCCCGATGAGTCCCTTCGTGCCAGGGTCAAGGAGCTCGAGATATTCAAGGAGATCCGCAAAGGGGACATCGCCCTCGCGGTCTTCGTCAGGAACGACGCGCGCGGGGAAGCGGCCAGAGTGCTCGCGGAGCACGAGCTCCAGGAGGTCAAGCTCCCCAAGGTCACGGGCCGGCCGGAGGACATCATTTCGAAGGACCAGACCATCATCAACGAGCTCGAGGCCGACCTCAAGCGGATCGAGGGGGAGCTCGAGTCCATACGGAAGCAGTTCGCCGATTTCATAGTCTCCTCCGAGGAACACCTGTCGATCGAGGTGTTGAAAGCCGAAACCCCCTTGAGAATCGCGGCGTCGACCAACTCGTTCGTCATCGACGGCTGGATCCCGAGCTCTCGGATTGGAGAGATCAAGGCGGCCCTCGACACACTCTGCTGTGGGCTGGCGTTCGTGGAGACGATACCAGCGGAGCACGAGGAAGAGCCCCCGGTGAAGCTGAAAAACCCGAAGCCCGTGAGGCCGTTCGAATTCTTCATCAACCTGGTGTCGACCCCGAAGTACGAGGAGATTGACCCGACGCTTGTCCTCTTTGTCACATTCCCGGTGTTCTTCGGGTTCATGATCGGCGATCTCGGCTTCGGCGCTGGCCTGGCCGCCCTTGGCGCTGTGATGCGTCTGAAGCTGAAGGGGCATCCGGATTTGCAGAAGCTGGGCACGATCATACTCGTCGGCGGCATCTTGGCCAGTATCTTCGGCATCTTCGTCTTCGCCGAGGCGTTCGGCGTGCCCTTCCATCCGCCGGAGGGGGAGGGCGCGGGAGGTCATGAGGAGGCCTCTTGGGAGGTCGTCGCCAACATCCCAATCCACCCGATGCTCGACAAGATGCACGACATCCAGGAGATGCTCGGGCTGTCGCTGCTCGCTGGATGGGTGCACCTGTCCCTGGGCCTGGGGTTTGGCTTCGTCAACCACTACCAGCACAGCAAGAGGCACGCGCTGGGGAAGATCGCGTGGATAGTCATCCTGCTGGGGCTGTTCGAGGAGATGATGCTCATCGCCGGGAACGCGACCGAGACGAGCTCGTTCATCAACTCGACCGTGTTCTCCATGATGCCGGACTCCCAGATCTCGCTGATAGGCGTGGAGATATCGATACCAGCGGTCGTGCTGATCGTGGTCGGTGTCGTGGCTCTTCCTTTCACTGAGGGCCCTCTGGCCCTGAGCGAGGTCATAGCCCTCTTCACTAATCTGGTCTCGTACGCAAGACTGGCTGCGCTCGCGGTGGGCAAGGGGGCAATGGCCCTCGCATTCAACACGATGCTGTTCCCGCTGATATTCGACAGCGGCAACGTGGCCATCGCAATACTGGGGGCGCTGACTCTCTTCGTCACCCAGATGTTCTTCGTGTTCTTCCTGGGAGCTCTTTCCGCAGGGATCCAGGCTATCAGGTTGAACTATGTGGAGTTCTTCCTCAAGTTCTTCGAGGGCGGAGGCACGGACTTCCAGCCCCTGAGCTACGAGAGGAGGTACTCCGTGGCAGCGGAATAGGAGGCGAAAAGGAATGGCACTAGATCCGGGAACGGCAGTAGGAGCTGGGCTTGCCCTGATTGGTGCGGGGATCGCGATCGGCGTCGCGGGCCTCGGCACCGGCGTTGCGCAGGCCCAGATCGGTGCGGCAGCGGTGGGCGCGACGGCTGAGGACCCGAAGATGTTCGGCAAGGGCATGATCCTGATGGTCTTGCCCGAGACGATAGTCATCCTCGGCTTCGTCGTGGCGTTCCTGCTGCTGGGCAAGACGTGAGCAAGCATCAGGACAATGAGGGTCGGGACCACGAGTCCAATCGGGAGCTGAGAGGCCATGAGCCTGAACAAGGTAGTCGAGGACATCCTTCGCAGGGGCGAGGAAAAGAAGCGCGAGATCGTCAAGCTGGGCGAGAAGGAGCGGGACGAGCAGGTCAAGCTGGCGGAGAAGAGGATCTCCGAGGACCGGGCAAAGGCCGAGAAGAAGACCGCCGCGCAGATCGCCCAGACGGAGCAGCAGGAGATCTCGAGCGGGGAGCTGGAGTCCAAGAAGACCCTCCTGGCCGCCCAGAGGCAGGTCATGGAGGAGCTGAGGGAGCAGACTCTCTCCGAGCTCGCGGGCCTCCCGGCGGACAGGCGCAAGAGAATCTACTCGAAGCTCGTGGCCAAGGCCAAGATGGAGCTCGGCGAGTGCCTCGTGTACTCGAACAAGGCCGACAGGGCGATCCTACAGCTCCCCGCAGGCATGGGCAACGGGGGCACGATCGACTCCGCCGGCGGGCTCGTGTTCGAGAGCAAGGACAGGAGCGTCCGGTTGGACTACCGGTTCGAGAGCATCCTGGATGAGGTCTGGAACAAGAAGATGCAGGAGATATATTCGAGGTTGTTCGGGTGAGCTGAAAGATGTGGCCGTTCAAGGGCGGGGGGAATTTCGCATATGCGTGCACGCGCGTGAAAGCGAAGAAGCGGTTCCTGCTATCGCGCGACACCTACTCGAGGATGCTGGTGATGGACGTGCACGAGATAGGCCGGTTCCTCGGGGAGACTCAGTACAGGGAGGAGATGACGAAGTACGCCTCCCGGTACTCCGGCGCGAACCTCGTCGAGGTGGCCATCACGAGGAACCTCGCGAGGACCTACTCCGACATCCTGTCGTTCACGACCGGCCACCTGAGGGAGATGGTGGGCGACTACCTGAAACGGTGGGACACGTTCAACGTCAAGACGGTGCTCAGGGGGAAGACCACCGGCGTGGGAGAGGAGGACGTCATGGACACGTTCGTCCCCGCTGGCTCGTTCTCCGAATCGTACCTCCGCACGCTGGTGCAGCTGGGCTCGATCCAGGAGCTCATGGACGCCCTCTCCAAGGAACCGTCGCTCGGCATCACGCCCGAGCTTGTGCGGGAGGTCGTGGACACCGGCCGGCTGGCGCAGCTCGAGGACCACCTGGACAAGTCGATGTACTACGACCTTCTGAAGATAATCGAGGAGACGAACCTCCCAGACCAGCTCCTGCGGCAGTTCGTCAGGCGGGAGATCGATGTCACGAATCTGAAGGTCCTGCTGAAGCTCAAGGCAGAGCGGATACCTGAGGACAAGATACTGAAGTACCTCATCCCGGGAGGCCTCGAGTACGGCATGGACAAGCTGAAGGCCCTTGCGCAGGCCGAGGGGCTCAGCGCCATCATGGAGGAGCTGGAGAAGTCCTCGATGTACGAGGTCATCAAGGGCGCGGTGGAGAAGTTCAAGGCCGACCAAAAGCTGTCGGACATCACGATCGCCATTGACAAGGCGCTGATAGGCACGAGCGAGAAGTTCGCCCACTTCTACCCTCTCTCGGTGCTGCCTATCGTGAACTACATGATACGCAAGAAGGTGGAAGTGGACAACATAAGGATCATCGCGAGGGGCAAGGAGAGCGCCCTCTCGAATGCGGTGATGGAGGATTTGCTGGTGGTGTGAGATGGAGATCGCCGTCGTGGGGTCGGAGGAGTTCGTGGTGGGCTTCAGGCTCGCGGGCATCAAGAAGGTGTACGCAGTCACGCCAGACAAGCTCCTCGACACGATCGTCAAGGTCCTGGACGACCAGGCAGTCGGCATACTCGCGGTGCACACGCCGGACCTGGACAGGCTCCCTGCGCAGCTCAGGGAGAGGATGATGGAGAGCGTCAATCCCGTGGTCATTCCCGTCGGCGTGGAGGAAGGCGACATGAGGGACAAGGTCCGAAGGGCGATGGGGATCGACCTTTACAAATCAAGGTAGCAGGAGAGCGTTCGATATGGCTGGACAGACAAAGGGCAAGATAAGCAGGGTTGCAGGACCGGTCGTCACGGCTGAGGGCATCTCGCCGAGGATGTACGATGTAGTTCTCGTCGGCGACCTGAAGCTGATGGGCGAGGTGATCAAGCTCGTCGGCGACAAGGTGGTCATCCAGGTGTACGAGGACACGTCGGGCATAAGGCCGGGCGAGGAGGTCGTCGACACCGGTGCCCCTCTGCAGGTCGAGCTGGGGCCGGGCCTGCTCTCGAGCGTCTACGACGGCGTCCAGAGGCCCCTGCCGATCCTGAGGGACAAGCAGGGGGACTTCGTCTCGAGAGGCGTAGCCGCGCCGGGCCTGGCGAGGACAACGAAGTGGAAGTTCACCCCGACGGTGAAGAAGGGCGCCGAGGTCCAGGGCGGCGCCATCGTCGGCGAAGTGCCCGAGGGGAACATCGTCCACAAGGTCCTGCTGCCGATCAACGTGAAGGGCAAGGTCAAGAGCATCCAGGAAGGGCAGTTCACCGTCGAGGAGCCTGTCGGCGAGCTGGAGAACGGCCAGAAGATCTCCATGATGCAGACCTGGCCCGTGAGGCAGCCGAGGCCTTATGTCGACAAGCTCCTGCCGGACATCCCGCTGGTCACCGGCCAGAGGGTCCTCGACATGCTCTTCCCGCTTGCGAAGGGCGGCACCGCGGCCATCCCTGGCGGGTTCGGGACGGGCAAGACAGTCACATCGCAGCAGCTGTCCAAGTGGAGCGATGCGAAGATCGTGGTCTATGTCGGCTGCGGGGAGCGCGGGAACGAGATGACCGAGGTTCTGACGACCTTCCCCGAGCTCGAGGACCCCAAGACTGGCCTGCCCCTGATGGGGAGGACGGTGCTCATCGCCAACACGTCGAACATGCCCGTCGCTGCCAGGGAGGCATCGGTCTACACGGGGATCACGATCGCGGAATACTATAGGGACATGGGGTACGACGTCTCGCTGATGGCCGACTCGACCTCGAGGTGGGCAGAGGCGATGCGCGAGATATCCTCGAGGCTCGAGGAGATGCCCGGCGAGGAGGGATACCCCGCGTACCTGGCCTCCAGGCTGTCGGAGTTCTATGGGAGATGCGGCAGGGTCAAGACGCACTCTGGCACGACGGGGTCCATATCCGTGATAGGTGCAGTGTCACCGTCGGGCGGGGACTTCAGCGAGCCTGTGACGCAGAACACTCTGAGGATCGTCAAAGTCTTCTGGGCGCTGGACTCGAAGCTGAGGGAGAGGAGGCACTTCCCGGCGATCAACTGGCTCACTTCCTACAGCCTGTACAGCCCGATATTAGAGGACTGGTACAGGCAGAATGTCGCGGAGGACTGGAACGCCGTGCGCCTCTGGGCGATGGAGACCCTGCAGAAGGAGTCGGAGCTGCAGGAGATCGTGCAGCTCGTGGGCTCGGACGCTCTCCCGGAGGAGCAGAGGCTCACGCTCGAGGTCGCGAGGATGATCAGGGAGTTCTTCCTGCAGCAGAGCGCCTACCATCCTGTCGACACCTACAGCCCGCTGAAGCGGCAGTACGAGTACATGAGCGCCATCAAGAAGTTCTCGGAGCACGCTAAGAAGGCCATCTCGCTCGAAGTGCCGCTCGAGAAGGTCGTCTCCCTACCATGCAGGGCGGACCTTGGCAAACTGAAGTTCGAGGAGACCATCGACGAGGGCATGAAGACGGTGGTCGCGGCGATGGAGAAGCAGTTTGCGGGCCTGGGGGTGTGATGGTCATGGCGAAGGAGTACCACACGATCTCACAGATCGCAGGGCCGCTTGTGTTCGTGGAGAAGACAGAGCCCGTAGGCTATGGCGAGCTCGTCATGATATCCCTCCCGGACGGCTCGACCAAGAGGGGACAGGTGCTCGACACCTCGGATGAGATCGTGGTCATCCAGGTGTTCGAGGGCACCGGCGGCATCGACAAGGCCTCCGGTGTGAAGTTCCTGGGCGAGACCGTCAAGATGCCGGTCTCGAAGGACATGCTCGGCAGGATCCTGTCCGGGTCAGGCGAGCCCCTCGACAAGGGCCCGCCGATCATCCCCGAGAAGCGGCTGGAGATCATCGGCGCGGCGATCAACCCGTGGGCGAGGGACAACCCCCAGGAGTTCATCCAGACGGGCGTCTCGTCCATCGACGGGATGAACACGCTCGTCAGGGGCCAGAAGCTCCCGATATTCTCCGGGTCGGGCCTGCCGCACAACGACATCGCCCTGCAGATAGCCAGGCAAGCGAAGGTGCTCGGGGAGAAGGAGGAGTTCGCCGTCGTGTTCGGGGCCATGGGCATCACGAGCGAGGAGGCCCAGTACTTCATGAAGGACTTCGAGAGGACCGGCGCGCTCAAGCGGGCGGTCGTGTTCCTCAACCTCGCGGACGACCCTGCGATCGAACGCCTTCTGACCCCGAGGCTCGCGTTGACCACCGCGGAATACCTCGCGTTCGACCTCAACACGCACGTGCTCGTCATATGGACCGACATCACGAACTACTGCGAGGCCCTGAGGCAGATAGGCGCCGCCAGGGAGGAGGTGCCGGCGAGGAGGGGCTATCCAGGGTACATGTACACGGACCTCGCGAGCATGTACGAGCGTGCCGGGAGGATAAAGGGGAAGAAGGGGTCCATCACGCAGTTCCCGATCCTGTCGATGCCGGGAGACGACATCACGCACCCGATCCCGGACCTCACGGGGTACATCACCGAGGGGCAGATCGTCGCGTCCAGGGAGCTGCACAGGAAGGGCATATTCCCGCCCGTCGCGGTCGAGCGCTCATTGTCCAGGCTAATGGGCCAGGGCATAGGGCCCGGACGTACGAGAGAGGACCACAGGGCGGTCTCGGACCAGCTCTATGCGGCCTATGCAGAGGGCAGGGACCTCAGGGGGCTGGTCGCGATCGTGGGCAAGGAGGCCCTGTCGGAGAGGGACAGGAAGTTCCTGGACTTCGCGGACTCGTTCGAGGACAGGTTCGTGCGGCAGGACAAGGACGAGGACAGGACCATCGAGCAGACGCTCGACCTTGGCTGGGAGCTGCTGTCCAGCCTGCCGGTCGACTCGCTAACGAAGATCGACAGGAAAATCGTCGAGAAGTACCACCCTTCCATGAAGAAGAAGTGATCGGAACATGCCGATGCGTGAGATACAGCCGACCCGGTCGGAGCTCCTCGAGGTCACGAGGAAGATCAGGCTGACCCAGAACGGGCACAAGATCCTGAAGCTCAAGAGGGACGGCCTCATACTCGAGTTCTTCAAGATACTGGACCAGGCGAAGGACCTCAGGTTGGAGATCGCCAAGCGGTTCAGGGAGGCCAGCGAGAAGATCGCCATCGCGAGCGCGGTCGACGGCGTGATCGCCGTCAGGTCCGCGTCGTACGCCCTCACGGGCCATCCGGAGATACAGCTCAGGAGCAGGAACCTGATGGGCGTGGTCGTGCCCGAGATCAAGTCCAGCAAGATAGTCGCGCCCATCTACGAGAGGGGATACGGCATAATCGGGACCTCGCCCAGGATAGACGAGGCCACGGACGCCTTCGAGAAGCTCGTCGAAACGGTCGTGAAGGCCGCGGAGCTCGAGACCACCATGAAGAAGCTGCTGGAGGAGATCGAGCGGACGAAGAGGCGGGTCAACGCACTCGAGTTCAGGGTCCTGCCCGACCTCGAGGAGATCGAGCGGTTCATCAGGTTCAGGCTCGAGGAGATGGAGCGGGACAACATCTTCCGGCTGAAGAGGATCAAGGGGAAGATGGCCAAGGCGGCAGAGGCGTGAGCCCGTGGCCCTGATGGACATCCTGACTGACAGGGAGAAGCTGATGAAGCTCATCTGGCTGGGGTTCATATCCAGCCTGGTCTTCATCGGGATAGGACTCTACCTGATAGTCGCGGACATATTCGGCTGAGAGGTCAGCGCAGCAGCCCTTTCTTCTTCAGGTACTTCCCGCGCACATGAAGCGCATGCAGTGCGGTGATCGCCCTCTCCGGGACCGGCATGGCGGGCACGCCTCGCGAGTCCAGGAACCGCTCGGACTCGGGGTCCTCGATCCCGGGGAAGCATGCGACCGTTGGCTTCCCACTCAGCTTCGACGTGATGGCTATCCACTTGGCGAGCTCGTAGAGGTTCGTCGCGGCCTGCCTAGCGGCTATCACCAGGATGCCCTTGACCTCTGGTGCCCGCCCGATGATCTCCAGCACGCCGGCAAACCGGGCGGTGTCGGCATCCCCGATGATGTCGATCGGGTTGCCCCAGCTCCAGGTGGGTGGGCAGACCTTGGCAAGCGCCTCGACTGTCTCCTTCGACAGGTCTGCGAGCTCGATGCCGATCTCTTCCGCGTAGTCCGTCGCGACCACTCCCATTCCGCCCGCGTTCGTAACGATGGCTATGCCATCGTCCGTGAGAGGCGGCTGGTTCGCCAGTGCCTGGGCGGCATCGAAGAGGTCGAACATGGTCTTCGCCCGGTACACCCCGGTCTGCTTGAACGCCGCATCGAAGGACGCGTCCGACCCGGCGAGCGCGCCCGTATGGGAGCTCGCGGCTCTTGCGCCCTTCCTGGATCGACCGGCCTTGAGTATCACTATGGGTTTCTTCCGAGAGGCCTTGTCCAGCGCCTGGAACAGCTCCTGACCCTTCCTGGTCGCCTCCATGTAGGCCACTATGCATTTCGTCTTGGGATCGTTCGCGAAGTACGTCACGAGGTCCGCATCCTCGATGTCGGCCTTGTTCCCCGAGCTGACGAAGGCCGAGAAGCCCAGCATCTCGCCGAGGGAGTACTCGATGGCGGCGGTGCAGAACGCGCCGCTCTGAGAGAAGAATGCAATGTGCCCTGCCAGGGGCGACGCGCGCGCAAAGGAGGCATTCAAGCGCGCATGGGGGGAGATGATGCCGAGCGAGTTCGGGCCCACAATCCTGATGCCGTTCCTCTGGGCGATTTCAAGGACAACGCGTTCGCGTTCCTTCCCCTCAGCGTCCGTTTCCGAGAACCCAGCGGATATGATGGTCACTGCCCTGGTCCCCTTCTTGCCGACCTCTTCCATCACACCCGCGACGAGCTTCGCAGGAACCACTATGATCGCCATCTCAGGTATCTCGGGGCAGTCGAGCACGGACCGGTAGCAGGTCATCCCCAGGATTTCCTTGTAGTTCGGGTTCACGAAGAATATCCTGCCCTGGTACCCGTCGCTGAACAGGTTCTCGATGATGATGTTGCCTATCTTGCCGGACGACGGGGTCGCGCCAATCACAGCCACGGACTTGGGCTTGAAGAACGGGTCCAGGTCGCGCACGGAAGGCAATCCCGCTCAGTGGATATCAATCCTTTCACTATCGACTAGCTCGAGAAATCCTCTATCCAGGTCTCCCCAGAGCCGAGGTTGACAAGCGGGACCTTGGCAGGGTCAGGGACCTGGTTGTGCATGCGTTGGTACGCCGTCTGAGACTGCCACGCTGATGCGTTTATCAGTTTGATCCCCCTGTACTCCGACACCGCGCACGCGTGGACGTGCCCCGTGACGAATATGTCCGGGACGCGGTCGATCACGAGGTAGTCCTTCTGCTCGGGCGCGAGCGCCGTCCTCTCCCCGTATGTGGGCGCGAGGTGTCTCCGCCTCAGCATGTCCTTCATGATCTCGTCCGGGCGCGAGTAGGTCAGGTTCCTCACGCTCCCGACGAAGTCGTCCATGCTCCTTCCGTGGTACGCGAGGATGGTCCTGCCTTCTATGTCGAGGTAGCACGGGTTGCCCACGAACCTGACCCTGGGATCGAACATTGAGACGACCTCCGGAGGCAGGGCTGGCTGGGGCTCCGCGAGCCTGACGGCGTCGTGGTTTCCAGGCATCATCACTATCTTGATTCTCTCGGGTATCATCGATATCAACTTCGCGAGCTCCATGTACTGCGCATACACATCCTCTATCAGGAGCTCGTCCTCCTGGCCGGGATAGATCCCGATGCCGTCCACGAGGTCCCCCGGCACAACGATGTACTTCACGTCCCGTGCCACGGCGTCCCTGCCCAGCCAATCGGTGAACCTCTTCCAGGCTTCAGGCAGGAACTCGGCGCTACCGACGTGTGTGTCCGAGACGAACGCCACGATCGAGTCGGAGCCGTTCGGCGTCATGCCGCTGTTGTACGGCACCTCAGGTCTGATGATGTCCTTGGCCACGATGAGCTCCCCATCCTTGCTCATCGAGCCCACGATGCCCAGGACCTCGTCCCTGACGAAGGAATCCATGCCCTTCCTGGAACCTTTCAGCACGAGCACCTGCGTCTTGTCGTCCTCGTCCTCAAGCTCGAGAATCGTGTGGCCGTTCTTTGTCGAGCGTATGTCGTTGACTATCCCGACGAATCGGACGTCCTTCTGGACCCGCTTCGTCTTCGCAATCGGTATGAGGCCGGACAGCTCCCTGCGCTTCACGAGTATCTTCCGCAGGCTGGCGAACCTGTCATTGAAGAGCTTGGCGAAGTCGATGACGTTCCCGACACAGGTGGAGTCGCCCGTGATGTCCTTGAGGATTCTGATCTCCTCAGGGGGCTTCTCGTGCTTGGCTGCCGGCTGCTCAGGAAGCTGCGGCTCCTTGTTCCTCGCCGTCGGGGCGACCTTGGGCCGAGCGCAGGAGATGTAGCCGCCTACGTCTTCCCTGGTGAGGACAAGGGGCTGATTCTCCGAGTCGTCCAGTATGAGCCGCACGCAGCGCATCGGATCTGGAGCGGACGCGATCGCATCGACGGCGTCGGGCTCGACAAGGATGCCCCTCTCACTGAGCAGCTTCAGAATCCGTTTCTTCATCCCGCGAATCCAAGCGCGGACGTCTTTAAATATCTTTTCCAACATCGCTGGCTCATGCTAAAGGTCCGGCTCTCGACCCGATGTTTCCCCACCGAGGACAGAGACAAGGTCGTGAGGGCAATCGGGGCCCTCTTCCCAGACGCGTCCGTTGTCGGGGATGAGGATCTGACCGCCGAATCATCTTCTCTGGAGGTGTTCTCTGAGCTGCTGAAGCGGCAGAGGATAAGGGACGCGGCCCGCGCCGTGATGCTCAGGGGCAAGAGGGACAACTCGACCCACTTCCGGCTGAACAAGCAGGTCGCCGCGGTCGGCAAGATATCGTTCTCGGGCGAGGCGCATCCCCTGGGAGACATCGATGTCGTCATCGAATCCGACGACATCCTCGCTCTCATCGGTTCCATCGCGCCCGACACGAGGAAGGTGAAGGAGCATTGATCGGCATCGGTTCTCCTGCCTTCTGTATGACGCCCTTCCTCAACATGGTCGAGAGCATCTCGGAGCACTTCGAGCTGTGGGAGGTCCTGTCCGAGGGCGAGGACCGGCTGGAGCTCGTACGTGATAGCGTGAGGTACGCTCAGCAGTCGCACGGCATGCACTTCCAGGTGCACGCTCCTCTGAGCGACGTGAACATCGGAAGCGTGCACGAGCCCATGCGGGTGGCCGCCGTGAACGAGATCAAGCAGACGATATTGATGTGCCACCGCCTCGACATCCCGCTGGTGACGGTCCATCCGGGCTTCGTCCAGGGCATCGCCTTCCTCAACAGGGCCAAGGCGCTCGAGACGACGAAGCGGTCCGTCAGGGAGATTGCGGCCTACGCGTGCGACAGCTCGATCGATGTGACGATCGAGAACCTGCCGGGGGGCATCAACGCCACCTGCACTAACGCTGGCGAGCTGCTCGAGGTCGTGGAGGATGCAGGTCTTGGCATCTGCTTCGACATGGGTCACGCCAACACCGTCCACCAGGTGGACGAGTTCCTCGCGCTATCCGACAGGTTCAGGAACGTGCACCTGCACAACAACGAGGGGCAGTGGGACCAGCACAATAGGATAGACGATGGCTCTGCGGACCTCGCCAAGGTGGTCAAGGTGTTGCGGGATTCCTATAAGGGCAATATCGTGATCGAGTCTGTGAACCTCGAAAGCGGGGCGGAGAGCAAAGCCGTTCTGAAGCGTCTCCTAGCTTAGGTGTCCGCATCCGAGGCACTGGAACCTTCCGTTGATGTATCTGGCCTCTGTGTGGCCGCACACAGGGCAGACATAGCCCATTCCGAAGCTGCTGACCGCGGGTGGCGCGCTCGGCGGGGGCTGATGTGGTTGGGGCGCGGGCGCCTGTGTCGGCACGGTCGAGTAGGTCCATGTGCCGGGAATGGGTGCCCTCATCCTCGGGTCCGTCCACGGTGTGGGGACCGCCCTCGGCCCAGTCTCGAAGAGCCTCTTCCCGGAGAGGAACTCCGCGACCCTCGTCGTGTAGTATATGAAGAAGATGAGGCCGAACCCAAGCCACATAAGGACTCCGAGCCCGACGATCATCCTGAGGCGGTCGGATTCGAACACCTCTATGGGCATGCCCAGGTAGTCGGTGGCGAAGTGGAGCATGATGGAGGCCGCGATGCCGAACCTCAGGAACAGGTATCCGAACGCGAGTCCGCCGACCGCGGCCGGGAGTATCTTCCAGGCCCCCCAACCGGTGACGTAGTGCGCCATGCCGAAGACGAATGAGGAGATAATCAGCAGCGAGACCTCGGGTATGCCCAATCTGAACCCTCCCCCCAGCGCGTACGCGTACCAGTTCTTGTTCCAGCTTCTCCGGGCGAAGTCGACCAGGACCATCGGGAGGCCTATCATGAGGACCCGGACGACTATCTCCTCCCAGACGGATGCGTTGGCGAGGAGGAACAGGCTCTCCTCCACCGTTCCTATGTCTGGTATCTCCTCGTCGCTAGCTCCGAAAGCCAAGGCCATGACCACAGAGAAGAACATCGTCGCGAACAGCAGCCCACAGGTCTCGAAGAGAGGGCTGTGCTCCCTCGTGGTGGCCTTCATCGAGAGCTCCTTGAGGAAGGTCTTGTAGCTTCTAAGGACCACCCATGCGCAGCTCGCGACTATCGCGACGACCAGGAACAGGTAGTACGCCACGAGGTAGTAGCCCGACAGCTCGAAGAGCGTGACGACGACCGGGACGATCACGAACAAGGTGTACCCGGCCCACTCGTCCAGGATCTCCGGGACAACCATGTGGATGCCATAGATCAGAGTGAAGAGCATCAGCATCGTCTGGATGCCGAGGGTGATCATCGCGAAGGCGCTCACGGCCTTGATGACCGCCCTTAGATCGGCACGCTTCGCAGGCCGCCTGTACTGCTGCCAGGCCCATGTGCGCCTGTCACCGGCCATCGGGAGGCCAGCGGCAACTATCGAGGGCCTCACGGAGCCGCAGTTCGGGCAGTAGTACGCCCTTTCGGGGAATGCCGTGCCGCAGAAGGGGCAGGAATCCTGACCGGGCGGAGCGGGCCCAGGCTGGATGTCAGAGCTCACGAGCGCATCAACCGCGTGCACTCTATATTACATTATCGTATTCCAGATTCCCGGCAGGATGTGCTGGCTGCGCTCCCCGATCCTCCATTTCACAGCAGAGTTCGGTGCGCATGCCCCTGTCTAGGTGGCACATGCTCCTGTCACGGGCGCCGACCTAGGTCAACGAACATTTATATTAATCGACAATATTCAAGAGCTGCCTATCAAACGGAGGCAACCGGATGGACGATGAAAAGGAGACAAAGGTACAGTTCGAAACTTTGAGCGCCGAGAAGATACCGTTCGGAAAGAACAACTTCCTGGCAGTCGCCAGGAAGAAAGCGATCACGGACGAGGGTGTCAGCGAGTTCATCTCGGTGTCAAGAGGGTACTTCCTGCCGGACGGAAGCGAGAAGTACAAGAAGTCAATAACAATCCCGGACGACCCCAACATCAAGGCCTTCATGACTGAGAAGATAAACAAGCTCTGAGGTCGTCCTCGCGGGCGCGGTCACAACACCACGCCCACACTCTTCATTTCTGCTTCTGCCTCGCCGATAGCGTCTCGATGATCAGCTCAAGATAGGTCTTGGGTTCGAGCTTGACCAGGGACAGCTCCCTCCGCGCTAGTTCGAGGAGCTCCGCCGACCTCTGCGGCGATTCCGTCATCACCTCCAGCTCGACGAACTCCCCGAGGCTCTCCACATCATCCAGTTCAATCCTCAGCTTGTCGAGGATGTAGCTTGTCCGTGTCTTCCTTACTGTGTGGAACTCCTTGAACCCGAGCCTCTCGATGATCCTCTGGGCCGCCAGAGGGCTGTCCGTCCTGAGCGTCAGCTCCTCCCTCGCCTTGGCGTTCTCCTGGTGCATCCTCGGGCCCTTGTAGGTCAGCTCCGAGGTCCCTTCCAGCTTCCTCAGCCTCAGGGCCTCGTCCGTCTTGCCGAAGTCCCTGGACGGATGCGCGAAGTACACGTCCTCCATCGTTCCCGAGAAGACCTTCTTCGCTCCCAGGTGCACGAGCGTCTTCTCGACCTTCTCGTTGCTCGGGGACCAGTACTTCGCCTCTACCTCCATCACGCACTCACCGTAGCGCCATGCACTAGATTAACCTGTCCTGGTCCAGCCAGTGGCCGAGAGCGAGCCACACCAAAAGATATAAGTCTCGACTTACAGATAAACGCAACCCCTCGGGACCAGGTGGATTGTATGGAGCAACCAGAGCGCGCGATCAGACTCCGCAGGGAGGAGCTCGTCGAGATCAAGAGGCTGTATGAGACCGTCATGACATTCGCCTCGCACGGGATGTTCTACAGGAGCGGCCGCATCATGGGCGACAGGCTCATACGTACTTCCGGGACGGAGCTCGTGAGGATGAAGGAGGCCCTGGTCAAGGAGGGCTGGTGCACCGACATAGTGTTCGAGGGCGACACGATAACGGTCGCTGGGTCCATCGAGGCATCCAGCTCGGACTCGCCGACCTGCCACATGCTCAGAGGCATCCTGGCGAAGATCTTCGAGGAGCGCACGGGCAAGGACGTCTACTGCCACGAGCGCAAGTGCGTCTCCAAGGGGGACGACAAGTGCGTGTTCGTCATCGACACGGAGGTGCTCTGAGATGACCAGGAAGACCACCGGTATTCCTGGCCTCGACGGCATGCTCCAGGGGGGTTTTCCCTTTCCATCGGCGATACTCGTCGCCGGCGAGCCCGGCACGGGCAAGACGACCCTTGCGGTCCAGAGTCTCTTCCACGGCGCGAGGGAGGGGGAGAAGGGGCTCTACATAACGGCCATATCTGAGCCGCAGTGGCTCGTGCAGAAGTTCCTGTCGTCCTTCTCGTTCTACAACCAGGAGATGGTCGAGAAGGGCGTTGTCAACTTCATAGACATAGGCCCCACGCTGATGAAGAACCCGAGCGACATGCTCAACATCATCAAGAAGAAGATCGAGCAGTACCAGCCGCTCAGGATAGCCATCGACCCCATCACGCCGATGACTGACATGCTCCAGTGGCGCGGGGAGACGAGGGAGTTCATGCACGAGCTCTTCGCCTACCTCAAGGCCTTCAACTGCCTCACGCTCGTGACCGCCGAGATGTCCTACGACGACATATCGCACAGCCAGGAGTCCTACATGGTGGACGGAGTGGTCATGCTGTCCTACCCCGAGGAGGAGAAGGTCAGGCGGAAGTTCCTCGAGGTCCTCAAGATGAGGGGGACCAAGCACACCACGGGCAGGCAGCTCATCGACATAACGGACGAGGGACTCGCGGTACAGGCTGGCCTGAGGTAAACCTACCCATGAACGGCGATGACGAGCCAGCCCTCAAGAGCGGCAGCTCATACCTGTTCACGGACAAGGGGGTCCAGCGCGCATACGACTCCTTCAAGAGGCTGCTGTCCGAGGGCAAGCGCGGTCTGGTCATCACTCGCACCCACCCTACCCGGGTGCAGCAGCTGTACGGCTTGGACTGCCCGATCATGTGGATCGCGAAGTCAGTCAAGCCCGTCGGAGGGGTCATGAGCCTGGAGCCCACGCGGCTGATGAAGATACACAGCACGGTCTCGGACTTCATCAAGGCGAATCCGGGCGCGGTCGTGCTCCTCGACGGGCTCGAGTACCTCATCACCGAGAACGGCTTCGCCCCGGTGATGAAGGCTATCCAGCTGACGAACGAGGAGGTCGCGATGTCCAGCTCGTACCTGCTCGTGCCCATAGACCCGAGGACCCTCGAGACCCAGCAGCTGGGGCTGCTCGAGCGGGAGTTCTCCCTTCCTGGCGAGGACCATCTGGGCGGGCCTTCGACTGCGTTCAGCTAGCGCCTGTTTTTCTAGTCGGAGATCATTGACGACTGTGATGTCCAAGGCTGAGGGCCTGGGGAAGGTCCATGTCATCACCGGTCCGGGCAAGGGCAAGACCTCCGCCGCCTTCGGGCTCGCCATGCGGGCCGCGGGGCATGGGCTCAGGGTCTGCATCGTGCAGTTCATGAAGACCGGGGAGACCACAGGCGAGGTCATCTCGTCCCGGAAGCTCAGGAACATCAAGATCGCCCAGTTCGGGACCGGCAGGTTCGTCCCGCCGTCGAAGCCGTCCGAACAGGACAGGCGTTGTGCATCGGAGGCCCTCGACCATGCGAAGCAGCTCCTGAGAGAGCGTTCGTGCGAGCTGCTAGTGCTCGACGAGGTGAGCGTTGCCGTAGACTTCGGCCTCATTGGCGTTGACGAAGTGCTGGAGCTCCTCAGGAAGAGGCCTCAGGGGATCGAGTTCGTGCTCACGGGAAGGAACGCCCCGCGGGAGTTCATCGACTGCGCGGACTACGTGTCATATATAGATGCGAAGAAGCATCCGTTCGACAGAGGGCTCAAGGCGAGGAAGGGCATCGAGTGGTAGGGTCTATTGCGTCTTGTCCTTCAGGAAGAGCATGTACCGAATCTCCTCGGCGGAGAACAGGGTGTCCCCCCTGAGGCCCTTGACGTCGTTCTCCCTGAGCATCTTGAGGACCTTCGGCTGGCCGTGGGTCATCATCATGATCCTCTTGAACGCGTCCTTCTCAATCCTGTCGTTGCCGAGCAGCCTCTTCGAGCTGTTCTCGTCCAGGCCCTTGATCTTCAGCTCCCGCACACGGCCCGAATCGACGTGCTTCTTCTGATAGAACCAGTTGTATGCGGGCGTCTCCTGCCTGGCCGTGACGATGATCTTCACACCGTCAGCCAGCTCGACGATGGACGAGAAAAGCTCCACGACCTCGTCGGTCACGTTGAAGTAGTCGTCGAACACGATAAGGGCGTTGTTGAGCTTCAGCGCGTCGGCCAGTCCCTGGACCTGCTTCCTTATGGTCCTGCCGAACTCCACGATGCGGCTCTCCAGCGCCTTGGCCGTCACCTCGGGCGTCAACCGAAGCCAAAGCAGGTCCTCCTCGAGTTCGCCATCGACGAACTTGCGTGCGAGCGCGGTGGTGCCATACCCCTTGTTGCCCAAGATGACCAGCATCCCAGCATCGCCGTCCATGAACGACTCGATTGCATCGAGCTCGGAGTCCCTCCCGTAGAACGGCTCGGGAGAGGGCGCGTTTCTGAGGTCCTGCACGGGCGCCCGCCTAGCCTCGTTCAGGCGGACTACGCCGTCCTTCATCTGCGAAATGGCGGCGATCGCCCGCTTCTTGCCGACCGTCTTCTCGATGTCCCTGCCCACCATGGGCACGTCCGCACCGTCGACAACAACAGAGAAGAGAGAGTCCGACGCGCCCTGCCAAAGCTTCTCAGCGCCCTTGAGCCCCTCCGAGGTCACGGCGTAGACATTCATCCGGCGCTCGTGCCCTCGGACCCTGCCCATCAGCTCGGCCACCAGCCCCTCCTTGATGAGACTCCTAACCGCGCGCGGGACGTGCGTGCGCGATATCCCGACGGCCAAAGCGATTCCGGCCTGCGTGCTGTCGGGGGCGTACTCCTCCGGGGCCATGTCCGTCGCGAACCTCGACAGGTGAAGTAGCACCCGGTCGTTGACGCTGAGCTGGCCCTGGTCTGGCATCGACTCTTATGATGCCACTGTGCTTATATAACCGTGCTGGTTTTGGCGTCATCAGAATCCGACGTGCCGAGGTCCGTCTGGTAGTTGGTATTGACCTCAACATGTTTATATACGGTCCAACACGTTGAATCGCCAGAAATCAGAGAGTTCTCTCTCCCCCCGGAGGACCGATATCATGGGTTTGGAGTCTAGGAAGCTTTGGAAGGACGAGGGCGGTGTGTCCGAAGTCGTCGGCAACATACTGATCCTCATGATAACCGTCATCCTGTTCAGCAGCATCATCGCGTTCGTCGGCAGCATGCCCGTGCCCGAGCAGGCGACCAAGGCCGACTTCTCGGCGAGCATATCGTTCTGGGAAAACGGCGCGAAGGCCAACCTCACCGTGACGAAGGCCGGAGGCGCCATCATGGACGCCGAGGACACAATGATCATAGTCGATGTGGACGACGTCAACGAGGGGTACGACCTCGGCACGGATGAGGGGCTCGGGGGAGCAGACCAGTGGAAGACGGGCATGTCCTGGACCAAGACCCTGACAGGCACGACTTACACCAGCACGGTGGTCGTGACCGTCATTGACCTCGTGAAGCACGCCTCCGTGTGGACGAGCCAGGTCACCGGAGGCACGGGAGGCAACCCGCCGAGCATACTGCAGAGGTATGCAGACAGCGACCGGAACACCTCGACGGCCGACCCCGTCAGGGAGTGGGACGACTTCAGCCTCTTCGTGACCATCGTGGACCCCGACAACGACCTCAACACGACCGACGGGATTTGGATAGACTCGTCTCAGGTCGAGGGTGCGAGCTACACTCACAGGTTGCCCGCGGCCGACAGCCCGGGCGGAGGCGTCTACCGGTGGGACTTCAACGACATACAGACCAGGGACCTCAGCGCCGAGGACCTGGACGGCGGGGTAATAATGATACATGCATGGGACTCCGCGGGCCACAAGGCGATCTCGTCCTTCGTGCTCACTATCACCCAGCTCCCGGTCCAGGAGATCCCGGTTTCGGAGGAGGACGAGATCGTATACACTGGCGACAGCAACCTGCCCTCGTACATCCGCTGGTTCTTCGCCAACCAGGGCTTCGGGGTGTTCCCGGAGAGGTACATCAACGGGAGCGAGACCGGCAGGCCAGAGACCTCTACCATATCGACGCACTTCGACAAGGACCATCTGGTGTTCGTCAGGTTCGCGAGCAAGGTCATGGACAACGTCGCCGTGCAGAACGACCTTACCCTCACGGACATCAGGACGGGCGTCGAGCGTCTGCCCGCGTTCAATGAGTCCGCAGGCAGCACGGCTGCGAACCCGTTCTACTCGATCCCGTCGGGCGGCGGCATCTACCTGTTCGAGGCCCAGTTCAACACGAGCACCCTGCCCCCGGGCGCGTACGGGATGGAGATCACCCTCAAGAACAACCCGACCCCACCCAACACCCAGGCAGTGTACACAGGCTCCATCACGTTGTTCGTCAGCGCGGTCGGCTCGCCGATCACGGATGAGTTCTTCCCCGAGATCGAGCTGTACAAGGACCAGGCGCTCACCACTGTGTGGGGCGAAAGGACAACGCCATTCGAGATATCCTCCTCTGACAGCTTCAGGGCCTGGGTCGCCATCCGAGTGCTCGACACTGAGACCGCCAGCCCGCCACCTGTGAGCGTGGCCGAGATCAGGATAAGCGACGGGTCAGGCGCCGCGGAACTCTATGGCGTGCCGCCCGCTGGCAGCATGATGTCCCGCATATGGAGGTACGACCCGGAGTACTACAACTTCAGCATCGACCTCAGACTGAACAACGGGGTCCAGTGGAGAGCCGGCACGAACTCGTACACAATCGAGATCTCGAAGTTCAACGACACGAACGAAGGCATCTACTCCCTGTCCCACCAGATATTCGTCAAGGGCGCGGGCGCGAGGGCGGACTTCCTCGTCGGCACGACGGGCATGGCCGGCGGCCAGAGCAACTTCAACTCGAGGGAGTACCTGTACCACATACAGAACAACCTTCTGTTCAGCACAAGGATCATGTGGCTCTATGAGGCGACCCCCAGCGCCAACAACGACTACACCGTCACGGCCCTTGGCGTGGGCGACCTGGACGGCGACGGCGACAGGGATGTCCTGATGGGCCAGGGTTCGAGCAACTACCTGTACTACTTCGAGAACACGCTCAACACGTTCGGCATATGGCAGTCAGGAAGCCAGGTATCCCGGCCCGAGGGGTACGCCTCCAGGGTCAGCTGGATCACCTTCGGCGATGTGAACGGCGACGGGGACCAGGACTTCGCGTGGTCTAGCTCGGCCGGCCAGGTAGTGATATACAACACGACCTACGGCTCGACCGGCTGGATATACACTCCGCCGGCCACCAAGGGCTGGTCCACGCCAGTCGCCAAGATCGCCCTCGAGGACATGACCGGTGACGGGCGCGCGGACCTCGTCGTTTTGGGCGGCGGGGACATAAGCGTGTACGACCTGAAGTACGCGTACGACCCGCTACTCGCATCTCAGAGGTTGGCCAAGGAGCGCGTCACACTCTCGACCGGCGCGACTGTCGACTTCGACATCGAGGACATGAACAATGACGGCAGGAAAGACATCCTGACCGCCGACACCACAGCTGCCTTCGCAGGCGGCGTGAACGGCGTCAATGTGAACGAATACTCAACGGTCGCTGGCACGAAGAAGACGCTTGACGCTGCGGCCGCCGGATACAACCCGCAGATGCTGGCAGGTGACGACACCCTTGGGAGCGTCAGCAACACCTATGCGGTGGAGGGGGCTTACATAGAGTTCTCCGAGAACGGCACAGGCGGCGACAGCCCGATAGGCGCCGTGGTGGCGACCATGAAATTCCTGACTCTGACTAACAGCCCCGACCAGGAACTGCGGGTCTACGCCAGGCTGGGTACTGCCGGCTCTGGGACCCCTGAGAGCTTCTATGTCTGGTACTCAATCGACGGGATCTACTTCACGCCGATCATGACCGTGTACTCCGAGAGCTGGGCGTACTACAACTACTCGCTTCCGGCCAGCGTGGCGAGCAAGGCCATATACCTGCGGTTCACGGACGCCTACAACACCGCGGACAGCGGGGCGGTGAGGGACTGGATACAGGTCGACATGGCGGCCATCTTCACTGACACGTTTGGAGGCTACGCAGGCAAGCCTGTCGTCGCGGGCACCACCTGGAAGGTCGTGAGGGCGGCCGCGATAGACGGCCCGTTCAGCGGCACGAACCAGTACCACGAGGTTGTCGTGGCGAAGCACCACGACACTGTGTCCACGAACTCCCTCTGGAAGGTCTACAGGAATGTCGCGTCCACCTGGGTGCCCCTGACGGGTGAGCTCGCGGGCAGCACGTCGTTCTATGTGTCCTCGGCCTCGAAGGTCACGAGCGGGTGGTACGGCAACGACGATGGTGACATGCTAGACGCCAATGATGTCGCCCCGACGATCTTCGATGCTGTTGACATCAACGGCGACGGGTACACGGACATCTTCACCGTCAACTACACCACCACTGGTGCCAACGACCCGAAGGTGTCCAAGATAGGGTTCTACATGAACCTGTGGAGCGGGACGGGCATGTACTGGCGGTACTTCCATGTGAAGACCTGGACCATCGACGCCCCGAGCGGCTCGGCGAAGGACCCGTGGGTGTGCATCCTCTCAGTGATCAACCTGACGGTGGCCTAGACCGGCCCGGCCAAAACCCTTTTCACTACCCTTCTTTTGAGCTCCTCAGCAGCCTCGCCACATCGGCCGACCGCTCGAGCTCTATGACCGCGAGAAGCGACTTCGCGCCGTCGCACGCCCTCTCGATGCCCTTCGCCATCGCCTGGGCGCGCCTGGCCTCTATCATCCCGAACCCCTCGAGGCTGTTCACTGTCCTGTCCCAGGCAAGGACGAACTCCTCGGCGCTCCTGTCGCTGAACCTTCTCCTTTTCATGAGCCAGGTCCTCGTGGAGTGCCTGAACAGGGTGGTGCCGGGCACTGCAGCGCAGTATAGTTCCGAGTAGGCGTCCTCGTCCATGTCGACCGGCACGAGCCTGATGCCCGCGTGGTCGGCGAGCTCGACGGCAGCCACATAGCACGGCGGAGGGGCGGCCACCTCGCCGAACCTGCTGAGCCCCTCCGCATATATCTCCTCGTACCTGGACAGCTCTGGCTCGAAATCCTCAGGGAGGTTCCTGAGGCCTTCCAACTCCTCCTTGGAGATGGATACGGCGACGCCGTCCGGCCTGATCTTCTCGAAAGCTTCCCGCACCTTCTCGGCCTCGGATTTCAGGCCCTTGATGACGCCGAGGAGGTGTACCGTGCATCCTCGGGCCTTGATTGTCTCCAAGGTCAAGTCTTCCTCCTCTTCTCTCGCTGGAGGATTAGCTCCAGCACATCGTCCGCATCATCCGCTCTTCGCAGCTCGTCCCTCGTGATCAGCGGCGTGCCCTCGATGGCCTCGACTGAGGTCTCCTTCTGGACGAAGATGACCGACTTGCGCTCGGTCACCCTTGATATGTTGCCCACGACCCTCGCCTTCCTTGCGGTCATCCGGGGGTCTTCCTCGACGCCAGTCAGGAGAAGCAGGTCCCTCTCGCTCGCGAGGGCGTCGAACGGGCACCTGATGGTGGGCGTCACCGAATATCCGATCTCCCTCAGCATCTCGAACACGTCCCTGTTCAGGCCCTTGAACTCGTCGAAGGACTTGAGCGTCCTGGCGACCTCGGAAGTGTACGAGAAGGGGTTCAAAGGGACGACGATGGGTTCGTTGAGGAACTGCTCGAGCCTGGCCGCGATGTCGATCATCGCGCCCATGCCGCTCTCGTACATCTGGATGGCCTTCCTCGACACGCCGGCTATCTCCGCGAGCATCCCCAGGGAGATGTTCCTCTCCTCTCGGACGCGCCTTATGAGCTCGCCGTCCAGCCTCACGTACAGCCCGCCTGGGGCGGCGTAGACGAACGGGGGCACGCCCTCCAGAATGTGCTCGTGGAATGTGCTCTCTGAGATGATCGGTATGCCGAACCTCGAGTACAGTATGCCGTCCTCGAGCTTGCCAGCGCCCGAGTGCAGGCCGATAACCATCGGGCTGCCGTTGAGCGTCGTCGCGAGTATCCTGAGCTCCTCCGCGTCCTCCGGGGACAGGGAGTCTATGTTGGACAGCGCCTTGATGATCAGCAGCTGCTTGTCCCTGCGCGCGATGATGTCGAAGCTTATGCTCCTGATGCTGTGAGGGTCGGAGATGAAGAACCCTGATTTTGCCAGCTTTTCCCTGAGGTGCGTGAGCAGCTCTTCCCTCTTTCCTGTCATCTCAGACCCTTTCGCTTCGCGTTGTCTACTATCGCGTCCCTGGATTTGAACCTTCCATCGATGGTCATCGATACATGCTATTGGGTGCGAGCTTCTCGTACTTCTTCAGCTCGGTCTCCGTCATCGGCTCGACGTTCTCCATGGCCTTCTCGAAGTACTTCATCCCGACCTTGTGCTTCTTGATCTTGTCCTCTTCCATCTCGCCGCCCTCGAGGACATAGTCCCTTATGGCCAGCATGACGGCCTCGTTGCACACAGCGGCTATCTCCGCGCCCGTGTAGTTGTCCATCTTGGCTGCGAGCTTGTTCAGGTCGACGTCATCAGCCAGGGGCTTGCCCTTCGTGTGAATCCTGAGTATCTCCTTCCTCGCGTCGAGGTCTGGAGGGGCGATGAACACGAGCCTGTCGAACCTCCCCGGCCGGAGCAGCGCAGGGTCTATGATGTCCGGGCGGTTCGTCGCCGCAATCACGATCACGTTGTGGAGGGGCTCCAGACCGTCCATCTCGGTCAGTATCTGGCTTATGACCCTCTCCGTGACCCCCGAGTCGTGCGATGTGCCTCGCACTGGTGCGATGGCGTCGATCTCGTCGAGGAATATGACGCACGGGGCGGCCTGCCTCGCCTTCCTGAAAGTCTCCCGGACGGCCTTCTCGCTCTCCCCGACCCACTTGGACAGGAACTCCGGCCCCTTGACGCCTATGAAGTTGGCCTGGCTCTCCGTGGCGACGGCCTTTGCGAGGAGGGTCTTGCCGGTCCCGGGTGGTCCGTACAACAGGATGCCCTTGGGTGCGGTCGCATTCATGTGCTTGTACAACGCGCCGTAGCGGAGAGGCCACTCGACCGATTCCATGAGCTCCTGCTTGGGCTCCTCCAGCCCTCCTATGTCCTCCCACTTCACGTTGGGGGACTCGAGCAGGACCTCCCTGAGGGTCGAGGGCTGCATCTCCCTGTAGGCCTCCATGAAGTTGTCCATCGTCACGCTCAGGCTGTTCAGCACCTCCACTGGGATCGAATCGGCCTCGAGGTCTCTGGTGGGCAAGATCTTCCTGAGCGCGCGCATCGCTGCCTCTCTCGTCAGAGCCGCAAGGTCTGCGCCGACGTAGCCGTGGGTCATGCTTGCCAGCTGGACAAGGTCGACATCGTCTGCAAGGGGCATGCCCCGCGTGTGTATCTGGAGTATCTCGAGCCTTCCATCCTTGTCGGGGATTCCCAGCTCTATCTCCCTGTCGAACCTGCCCGGTCTTCTGATGGCAGGGTCGAGCGCGTTGGGCCTGTTCGTGGCCCCTATTACCACGACCTTGCCCCTCCCCCCCAGGCCGTCCATGAGCGCCAGCAGCTGGGCGACGATCCTTCGCTCGGTCTCCGCGGTCACCTCGTCCCTCTTGGGCGCGATGGAGTCTATCTCGTCTATGAAGACGATGCTCGGAGCGCTCTCGGCGGCCTCCTTGAATATCTCCCTCAGCCGCTCCTCGCTCTCCCCGTAGAACTTGCTCATTATCTCGGGGCCGCCTATGGACGTGAAGTTGGCGCTAGTCTCAGATGCGACGGCCTTCGCCAGGAGCGTCTTGCCTGTGCCTGGCGGGCCGTGCAGGAGCACGCCCTTGGGCGCCTCCACGCCGAGCTTCTCGAACAGCTCCGGGTGCCTGAGCGGTAGCTCTATCATCTCCCTGACCTTGGCCACCTCGTCAGTGAGGCCGCCTATGTCCTCATAGGCGACCTTCGGGCCCTTCGCGACCTCCTGCTTCGCGGGCTTCTCGCTGAGCTTGACCTCGGTGAAGCTCTGGATGAGCCCAGCCTCTGCGGCCGGAGTGAAGTTCTGGACCACTAGGTCGAACTTCCTCCCCATGATGGTGACTTCGACGAGGTCCCCCTTCACGATGGGCCTGCCGTCGAGCACCTGGACAAGGTACTCTTCGCCGCCAACGATCTTGACCGGCTGCGTCGGGGCCAGGGTCACCTTCGTCGCCGGCTTGGGCACGGTCTTCCTGATGGAGACCTTCTCGTCCAGGCCGACGCCGGCGTTCTTGCGTATGCCCCCGTCGATCCTGATGGTCCCGCGGTTCTCGTCCTCCGGGTAGCCCTGGTAGACTGTGACTGCTGTGGACCTCGTGCCCTCTATGAGGACCGTGTCCCCCTGGTTCAGGTCGAGTATGCGCATGAGCGCAGGATCTATCCTGGCGATTCCCTTGCCGTCGTCCGATGATTTCGCCTGGACGACCCTGAGTATCTTCTCCTTCTTCTCAGCCATGATGAGCACCGATCGAAATGATGAGTCAAGAAATCCTGAAAGCGAAATAGGTTTTTCTCACTGCAGCATCGAACGGCTCACTTCACCGGGACCTTCTTGGTCTTCTTCTCGGGAGGAGCCGCCTTGGGGAGCTTCACCGTGAGGATGCCGTCCTTCAGCTCTGCCTCGGCCTTCTCCGAAAGGACCGCCTCTGGCAGCGGGAGGGACCTGTAGAACTTCGAGTAGCGTCTCTCCCTTCGGATGAAGCCCTTCTCCTTGTCCTCCTCCCTCTCTTCGCTCTTGGTCTCGCCCGAGATCTCAATCTCGTTCTCGGTGACCTCGATATTGAGGTCTTCCTTGTTGATGCCGGGGATCTCTGCTTTGACAGTGTACTCCTTGCCGTTGTCGGCTAGGTCTATCAGGGGCTGCCTGACAAGCTCTCTCGCAAAGGTCCTCGGGGCGAGGAATGTGCTCTCCCACTCGGACCTGAAGTCGTCGAACAGCCTGTCCATGTCCGCCATGACCGACATGGGGTTCATCCAGGAGGAGCCCCAGTAGTCCCTGGGCACAAGGCCTTCTTTTCTCTCTTTCCTTCTGATCATCTTGTGTTCACCTCCATATTTCGAGAGGTTCCATGAACCTCGGCGGATTGATTATGTTAGCGCTTCTATATAATGGTTGTGAATGACCTTTTGGGTCGTCCCAGGCATGGCCAGCTTGCTGGCAAGACTCAATCAGACCGCTCGGAAGACGACCACAACTAATAACCACG
Organism: Methanobacteriota archaeon; assembly: GCA_020725925.1. GTDB lineage: Archaea > Thermoplasmatota > Thermoplasmata > UBA10834 > UBA10834 > COMBO-56-21. The sequence continues at coordinate 148,635 of DYTN01000002.1, forward strand.
AATCGCCATATTCGGGCCGCATGGTCGGACTACTCCAGGGCGACGCAGTCATCGTCCAAGACCAGGCTGAGGCGAGCCAAATACACAACAAGGGGTACTATGGAATCCCTCAATCAGGCGGAGCCCTGAAGCTGGACCTCATGGAGGCGATCTACCTCGCCGAATCGGCTCGGCTCGTGGTGCAGTCCGAAGAGAGGGAGCTTCCCGCCGGCGAACTCCTAAGATTGGCGCACAGGATTTCCGAAGGGTTCGAGATCAGATACCTGGTCTATCGTGAGCTTAGGTCGAGGGGATACATCGTCAAGCTCGGCCAGCCTCCTCTGGACTTCCGGGTCTTCCCAAGGGGCGGAGCGCCCAACAAGACGCCCAGCAAGTGGTGGGTCGGGGCGATTTCAGAACGCTGGGAGTTCAACCTGGGCGACCTCCTCAAGAACCTCGACCGGACCACCGACGTGCGGAAGAAGCTACTGCTGGCAGTCGTGGACGAGGAGAGCGATGTCACGTACTACGAGGTCAGGCGCGTCACGCCGAAGGGGCGGCTCGGCGCCTTGGACATCGTCCAGCCCGTCGCTGGCGTGCTTATGGCGGATCGTGTGCTCGTTCCCGATTCTGCAGGTGCGTCTTCTCTCCACAGCGGACACAACTTCGGCAAGCTGATCGGCCCGACCCTTCAGCTCTCGCTGATAGAGGCAGCGTTCCTGGTTGAGCTGGGTGCGCTGAAGCTGAGCGACGCGAAGACGGGCAGGGGGGTCGCGCTCTCATCGCTGAGGAAGCGTGCACGCGAACTCCAGCCCGACTTCGATCTCAGGCTCGACGCGTTCAAGGACATGAAGGCGAAGGGGTTGATAGTGAAGACCGGGTTCAAGTACGGCTCGCACTTCAGGGCGTACGAAGGCGACCCGGGCAAGCAGCATGCGAGGTATCTAGTTCACGCGGTCCCGAAGGACTACACCGCTATGTGGCCCGAAGTGAGCAGGGCGGTCAGGCTCGCCCATGGGGTGAAGAAGGAGATACTGCTCGGGCGGGTGGCCGATAAGGAAGTGGAATACGTCAGCCTGAGCAGGTACAGGCCCTGACTACATCCTGGCCCTGCCCTCGGGTTTGTACATCTGACCCCGCCAGGAAATCACCTTGAACTTGGCGCAGTACTGGTCTATCTTGTCCCTGTACTCGATGGGTGGCACTACGCCTTGACATTTGGTTCCGAAATACTCGCAGTCCCAGCAGGACACCATCGCTGGTATCTAGAGCCTCTCGTGGTATAAATCCTTGGCCAAGGCTGTCCTAGCGTTTCTGCGACTTAAGCTTCTCATACTCTTTCTGGGCCATGGAATCGACCTTGCCAAGCGCATAGAAGGTCTGGACGAAGTGCGCCACGATGCCTATGCCCCAGCCAACGGTCATGAATATGAACCATGGGAAGCCCCCTCCATACGCCCACCACGTGACCACGGTCATTGCGTTCACGACCAGATAAATCCCGAAGTGTATGTAGAATCCGATCTTCTCCCTTGCAATCTTCTCTGCCTTCTTCCTGAGCTCCTCGTCCGATGCCACCGTCTCACGACCTCCGGGGAGTCCGAAGGGCCCCCGCCTCCGATGACCGACGGAGTTAAAGTATCTTCTGCGAGAGCTCGATGAGCCTGTTGGCGTAGCCCCACTCGTTGTCGTACCACAAGAGGATCTTGCCGAAGTTGCCCTTGCCGCCTATGACCATGGTCGAGAGCGAGTCTATGATGCTCGAGTGCGGGTTCCCGATGACGTCTGCAGATACTATCGGGTCGACGCAGTACTCAACGATTCCCCTCATGGGTCCTTCCGCGGCATCCTTCAACGCCTTGTTGATGTCCTCGGCCGTGATCTCCGCCTTCGTCACGAAGGTGAGGTCCGTGACCGAGCCGGTGGGGGTGGGCACGCGCAACGCGAGCCCGTTCATCTTGCCCTTCAGCTGCGGTATGACCTCGCCAATCGCCTTCGCTGCGCCGGTCGAGGTGGGAATCACCGAGAGCGCCGCCGCCCTGCTCCTCCTGAAGTCCTTGTGCGGCGTGTCCACGAGCCTCTGGTCTCCTGTGTAGGCGTGAACGGTCGTCATCATCCCTCTCTCTATCCCGAACTGGTCGTTGATGACCTTGGCTGGCGGCGCGAGGCTGCCCGTCGTGCAAGAGGCCATAGAGATCAAGTTGTGCTTCGCCTTATCGTACATGTCGAAGTTGACTCCCAGGACCACCGTGACGTCCGGGTCCTTCGCCGGTGCTGAGATGATTACCTTCCTCGCCCCTCCCGAGAGGTGCTTCGACGCCTTCTCCCTGTCCGTGAATAGGCCCGTGCTCTCGATGACGACGTCCGCTCCCAGCTTCTTCCAGGATATCTCTGCGGGGTCCCTAGCCATCGTGACCTCGAACCGTCGGTCTCCAACCTTGACGCCTGATCCGTCCACCTTGACTTCGGTGTCCAGCTTTCCGTATACCGAATCGTACTTCAGCAGGTAGGCGAGCGAATCGACAGGGACGACGTCGTTGACCGCGGCGATGTCATAGTTCTTGCCGAATCCCTTGGACTCGAGCGCTGCCCTGTAAACGTTCCTCCCGATCCTTCCAAAACCGTTGATGCCTATCTTGATCAAGACTGTCCCCGATTCTGCGAATGGAGGAGCGGCATAAATACGTGTTCATTGTACAGAGCTGGGGTTGGCGAAGAAAGGCAAAATAGAGGAAGAATCAATGGGTTTAGGAAGGATGGATTCTCAGAGCTGGACTTCGATGCCGAGTTTCTCGGTCAGCTCCTTGTAGCGGTTCCTGATCGTGACCTCAGTCACGCCAGCGATGTCCGCGACCTCCCTCTGCGTCCTGCGCTCGTTGCACAGTATGGAGGATATGTATATCGCCGCGGCAGCGACACCAGTCGGTCCCCTGCCCGACGTGAGCTCCTTCTTCGCAGCGTCCTTGAGGATCTCAGCCGCCTTGGACTGCACCTCGCCCGAGAGCTTCAGCTCTGAGCAGAACCTGCTCACGTAGTCCTGGGGCTTCGTCGGCATCAGCTTGAGCTTGAGCTCGCGCGTCATGAACCTGTACGTGCGGCCGATCTCCTTCCTGCCGACCCTGGACGAGTTCGCGACCTCGTCCAGCGTCCTCGGGACATTGCACTGCCTGCAGGCGGCATAAAGCGAGGCTGCGACCACGCCCTCGATGCTCCTGCCCCTGATCAGGTTCTTGTTGACGGCCTTCCTGTAGGTCATGGCCGCCGTCTCCCTGACGTTCCTGGGCAGGCCCATGGAGGAGGCCATCCTGTCCAGCTCGCTGAGCGCGAAAGCGAGGTTGCGCTCCGTGGCGTTCGAGACGCGTATCCTGCGCTGCCACTTCCTGAGCCTGTACAGCTGGGCCCTGTTCCTTGTTGGGATGCTCTTGCCGTAAGAGTCCTTGTTCTTCCAGGAGATCTCGGTCGACAGGCCCTTGTCGTGGATCGTATAGGTCATCGGCGCGCCCGTCCTGGCCCTCTTCTCCCCCTGCTCGACGTCGAAAGCCCTCCACTCGGGCCCCTGGTCTATCAGCTGGTCGTCGAGGACTATCCCGCAGTCCTCGCACACCAGTTCTCCGCGTTCGTAGTCTCTCACCAAGTGAGAGCTGTTGCACTCAGGGCATCTTTCGACCTGCTCAGTCTCCTCTCTTACCTTTGCCATGCTCCCTCTCCTGTTGGACGTAGACCTCCTTGCCGAGCGCGGCAAGGGTCTTGAGATCCTTCCTCGGGTCAATCGCTACATAGGGCGATCGGACGGGGCCGAACACCTTGGAAACCCTTCCGACCTCCGCTTTCAAGTTGTCCCTCACTATCTGTCTAGCTTCGGGCGCGAACCGTGCTTTGACGATGAGCTTCCCGTCGTGCGATATATCCTGTACCACACCGAGAAGACGCAACGGGCTCACCGAATGCTATTTATAGTTTTTGTCTGGCGGTCTATGTACAATGTTATATATAATGTTTTGGTCAAGGTATTTAAGGTTTGAGTCGCGCTAAGGGTCGCGTAGGGCCGCCCACGCGACGGATTGGCGACGTGATAAGGTGTGTCATGACTGAGATTCCCAAGTCCCATCCGAGGTATGCTTCACTCGTTCTCAGGGAGCGTCTAGTCGAGGGTTTCCGGGCGGGCATCGTGGTGCCTCAGGGGCTGATCGCCCACGGCAGAGGGGAGATGTTCGACTACCTCCTCGGGGAGAGGACGACGAAGGAAGCTCGCGAAGCATCGAGGGCTGGGGCAGCTCTGCTGCTCAAGGCGAAGCGTCCGGTCATCTCGGTGAATGGCAACGTCGCAGCTCTTTGCCCCGGAGAGATCGTCCAGCTCGCAAAGGTGGCCAGGGCGAGGCTGGAGGTCGGACTGTTCCACAGGTCCGATATTCGGGTATCGAAGATCGAGTCGGTCCTGAGGGAGCACGGCGCGAAGGAGGTCCTTGGATTCCTTCCAGATGCCAAGATACCAGGCCTCGACCACGCCAGGGGGCTGTGCTCGAAGGAAGGCATCATCTCGGCGGATGTCGTGCTCATCCCCTTGGAGGACGGTGACAGGGCTGAGGCGCTCGCCAAGATGGGCAAGAAGACCATTGCGATAGACCTGAACCCGATTTCGAGGACCTCCAGGAGCGCGACAGTCACGATAGTCGACGAGCTGACTCGTGCCGTGCCTGAGCTGATTCGCAACCTGGAGGACCTTCAGGGCGACCCGAAGGCAGCGAAGCTGGCGCTCTCGAAGTACGACAGGGACGAGAACCTCAAGCGCATCCGCGCCAGGATGTCAGTGCAGTGACCCAACAGTTATTATCCTGCCTCCCGATTCGTCGTGAGGTACCATGGCCAAGAACGAACTGCTCGAGAAGGGCATCAACAGGATCGAGTGGGCCAAGACCCACATGAAGGTGCTCGGGAAGATACGCGAGCGCATGGTGAAGGAGAGGGTCTTCGACGGCCTCAAGGTCGGCATGGCGCTGCACACGGAGGCGAAGACCGCGGTGCTCGCGCTGACCATCCAGGAGGCGGGCGCCGAGGTCAGGCTCACGAGCTGCAACCCGCTGTCCACTGACGACTCCGTGGCGCTGGCCTTGAACAAGGAGTACGGCCTCGAAACCTACGCCAAGAAGGGCCAGACGACCAAGGAGTACTACGATTCCTTGAACAAGGTCCTGGACATCGGGCCCGACTATGTCATCGACGACGGCGCGGACCTCATATTCCTGCTGCACGCGAAGCGAAAGGAGATGCTCAGGAAGGTCAAGGGCGCGAACGAGGAGACCACGACGGGCATCATGCGCCTCAGGGCGATGGCCCAGGAGGGCGCGCTCAAGTTCCCGGTCATGTCCGTCAACGACGCCTACATGAAGTACCTGTTCGACAACAGGTACGGCACTGGCCAGTCGACCATGGACGGCATCATGGCCTCGACCAACCTCGTGATCGCGGGCAAGAACTTCGTCATCGCGGGCTACGGTTGGTGCGGCCGCGGGATCGCCATGCGCGCGAAGGGCATGGGGGCCGATGTCACGGTGTGCGAGGTGGACCCCATCCGGGCCATCGAGGCGAAGCTGGACGGGTTCGCCGTGGTGCCCATGCGGGAGGCGGCCAGAAGCGCCGACTTCATAGTGTCAGCCACTGGATGCAAGGACGTGGTGACGGCCAGCGACATCAAGGCCATGAAAGACGGCTGCGTCCTCGCCAACGCCGGCCATTTCGACAACGAGATCTCCAAGACGGCCCTTGAGAAGCTGTCGAAAGGCCACAGGAAGGTCCGCGAGTCCGTGGATGAGTATCGCCTGAAGAACGGCAAATCCGTCTACCTCCTGGCCGAAGGCAGGCTGGTGAACCTGGCGGCGGGGCAGGGGCACCCGGTCGAGATAATGGACATGAGCTTCGCGATACAGGCCCTGTGCCTCGAGTACCTCGACTTCAGCGCGCAGACGCTGGAGCCGGACGTCTACGACGTCCCTGATCATCTCGACGACATGGTGGCGCGGATCAAGCTCGAGACTATGGGCGTCAAGATCGACAGGCTCTCGAAGGGCCAGAGGGCATACGTCAGGAGCTGGAGAGAGGGGACATAGTCGACTTGTCCATCGGCACCTTTTTCTAGCCCTTCGTCCCAATTTTCAAGTGCGGCCCAGCTGATACGGTCAGGGGAGAAGAGAGCAGATTGCGGAGCAACAACTTTCTTGGCGTCTACGGTCACACCGCGGTCGACATAATCTACAGCTCCGAGAAGTTCCCCGAGCCAAACACTTGCGTCGCGCTCATGGGCAGGCAGGAGCACTTCGGCGGGACAGGGGCCAATGTCGCGCGCATAGCCTCCTCCCTCGGGGTGAAGACCGCCCTCGCAAGCCATGTCGGGGACGACTTCCCAAAGAAGTTCATGGACGCGCTGAAGAAGAGCGGCGTGGACACCACCGACGTCGTCAAGGTCAGGGGCCATAGGACCCCGTTCATCATCATGGTCTCCGACCAGGAGCACAACCAGATAGGGTTCGTGGACCAGGGGGCCGTGCTCGACCAGGAGAGGCTGCCTATCAGAACGCACACAGTGGACAGCTCGAAGTTCGTGCACATAGGCACTGGCCGGCCGTCCTATGCTTTGAAGGTGGCCAAGCGCGCTAGGAAGAGGAAGAAGACGGTCGCAGTCGACCCAGCCCAGGAAATCCATTACGTGGACGACGCCGACAGCTTCAGGGCCGTCCTCGAGAACGCGGACATGCTCTTCGTGAACACCGCGGAGCTCGAGCGGGCGAAGTCGTACCTCAACCTGAAGGAGGACGTGGAGCTGCTCTCGTACGTCAAGATGGTCATCAACACCAGGGGCGGGGAGGGGAGCAGGATCCTGACTGAGGACGACGAGATACTTGTAGGCACGATTCAGCCGGACAAGGTCGTGGACACGACAGGCGCCGGGGACGGGTTCAGGGCGGGGTTCTACGCGGGCCTGGACAGGTCGCTCTCGATCGAGGAGTGCGCCTGGGTCGGCGCCGCTGCCGCCTCGTTCGTCGTCGAGGGCGTGGGGGCGCAGAGCACGCTCCCGACCTGGGACATGGTCCAGAGGAGGGCCGCCCGCAGGAAGTGCGTCTGAGGATGGCTATGGCCTCTCGCGATTTGTCCTCCGAGGTCTCGAGGGCGATCTTGGACCGTATCAGGAAGGCCCGCAGGGTCTCCGTGCTGACTGGCGCTGGGGTCTCCGCCGAGAGCGGAATCCCGACCTTCAGGGGAGCTGGCGGCATCTGGGAGAAGTATGATTTCAACAAGCTGGCAACGCCTCACGGGTTCATGGAGAACCCAGAGCTGGCCTGGGATTGGTACCAGCTCAGGCAGCGGGAGATGATGAAGGCACAGCCGAACGAAGCCCATCTGGTCATAGCCGAGATGGAGGACCATTTCCCGTCCTTCGCGGTCCTCACTCAGAACATCGACGGGTTCCACAGACGCGCGGGCAGCAGGAACATCGTGGAGCTCCACGGGAACATATGGCGCATGAGATGTGTCCGGGACGGCACGATTGTTGAGCTTGACTCGCCAGTTGAGCACATTCCCCCACTGTGTCAATGCGGGAGCATCATGAGGCCAGATGTGGTGTGGTTCGGCGAGCCGCTGCCAAGTGAGGCGATTGAGGCCGCCTCGACCGTCGCCCGCGAGAGCGATGTGATGTTCGTCGTGGGCACTTCGGCGATCGTGTATCCTGCTGCTGCACTGCCCGCGTTGACGAAGAGCGCGGGCGGGTTGGTGGTCGAGGTCAACGTCGAGCCGACACCGGTGACCGCGTACGCAGCCCTCACGTTGTTCGGGCCGGCAGGCGAGGTCTTGCCAGCATTCTGGACTCTCGTTCGCTAGGTCGAAAGCTTTATGACCGGTCATCTCATTATACGCCACCGGTGAGGACCAGATGGCCGTGGGTTTCATACTCATAAGCACCGCGCCAGCAAAAGAGCATGAGGTCTACAACGAGCTGCTCAAGGTGAAGGAAGTTGTCGAGCTTCACCCGCTGTTCGGAGAGTACGACCTGATCGCTAAGATCGAGGCCGAGGACTTCAACCTCCTGGGGCAGGTTGTGGTCGACAAGGTCCGGTCGATACCTGGTGTGATAGACACGAAGACCCTAACGGGGATAAAGTTCTAGACCATCGGTCGAGAGGGGTGAAGAGATGGAACTGATGGAGTTCTTGACAGTGCTGATACTAGTGTTCGCCCTGTTCATGCTCTTGGCGGGCATATTCACGGCGTACTTCGGAAGCGGCAAGAGCAGGCTGATCGGCGTGGCGCTGCTCGTGATCGGCCTCGTGGTCGGGATCGTTTGGATCCTGATGGGCTTCGACGACGTCGACATGATCGATGTCGACCTGTCGACGGTGATCTGGGACGCCTTCCTGAACATACTCGCCGGCGTCCTCGGGGCGCTCGCGGCGATTGGCGTGTTCCTGGTCGCAATAATGAAGTCCTAGGCGCACACAAACGTTTTTCTACAAACTACCCTTCTACCTTTTGTGATGAGCGTCCAGATAGTCTTGGGCAGCAAGAGCGACCTGAAGGTGGCCAAGAAGGCAGTCGCGGTGCTGAAAGAGCTTGGGATCAAGCACAGGCTGAGCATAGCTAGCGCCCACAGGACCCCTGAGCTCGTCGACAAGCTCGTGGCCGAGGCCGACGCAGAGGTCTTCATCGCCATCGCTGGCCTGTCCGCGGCCCTTCCGGGGGCTATCGCAGCCAGGACCATAAAGCCCGTCATAGGCGTCCCGGTGAGCGGTACATTGAACCTCGATGCGATACTGAGCGTCGTGCAGATGCCTCCGGGTGTCCCGGTCGCAGGTGTGGGCCTGGACAGGGGGGACAATGCGGCCCTGCTCGCAGCCGAGATAGTCGCCCTCAAGGACGAGAAGGTCCGGAAGTCGCTCGAGCGGTACAGGCAGAAGCTCAAGGACATGGTTGCGCAGGATTCGAAGGAAGTTGGGGCATAGATGTTCGACCTTCAGAAGTTCATCGACAAAGAGGTCATGAAGCTCAAGGAAGAGGTCA
>DYTN01000063.1 GCA_020725925.1 Methanobacteriota archaeon
GCGTCCACGATCAGGTAGGGGTAGTCTCCTTCAACAGCGATTATCACGAGAAGAAAAGCATACTACCTGATCAGACAAACTCAAAGACCAGACGCCTGTCATCCCACCACGGCACAACCACGTCAGGGTAGGCTTCCGCGAGCTCCATGAGCATCGGGTTTCGCCCCCTCTTTTCCACGCACACGCGCACCCGATCTTCCTCGACGCTCACTTCAGCCCTGCCCTCGACGAAGTTGCGGAAGAGGGTCTTGGCCCGTGAGTGCTCGTAGTAGCGGAGCTTGGAGGCCAGGTACTTGTAGAGCGTGTTGGCGAAAAGCGTCATGGCCACGTCGAAGTCGACATTGACGATCACGGGTGACGAGAGCGCGTTGAGGTTGAAGAAGTCCACGTTCTCGGCGAGCGAGTTCTCTATCCTCCAGCGCCGGGAGTAGGCGATGAGGGCGTCCTTCGCGCTGATCTCGGAGTCGTTTGTGATCATGAACATCGGCTTCTCCCTGCCGTTGCCGGTCACTACGATCTCGCGGACCCGGCCCAGGTCCTTTATGGAGGCTGTCCTCTCGTGGACCTTCGGGTTCTTGTAGATCCTCTTCACGTCGGCCAACTGGTACCTCTTCCAGTCGGATATCTCCTCGACTCCCGCGACAAGGTTCTTGCCCCTGCGGCGCAGGGTAAGGAATCCTATCCCCAGATTGTCGAGCTCGCGGAGGTTCTCCATGGTGGTGAGCCCCGCATCGAAGACGAGCATCCCGGGATACCGGCCGGTGGACTCCTTGAAGAATCGGGCGAACTGGAGCACCTTGTCGGAAGCCTCTTCATTTCTGATGTCGCCGTCGGCGTAGAAGAGGTAGGTCGTCTCGAGTTCCTGGGCGAAGAAGGCCAGCACGCTCTTCATCTTCTTCCCCCTGACCGGGACCCAGTGCTTCTCCAGGTGGTCGGACTCTTCTCCCCAGAAGGGTATGGAGTGGAAGTCCAGGTTCACCAGGTCGCCCTTGACCAGGCCGCGGGAGTACAGAGAGCGCGAGAGGTCACGGAGCATAGGGGAAATGGCCGAGTGGGAGTTCCTGTAGGAGTAGGATGTGAGCGCGGTGGACTTGGGGAGCGCGTTGAGCCCGGCAAAGACTCCCAGCCCGGCGTCGAAGCTCAAGGCGGTGGCCTCCGAGAGTCTCTTCCCTCCGAGCAGCTTCAGCGCCAGGTAGGAGAGCAGGTAGCTCACCCTCGGTATTCGCTTGGAGCCGTAGAGCCGGGCCGAGGAGAACACCTGGTCCATCCCGAGCTCCCTCACAAGAGGTATGAAGAAGAAGAGGCCTGCGTATGCGGTGGGCACTTGTCCGACCCGCGCGAACAGCCCGGCGTTGGTCGGCTCGGCGGGCTCTGCTATTGAGGAGAGGTACATAGCCCTTTCCCCGGCCGTGCGCCTGGGGAGACGCGCGAACCCCTCCTCGTCGAGCACCTGGCCGACCGTTTTGCCGGTAAGCACAATGCCCCTGCGCTCGAGCTCGGACGATATCTCGTAGATGGAGAGGTTCTGCTTGCGCAGGCGCACTATCTCTTCCCTCGAGCCGCCGGCGGTCTGCCGCCGGGGCCTTCCCATCTCCTTCTCGGCGAAGAAGTCGATCATCCTGCCGGCCCTGAACTCCCGCCTCCAGACGTTTACCGTGTGGGGCGAAACTCCGAGGCGCCGTGCCGCCTCCCTCGAGGTGAGGCCATCCACGTAGCAGGCCCTCAGGGCCTCGTAGCGCCGCTGCGCCGTCGTCTTCGGCTCGAGGAAGAAGTCCCTGTCATCCATATCAACATATAGTACTATATAGGTTATCTATCCTCCTTCTAATGTTCTACCTAATTATCTAATTTGTTCACTAGTACGTGTCTGAATTGAGATTTCGCTCAAGACTATTCCAGTAATATGGCACTACCGCATACTATCTATAGTAGAGACAATTCTGCCAGAATCCGCGGAAACAAGTGGATTTTCGGGGTTTGATGGTCAAATCAGGGCCAGGGAAGTAGTATTACTTATGGCCGTGATAATCGCTGTTTAATTATACGTCATGCCCCGGAATCGACAGGGGTCTGACCCCTGTCGAAGGGGCGGGCGGCACCGGGCGTGAATACTT
>DYTN01000014.1:0-29464 GCA_020725925.1 Methanobacteriota archaeon
CTTGAAGATCATCCTCACGGCCTTCTCGCTCTCCCCGACCCACTTGGACATGATCTCGGGGCCCTTGATCGAGATGAAGTTGGCCTTGGACTCGGTCGCGAGCGCGCGCGCTATCAATGTCTTGCCTGTTCCGGGGGCGCCGAACAGGAGCACGCCCTTCGGCGGCCTAATCCCCATGCGCACGAAGGAATCCGGGTCCTCCAACGGCATCTCGACGGCCTCGTGCAGCTCCTTCTTGATGTCCTCAAGGCCTCCGACATCCGCCCAGGTCACGACAGGCACCTCGACGAACACCTCTCTCATGGCGCTCGGCTCGATCTCCTTGAGAGCATCGTTGAAGTCCTGCGCGGTGACCTTCATCTTCTCGAGGACCTCCGCAGGGATTGGCTTGCCCAGATCGATCTCCGGCAGATACCTCCTGAGGGCCTTCATCGCAGCCTCCCTGGCCAGCGATGCCAGGTCCGCCCCCACGAACCCGTGCGTTATCCTGGCGATGTGGTCCAGATTGACGTTCTCATCGAGGGGCATTCCCCTGGTGTGGATTTGCATTACCTCCTGCCTGCCAGCCACCGTCGGCACGCCTATCTCTATCTCTCTGTCGAACCGCCCGGGCCTCCTCAGCGCCGAGTCGATCGCCTCCTCCCTGTTCGTGGCGGCGATGACTATCACGTTGCCCCTCGCGGTGAGGCCGTCCATGAGCGTGAGGAGCTGTGCGACGACCCTCCTCTCCACCTCTCCCTGGACCTCGTCCCTCCGGGGCGCGATCGAGTCGACCTCGTCGATGAATATGACCGATGGCGAGTTCTTCTGCGACTCCGTGAATATCTCCCTGAGCCGCTCCTCACTCTGGCCGTAGAACTTGGACATTATCTCGGGACCCTGGATGGCGAAGAAGTTCGCTCCCGCCTCGTTGGCCACCGCGCGCGCGATGAGGGTCTTGCCGGTCCCGGGAGGTCCGTACAGCAGAACTCCCTTCGGCGGGTCGATGCCCAGGCGGGAGAACACCTCGGGATGCTTCAGTGGCAACTCGATCATCTCCCGGATCCTCTGGAGCTCCTCCTCCAGCCCGCCGATGTCCTCGTAGGTGACCGAGGGGCGCTCGATCTGCGTCACCTCCACCGGCTCGGTCTTCACGGCGAGCTCCGTGAGTTCGCTGACCTGGACTATGCCTGCTGGAGTTGTCGACACCACGACGAACGGGAGGAAGCCACCCATGAGGGCGATGTTTGGAATGATGATTTCGTCGCCCTTCACGAGTGCCCGGTTGAGCAGCCCCTTCTTGAAGAGCCCCTCGACGCCTTGGCCGAACCTCACGCGCTTGCCCTGTGGTATCTTGGGCGCGACCACGATCTTCTGTGCCATCTGGGCGCTGGCCCTGGCAACGACGACCTTCTCGCCTATGGACACTCCGGCATTGCCCCTGATCATGCCATCTATCCTGATAATGCCCTGGCCTTCGTCCTCGTGAGCGGCTCGGAAGATCTTCGCCGCGGTCTTCTTCTTGCCGATGATCTCGATGATTTCTCCGACCTCGGCGCCAAGCGATTTCCTGGTGGCAGAATCTATTCGCGCCCTACCTAGGCCGACTTCGGACTGATGGTGCGCCCTGGCAACCCTCAGGGTCACGCCCTCCGGCTGCTTCTTCGACATCCCGAGCTTAATCCCCTGCCAGCTCCAAAAAGGTTTGGGCACCAAGAAGCCGGCAGGGAGGCTCGTCGCCTCGTGTCGTTTTCTGACGATGGCCATCGACCATTTATCGACGCTCGGATTTGATGCGGCCGGAGTGCCCAAGATTCGTTGGATTTCAGCCAGCCTGGCTACCTCTGAGGACCAACGAGGGTTACATAGAAAGACTTAAAGGATGCCCACTCATTCGAAAACACCAGCGAGGCTGTAGGATGTACGAGGTACGATTCCATGGCCGAGGCGGTCAGGGCGCGGTCATGGCGGCTCAAGCACTCGCGAGCGCGGCCTTCCAGGAAGGCGGCTATGCCACGGCTTTTCCATTTTTCGGCGCTGAGAGGCGTGGCGCACCTGTGCTCGCATTCACAAGGATAGATGACAAGAGGATCTACCGGAAGACGCAGGTCTACGAGCCCGACTTCGTCGTCGTCCTCGACGAGACGCTCCTCGACACCATCAACGTGGTCGAGGGCCTCAAGAAGGACGGCATGGTGGTCGTGAACACCGCCAAGAGACCCGAGGACGTGGACGTGGGCATGGACATCAAGTTGGCCACCGTCGACGTCACATCCGTCGCGCTCGAGATACTGAAGCAGCCCGCGACCAACTCGGCGATACTGGGAGCGCTCGCCAAGGCGACCGGCCTCGTGAAGATCGAGTCCGTCGAGAAAGGCATCATGCAGGTGTTCGGGGACAGGCTCGGACCAGTCATCGGCGAGAGGAACGCGAAGGCCGCCAGGGTCGCTTACGACCGGACGGTCGTTGGCCAGACAAAGGGCCACAGGAAGCTTCAGGCGGCGAAGAAGTGGCTGCCGGACGTGAAGGAGCTGCCGATGGGCGTGACCGCCATTCCTCTGAAGACGGAGGCAGGCCTTGTCGGACCGGGCTCGTTCGTCGAGAACAAGACTGGTAGCTGGAAGGTCTTCAGGCCAGAGTACAGCAAGGACAAATGCACCATGTGCAACTTCTGCTGGTTCTACTGCCCCGAGGGCTGCATTTACAGGCGGGAAGACAGGATGGACTTCGACATGGACTACTGTAAGGGCTGCGGGATATGCGCCAACGAGTGCCCCGCTGATGCCATCAAGATGGTGAGGTGACGGGAATGCCCAAGAAGGTCGTCACCGGCAACTATGCGGCCGCGTACGCGTCGATGAGGGCGAGGACGAGGTTCGTGGCGGCGTATCCGATCACGCCTCAGACATTCATCGTCGAGCACATCTCGGAGTTCATCAACAACGGCGAGATGGACTGCGAGTATGTCGAGGTCGAGAGCGAGCATTCCGCCCTGAGCGCGTGCGTCTCGGCAAGCGCCACGGGTGTCAGGTCCTTCACGGCGACATCGTCCCAAGGGCTCGCGCTGATGCACGAGATACTCCCGACTGCATCAGGCATGAGGCTCCCGGTCGTGATGGCCGTCGTGAACAGGACCATCGCGGCACCGATCAACATCTGGGTCGAGCACAACGACATCATGCCCGAGCGCGATTCCGGGTGGATCCAGGTCTTCTGCGACAACAACCAGGAGGTCCAGGACATGGTCATACAGGCGTTCAAAATCGCGGAGGACAAGCGCGTCGCTCTGCCGATGGTCGTCAACCTGGATGCGTTCATACTGTCGCACACCGTCGAGCCAGTGGATCTCATGGAGCAGTCCGAGGCAGACAAGTTCCTGCCCAAGTATGTCCCCCCAGGGCCGTTCCTGGACCCCGGCAATCCTGTGGCGATGGGCACGCTCTGTCCGCCTGAGTACCTGCAGGAAACCAGGTGGCAGATGGACAAGGCAATGCGCGACTCTGTCAAGGTCATCGAAGAAGTCAACTCATCGTTCGCGAAGCAGTTCGGAAGGGACTGGGGCAGCATGATCGAGCCGTACATGACGGACGACGCGGATGTAGTCCTAGTCACGATTGGCTCCGCAAGCTCCACCGCCCACGAAGTCGTGGACGAGTACAGGGCGCAGGGCAAGAAGGTCGGGCTCGTCAAGCTTAGGTTCTGGAGACCCTACCCGGCGGAGCAGATGAGGAGACTCGCTGAGAAGGTCAAGGCGGTCGGCGTCTACGACAGGGCTCTCTCCTACGGTGTCGGCGGCCCGAGCTTCATCGAGTTCAGGCACGCAGCCTACGGGCTCTCCGTGCCGACCATCAACTTCATCGGCGGCCTCGGAGGCAGGGACCTGTCCCTGGCAGATGTGAGGCTCATGTACGACAGGCTGCTCGAGACGGCCAAGACAGGAGCGGTCAAGCGCGAGCTCGTCTGGATTAACACCAGAGGGGTGGAGCCATGAAGCTGAAGGAGATGCCTGACGAGGAGCTGTTCACAAGGGGGCACACCGCATGTGCAGGCTGCGGGGGCGCAATCGCCGTCCGCAACCTGATGAAGATTCTCGGGCCGAACACGGTCGTCCAGAACCCCGCCTGCTGCCTGCTGGTCTTCGGCGGCACATATCCGTGGGTCGCATGGAAGGTGCCCTACCAGGACGTCGCGTTCGAGAACACAGCCGCTTGTGCCACAGGCATGAAGAGGGCGCTGAAGGTCAGGGGCAAGGACGATACTATCGTCCTTGGGATCGCTGGGGACGGCGGCACGGCGGACATCGGGATACAGGCGCTCTCCGCGGCGGCCGAGAGGAACGAGGACATCCTGTACGTCATGTACGACAATGAGGCCTACATGAACACCGGCATCCAGAGGTCCGGCAGCACGCCCTTCGGGGCCTGGACCACAACGACCCCCGTCGGAAAGGTGAAGGCTGGGAAGGCGAACTTCAAGAAGGACATGCCGCAGATCATGATGGCGCACAACGTGCCGTATGTCGCCACGACCACGGTAGCTCACATCCAGGACTTCATCAACAAGTTCGAGAAGGCCAAGAAGATCAAGGGCTTCCGGTACGTCCAGGTCTTCGCCCCGTGCCCGACTGGCTGGAGGCACGACACCGCCAAGTCGATCGAGATCGCGAAGCTCGCAGTTGACACGGGCATGTGGACCCTGTACGAGTGCGAGAACGGCAAGGTCACGATCAACAAGAAGCCCAAGATGACCCCCGTCGCGGACTACCTGAAGCTCCAGGGACGGTTCAGGCACATGACCGAGGAAGACATCAAGAAGCTCCAGGACTGGGTCGTCAAGAAGTGGCAGGCGGACGAGAAGTTCGCCGCGTGCAAGCAATGAGGACTTGCACGAGCGTGAAACCCGCCACCTCACCTCCTCAATGATCTCAGGCTGTCTCAGAGGGCCTTCTTCATCTCGATCTGCTTCATCGTGACGACCATGTCGAACTTGTCCAGCAGCCTCAGCGTTGGCAGGTCGTCGTTGACGTTGTAGAGCGCCACCTTGAACACCCCCTGCTCGAACAGCCTGGTCATAGCGAACCTGGCGAGGGCAGTGCCTATGCCCTTCCCACGCTTCTCGGGAACGACTCCAAGGAACGGGATGAACCCGCTCGTGTCGACCGCCCTCGTCATCACGAATCCCCCGTCCACCGTGTAACAATCTGCCGATCGGGCCGATTGGACAACCGCGTGCATCTTCCGCCTCTGCCAGCAGGTGCCCGGGTACGCCCTTTCGTGGATGGCGAGCACCTCGCGGATGGTCGCCTTCTTCGGCTCTGTCCCGTATCCCTCGAATCTCTCAGGCTTGCCCTCGGCCGAGAGGAACCTCCGGGTGTCAGTGTATCCGAGCCTTCTGTACAGCTTGTGCGCCAGCTCGTTCGCCTCGATGACCTCGAGGCAGACCTCTCGCGCTCTCCTCCTGCGGCAGAACTCCTCCGCCTCGCGCATGAGCCTCGTTCCCATGCCCCTGCCCCTCAGCTCCGGGACGACGCCCACGCCTCCGATCCAGGCCTCAGGCTCGTCCACGACCGGGTTCACGTAGCCAACGATGCTGTCGTCTCTCATGGCCACGAGGACGTCCCTGAGGTCGCCCCCGACGGACTTGAGGAAGTCGATGAAGAACGCCTTCGTAGAGCGTATCGGGATGACGTAGTCGGCGAAGATCTCGTTCTGGACCTCTATCAGCTCATCGAGCCTGTCAGGGTCGAGCCGTGCGATCGAGATCTCCTCCCCGGCCATCTCGGGAACCCTCTAGGCCACCTCTGGCTTCATGTGCGGGAAGAGGATGACCTCCTTGATCGACTGGGCGTTCGTCAGTATCATCGCGAGCCTGTCAATCCCGATGCCGAGGCCGCCGGTCGGCGGCAGGCCGTACTCCAAGGCGTTGACATAGTCCATGTCGATCGGGTGCGCCTCCTCGTCGCCCTCGCCCTTGTACCTCTCCTGGTCCCTGAACCGCTGCTCCTGCTCCACGGGGTCGTTGAGCTCGGAGAAGGCGTTCGCGAACTCCCAGCCGTTGATGAACAGCTCGAACCTCTCGACGAGCGCGGGGTTGCCCCTCTTCCTCTTCGCCAGCGGGGAGACCTCCAACGGATGGTCTATGATGAAGGTCGGGTTGACGAGGTGAGGCTGGGTCTTCTGGTCGAATATCTCCGCCACGATCTTCCCCAGCTCGTCGCACTCCTCGACATCCCTCACGCCGTGCTGGATGGCAGCGTCCTTCGCCTCGTCCACGGTCCTGAGGCATGAGATGTCTATGCCGGCGTACTTCTCGATCGCGTCGTGCATGGTGATCCTCGGCCACGGCTTCGCGAAGTCGAGCACCTTGTCCCCGTAGGGCACCTTGTCGCCGCCAACGATGTACATCGTGGCGTCGTATATCAGCGACTCCGTGAGGTCCATGATGTCGTTGTAGTCGGCGTATGCCTCGTACAGCTCCAACGACGTGTACTCCGGATAGTGCTGGGCGTCGATGTCCTCGTTCCGGAAGTTGTGGCCGACCTCGTACACCTTCTCGAGGTCCCCGACTATGCACCTCTTGTGGTACAGCTCGGGCGCTATCCTGAGGTACAGGTCCATGTCCAGGTAGTTGTGGTGCGTCTTGAACGGCCTGGCCAGCGCCCCGCCGTACAATGGCTGCAGGACGGGCGTCTCGACCTCGAGGTATCCCCTCTCGTTGAGCCAGTCCCTCATGAACGCCACCATCCTGCTCCTCTTGACGAACCGCTCCCTCACGTCGGGGTTCATGACCATGTCCAGGTACCTCTTCCTGTACCTCGTCTGGACGTCCTGGAGCCCGTGGAACGAGTCCGGGAACGGCTCCAGCGCCTTGGAGAGTATCTCGAACTCCTTGACCGCGACGGTGATCTCGCCCATCTTGGTCCTGAACACGGGCCCTCTGACGCCCACTATGTCGCCCTTGTCCAACGACCTGAACAGCTCGAAGTTGTCCTTGCCGAGCTCGTCGAGCTTAAAATGGACCTGCACCCTGCCCTCCCTGTCCTGGAGGTCGGCGAAGCCCGCCTTGCCGTGGAGCCTCATGCCCATTATTCGCCCGGCTATGGAGATGTCCTGAGCGGTCCTCTCCTGGCCCGCGTTGGCGAACTCCTTCCTGACCTGGGCCGTGTTGTGCGTCCGCAAGTACTTGTACTTCGCGTACGGGTTGAGCCCCTTCGCCTGGAGCTCTTTCAGCTTGTTCTTCCTCAGGGCCCTGAGGTCGCTCACGTCCTGCTCCATCACACATCCCCCGGTAGGGGCGCTGCTGTCTGCATTCCGGCCGGCCTACTTAAAAGTAGGCCGCTCGTCCGCCCTTGCTCTCTCTCGTTCTCACTCACATTGCTCACCTGCGACAATCGGTCGGAACCTGCAAGCCTTGAGCAAGCTCCGCTAGCACTTCTTGGCCTTCGCGTCGACGGTCTCCCTGATGGCGCTCAGGAGCTCCTCGATCCTGAACGGCTTGAGGAGGAAACCTTTGGCTCCCGCTGCCTTCGCCTCCTTCTCGATGTGGAGGTCCGCGCTGCCGAAGAATATCGTGGCCCCGGGGTCCATCCTCAGGATCTCCTGCGTCGCGCTGACGCCGTCCCTGACAGGCATCCTTTGGTCCATTATAATGATTACGGGCTTGTCCTTCATCTCCTTGTACTTCCGGACGGCCTCCTCGCCGTCCGATGCCACACCGACGACCGTGTGCCCGTTCGCCTCTAGTATGTCCCTGTAGAGGTCGACGATGAACTTCTCGTCATCAACAAGGAATACCGTGGCGATGTTACGACCTCCTGCAGTTGGAGCGCGAATGGATGCCCAGCGCTTTCTCCCAGAACACAACTCGGCGGCCGAGGTCGCCAGAGCCAGACTGGGTCATGTCAATTATCTTGTATGTTATATAATGCTTTTCCTGACGTCGCCAGTCCGGAAAAACGATGCCTGGATGGCACTTCCTCGCTGGGTAACCCTTAAATACGGAGACCAGTAATAGGTCCCTCCGGGACCTATGCCCAAGAGCAAGAAAGGAGAGGGCTTCCACTCGGCTGCGGGGTTGATTAGGTACTTCGACTCCGAGGACGACAAGGCGCTCAAGGTCAACCCTTGGTTCGTCGTAGCGTTCTGCATCGCTGTCTCGGTCCTGGTGCTCGTCTTGGGTGCGATCTATCCGACCTGATTCTTCTCGGAGGACTTGGGCAGTAGGACCTTGAAGACGCTGCCTTGTGAATGGTCACCCTTCACTCGGTCCTCCACCCAGATCCTGCCCTTGTACTGTGCGACAAGGGCCCTGGCTATGTGCAGGCCCAAGCCGCTGCCATGGGAGAGCGACCCGCCCTGGGTGAACCTCTCGAATATCCTGTCCTTGATCTCGTCGGGGATGCAGGGGCCGTGGTCTGCGACCGTGGCACACCACATCTCCCTCTTGTCCTCGCAGGTATTGGTTATGTCCACCTCGACGACCACGTTCTCGTGCGTGTCGAACTTGATGGCGTTCGAGAACAGGTTCACGAAGATCTCCTTGCCGAGCTCGTTCATGTCTGCCAGCTTGCGGACCCCGTCGTCCTCGAAGACGAGGTTGACGCTCTTGCTCGGATTGTAGGTCTGGGCGGCCTCGAAGGCCTCAGTGATCACGGTCTTGAGGTCAGTGGGTACAAGGCCCTTCGCGCCCGCGCTCTCGACCCTGGCGTAGAGCTTGACGTTGGTCACGAGCTTGTTCAGGTTCCAGACCTGGTCCAGGGCCTTCGCGAGGCTCTTCCGCGACGGCTCGGGGACCCCTCTCCTGGCCATGGCCAGCTCGATGAACCCGCTGACGGCCTGGGCGTAGTTGTTCACGTCGTGCCCTATGAGGTCTATGAGCAGCTCGACCTTCTTCCTGTCCCTCTCGAGCTCGTCGTACAGCTCCGCGTTCTGTATCGCGATGGCCGCGAGGTCGGAGAAGACCCCGATGGCCCCGAGGGTCTCGTCCGAGGGGACCTTGTGGTCGTCCGGCTCGTCTATCTCCAGGTACCCGAGGACGGTCCCGTCCTTCTTGAACATCATGAAGTCGACGTAGTCCAGCTCGTGCCACTCGTCGGGGAACCTCCGGGCCCTGTCCATCCGCTCGGGGTGAATGATGAAGGGCATGTCCTCGTTGTCGAACTCGTACCCATCCGCCGGCACGTAGTAGGCGTTCCTCCCTATCTTGAACTCCGGCCTGAGGTCCTTGCCCATCCTCTCCTGGGTGTACCGTACCTTTCGGACCTTGGCCTCCTGCTCGGGCTCGAACCCGTATGCAGCCCGGACGACATACAGCCCCGTCTCCGGGTCCAGGATGCCTATGTGGACCGTCCGGAGGCCGAAGGTCTCGGACACGGTCTTCGCTATCTTCTCGAGGAGCTTGTCGGTGTCCTCGACGTACAGGAAGTCAGAGGTCACCTCAAGTATGCTCGCGATCGCGACGCTCTTCAGGTCCTCTGAGATCTGGGCGCTTCTTGGAGGTTCCATCGGTCCGTCCTGCTCCGGGGCGACCCGCCGTTGCACCCGCGAATCCCGCCCAGCTCCCTACCTGATTCCCCGCCTAATAAGATGTCGTGTTCATTATCAAGACCGATACTTGCGGGCCGGTCCGGGGAGTCGAACGGGCTCACACGGCCCACTGGCCGCCCACCGGAACCAATAAATACAATCGAGGTCTTCCGACGCTTGCTCGAGGCGCACAACATGGCAAGGACGGAAGTCGTGTTTGATTGCCTTCACGGGTGAGCCCACCCGGACCAGCAAGCGCGCCGAAGAGCGGTTTCTGACGGTCTCTGATGTAGGCTCTGCCTTCGACTGGCGGAGCCTCAGGTCGGGGACAACGGAGGTGTTTGGTTGACCACTGTGAGAATAGCCCTTCCGAACAAGGGCAGGCTGAATCAGAGCGCCATCAGGCTCATGAACAAGATTGGCTTCCCCGTGCCGGACGGGAGCAACCGCACGCTGCTCGCGGAGTTCAGCAAGGGACGGTACCAGGTGCTCCTCGCCCGCGCCCAGGACATACCCGAGTTTGTGGAGAGGGGAGCGGCGGACATCGGCATCACGGGACTGGACCTCGTGATGGAGACGGGGAGGCAGGTGGAGAACCTCATGGCCCTGGACTTCGGCCGGTGCAGGCTCGTCGTGGCGGTCCCTGAGGACTCCCCCATCCAGCGGGTCGAGGACATCAAGGACGGATGCTCAGTCGCGACGACATTCCCCAACCTCACCAAGGCGTTCTTCGACAAGATGGGCAAGCAGGTGAACATCGCCGAGGTGACGGGCGCGGCCGAGGTGGCCCCGCAAGTCGGGCTCGCAGACGTCATCACTGACCTCACGGAGACGGGCTCGACCCTGAAGCTCAACCACCTGAGGGAGGTAGCGCTCGTGCTGCCGTCCAGGGCGGTCCTAATCGCCAATGCGAAGTCGTTGACGGAGAAGCGAGCGAGGATCGACGAGGTCACGAGCGCCATCGAGAGCGTCATGAACGCCTCGCAGAAGAGGTATGTCATGGCCAATGTGCCCAAGGAGACGCTGCAGAACCTGAAGACACTGCTGCCTGGCATCTCCGGGCCCACGGTCATGAACATCATGGGCCGGGACGACATGGTCGCCATCCACGCCGTGACGAACGAGGACGAGGTGAACGCGGTCATCACGATGCTGAAGAGGGTCGGCGCGACGGGGATACTCGTGATACCGATCGAAAGGATGGTACTCTGAGATGCTGAGGTACGAGCTCGGTCGGATGACTGACCGAGAGCTGAGGTCCGTGCCGGAGAGGGAAGGGGTCGACCTCTCCCGAGCCATGAAGCTTGCCAGGCCCATAGTGGAGGGCGTGAGGAAGGGCGGTGACAAAGCCCTCCTCAGGTACGCGAGGGAATTCGATTCCTTCAAGGGGACGAGGCTCACGGTCGCTCCTAGGGAGGTCAGATCGGCATCGAAGAGGATCCCAGGACAGCTGCTCACGGCCCTCGCCCTGAGCGCTCGGCGCATCGAGTCGTTCCACCGCAGGCAACTCCTTAGGCCGTTCGAGTACTCGGACGAGGCAGGGTTATTGGGACAGAAGGTCGTCCCGCTGAGACGCGTGGGAGTGTACGTTCCGGGTGGGACCGCGGACTACGTCTCGACCGTGCTCATGGCGTGCGTCCCAGCGAGGGTCGCGGGCGTGCGCGAAATCGCGATGTGCACGCCTGGCAGAGGGGGCGCCGTGCCGGCATCGATACTTGCCGCTGCCGACTTGTGCGGCGTGCGCGAGGTACACCCGGCAGGGGGCGCTCAAGCCATTGCAGCCATGGCCTACGGCACGGAATCCGTCAGGAAAGTTCAGAAGATAGTCGGTCCTGGCGGAGCCGTCGTTTCCGCGGCGAAGATGCTGGTCAGGAATGATTGCGAGATAGACTTCCTCGCAGGTCCGTCCGAGGTCCTGATAATCGCGGATTCGACAGCGGACCCCGAGCTGCTGGCATCGGACATGCTTGCCCAGCTCGAGCACGACACTCTGGCCAGGGCAGTCCTCGTCTCCGACTCTGACAGGATCATTGCGCAGACGATGGCCGCGCTCGAGGATCAGATCTCTTGTGCCGAGCGGAGGAATATCGTGCAGGTTGCCGCGCGCCAGGGAGCCATCTTTGTCAAGGTAGAGTCCATTGAGCAGGCCCTGGAGCTCTCGAACAAATACGCACCTGAGCACCTGCTTATTGTGGCTCGAAAGGCAAAGACCCTCCTGAGGAAGGTTGAGAACGCGGGCTCAGTCTTCCTTGGGGAGCTCTCATCAGTTGCCTTCGGCGATGACTGCTCAGGGACGAATCACATCCTCCCGACGAAGGGCGTCGCCGCGATGAAGTCCGCTCTCTCGGTCTACGATTTCCTCAAGGTCATGCCCTATCAGAGCATCAGCCCCACTGGGGTCGCGAGACTGGCCGGTGCTGTGGACATTCTCGCGCGGGCCGAAGGCCTTTCCGCGCACGCAGACGCGGCCATGATGAGGAAGAGGAAGGTGGGAGGCTGACATCGATTGGAGAGCTCAAGAGGAGGACCCTCGAAGCGCTCACAAGACCATCATATTCGATCGCCCGTCCTGACATGCTCCTCCTCAATGACAACGCGAACCTGTTCGGGGTTAATCCCGCCGTCAGCGAGGTTGCCGAGTCTTTCGACTTCGCACGCCTCTGGGCCTACCCGAGCGAGAACTCGGACGCTCTCAGGGTCAGGTTGGCGTCTGAGTACGACGTCACCCCAGAGGAGGTCATCGTTGGTAACGGGTCGGACGAGATACTGGACATCGCGGCCAAGTGCTTCATCAACCCTGGAGACACCTTCTCCTCCCCGTCCCCGACTTTCAGCATGTACAAGTTCTATGCTCGGCTACACCTCGCGAGGATCGTCGAGAAGGTGCTTCAGCCGGACTTCTCCCTCGACCCCCAGTCGTTGCTTGAGGAACGCGCCAAGATGACGGCCATCTGTCAGCCCAACAACCCCACGGCAGTCCTCTTCGACGCTGCTGCCGTGAAGAGGATTCTCGCGGAGTCCGTCGGAGTTGTGATGCTCGATGAGGCGTACTCAGACTTCTGCGGCTCCGACATGCTGAAGGAAGTCATGAACGCGGAACACGCGGTCGACATACGCACGTTCTCGAAGGCCTTCGGGCTGGCCGGCCTCAGGGCGGGGTTCGCCATAGCCAGTAAGCAGATGATCGACGAGCTCAGGAGCGTCAGGACCCCCTTCGGGCTCAACTCGTTCACAGAGGCCGTGGCCATCCGCGCCTTGGACAGGACGGATTGGGTCGTCGACACGGTCGGGAAGATGAAGAGGGAGCGCGAATACCTGGCCTCGAAGCTCCGCCCGATGGACTTCAAGGTCTACCCCTCCGACTGCAACTTCCTGCTCTGCAAGCCGCCCGTGAGCGGCCCCAGCCTTGTCTCGGCGCTCAGGGCTGAGGGTGTTGCGATCAGGGACTGCAACGCCTATCCTCTTCTCGAGAACCATGTGAGGATCACCATAGGGCCAAGGCAGATGCTCGACCAGTTCCTGCAGAAGATCGAACACCTTCTCGGCGGTGATGCCCCGTGAGGACGGCGATCATGGACTATGGAGTGGGCAACCTCCACAGCATATCCAAGGGGATCGAGAGGGTGGGGGCCGAGGTGGAAGTCGTCTCGTCTCCCTCCGAGCTGCTCGATGCCGAGTGCATAGTGTTCCCAGGAGTCGGCGCGTTCGGGGCGGCAATGGACACATTGAGGCCTGTCCTCCCGCGGCTTCGCAAGAGGATCATGGGAGGAATACCGGTTCTGGGCGTCTGTCTCGGGATGCAGATCCTGTTCGAGAGAAGCGAGGAGTCCGCCGGCGAAGGTGTAGGCGTCCTGAAGGGCGACGTCAAGAGACTCAAGGACGGCAGGATCCCGCAGATGGGATGGAACGATGTGACCCCAATGGACCGGACCCTCTTCGCAGGCATCTCCGAGGGGACCCAGTTCTACTTCGCCAATTCCTATGTATGCCACCCCTCGGAGACGGTCCAGGCAGCATGGACCGAGTACGGCGAGCGGTTTCCGTCGGCCGTTCGGAAAGGGGCCATATTCGGCGTGCAGTTCCACCCCGAAAAGAGTGGCCCGCAGGGCCTGAGGCTCCTCCAGAACTTCGTCAAGATAGCGGAGGGTTCCGAGTGAAGGTCATACCAGCCATAGATGTGAAAGGCGGGAAGTGCGTCCAGCTGGTCGGGGGTAAGCCGGGCACCGAGCGCGTGCAGATAGATGATGTGCTCGGGGTCGCGAAGAGATGGCAGAGCGATGGCGCCGAGATCATCCACGTGATTGATCTGGACTCCGCCCTGGGGATCGGCTCCAACGAGCGGCTGATAGAGACCATCACGGCCGCGCTGTCAGTCCCCGTGCAGGTCGGGGGCGGCGTGAGGACCTTCGAGCAGGTCCAGCGGCTCTTCGACATAGGCTGCGAGAGGGTCATCGTGGGGACCCGGGCCATCCAGGACAGGACATTCTTGGAGCAGGTTGCCAATGAGTATCCCGACGGGATAGTGGTCGCTCTAGATTCCATCGCGGACGAGATCATGATTAGAGGCTGGCAGGAGGGCTCTGGAAGGCGGCTGCTCGAAGCCGCGAAGGATTTCGAGCCGTTCCCGATATTCGGTTTCCTCTACACGAATGTGGAGGTCGAGGGGAAGCTCCAAGGGATCGACCCGATGCCAGTCCAGGCCCTAGTCAATGCGACCTCCAAACCTGTCATCGTGTCCGGCGGCATCACGGGTCTCGGAGACCTCGACAAGCTCCAGAGGATGGGAGCGCACTCGGCCGTCGTGGGCATGGCGATATACACAGGCATGATTGACTTCAAGAAAGCAGTGAGGGTGTTTCGATGAGCGCGAAGATGCGGGCCAGGAAGGCCGAGGTGTCCAGGCAGACCAGGGAGACGACTGTGAGGGTGAAGCTCGGCATCGACGGATCTGGGACGTACAGAGTGGATATCCCGGACGAGTTCCTTAGGCACATGGTCGAGACGCTGGCGAAGTACTCGGGCTCGGATCTTGAGATGCAGGCCAGGGGGGACATCGCGCATCACCTCGTCGAAGATGTGGCGATCACCCTCGGGAAGGCGTACAGGGAAGCCCTCGGCGATTCGCCGGTCAAGAGGATAGCTAGCGCCACCGTGCCCATGGACGAGGCGCTCGTGCAGGTGACCGTGGACCTGATAGACAGGCCGTATGTGCACATCGAGCTCCCGGACCAGATGTACGAGCACTTCCTGCGCTCATTCGCCATGGAACTGCGGGCGACCGTGCACACGGTCGTCCTGAGGGGCAAGGACGGCCACCACATCGTCGAGGCCACGTTCAAGGCCCTCGGCCTGGCGCTCAAGGACGCAATGTCCTCGTCACCGAAGGTCATGTCGACGAAGTCGAGCGTGAAGTGGAGGACCGCCTGATGGTGCTCACGAAGAGGATCATTCCCTGCCTGGACGTGAAGGACGGGGTCGTCGTCAAGGGGATATGCTTCAAGGACCTCAGAAGCGTGGGCGACCCGCCCTCGCTGGCCGTGGAGTATCAGGACCAGGGCGCGGACGAGATAGTGTTCCTCGATGTCAAGGCCTCGGTCGCGGGGGCGAAGACGCTCCTGGCCGCAGTGACGAAGACCGCCGAGAACCTCTTCATACCACTGACCGTCGGCGGAGGGATACGCTCGTTCGAGGATGTCCGGAGGACGCTCAAGGCGGGCGCGGACAAGACCTCGGTCAACACCGCAGCCGTCGAGAACCCATCCCTGATCACGCAGTGCGCCGAGGCCTTCGGGAACCAGTGCATCGTGGTCGCGATAGACGCGAAGCGCACTGATGGCAGCTGGGAAGTCTACACGCACTCAGGAACGAGGCCGACTGGCCGAGACGCAATCGACTGGGCGGTCGAAGTCTGCGAGAGGGGTGCAGGCGAAATACTGCTGACCAGCATGGACGCCGACGGCACCAAGCTGGGGTACGACATCGAGCTGACGAGAAGGGTTGTGAGGGCGGTGAGCGTGCCTGTGATCGCCTCGGGTGGCTGCGGGACAATCGACCACATCGTCGAAGTACTCAAGAAGGGCGAGGCGGACGCGGCACTGGCCGCATCCATCTTCCACTACGGTCAGCACACCGTCGCCGAAGTCAAGGAGATTCTCAAGAGGAACGGGATCAGGGTCAGGGAGGCCGTGGGATGACGAACGCGGAGAATGGGCTCATACCGGTCGTCGTGCAGGACATCAAGAACAACAACGTGCTCATGCTGGCGTACATGAACGACGAGGCGCTCGAGCTCACCAGGAAGACCGGGTACATGCACTACTGGAGCCGGTCCAGGAACGCCATCTGGAAGAAGGGGGAGACCTCGGGCAACGTCCAGAAGTGCATCGAGCTGATGACTGACTGCGATGGCGACGCCATCCTCGCGCGGGTCGAGCAGACAGGGAACGCGTGCCACACGGGCACCTACTCATGCTTTTCCAAGGACCCGATCGCCCAAAGGGACATCGTCTCCGAACTCTGGCAGGTCTTCGAGGAGAGGAGGAGGAGCGGCGGGGAGGGATCCTACACCTACAAGCTGCTCAAGAACAGGAACCTCCTGCTGAAGAAGGTCGCCGAGGAGAGCTCCGAGGTCATCATCGCGGCCAAAGACAAGCAACGGGGGGAAATCATATATGAGGCAGGCGACTTGCTGTACCACCTGATGGTCCTCCTCTACGACGAGGGCATCACTGTCGACGAAGTGTACAAGGAACTGGAGGGACGAAGGAAATGAGGGCCAGGAGATGCGATTTCCACACGCACACGATATTGAGCGACGGCGAGCTCCTCCCGATGGAGCTGATAAGGCGCGCGGCGAAGGCGGACCACAGGGCTGTCGGCCTCACTGACCATGCATCGTTCTCCAACCTCGAATGGATCATCGAATCGCTCGTGAGGGACTGCAAGAAGGCGGACGCCTGGGGAATCGAGGCCATACCAGGCGTGGAGCTCACGCATGTGCCTGCGAGGTACGTCGACGAGGCCGTCAGGAAGTCGAGGAAGGCGGGGGCGGAGCTGGTAGTGTTCCACGGCGAGACGCCTGTCGAGCCGGTCGAGAAGGGCACGAACCATGAGGCCGTCACCAACCCTGATGTCGACATCCTGGCGCACCCGGGGATGATATCCATCGACGACGCCGAGCTCGCGGCCAAGAACGATATCTACCTGGAGATAACCTGCAGGAAGGGCCATTCCCTCTCGAACGGCCACGTGGCCGCGATGGCGAGGGAGGCCAAGGCTCAGATGCTCGTGAATACAGACGCTCATTCCCCTGACGAACTCAGCACGATGGAGCTGGCGAATACTGTTGCAAGAGGCGCAGGCATGGATCCAGTAGAGGTCCGGGCGGCGCTGGTATCAAATCCAGAAGCGCTTTTGAAGCGGTTGAAGCGGGCCTGACCAAGCCGATGCCTTATTCATCCATACCTATTTTCTTAATAAGGCAGAAATAGCCCGCAGACCTCTTCCCGGCCGAGAGCATGACCATAATAAGCATATCCGCGCCCGAGGAGCTTCTGCAAAGGTTCGACCAGGTCCTAGCCTCGAAGGGCTTCAGGTCCCGGTCCGATGCGGTCAGGGAGGCGATGCGGACCTTTGTCGACGAGGCAGAGTGGGACAGCACGGAGGGGGAGAACCAGATAGTCATCACCATGATCTACGACGAGCTCGGCCCGCGGGGGGAGCTATCGGTGCTCCAGCACAGGTACGAGGAGATCCAGATGATGCTCCACCTGCACCTCGAGAAGGGGCAATGCATGGAGGTCTTCATCGCCAGGGGCCCGAACACCAGGCTCAGGGAGATTCTGGGCAAGATAAGGAAGGTCAAGGGCGTGCGGTCCATCCGGTTCATATCGACGTCGAGGGCCGGCGGGTGAGGAGAGAGCCGTTCCAAGATGGCGAATCTTACAATTACCTCCGACACGCTTTGACGGTCCGAGCAGATGATGGAAGGCGTATCTGACGAGCGGGTCCTGAGGAAGCTCCTGGAGCACATGAACGCTCAGGTGCCATCGAAGAGGATCTGGCTTAGCGAGCTGGAGCAGATGGCGGAGCCGTGCTACAAGTCCAAGGATGGCAGGGAGTACGCGATAGACAGGAGTGAGCTCGCAACGGTCAGGGAAGCTCTCAGGTTCCTTGGTATGAGCGATGTGAAGCTGCCCATAGTTATGTTCGCCGACTCGAGCTACGAAGTGTCCACGTGGCGTGTGGAAGGGCGTGAGGAAGTGGCGGTGGTCTCTCGAATCATCGACAAGCCTGCGATGTCGGACTCGGAAAAGGTCTTCCTGCACGGTCCGCATATCGCAGCCTTGAGGAGGAAGCTGCCGACAGCCACGATATGTGTGTACGTTCCCTAGGTGATCTAGTGAAGACAATTCTCCTGATCGAGTTCGATGACGAGAAGGCGGCCCACATCGTTGAGGACAGACTGCGGTCGGAGTTCGGGCTCTTGGTCACTCCACTCAGAGTGAAGATGCCAAGTACGAGGCTGAGGGGCTGGCAGCGGAACGCAGAAGACGCTTTGTCAGAGGTTTGTAGGCTCAGGGTCGAGCACGAGAAGGACCTGGGGTTAGGATTCACCGATGCTGATTTGTACGTGCCCGACATGAACTTCGTCTTCGGCCTCGCCTCCAGCGACGGCAGGTGCGGCGTAGTCTCATCGAACAGGCTTAAGGCGGCAGACCCAAGGCTGTTCAACGAGCGGGTTCTGAAGGAGGCCATACACGAGCTCGGGCATGTGCTCGGCCTTCAGCATTGTGACGACCCACGATGCGTGATGCATTTCTCGAACTCGCTGATGGACACGGACGTGAAGAACAGCACTCTGTGTTCGAGCTGCTCCTCGAGGCTCGCCTTGTGACCACTTGATCCCCTCGATTTCGGGTCAGGAATCGATGCTACTGACCGGTGCCCTTTTTACTCGCTGAGACGATACATGCGCATCCCGTTCGAATCATCGAGGAAGACGGGAGGGGGGAGAAAACGAACCATACGAGACTAGCCAAAGGTTTGCTCGCGATCGTCTTCGCGGTCGTCGTCGCAGTGCCTGTCTCGGCCCTTGCTGCCCCGCCGCCAAAGGAGGTGGATTGGACGGCAAAGGTCGTTGAGAGGCTCGACATGGCCTACGCCGAGGAGATCGTGGATGAGATCTGTGCGATGGGGGACAGCGTCCTTGGGTTCAGGGGGGCCGGCGGACCTGCAGACCTGCAGGCCGCGGAATACATCGCCTCGGAGATGAAGGCGATTGGACTCAGCGATGTCGTGAAGGAGAAGGTCCCGGTCGACTCGTGGCAGTTCAAGTCCGCATACATGGACGTGCCCGGGATGACCAGGATCACGGCCTCATCCTTCGGGGGTTTCCCGGGGACTGACGATCTTGCCACCAAGAGGAAGCACGAAGCCATTACTGCGCCAATCGTCTGGTGCGGGAACGGGTTCGACAGCGACTATGACGCTCAGGACGTCGAAGGGAAGATCGTCCTTGTCAACTGGATTGGCTACGACTTCTGGGTCGACTCCATGGCGTACGGCGCATGGGAGCACGGAGCTGCCGGGATCGTCGTCACCACAATAGACTCGAACGTCGGACAGGGTCCATATGCCATATCCTGCCATGACGGGCTGTACGTTCCGGGCTGGCCGCCCTTGATATCAATCAGCAAAGAGAACGGTACCCTGATCAGGGACAGGCTGCTCGCAGGCGAGCAGATCAAGGTGACGATGTACAGTGACATCGTGAAGGGGTCTATGCTCACGGGCAGCTATGGGTACAACGTCGTCGGATACCTGCCGGGCAAGGACTACGGGACGCCAGAGGACGAGTTCGTCATAATCGGCCCGCACCACGATGCGTGGTTCGACGGTGCGATGGACGACACGTCGGGCGTGTCCGCGATGCTCGTGATCGCGAAGGCGATGGCAGAGGTCCAGAAGAAGTGCGGTTGGGTCCCGGAGAGGACGATCATCTTCACGTCCCACACGGCCGAGGAGTACGGCATAGACAACACCTACTACGACTGGTGCTGGGGAGCCTACTATCAGATAAACGTGGAGCACCCAGAGTGGGTCGGGAAGAGTGTTGCCTATCTCGCCCTCGAGCTGATGGGCATGCCGGGTGAACCAGTCTCGATGAACGTGGTCCCCGAGATGTACAGCTTCGTCAGGCAGGTCCTTGCGAGGAACACCGCGAACACGCCCTATGGCGCGTTCGTCACCCCAAAGGCGCACACGTGGGCCGACCACTGGACATTCTCTGCCGCCGGCGTGCCAGGCCTTGAGATTGCGACGAGCACCGATGCGTGGGATACCTACTACTATCACACCCAGCGGGACGCCCCAGGGATTATAGACTATGGGTACATGAGGCAGCTATTCGCCGTCATCACAGACATGACAATGCAGATGACGCAGGCACCGATCATACCGTACAACTTGCAGACTCTTGCGACAAATCTGAACGGAGAGCTGCGCTCATCTGACGAGTTCGCTGTCAATGGACTCTACGACATATACGCGGACTACGGGCTCGACCCAGCCGTGAACCTCGACAAGACGGTCATCGAGGCCGCGAGGTTCAGCGACCTTGTGGGCATGCTGAATCCGCTCCTCAGCTCCATAGACCCAGCCTTGGCCCAGGACGCGAATGACCGCCTTATGTCCCTCGTGGGAACGCTCGACAGGAGCCTCATAGCCATCGGCGTGTGGGAGCAGGACTGGTATCCCTACCAGCAGCCGACTAACGACGTGTACCACGCAGTGGCTGCGCTCGACCTGCTCGCTGACAGCAGCCTGCCGATTGACGACAGGATCAGCGACGCCATCTGGGAGCTGAACTGGGTCGGCATCGTGTGGTACTACGACTACATGTCGTACGGCAACTATCTCGACCAGAGGGACAGGCTCACCGGCGACCGGGTCGCATCGTGGGGCCTTCAGACGCACCTGCAGCTCGCGGTCGACGTCTGGCCAGAGTATGATGCGCTGTCGCAGCTGGCCTACGATGAGGACGTCGCCTGGGTTGACGTGGAGCCGATCTACGAATCCCTTGAGTCGAAGCTGTCCGGCGTGTCGCTCGTCCAGCTGGAGAACGCGTTCGAGCTGATGTGGACCGCGCTCACTGATGCCAACTCGCAGATTGAGGAGCTCATAGCGATCCTGCAGTAGTCGGCGGCGTGTGAGACGGCCTCCAAAACCCTTTTCATTCTTCCATTTCTGGAAGTAGGAGTTCTTGTACTCAGGCTATTCGATCAGCGCGACTTGTCGTACTCAGCACGCGCAGATATCATCGTCAGAGCGTTCTCAAGGTCCTTGAACGACCGGATGACAACATCGGCTGAACTTCTGTCCCCATCCAGGGGTTCAATCCCTTTGGGGTTGTACCATATGGTCCACAGGCCGACTTGCTTTGCACCAACCATGTCCGTCTGGTAGTGGTCGCCTATCATGACTGCCTCTTTCGCAGCGCAGCCGAGCCTCTTGAGGGCCGCCCTGAAGAACTCCTGCGTGGGCTTGGAGGCGCCCAGATCCCTCGCGGTGAATACCCTGTTGAAGTACCTCTCGAGTTTCACTCGCTCGAGGGCATCTCGAACGAGCTCGGGCCCTGAATCCTGGGCGTTGGAGGCCAAGGTTAGGTCGAATCTCGACCTGGCGACTGCCAAGGCATCTTCGATGCCTGGTATCGCTTTGACCCTGGGCCAATGGGCCATGGGCCCGGAGTATTCGGGGAAGACCCGCATGACTGTATCTCCCCAGTCGAATATGATCGCGCGTATCGAGGGAATGTGTGCAGCCTCCGTCCGGCTTGACGACGTTATCTCAGCAATTGCTTAATAAGACCCTCGCTCGAAGCGCCGCTTCCCCACTGGGGGCATTCGGATCGTACTGGCTCGCACAACGGTAGCTTGATGTGGGACACCTTGAATACCTCTCCTGGTACACCATGGGTGCGCAGACGGCGGATGGGATGTCACAACGTCTTTTCAGAATCATGGTTGGTCGTCGACGACGATAGGAGCATCGTGGACATGTTAATGGATGTGTTCCGCGAGGTATCGGATTTCCGCCTGGGCTGTACCCCAAGAAATGGCTAGGTTATGGATGAATGATGTGCTCCCGCCGGGATTTGAACCCGGGTATCGAGCTTTCACCGGCCTGCCGCAGGCAACGGCCACGAGAGGCTCGAATGATTGGCCGGACTACACTACGGGAGCTTGGCTTCGAAATCGGCAGGCCTTACATAAAGGTTGTGGACTCAGCCGACCCCGGAACAAAGTACTTCACCCGCATGGTCGATTCGTTGCCAGCAGGTGGATCGTTTGAAGAGACTGAGCAGCAAGAAGACGATAAGTGCTTTCTCTCCAAAGAACAGGCCGGCGTACAGAATCCGATTGGGCGAGAGGGTCCTCGTTGAGTCGAAGGACTGCTTCTCCGGGATTGTTAGGTCGAAAGCGACTCTCTTCGAAGATATACCGATGGAGAAGGTGAACCCCGCTACAGGGCCAATCGAGATCCAGGGTCTGGCAGCCGGCGAGACGCTGTGCGTCTCGATCGATCGAATCAAGTGCGGCAAGCGCGGGGTCATCGTGTGTTCTCCCGAGCTTGGGATCCTCTCAAAGGACGTCAGAAAGTCCCGGACAAAGCTCGTGGAGATCAAGGCGAACAAGGCTGTGTTCTCTGATGACCTCAGGATTGACCTGAACCCGCACGTGGGGGTGATAGGCGTGTCCCCTGCTGAAGGCGTGTTACCAACCTACTATCCCGGAGACCACGGGGGCAACATGGACACGATCGAGGCCAGAGAAGGTTCGAAGGTCTATCTGCCGGTGTTCGTTGACGATGCTATGCTCGCAATCGGCGACTTGCACGCAGCCATGGGCGATGGCGAGGTGTGCGGGACGGCCATTGAGGTCCCGGGCGAGGTCACCCTGAAGCTGACTAAGGCGGAGCACCTCGACCTGCGTAGGCCCATGATAGAGACGAGGACGGAATGGATATCGTACGCAGCCGCGAAGACGCTGGACGAGGCTGCGCGGCTTGCGACCTCCGACCTCGTAAGGTTTATCTCGAATTCCAGAGGAATCGACTTCGAAGAAGCCTACATGCTCGCAAGCGCCGCCGCGAGCCTCAAAATATCCCAGGTTGTGGATCCCCTGATGGCTGCCAAGATGTCGATCTCGAAGCGGTACCTGTGACATCCATCAGATGTCCTCATCGCCCTCGCGCCAGTCAAGTCCGGGAGTCCTGAACCCGAGCTTCGCCGCCGGCTGGAATTTGCGCTTGTGCGATGTGAGCCTCACCGTCCTGGCAATCCTCGCGACCTCCTTGACGGTCGTCTTGGCGCGCTTGGCGGTGTCCTTTTCGGATAGGCCAAGCTCTATGCCCAGCAGTATGGCATCCAGGCGCTCGTAGGTGATGCCCATCTCCCCCTCATCTGTCTGGCCCTTCCAGAGGCCAGCAGAAGGGGTCTTCTTGATGATCTTCTCGGGAATACGCATCTCCCTAGCAAGCTGCCGCACCTCGGTCTTGTACAGGTCTCCGATCGGTTCCAGGTCCGCCCCGCCGTCCCCGAACTTGGTGAAGTATCCGACGAGCAGCTCGCTCTTGTTGCTTGTTCCGACCACCAGCCTTCGCTCTGTATTGGCGTGGTGATACGAGGCTATCATCCTGCATCTCGCCTTGATGTTCGCGAGGGACTTGCGGTCAATCCTGCCACCGATCGCGCCCTTGAAAGCCTCGACCGGCTCTGTTATGTCGACGATCTTGAACGGAACAAGGTCCAGTGTACACAGGTCCACAGAATCCTCGAGGTCTTCCTTGGGGGCGTCCCTCTCGGGCATGAGAAGTGCGAGCACCTTGTCGCTTCCCACCGCCCGCGCGCACAGGCGCATGCACACTGCAGAATCGATGCCCCCGCTCACTCCCAGGACGAACCCCTTCGCGCCGACCTTCCTCAGCTTCTCGGACAGGAACTTCTCGATGACCTGCTCAGTGCCGTCCTTGAGCTTCGGGAGTATCATCGGGCCGGAATGCGTGGGTCTGGATATATCGCTTATGGTGCGGGTCACCTGAGCCCGGAGGGAGAATTCTAATCTACCAGCAACTCCTTCCTTCAACGGATGGCCAAGCTGTATGTCACCCTCGCACAGGTCACGTGTCAGCTCCACGACAAGGAGGGCAACCTGAAGCGCATGAGGGACATCGTCAGGAAGACAAAGGGGAAGATAGTCATCTTTCCGGAGCTGAGCCTGACGGGGTATCTGCCGAGGGACGACCTGTTCAAGCAGGCTGAGACCATGGCGAGCCCGATGATCAAGGCGGTCATCAGGCTTGCCAAGGAGACCAGGAAGGACATCGTGTTCGGCGCCCCCATGAAGGACGAGCGCGTGCCCGGGCTAGTGTACAACTCGTGCCTCTTGGCCTCCGGCATCGGCAGGCTGTTTAGGTACGACAAGATGTACCTGCCCACATTCGGCCCCTTCGAGGAGCGCGTGTTCTTCGCTGAGGGGAAGGATGTGGTCGTGGCTGAAGGTAAGCACGCCAAGGCTGGCCTGATGATATGCTACGATATGTTCTTCCCAGAACTCTCCAAGCTCGAGTCCCTCCTGGGCGCCCAGCTGCTCGTGAACATCTCGGCCGCGCCCACCACGTCGAGGCCGTTCTTCAGGAGGGTCATGCCGGGCAGGGCGGTCGAGAACGCAATTTACGTAGCGTACTGCAACATGGTGGGCGTCCACGGGAGCCTCGTGTTCGGAGGCGGCAGCGTCCTGTACGGCCCCCGGGGAGAGGAGATCGCCAGGGGCAGAGACCTGGAGGAGGATATCGTAGAGGGGGAGGTCGACCTCTCGGACCTAGATGTCGCGCGCCGGTTCAGGCCGACCGTCAGGGACACTAGGGTCGAGATACTGGACGAGATCGGCAATGTCCTGAGAAAGGGCAAGGCCGACTGAGAATCACGTACTGGCCAAGTTCTCCTTGACACGCTGCCACTCGGATACTCTTAAATACGGACACCATTTTGGAGGTATCCAAGCTGAGGTGGCCCAGCCCGGTAAGGCGCGAGCCTGGAGACTGAGTTGGCGAAGCCAGCGAGCTCGTGGCGCTCTGCGCCTCGGGAGTTCGAATCTCCCCCTCAGCGCCACGGTCTCTTGGGCAAATTGCCTAAATAGTATGCACCATATTGTAAAGAAATGACACGGACCGTGTCAAGCTGTCTGATGCAAGATGAAGGTCCTTCACGTCGATGACGAACCCGAGTTCTGCGATCTAGTCTCGTTCTTCCTTAAGCGCGAAGGTGACTTCGAGGTGGATGCCGTCGCTTCCTCGAAGGAGGCCCTCGACAGACTTCAGAGTCAGCAGTACGAGGCCATCGTCGTCGACTATAGCCTCCCGGACATCGACGGGATAGAGCTCCTGAAGATATTGAGGGCTCAGGGCAGTCAGATACCGTTCATAATGTTCACGGGCAAGGGAAGGGACGACACGGCGGTCCAGGCGCTGAACAACGGGGCTGACTTCTATCTCGAAAAAGGGAGTAGTCTGCAGGTGCACTTCGCGGAGCTCGCCAACATGATCAGGCAGTCCGTACACGCGAGGCGCGCTGAGGAGGCCGTAAAGGACGGGGAGCGCTTCATGACCGGCGTGTTCTCCGGCATCCAGGACGGCATCAGCGTGCTGGACAAGGACCTGAGCATCGTGAAGGTCAATCCCGCGATGGAGAATTGGTACTCTCACAAGATGCCCTTGGTCGGCAAGAAGTGCTTCGACGCATATCACGGTCGCGATGCGTATTGCGAGGTGTGCCCAACCCGCCAGACCCTAGAGACCGGAAAGGTCGCGCACGAGGTCGTGCCGAAGACCGGTCCAGGGGGTGTGGTGGTGGGCTGGCTGGACCTATTCAGCTTCCCAATGAGAGACAGCAAGACCGGGCAGCTCTCGGGTGTGATAGAATACGTCCACGACATCACAGAGCGGGTGCGCGCCGAGGAGGCGCTGAGGAAATCTCTCCAGGAACGCATGGAGCTC
This sequence comes from Methanobacteriota archaeon, assembly GCA_020725925.1. GTDB lineage: Archaea > Thermoplasmatota > Thermoplasmata > UBA10834 > UBA10834 > COMBO-56-21. Next base: position 25,560 of record DYTN01000014.1, read on the forward strand.
GAAGCCGTCGTCGACAAGAGCCACGCAGTCGTCGTCCTTTGGGAACGCTCTCCCGGATGGCCCGTGAAGTTCGTCTCGAAGAGCATCGAACGCTTCGGCTACAGGAGGGAAGAGCTGGTCTCCGGGAGCCTCAAATACGACAAAATCATTCACCCAGACGACCTGCATCGCGTGAACTCTGAGATTGCGGAGTATCTGCGGAAAGGGCTGCGCGAGTTCGATCAGGAGTATCGGATAGTCACCAAATCCGGTGAGACGCGGTGGGTTGCGGACCACACTTTGGTCCGAGAGTCACCCGCGGACAAGCCGGCGATCCACGAGGGAGTCATCCTGGACATCACCGAGCGCAGGCTCGCAGAAGAGAGGCTGAAGGAGGCCACGTCGAGGTTGCAGGCGATAGTTGAGGCATTCCCTGACCTCTACTTCACCCTTGATTCGGACGGGACGATCCGGGACTTCAACACCAGCCGCGTGACGGACCTGTATGTCTCTCCTCAGGAGTTTCTCGGGAAGAAGATGCAGGACGTGCTCCCGCCCCATGTCGGAAGACAGTGCAGGGACGCGCTGGAGCGGGTTCGTCAGAGCGCGGCCGTTGTTGCAATCGAATACCCGTTGGAGATTGAGGGCCAGACTAGATACTTTGAGGCCAGACTGGTGCCAATGTCCGGCGGTCAAGTGTTCGTGGCCGTGCGCAACATGACCGAGCGCAGGCGCGTAGATGAGGCGCTTCGCTCCAGTGAGGCGCGGTACAGGCAGCTCGCCGATAGCATCACTGACGTATTCTTTGCGCTTGACAAAGACCTGAAACATACTTACTGGAACAAGGCATCGGAGGTCCTCATCGGGATATCCGCCAAGGACGCAATTGGCAAGACGCTCCTCGAGACCTTCCCGGGGACTCAGGGAGAGATGATCGCCCGGAAGTATCGGGAGATACTCAAGACAGGTGCATCTACCTCCTTCTTGGCCGAGTTCGAGATCGGGGGCAAGAAGCGTTACTTCGATATGACCGCGTACCCGATCGAGACCGGCATATCCGTGATCTGGGAGGACGTTACGGAGAGGCGTCAGATGGAGGCTGCGGTTCTTGAGGCGAACAAGAGGTTGCGCGCAATCATAGAGGCCTCGCCGGTGGGGATAGGAATCCTGGACAATGACGGGAAAGTGACTCTCTGGAACCCGGCTGCCGAGCGCATGTTCGGCTGGAGCGAGAAGGAGCTGCTAGGCAAGCCCAACCCACTCGTGCCGCCGAACAGCAGTCCCCTCTATGAGGAGATGCGGGAACGGGAGAAGCGCGGAGAGATTCTTCCTGCAACTGAACTGCGGCATATGAGACGAGACGGGTCCTTTGTGGATATCAGCCTGTCAACCTCGCCCCTGCTCGACGCTGAGGGCAAGATCATGGGGACAATCGGCGTCCTGATAGACATTACGGACCGCAAGAGGTACGAGAGGGCCCTGCGGCAGGCCAACAAGAAGCTGAACCCGCTGGAGAGCGTGACGAGGCACGACGCAGTCAACCAGCTCTCGGTCCTGTTCGCGTGGTTAGACATCGCGAAGGAGGTCGCCGCGGACCACCCCGTCATGGAGCAGCTGGGCAGGATGCAGGACTCCGCAATGACCCTGCAGAGGCAGCTCGAGTTCACGGCGGACTACCAGGAAATGGGCGTGAAGGAGCCCGAATGGCTCGACCTGACCGAGCAAGTCCGGAAAGGGATAGAGGGCCTTGACCTCAAGGGGGTGGAGGTCGTCGACGACCTCAAAGGGATGAGGGTTTTCGCGGACCCGATGCTCGAGAAGGTGTTCTACAACTTCGTGGAGAACTCTCTGAGGTACGGGGAAAAGGTAACCAAGGTCAGGTTCCACGCCAAGGAGTCCAAGGACGGGCTCATCCTGTACTGCGAGGATGACGGGGTCGGGATACCGCAGAAGGACAAGGAGAAGATATTCGAGCGCGGGTTCGGGAAGCACACGGGGTTCGGCCTGTATATGGTTAGGGAGGTCTTGGGCATCACCGGCATCGCCGTGCGGGAGACCGGGGAGCCCAGGAAGGGTGCCAGGTTCGAGATGCATATACCTGCCCAGAACTATCGGGGAAAGGACCAATAACGGCTAATACTCGCATTCTTCTCGAAGCTTTGGACCTTGAGGTGCATGGCTGGAGGACGGACAGGAAAGAGCCCCTTGGCAAACCGCACGCCTGAGCAGATAATCGAGGCGGAGCTCTCCTGGATTGCCAGTCTCGTGCTGTTCTTCTCGACGGTGTATATGGTCGTGAAGCTGGACGTGCTATGGGTAGCGTTCGGCATCGCCGCGATAACCCTGTACGTGCTGCCGATAATCCGTCTGCGGGACCCTTTCAGGGCTTTACCGTGGGAGATGACCCTGCTACTCACCGCTCCAATCATGCTCCGCGTGTCGGAGAGCTCTCGCGCTCTCATGGAGAACGTGGGCTGGTGGAACGACCTCGCGTCCCTGGCATTCGCGTTCTCGCTCACGACCCTGGGGTTCCTTCTCACCGTGGAGCTCCAGATATACACAGATGTCAGGATGAACAGACCGTTCGCGGTGTTCTTCGTCGTCATGTTTACCCTGGCGGTCTCGGGCTTCTGGGAGCTGGGGGAGTTCATCGGTGATGTCGTCTACGAGACCGATTACCAGGGCACCAACAGCGATGTCATGCGCGGCCTCATGTGGAGCCTGGTTGGCGGGCTCATCATGGGCGCCATCTACGACCTCTACATCAGAGCTATGTCGGTCAAGCGGCGGGAGACCCTGGGCCTCATTCATCTATGGGAGGTTCCGAAATGGAAGAGAGGCTGAGGATTCTCTCGAGGGCGATGCAGGCGGGGATGTTGGCCGTCGCTCTGGGTGGGATCGTATCGAGGAACTACACCTGGGTCCCTGCCGCGGTCATCTCCCTGTTCATCAGTGCGATTCCCTCGATCGTGAGGAGGGACCTGCACCTTGTCCTGCCCGTCGAGTTGAACCTTTGGATCGTGCTGGCACTCTTCCTCCACGTTGTCGGGGGCTTCTCTGGCTTCTACGACAATGTGCCAGGCTGGGACCACGTGACCCACGCGATGTCAGCCTCGCTGGTCGCGGCTTTGGGCTTCGTTGCTGTCGTCGTTGTCGACAAGTACTCCTCCAGCATCTTCCTCCCGAGGCACTTCCTCGCATTCTTCATATTGATGTTCACGATGGCTTTCGGGGTTTTTTGGGAGCTGATGGAGTACGCCAGCGACGAGCTGACCGGTAGCAGGCTCCAGTACTCGCTCTCGGACTCCATGATCGATCTCATGTTCGACGCTTACGGCGGCTTCATCGTCGCCTTCGCGGGCGCTCACTACCTCAAGCACACCTCTGCGGACCATTTCGTCGAGTCCCTCGGGGTGGAAAAGACCAGGGAGCGGATCGCGGAGATAGTCCAGCGAAGGAAGGGCGAATGACGGGACAGTGTTCACTTCCTGTCCCTTGCTGTTATTCTTCTCTCAGCGAGCGCCAAGTCCTCGGGCGTGTTGATGTTCCAGAAGCTCTCCAGGTGCGGGTCCAGGACCCTGAGCTCCTCCTCGTCTATTCTGAGCATGTCGAGCCTTCTGTAGATGTCCCCCAGCTTTCGCTCGCCCTCCTCCAAGGCCTCCTCGAACGCAGCCAGACACCTCCGCCTTCTGTACGCGCTGTGCAACGGCTCCAGGTAGGAGCGGACCACGGGAACCGCCCCGTCCCTCCCCTTGGCGAATGACGCGATGGCTTCACACAGGTCTGCTCTCAGAAAGGGGGTGTCGCACGGAGCCACTATGACGTAGTCCTCCCGGGCGGCTCCGAGCGCGGTGATCAGCCCTTCTATTGGACCGATATCGCCTCGCTCGTCCTCTGCCACGACAACACCTGGCGCCAATATGTCC
>DYTN01000014.1:29474-34790 GCA_020725925.1 Methanobacteriota archaeon
TTGTAAGCCGCTGACATCCCGGGAGCGACCGCCACAACGAGCTCGTCCGCCACGCTCGCCAGCGCGTCGACGACATAGGAAACCATGGGCCTCGCCCCGAGGGCCATCAAGCCCTTCTCCCGTCCCATTCGAGTGCTCATGCCGCCGGACAGGATTGCTCCCGAAAGCATCGGTTGAGCGAAAGCGCCCTGAGGTAATCAATGTATCTCGCTGGTTGGCCTGTGCCAGCAAGCCAAAAAGGTTATAATCGGCGACCCTGTTCGCAGCAGGGACGGGGTCAATACATGGGCAAGATAACGCTGGCCCAAGGCGCAGGCGGTGAGCGGATGCAGGAGTTCATCCGCGAGTTCGTGCTCAAGGAGCTGGACCACGAGTTCGGGGAGATACCACTGGCCGCCCTGGACGACGCCGCGATTATTGACGGCATCGTGTTCACCACCGACTCGTACACGGTCAAGCCGCTCTTCTTCCCCGGAGGAGACATCGGGCAGCTGGCGATAGCCGGTACTGTCAACGATCTCTGTGTCATGGGAGCCGTGCCTGTGGCGTTGTCATGCGCCATGATCATTCAGGAGGGCTTCTCGGCGGAGGACCTGCACAGGATAATGCGGAGCATGAACTCGACCGCGAAGAAAGCGGGTGTCAGGGTCGTCACGGGGGACACCAAGGTTGTGGAGAAGGGAGCCGCGGACGGGCTGTTCATCAACACGAGCGGCATCGGGAAGCGTTCCAAGCACCTCGACCACAACATCAAGATGGTCAGGAAGTCGAGACAGTTCAAGTGGAACTGGCCGAATGACTCTGGAGTGTCCGCCGGGGACGTGCTCATATCCTCTGGATCGATCGGCAACCATGGAGTCGCCCTGCTGTCTTTCAGGGAGGGCTACGGATTCGACACGACCGTCAAGAGTGACGCCGCCCCCCTCAATCATCTGATTGAAGAGGCTCTCAAGGTCGGCGGCATCACCGCGATGAAGGACCCGACGCGAGGAGGCGTTGCCAACCTTCTGAACGAGTGGGCAGACAAGTCGGCGGTCGGCATCAGGATTCGCGAGGAGGACCTGCCCATCGACGAGGCCGTTGTCTCTGCGTGCGAGATGCTTGGGATCGACCCGCTCGAGATAGGCAACGAGGGGAAGGTCGTGCTCGCTGTGGTGCCGGACATGGCCGAGCGAGTGCTCAGGGCATTGAAGTCCCGGTCGGAAGGGAAGAAGGCGAGGATAATCGGCGAGGCCGTCAAGGACGTCAGGGGCGTCATGATGGAGACCCACACTGGCGGCAAGCGTGTCGTCGAACCGCCTGTCGGAGATCCCGTGCCGAGGATCTGCTGACCAAAGCCCTCAGCGCAACTCCTGTTCTATGGCCTTCAGGATTTCTGGAAGGGCGTCCGCGACCTTGGGTGTCAGGTTCTCGCTGACATTGACGACGTCGTCGGCCTCGACCGCGAAGAAGAGCACTTCCTTCGGCATCTTCTCGGGCACGAGCTTCCTCCCCAACGCCAGGGCGGTGGCGATGTTGATGCCGTGAGGGGATGACCCGTGGATCGTCCTTTCGAAGTCCTCCTCCTTGAGTCGGTGGAGCGTGCCAGCTTCGACTGACTTGGTCTGGATTGCGTCGACGATGATGACCCTCTCGTACCCGAGGACCATGTCCAGGAGTTCGAGCCCGCTTGCCGGAAGCTCCTCAACCTCCACGCCCTTCAGGTGCCTATCTCTCAGAATCCTCGCGACATGGATGCCCACGCCGTCGTCCGAGAGGATGGGGTTTCCGACACCGACCACCAGAATGCGCATGCGTTACTCAACCCTCTCTTCCATAATAAGCCTGACCTATCAGTCCGAATGAGCAGAGAAGCGGGTTCGGAGGGGGTGCGCCCCCTCCGGCAAAGGGATTTCAGTAGTTCTTCAGGTTTGTGAGGACCGAGCCTTCCTTCCGCCTGATTGTGACCTCGAGCGCCGGCCCACCGTTGAGCGAGTGCGTCCCGCACGAGTGGCACGGGTCGTAGCACCTGAAGGCCATCTCGACCTTGTTCAGCAGTCCGGGTGAGACCATGCCGTCCTTGATCATCGACTTCGCCGCCTTGATCACGCTCGTGTTCGACGCGGCGTAGTTGTTTGTCGATGCCACGATCATGTTGATCTTGGTGCACAGGCCGTTCTTGTCGGAGGCGTAGTGGTGTATGAGGGTGCCCCTCGGGGCCTCGCAAATGCCCACGCCCTCCTTGGGCTCTTTGAACGGCCCTCTGATGTCCTCGCTCGTGATGCTCTTGTCGCTCGCGAGCTCCAGCATCCTCTCGGCGGCGTATTGCAGCTCTATGACCCTGGCCCAGTGGTAGGCAAGCGTGTGGTGCACGGGCCCTTTGACACCCAAGCTCTCGACGGTCTTCCTGAAGACCTCGTACTCCTTCTGCGCGAGCGGCGTCGTGTAGCCAGTGCAGACGTTGATCCTGCCGAGCGGGCCTACCCTATATATGCCGCTCGAGGCGCCGTCGACGAACCCCTTCCACCCGACCTTCTTCAGGAAGGGCATCTTCATGTATGTCCAAGGCTCGACGTGCTCCGCGATGACGTCCAGGTACTCCGAGGGCCTGTACCTCACGACCTCCTTGCCCGTCTGGTCGACCACTCTGATGTCGCCATCGTAGAAGTTGGTCTTGTTGTTCTTGTCCACCATGCCCATGTAGTAGGTCTCTAGGTAGTAGATGTCCGGGTTCACTATCAGGCCCAGGTAGTCCTTGTTCGCAAGCACGACGTCGTGGAAGAGCTTGATGGTGAACTTGCCGAACTCCACGCAGGATTTCGCCATCTCCTCCATCTTGACGCGCTCCTCCTCGCTGATCTGCTTGGACACGCCGCCTGGCAGGCCGAACACCGGGTGCGTGGCCCTGCCGCCGACGATCTCCTGGACCTTCTGGCCGTACGAACGGTGCTTGATGACCTCGGCGCCTATCGGCACCCCGACCGCGTCCACGACCCCCAGCACGTTCCTCTTGTTGGAGGGCGCGGATGGCCCGAGGACGAAGTCCGGGGCGGCCAGAGCGTAGAAGTGCGCTATGTGGCTGTGGACGTACTGGCCCATGTAGAACAGTTCCCTCAGCTTGAGGGCAGTCGGCGTGGGCGTCGCGCTGAACACGGCGTCAAGGGTCTTCATCGAGGCGATGTGGTGCGCCGCGGGGCAGACCCCGCAGAGCCTGTTGGTCAGCACGGGCAGCTCCATCACGTGCCTGCCTATGCAGAACCTCTCGAAGCCCCTCAGCTCGGGCACCTGGAGGTAGGCGTTCTCCACGTTGCCTGCGGCATCAAGGAATATCTCTATCTTGCCGTGGCCCTCGAGCCTCGTGATCGGGTCTATCGTGATCCTCTTCTCCTTCGTCTTCACGGGCGTGTCGTTGATTATCGGTCCGGCCATCAATGCTCACCCCTTCCTCTTCTTGCGCTCGGTGACCGCTCTCTTGAGCGGCGACTTCGGCAGGCAGAACGCGTAGAAGGTACCCAACGGGTCCTTTATCTGCATCATCATTTCCATTATCTGCTCCTCGGACAGCTTCGACTCGGAATCCGTGATGTTCAGGAGGGAAGTCACCGCGCTGAGCATGCTTGCGCCCTGGTCAGTCACTGCCCTCGTGGGGCCCATGCAGCCCCTGCAGGGCATGTTCGCGTTCGGGCACATGGCCCCGCACCCCGCCCTGGTCGCAGGGCCGATGCATATGATTCCCTGGTCAAGGAGGCACTTCTTCATGTCGGGCTTGATCTCGTACGCCTGGTAGATGCGCTCTATCCTCCTGCCCTTCTCGACCCTCTCCCTCTTGCACTCGTCGCACAGGGTCTTGTCGCTGGCGATGACCGCGCCCTTCGGGGGCAGCGGCGCGCCCTTCGTGACGTGGTCGGCGACGGCGCCGACCGCCAGCGCGATCAGGTTGACCGTTGGCGGGCAGCCGGGCATGAAGTAGTCCACGTCGACGACCTCGTCCAGCGTCTTGACGGTGTCGTAGAACTCTGGCAGCTCGAGCTCGCCCTCCTTCACCTTGGTGTGCGTCTGGGGCATCACGTTGCCTGGGTTGTCGGTCGATTCGGTCTTCTTGTAGACTGTCTCGAACACCTCGTTCTTGTTCGTCACGTTCGCGAGGCCGGGCGTGCCCCCGTAGCACGCGCACGAGCCGAAGGATATCATGACGACGGACTTCTGTCTGAGGACCTTCGCCACGTGCTCGTTCTCGCTGTTCCTGATGGCGCCGTTGTAGAAGCTCACCGTGATGGATTTGTCTGGCATCGCCTCGAGCTCCCTGAGCTTCCCGTCGAAGCCTATGGGCCAGAAGACCACCTCGGCTATCGCGTGCACGTCCAGGATCTTCTCGTCTATGTCCAGGAGCGCGACGTCGCATCCCCCGCATCCTGCTCCCCAGTACTGTGCTATCTTGATCTTGTCAGCCATGTCAGTTCACCTCTCTACTCAGTCCGACCCTTCTTCGGAGTGGCCATGTACTGCGGCGACTGGCCCTTCATGCCTACCTGCTCCACCAGCCGCCACTTCTTCAGCGCGATCACGTGCCTGACGATCTCGGGCTTCGCGATGCCAGTGGCATCGTGCAGCTCGTGTACCGTCCTCGCACCCTCCTCCAGCTCTTGCAGGAGCAGGTTGCGCTCGAGCTCCACCGCCGCCGCCTTCTGTACGACGAAGTCGTACCTCGGCTCGGTGATGGTCTCGCCGAACACGTTGCCCGGGCCGGTCAGCTGGCCCTTCTTCCCGAGGAGCCACCTGACCCGCTCGCCGTCGACCGTTCGGAGCGCCGCGCGTATCCTGGCCTCCCTTCGGGCAGACTTCATTCCCCACCTCCGCGCAACGGGGACGGCCCGAGGTCCTTGATCGTGTCCGTGAAGCTGACTATGGTCTTCTGGAACTTCTCGCCCTCGCCCGCCGAGACCCACTCGAGCCTCAGCCTGCCAGGGTCGAACCCGAACTGCTGGATGAGCACCTTCATGAGCGCCATCCTGCTGCGGGTCCTGTAGGTGCCCCCGATGTAGTGGCAGTCTGCCGGGTGGCAGCCCGCGACGAGCACTCCATCCGCGCCCTTCTGGAACGCTCTGATGATGAACTCGGGGTCCACTCTGGCGGAGCACATGACCCTGATCACCCTGAAGTAGGGCGGCATCTGCAGCCTGCTGACGCCTGCCAGGTCCGCACCCGCGTAGGAGCACCAGTTGCAGCAGAACACGAGTATCTTCGGGTCCAGGTCGCGGCTCCCGCCGTTCCCTCCGTGCGCCGCTGCCTTGGGCGCAGCCTCAGCGCTCATTGCTTCACCTCCTCCTTCTTGGGCTC
>DYTN01000014.1:34801-40327 GCA_020725925.1 Methanobacteriota archaeon
GCATCAATCATGGCGTAGATCTGGGAGTCCTTGTAGCCCATCTGGGTCAGAGCGCCCGCGGGGCAGGCGCCCACGCACGCGCCGCAGCCCTTGCACAGGCCGACGTTGATATCCACCATCTTCTTCTGCGGGTCATTCCTATGTGGGACTATCTCGATGGCCTTGTACTCGCATATCGGCACGCAGATGCCACACCCGTCGCACAGCGTCTCGTCGACCTTGGCCACGATGCCCTCCGCCTCGAGCGTGGTCTTGGACAGGATGGTGGTGGCCCTGGAGACGGCCCCGAGCGCCTGCGCGATGCTCTCGTCCAAGAACTTGGGCGCGTGGCAGGTGCCTGCGAGGAACACTCCCTCGGTGGCGAACTCCACCGGCCTGAGCTTCATGTGCGCCTCGAGGAAGTACCCTTCCTTGGTCATGGCGCACTTGACCATGGGCGCGAGCTCGTGTGCATCCTGCAGGGGCCTCGTGCCCGCCGCGAGGACCAGGTAGTCGGGCTTCAGGACGATCTCCTTGCCCGTGTCGTCGTCCTTCACCCTGATCTCCAGCTTCCCGCCCTTGTCCTCGACCTTGGGCTTGTCCTTGTCGTCGAACCTGATGAAGGTCACGCCTTTGTTCGCGGCCTCCTTGTAGTACTTCTCCCTGAACCCGTATGTCCTGATGTCCCTGTAGAGAACGTACACCTTGGCCGCCGGGTCCTTCTCCTTGACCTTGATGGCCGCGGTCATGGTGCCAGTGCAGCACACGCGGGAGCAGTTCGGATGGCCCTCCTCCCTCGAACCAACGCACTGTATGAACGCGTACTCCTTGCCCTTCGCCTCGCCCTTGGAGAGCTTCTCCTTGAACTCAAGCAGGGTCACGACGTTCTTGTTCTTGCCATACAGGTACTCGCCGGTCGGCTTGTACTCCTGGGCGCCTATCGCGAGGATCACGATCCCGTGGTCGACCTGCTTCCCGCCCTCGAGCGTGGTCTTGAAATTGCCCACATAGCCGTCGATGGCCTTGATCTTCGTGCCCGCATGGACGGTTATGTTCTTGTTGGCCCTGACATCCCCATCGAGCTTCTTCACGAAGGCCGTCGGATCGTCCCCCGAGGGCAGGTAGTGGAGCTTCTTCGCGACTCCCCCGAGTTCCTTCTCCTTCTCTACAAGATGCACCTTGAAGCCCTGCCTCGCGAGCTCGAGCGCCGCGGTCATGCCGCTAACGCCCCCGCCCACGACCAAGGCCGCTTGGTTGACGTTCAGCGTGAGGTTCTCGAGCGGTTCCAGGAGCCTGGACTTGGCGACAGCCATGCGCACGAGGTCCTTGGCCTTCTTGGTGGCGGCCTTCGGCTCGTGCATGTGGATCCAAGAGCACTGGTCCCTGATGTTGGCCATCTCGAACAGGTAGGCGTTGAGCCCCGCCTCCCTGATGGTGTTCTGGAACAGCGGCTCGTGCGTCCTCGGGGTGCAGCTCGCGACTATGACCCTGTTCAGCTTGAGCTCCTTCACCTTCTCCTTGATCTTCTCCTGCGTGTCCTGGGAGCAGGTGTACAGGTTCTGCTCGGCATACACCACGTTCGGGAGCGTCTTGGCGTAGTCCATGACCTCGGGGACCTTCACGACCCCGCCGATGTTGATGCCGCAGTGGCAGACGAACACGCCTATGCGAGGTTCTTGCCCCTCGACGCTGATCTCCGCCGGGTACTCCTTCTTCGTCACCAACGTGTTCCTCGCGCCTGCGATCACAGTGCCCGCCTTGGCTGCAGCCCCGCTGGCCTCCGCGACGGTCATGGGTATGTCCTTGGGCGCGGAGAAAGCCCCGCTGACGAACACCCCCGGCCTCGAGGTCTCGACTGGAGTGAACACGCCTGTGTGTGCGAAACCGTCGTCGTTCAGCTTGAACTTCATGACGCCGCTGAGCGCCGCGGCGTCCGCCGGTGGCCTCAGGCCCACCGCGAGCACCACCAGCCCGAACTCCTCCTCCTTCGGCTCTCCGTCCTCAACGAACTTCAGCTTCAGGTTCTTCGTCTTCGGGTCCTCGCTCACAGCGGCTATCCTGGACCGGACGAACCTGATGCCGTACTCGTTCTGGGCGCGGTTGTAGTACTCGTCGAACTCCTTCCCGAAGGCCCTCATGTCCATGAAGAAGATCGAGGGCTTGAGGTTCCCGCCGTGCTCCTTGGCTATGACGGCCTCCTTGATGGAGTACATGCAGCACACGCTGGAGCAGTACTCGTTCCCGCAGTGCTCGTCCCTCGAGCCCACGCACTGGATGAACGCTATCTTCTCGGGTATGTCCCCGTCCGAGGGCCTCATCACGGTGCCAAAGTACGGTCCCGTGGCCGAGAGCATCCTCTCGAACTCTATGCTCGAGACGACGTTCTGGTAGACGCCGTACCCGTACTCGGTCTTGAGCCTCGCGTCGAACTCGTCGAACCCGGGCGAGAGTATGATCGACCCCACCTTGATCTCGAGGGCCCTCTCCTTCTGGGAGTACTCGACGGCCTTGGCCTTGCACTCCTCGGCGCAGATGCCACAGCCGATGCACTTGTCCGGGTCGATGCTGTAGATCAGGGGCACCGCCTGCGGGTACCGCACGTAGATGGCCTTGCGGACCTTCGTCCCCTCGTTGTACTCGTCCGAGGCCTCGATGGGGCACTTCTGGGCGCACGTGCCGCAGCCAGTGCACTTCTTGGGGTCCACCCTGAACGAGTGCTGCTTGACGATCACATTGAAGTTGCCAGCCTCGCCGTCGACCTTCACGATCTCGGCGTTCGTGATCAGTTCGACGTTGTGGTGTCTCCCGGTCGCGACCAGCTTCGGCGCCATGATGCACATGGCGCAGTCGTTGGTCGGGAAGGTCTTGTCGAGCTGCGCCATCACTCCGCCTATGCTCGGCTGCTTCTCGACCAGGTACACCTTGTAGCCGGAATCGGCCAGGTCGAGCGCTGATTGCATCCCGGAGATGCCACCGCCCACGACCATCGCCGCGCCGACCTTGTCACCTGCTGCCATCACTGCTCACCTCCGATCTCGATCGTTCTGTATGTGGGTGTGAAGCCTTCCGGATGGTCCATCGAGATGAGGCTCTTCTGCCTCAGCACGACTATGTGCTCCAATACCCGGTCGGCTGGCACGTTCATCCTCTTCGAGAGGTCCTTCACGGAGATGTTGCCCCGCCTCGCCAGCAGGAGGATCATCGCTCTCTCGAATTCCTCCCTGGCGGCGGTGTGCACGACCTCCATGAGCTTCTCCTTGCTCAGCCTCTCGCCGTAGGCGTTCCCCTCTTCGACGATCTTCAGCTCGTTGCTCGCAAGCGCCCTCAGCCTGAAATCTCCGAGGGCAGTGCGCGCTGCCACCAGGCCGTCCATCCTCTCCCGCGCGTTGCTCGGCCCGAGCTTCCGGAGCACCTCCGTGAAGTCCCTGACGAGGTCGGCGAATCGCTGTCCCTCGGAGGCGCTCACCCATTCGAGCCGCACCCGTCGCGGGTCGATGCCCGCAAGCTCGACCAGCTTCTCGGCGACGCCGATCTTGTAGCTCGCCTGGAGGTTCCCGGTCATGTAGTGACAGTCTCCTGGGTGGCATCCCCCGACGAGCACGCCGTCTGCGCCCTGGATGAAGGCCTCGACGACGAGCATGGGATCGACCCTCCCTGAGCACATCACTCGGACTATCCTGATGTTCCATGGGTACTGGAATCTCGAGACCCCTGCGAGGTCCGCGCCCGCGTAGCTGCACCAGTTGCAGAGGAAGCCCACTATGCGTGGTTCGAAGGCCATCTAGGTCCCCCCCTTCACACCGTTGGTCTCTTTGATGGCGTTCGCGACCTGGGCTATGAGCTGTTCGTCGGTGAACCCTGGCAGCCGCACGGCCCTCTCGGGACATGATGCGACGCAGGTCCCGCAGCCCTTGCACAGCACGATGTTCGTCTTCGCTATGCCTTCTGCGTTCTTCTCCATCGCACCGTATGGACATACCGCGATGCAGGTTCCGCAGCCGGTGCATTTCACCTCGTTCACCTGGGAGACTATCCCCTCGGTCTCGTAGGAGTCCTTCGAGAGGATGGTCGATGCACGGGAGACCGCCGCCGATGCCTGCGCGATGCACTCCTCTATGAACTTCGGTGAATGGGCTAGCCCGCAGAGGTAGATCCCGTCCGTGGCGAAGTCCACTGGCCGCAGCTTCATGTGCGCCTCGAGGAAGAATCTGTCCTTGCTCAGCGGCACCTTGAGCGTCTTCGCGAGGGCCTCGTTGTCGGGGTTCGGCAGGGTCGCGGCCGCAAGCACCAGCTTGTCCGGCTTCACGAGGATGCTCTCGCCAAGGAAGTGGTCGAAAGCCTGGACGATCAGCTTCCCCTTCTCCATCGCGACAATGGGCAGGGAGTCGTCGTAGTACCTGATGAACACCACTCCTTTCTCCGCAGCCTCCACGTAGAAGTCCTCCCGGAACGCATAGGTGCGGATGTCCTTGTGCAGGATGTACACGTTCGCAGCGGGGTTCTGCTCCTTGAGCTTGAGGGCGTTCTTGATCGACTCGGTGCAGCAGACGCGAGAGCAGTAGGTGCGGTCCTTCGTCCTGCAGCCGACGCATTGTATCATCACGATGTTCTTCAGCTTCTTGGCCGCAGGCTGGTCCTTGGCGAGGAGGTTCTCGAACTCCAGCTGGGTCATGACTCCGTCGTGCTTCCCGTAGAGGTACTCTGCCGGTTTGTACTCCACCCCGCCGGTCGCAACGATGATCACGCCGGTGTCTATCTTCTCCTCCTTCCCATTCGAGGAGATGGTCGCCACATAGCTGCCGACATAGCCGCTCAGTCCCTTGAGGGAAGCGTTCGTGTGGACGTGTATGTTCTCGTTGGCCTTCACGCTCTGGATCATCTTCTTCAGCTCGTCCTGCGCGTTCTCACCGTTCAGCGTGAAGTGTATGCGCCTGAGCATGCCCCCGAGCTCCTTTTCCTTCTCGATGATGTGTGTCTCGTATCCCTCTTCTGCGAGCTCCTTGGCGCAGGTCATCCCAGACAGCCCGCCACCGACTATGAGGGCGCTCTTCTTCACCGGGACCGTTATGCGGGGCAGCTGTTCGAGTAGCCTCGCCTTCGCGACGGCCATCCGGACGAGGTCCTTCGCCTTCTCCGTCGCCTTGTCCGGCTCATGCGTGTGGACCCATGAGCACTGGTCTCGGATGTTCGCCATCTCGAAGAGATGTATGTTCAGTCCCGCCTGACGAATCGTGGTCTGGAACAGGGGCGCATGAGTCCTCGGGGTACACGATGCGACGATCACGCGGTTCAGCTTGTGTTCCTTGATTTTCTGCTTAATCTTCTCGTTGGTGTCCTGGGAACATGTGTACAGGTTCTCCTCGACATAGGCCACGTTCGGCAGCCCTTTTGCGTATTCCACGACTTCGGGAACACGCACCACGCCGCCGATGTTGATGCCGCAGTGGCACACGAAAACGCCAACGCGAGGCTCCTGCCCGATGACATCCGTCTCGGGCGGGTATTCCCGCTCGGTCACGAGCGTGCCCCGGGCACTGGAAATCAGGG
>DYTN01000064.1:0-529 GCA_020725925.1 Methanobacteriota archaeon
GACAACTACCCATCCTGAAGTCGTGGTTATCGTCCCGCTCCAGCTCTCAACCTCCACCCATCCACTGGTCGTCCCGATCGTCCCAGTCCATGACTCAACCTCTACCCAACCTGTCGTCGTCGTTATCGTCCCGCTCCATCTCTCGACCTCCGCCCATCCACTAACCACACTTATGCTTCCGCTCCAGCTTTCAACTTCCGACCAGCCGGTGCTCATCGTGATCGTTCCCGTCCAGCTCTCGACCTCAGCCCATCCAGTAGTCGTGGTGATCGTCCCGCTCCAAGACTCCACCTCGCTCCATCCAGTCGATGTTGCGATTGTGCCTGACCAAGTTTCGACTTCTTGCCAGACAGGCGCGGTCGTGAGCGTTGCGCTCCAGGATTCGACAACCTGCCATTCAGTTGTCGTGTTTATCTCCCCAGACCATGATTCGACTTCCTGCCAAGCCGTGGCAGCGCCGCTGATGGTCCCGCTCCAAGACTCCACCTCGGACCAGGCCTGAGTTGTGCTCACGGTTCCGGTCCAGCCC
>DYTN01000064.1:539-1937 GCA_020725925.1 Methanobacteriota archaeon
CATCCAGAAGTCCAAGTGATAGTGCCGGTCCAGCCCTCAACCTCCTGCCAGCCGACGGCCGCGCTTATCGTCCCGGACCAGGATTCTACCTCGGCCCAAGTTGTGGTGGCCGTGATTGTCGCGCTCCATTGTTCAACTTCCAACCACTGGCGCTCCGCCGTGATCGTCCCGCTCCAGCTCTCGACCTCGCTCCAACCGGCGCCCGCACCCGCCGTCGTGATAGTGCCAGTCCAGCTCTCGACTTCCTGCCAAGTCCTCACGGTGAAAGTGAATGTGTCCGACCATTCGCTCTCCATTCCAGCGCCGTTCTTGGCTTTCACCCGCCAGTAGTACGTCCCGTTACTCAAGGTGTTTTCTGCGGTGTGCCAGTTGTCTGCAATCTCATTCTCGTGATAAACGTACGGATCCGCGAAGGTGTTTTCATCGTCCACGACCAACTCGTAAGTCTGTCCAGAGAGGTCATTCGAGCCCGTCCAAGTGAATATCGGGGAGGCGGCGTCAATCACGGATTCGTTTTCTGGCGAGGTCAGGGTTGGCGTGCTCGGAGGAGTCGTGTCGTACCCGACGGTCGCGTCCGCGGCGCCGGGCGCGTTCTCGTAGTTGGCCCTGTCGTCCCAGGCCTGCGAGTAGAACTCGTAGAAGCCTTCGCCGCTCGGCGGGTCGAACGATATCGAGTAAGGCGCCGCAGTGTCGTAGTCGTACCATATCCAGGCGCTCCAGCTCGAGTTGTCGATCGAGTACCTGTACCAGAGCTCGACGTTCTCCACGTTCCCGTCGTTGTCGCTCGCGGTCATGTTTATCGTGATCGGCGAGCTGTTCCTCCAGTAGTTCGAGATCGCGTTCACGCTGGAGACAGGCGGCACCTTGACCAGCACAGTGAACCAGTCGGCGGTGTTCTCGTTCAGCGCGCCGTCGTATGCAGTCACGCGCCAGTAGTAGTTGTTCTCGGCGATGCTGTTCTCGATCGTGTGCCAGTTGTCGGTTATCCATGCCTTGTCGTAAATCGGGGAAGAGAAGTCCGCGTCGTTGTCGACCCGCAGGCGGTAGCTCACTCCGCTCCCCGGGAACGGATCCTCGTTGTCAACCGCGGCGGTCCATCTGAACGTCGGCGCGCCGTAGTCCTCGTATATCGTCTCGTTGTTGTCGGGCGACAGCAGGACAGGCCGCGTCGGAGGAGTCGTGTCGTACCCGACGGTCGCGTCCGCGGCGCCGGGCGCGTTCTCGTAGTTGGCCCTGTCGTCCCAGGCCTGCGAGTAGAACTCGTAGAAGCCTTCGCCGCTCGGCGGGTCGAACGATATCGAGTAAGGCGCCGCAGTGTCGTAGTCGTACCATATCCAGGCGCTCCAGCTCGAGTTGTCGATCGAGTACCTGTACCAGAGCTCGACGTTCTCCACGTTC
>DYTN01000015.1 GCA_020725925.1 Methanobacteriota archaeon
GGTCCCAGCATCCCGCGCATACTCTGGAAGAGGAACACGCCCATCGCCGCCTCATTGATGCGCCTGTCGAGGGCTCGTCTGATGCCAATGGCGGACCTCCTGTCGACGGGAAACTCGAATCCGCAGTCGATGTCCATCAGGACGAGGAACTCCGGAGGAGCGAGCCCCACCTGTACAGGTTGCGTCTTCTGGGCGGGGCCGATGACATCTAGAGGGATTCGCCCGGAGCTCCCCTCGTTCACCATCCAGACTATGCGCCTGACCATGTTCCAGAGGCAGCTCTCGGCCTTGAAGTCCAGGGTGAAGAACGAACCGGATTCGCCCACGTCGATCGAGTCTATCCGCCTCATCGGGTTTCGTTTGTCCTTCCTTGCATAGCCCGAGAAATCGTGGATGCCGACGAAGCGATGGGAAAGCTCCGTAAGCAGCTTCACATCCTGTCCTACCTTGGGGAGACAGTACCTGTACCATCGCTGCTTCGCTGCTCTCGGATTGAATCCATCAGGCACTTCCACAGCGGAGTAGACCCACACGTCCTCTAGCTCGGAGCTCACCGCGGGACACAGCTCATCCAACTCGAAGGATGTCCTCAGGGACACGACATTGCCCAGGGCGCTCACGCCCCTGTCGGTCCGGCTGGAGCTCCTGTAGCCGCACTCCCTCGGGGACTTGATCACACCGATCTTCGCGAGCGCAGTCACCAAAGCCCCCTCTACGGTCCTCTTTTCGGGCTGCCTCTGGAACCCGAAGAACTTCGAGCCGTCATAGGCGAACTTGAGCGCAATCCTGCGTTCTTGGTCCACGCTGGCGTTATCCTCTACAGAATTATATACCTAAGGCATCCGTGCTCTCCCCCGTGCCTCAGTTCAGGGTAGTGCTGGTAGAGCCGTTGAACGACGGGAACATAGGCGCTGTCGCGCGCTCGATGAGGAACTTCGGGCTCGACGAGCTTGTGCTGGTGCGCCCGTGCGCGGTAGGAGAAGAGGCCGTCAAGCGAGCCATGCACGGGATTGACATACTGAAGAACGCGAAGACGGTCTTCACGGACGACGAAGCCTTGGCCGATGCCGACTTCGTCGCCGCCACCTCGGGTGTGTCCACGACCAACGAGAAGCACTTCACCAGGATCGCTCTCGATCCAGGCGAGTTCGCAGAGAAGATTAAGGGATCGAGGAAGAAGTTCTCTCTCCTGTTCGGCCGCGAGGACTTCGGGCTGGACAAAGAGATTCTCAAGCGCTGTGACTACCTTATCACAATACCCGCGAATCCGGCATACTCCATCTTGAACGTGAGCCACGCCGCAGCCATCGTCTTCTACGAGCTCTTCGCGTCAGGCGTGGTCATGTGGGAGCCGAGGGAGGCTGGTGAGGTCGAGAAGGAGAAACTCTACGAGTACTTCTCGATGCTCCTGGACGCAATCGACTACCCAGAGCACAAGAAGAGCAAGACCAAGGCGATGTTCAGGCGAATGATCGGCCGAGCAGTGCCATCGACTTGGGAGTTCCACACGCTCATGGGCGTGCTCGACGGTGCGATAGGCAAGGCCACGGCTGGTGCTTTGCCGAAGAAGGCCAGGAAGAAAAGTTGAGCGCCCCCCAGGTTACGGCGAGGGGCGCGGTTTGGTTGTTGTGGGGGAGGATATTGGTCAGATTATCTCGTCGATGTAGCCTGCCGAGCAGGCAAGGTCGTCCATGCCGAAGGACCTGGCCGGGGAGTCCATCGATGTGATGCCCGTCACGATCCCGATGAGCTTGATATTGCTTCCGAAGTCGTCCTCTATCCTCGCGCCGAGCTTCACGTTCGCGCGCTCGCTCAGCTCGCTCGTGATGCCGTTGAAGACCTGGTATGCGCGTCTAAGGGAGAGGGAGGGGCCGCCCGTGATGTGTATCAGGGCGCCAGAAGCTCCCTCAAGGTCGACATCGAGCAACGGGTTGTTGAGCGCACCACCTTCTCTGGATCATCGCTCTCGCCGTAGAGTACGGTCGAGGCCCCGCCATGAAGCATCATGGTTCGGAAGTCCGCGAAGTCCAGGTTTATCATGCTGGTCTCACAGATCGTTTCAGTCACGCCCTTGATCACCTCAGCAATAAGCTGGTCCATCACCATGAAAGCCTGCTCTATCGGCAGCTTGGGCACTATCTCGAGCAATCTGTTGTTGTCGAGAATAATCGTGCTGTGAGCCCGTTCTTTCAGTTTGGCGATGCCAAGGAGCGCCGTCCTCAACCTTCCCTTCTCGATGTCGAATGGCAGCGTGACCAGGGCGACGACGATGGCCCCGTGCTTCCGAGCGGACTCGGCCACGACCGGGGCTGCCCCCGTTCCTGTGCCGCCCCCCATGCCAGCAGTGATGAACACGATATCGTACTCGCGCACGAGCGACTCGATCCTGTCGACTTCCGCGCGGGCGACCTTCTCGCCCAGAAGCGCGTCCCCGCCCGTGCCGTAGCCATGACATGTGCGCTCGCCTATCAGCAGGACCTTCTGGGCGTCGATCCGGGACAGGTGGAACTTGTCCGTGTTGATTGCGATTGCGTCAACGCCTTCCAGACCGGTCCTCATGAGCCTGTGGACGCTGTTCGAGCCTCCGCCCCCGCAGCCTATCACGCATATCTTGGGCGTGAGGCGCGCCTCGAAGTCGCACCCGCCCTCGAGGGCCTCCTTGAGGAGCTTGTCAAGCATGCCTGCTCGACCTCCTCGAGAGCCCAAGCTCGTGCGTGTGTGCGTGTGCGACCATCGTCCCATCCCTGAGTTGTTGCTAGAGCGTCACCTTTCCAGTTCTTCCATCGCTTTTGACACTCGCTTGCGTATGTACTCGCGCACTGCGTTCCTGATGGCGTCGTCGACGGAGACTGAATCTCCTTCCTGGACGAGCTGTTTCAGGTTGACGACGTTCCCCTTTGGCAGCTCGACCGTGATCTTCTCAATGTACTCGGGCGTGAACTCGCCCTCGACGAACTTGTCTATGGCGGCCCTGATCGCATCGGAGATGGTCGAGAACTTGCCCTGGTCCACGAGCGCCTGGAGTGCTTGTATCCTCTCGCCAGGCAACCTGATTGTCACTCGCTCAGACTCCACCATCTGGCCGCCCTCTGCCGTCCGACGATATCAGCAGTTTCGTCAGACGATTGTCAGTATGAACTCCTGAGTATTTATAACTTTCCGGATTCGAATTCTCGAAGCTGGACAGGCTCAAGTCAGCAGAACTGGAGAAGCTCGAAGTTGTGCCTGCCGTTCACAGAGTGCTTGTCGATCAGCGGTTGGATGAAGTCAACTCAGGCCTCACACATCCCTCCTCAGGAACCACAAGCAGGCGAGCGCCAGCGGGATCAAAGTCCATAGGACTTGCGCCAAGGCCAGCGTGCCGAGGTTGATCCATGGCGGCAATTCGACCTCGAATCCCAAGAACTCTGTAGTGCCGAATGCCAACATCGCTGCCGCGGAGTTGCCGTCTTGCGGACTGAGGAATACCTCGAACCAGAACCAGTCCGGAATGGAGGACATGTCCCCCGACAAGAACTCGTCGAGGTCGCCACCGGTCGCCATGAACAGGCCCATCACAATCACCCCGATGATCATCCCCCAAAAGAAGATCACTCCCCCTGCTGCCAGGGAAGTCACCCGCCTCTTCAGCAGCGATGAGAAGCATATCGACAGGCTGAGGTAGAGCAGGCCAAGGAGCATGGTCAGCAGCATGAAGGCAGCATATCCGCCCCACTCAGCATGTCCGGTCGTTGCCGCGATGATCAGGCCGGAGCTCCCGAAGCCAACGAGGACCGAGAAGCAGATAACGGATCCCAGCCCAAGGAACTTGCCCAGCAGGACCTCGACGCGCCTCACGGGACATGTGAGCACTACTGAGAGTGCCCCGCTCTCCGCCTCTCCAGATATGGTCGCGTAGCCGAGCATTATCGCTATGATGGGGACCAGCATGCTGGACAGGCTCAAGAGCACTCCAACGGTCAAGTCCATCTCGCCGACCTTGCCCTTTCCCGCCATGAAGGAGGAGGCGATCGTCAGTATCAGGAAGATCGCGATGAGCGAGGCGATCCACTTGTTCCTCGCGTTGTCGGAGAACTCCTTCTTCGCGATCGTATAGACCGACCTGGGATTCAGCGGCATTCACGACTCCTCCTTGTCCGAGAGCAGCTTCACGAACGCCTCCTCTAGGGAGGGCTCGACGGTCCGGAAGTCCTGGATGGCCAGCCCCTTCTCCTGCATCGAAGTCAGCACCTTCAGCCGCAGCGCGGCGTCACAGGTGATGAGCATGGTGTCGTCCTTCACCGTGACGTCCTCGACACCTTCGACTTCCCTGATCCAAGCTGGCATCTTGTTGTTGACGTCCGGGCTGCGGACCCAGAGGCGGGGTCTGAGGTGGAGGCGCATGCCGATGTTCTCGATCGTGTCTTCGACCACGAGCCTACCCTTGTCTATTATCGCGACCCTGTGGCAGAGCGCTTGGACCTCGGAGAGGATGTGCGAGGAGAACACGATCGTGGCGCCCTGTTCGTTCAGCGTCCTGAGCTTGTCTCTCACGATCTTGACCCACCTGGCATCGAGCCCTCCCATGGGTTCGTCCAGCACGTATATGGAGGGGTTTCCGATCATCGCCTGCGCCACGCCGAGCAACTGAGTCATCCCCTTCGAGAACGTGCCCACTTTCCTGTTGGCGGCGTCCTCGAGGCCCACATCCTTCAGGAGGGATGGGATGACGGACTTGTCCGCACCACGCAACTCGCAGAAGAAGCTCAGCGTCTGGACTGGGGTGAGGTTGTCGTAGAACGATATGCGCTCAGGCAAGAACCCTATGTCCTTGCGCAGTTCCACCCCGCCTCCATCTACCAGCTTTCCGTTTATGAACGCCTGCCCGGAGGTCGGGTAGAAGAGGCCCATGATCATCTTGATAGTCGTGCTCTTGCCCGCGCCGTTCGGACCCAGGAAGCCATATATCTCGCCCTTGCGCACCTTCATGCTGAGGGCGTCCACTGCCAGGACATCCTTGAACCTCTTCGTGAGATTCCTGGTCTCTATGACGGTGGCCGAATCCTGCATGTCTGTCTCCCCGTCCCGCACACCTGAGCTCAGAAAGCCGCATAGCGATACCCCCTTTTACATATGCCCGTGCCTCTGAGTCGTCAGAGTGCCTAGTAGAAGAGGCAAAAGGAAAGGAGTTTGAAGTGGCTGAGTTCACGCGGAGTGGTACGCCTCGAGGAACTCCAGCCATCCGTCATGCGCGAACTGCATCGTCGTGTATATCTCGCCGCGCCACCACACATTGTTCTTCATGGACCCCGCGGAGCCCGGGAAGAACACGGACATACCCTCCGGGTCCCAGACATCGGCAGGTGAGGCCAAGCCTATGTATAGTATAGCCTCCGCGATCGCGCCCAGCAACTCGGCCGCCTCGGCCTTCAGCATCGAACCCGACGGAGCACCGGCCCACACGACCTCGAATATGGTCGGGAAGTCCACCATGGCCTCCCAGCCATACTGCGACCAGCCCATGGTCGCCTGGCCCTTGCCCGAAGCGACCAACCCTCTGTACGTCGCCATGTCAGCGGACAGGATCGACGTGACGTCCCAGAGCTCGTCCACCATCGCCGGCACCGCCGGCAGCTTGATGGCCGCGAGCTCTGTCAGCCAGCCCTTCTGGTAGTAGTCGGCAAAAGCCTCGACCATGAAAGCCGACAGCGCCTCGGGGCTCATTCTCGGCTTGCCCACGAGCTCCTTGGCAATGACATCGTACGGGAAGCCCTGGAGCGGCACATAGTTCTCGTTGGCCACGAACCACTCGGCCTCGATTCCGCCGATGGCGTACTCGTATGCGACCTCCACGGTGCCGATTCCGCATCCGTCGGCCGCGATGATGTCCACGTGCTTGCCCGCGAGGGCGCTGACGATCTCCTGGTGCGTCAGGTAGTCCCTTTCATCTGCGGTTCCAGTCGTGTCGTCGAAGCATATCCCTCTGAAGTCGTCTCCATGGTCCCACAGGTCGATCAGCAGGTGGTCGGCCTTGAGCTTCGAGTTGAGGTACGATGCGAACTCAGCGAGCACATCCGGGTCGCCCATGTTCGGCTCCTTGTTGTTGTACGCGAAGTCCTTGAGCTCGGTCTTCTTGCCCTTCTCGAGGAGATACATGTTGGCCGGGCCCGTCGACGGGTCCCAGAAGGCCACGAACTTCACCTTGTCGCTCGAACCAATGGACATCAGCTGCTCCGTGTTCATCTCTGCCCACGCGTCAAGGTCGTTGTCCGCGCAGAGATAGATCGCGAAGGTCCAATCGACCGACGCACCTCCCGCAGCCCCGGGCAGGCTCAGAAGGCCCAGTCCTAGAATCGCACTAGCACATACAGCGAACGCTCTCGATGATGGTCTTCGCATGATTCCTCCCTGGCCGGGTGTAACACCGTCGGGGCTAATTAACGGTGCTACTGGCGCATGTTTGACCCGAGCGATTCGGTGCCCGGACGGCGCGACCTCTTGTGAGATGTGTTCGTCAATCGCCGGAAGAACGTCCAGACAACGCCGATTCCTTGGTCTGACGACATGTTTGAGCGCGACGAGCATCAGCAGTTCGGCAAAAGGTGAATCCAGGGGGAGCCAGTAATGCGCTGAAAGGACAGAAAACGCCGACAAACCTTTTTAAATACCCATTTAAATACGGAAGGCGCCGGTGAGGTTTTATGGCAGTCATTAAGATAGAGAATGTTGTCGCCTCAACATCTCTGGGTGGGGAGTTGGACCTGCAGGCGATCGCGCTGGCGCTGGATGGCGCGGAGTACGAGCCAGAGCAGTTCCCTGGGCTGATATACAGGCTCAAGGAGCCGAAGACCGCAACGCTTCTTTTCCGCAGCGGCAAGGTCGTGTGCACGGGCGCGAAGAGCTTGGAACAGGTCAAGACGGCGATAAGCAAGGTCGCAAAGCAGATCGAGGCAGCTGGGATCACGATCAAGGTCGAGCCGAAGATCGAGGTGCAGAACATCGTCGCATCGAGCGACCTCGGGGCTCAGATCAACCTCAACGCCATCGCGATAAGCCTCGGCCTGGAGAAGGTCGAGTACGAGCCGGAGCAGTTCCCTGGGCTCGTGTACAGGATAGACTCGCCCAAGGTCGTCGTGCTCCTGCTCGGCAGCGGCAAGCTGGTCTGCACGGGCGCGAGGAAGCCCGAGGACGTCGAGGCCGCGGTCGACAAGATCACCGAGGAGCTGAAGGCCGCCGGCCTCCTGAAGTGAAGCGCAGGCATCATGCCGGTCCCGATCCTGGACAACCACGTCCATCTGGAGCCCTTCAAGGGTAGGAACGTAGACGCGGTCCGGGAGTTCGAGCGGGCGGGCGGGACGCACATCATCATATCGCATCTTCCCTACGATGAGGTGCGTGTCAGGGAAGCCGAGGATTTCCGGAAGAGCTTCGACCTCACGATATCACTGAAGGACAGAGTGAACGCCGAGACGAAGGTCAAGGCGTTCGCTACCGTCGGGCCCTATCCCGCCGAGCTGTTGGACCTCGAGAAGGTCCACGGGCTCGAGAAGGCCAAGGCCATCATGATGCAAGGGATGGACATCGCAGCCGAGTACGTTGTGAGTGGAAAGGCCCTGGCGATAGGGGAGGTCGGCAGACCACACTTCCCCGTCTCGAGAGAGGCATGGGCCGCATCGAACGAAGCACTCGCCTACGCCATGGCCAAGGCGAAGGAGGTCGGTTCCGCGATCGTCCTCCACACCGAGAGCGCGACCCCGGAATCGATGCTGGGGCTCGCGCGCATGGCGGACAGGGCTGGCCTACCGAGGCAGAAGGTGGTGAAGCACTACTGCCCTCCGTTCATTCTCGAAGAGGAGAACCATGGGCTGATGCCATCCGTCCTTGCTGGGAAGGACGCGACGAGGGACGCCTTGGCGAAGGGCTCGCGCTTCTTGATGGAGACTGATTTCCTGGACGATCCAAAGCGACCAGGGGCCGTGCTGGCAGTTGCCACAGTGCCGAAGAGGACCAAGGCTTTCATCCAGCAAGGGCTCATGTCCGAGGAGGACGCCTTCAGGATACACTCAGAGAACCCGGCCACGACCTACGGCGATCGGTTTGCCTAGCTTTGGGCGACAGGCGAGGCACGCCTGTCGGAGATTGCCGCTGCACATCGCGCACGCAAGACTGAAGAAATGGCGTCAGAATCAGTAGCGCACAAGGAACTCTTTGAACTCTCCCTTGAACTCCGAGTACTCGACCTCCTTTGAGTCCACCTTGGCGTGTGGTTGTTTCGTCGCGCACCACTCGATCGCTGCCTTGACATTCTTCTCCTCGCCCTCAAAGATGACCTCCACCCTTCCGTCGTAGGTGTTCCTGACCCAGCCAGTGAGGCCCATCGCGTCTGCACATCTCTTTGTGTTCGCCCTGAAGAACACACCTTGGACGAGCCCGTCGAAGAGGACATGTGCCCTGATTCTCACGCGCGTCTAATCGCGCCCGCGAGAGAAAAAGCTGCTCGTCCCCAGGACGAAATCCCGACGCAGCTGCACTACCAAACTATTTTATACTCACATAGCGATTTTATAACGCGCGTCGCACGCGCGCGAGGGATGCACTTCCAGCAGCAGGAAGACCCATCCTCCAACGCCTCCCGAAGGTGACCCAAAATGATGAGAAGCCTCATCGAAGATGCACTAGCCCGCGAAGAAACAGCAGGGGCCGCGATGGCCCAACAGGCAGCCCTGGGAGCAGATGCCAGGGTGGATGCCGAGCTCGAGCAGATACTCCGAACGCTCAAGACGAACATCAAGATCATTGGTGTCGGAGGCGGCGGGTCGAACACCATCGCTCGCATATACGACGAGGGAATAGTCGGCGCGGAGCTATTCGCAGCCAACACGGACGCGCAGCACCTGCTCACGCTTCACGCGCCACACAAGATACTGCTCGGAAGGCGCGTCACGAGGGGCCTGGGCGCGGGCGCGCTCCCGCAGATAGGCGAGGAGGCGGCCAGGGAGGCTGAGGAGGAGCTGAAGAAGATACTCATCGACACGCACATCTGCTTCGTGACCTGCGGCCTCGGCGGAGGCACCGGCACGGGCGGAGCGGCGGTCGTCGCGCGCCAGGCGAAGGAGATGGGCGCGCTCACGATCGCGGTCGCTACACTGCCCTTCAGGGGCGAGGGCAAGATGAGGATGGAGAACGCCGAGTGGGGACTCGAGAGGCTCAGGGACGCCGCAGACACAGTAGTCGTGATCCCAAACGACAAGCTGCTCGAGATAGTCCCGAGGCTCTCACTGAACGCGGCATTCAAGGTCGCAGACGAGGTCCTCATGAGATCGATCAAGGGCCTTACCGAGGTCATAACGAGACCCGGGCTTGTGAACCTCGACTTCAACGACGTCAAGACCATAATGAAGGGCGCTGGCGTTGCGATGATTGGTCTCGGCGAATCCGATGCTCCCGGTGACGACAGGATCCAGGAGGCAATAGACCAGGCGGTCAACTCCCCGCTGCTCGAGGTCGACATCAGTGAGGCTAATGGAGTGCTCATCGATGTCATCGGCGGCACCGACATGACCATCTCGGAGGCCGAGAAGGCCGCAGAGGAGATCCAGAGCAGGGTGCGCGCGAATGCCAGGATAATCTGGGGCGCGGCGATCGACCCGGCGATGGACAAGACCGTTAGGATCATGCTGGTCGCGACTGGCGTGAAGTCGAAGCAGATCCTCGGCAAGCCGGCCGGAGAGAAGAGATTCAGGGGCGTTGGCGAGGTCGACCTGGTCCGCTGAACCGTGCTGGATGGCTCCGAAACTTTTAAGAGACCCAATCAGCTACGGTGCTGACAGCCGGTGAGCTGGTCTCACCGAGCTGTGCTTTGTCACATTGACTGGACATCTGGGAGGCTCCACATGAAGTCCCTCGTCGAAAGCGTCATGGCGACCGCAGAGCAGGAAGCGCAAATGAAATCCCCTGAGACCTTCAGGGGGCTCACGGCCGAGGACGAAGAGCTAGCGAATATCCTGCAGGGCCTGAAGACGAGCATCAAGATCATCGGGTGCGGCGGAGGCGGCTCGAACACCGTCAACAGGCTCGCGGAGGCGGGGATCGTCGGTGCGGAGCTGTACGCCGCGAACACGGATGCGCAGCACCTTCTTATGACCAGGGCTCCACACAAGATCCTGCTCGGCAGGCGCGTGACGAGGGGGCTGGGCGCAGGGGCGCTCCCGCAGGTGGGCGAGGAGGCTGCGAGGGAGGCAGAGGAGGAGCTCAGGCACGCGCTCAAGGAAGCGGATATCGTGTTCATCACGTGCGGCCTGGGCGGAGGTACTGGCACAGGCGCCGCCCCGTTCGCCGCGCAGATCGCCAAGGATCTGGGCGCGCTGACGGTCGCGATATGCACTTACCCGTTCGCCGCGGAAGGCGCCGTGAGGGCGGAGAACGCTGAGTGGGGCCTAGACAGGCTCAGGAACGTCGCGGACACCGTCATAGTGATACCGAACGACAGGCTCCTGGAGGTCGTCCCGAAGCTCTCACTGAACGCCGCGTTCAAGGTCGCAGACGAGGTCCTGATGCGCTCAATCAAGGGGATCACCGAGGTCGTGACCAAGCCCGGGCTTGTCAACCTCGACTTCAACGACATCAAGACCATCATGAAGTCGGGAGGTGTCGCGATGATAGGCTTGGGCGAGTCGGACGAGGACGACGCTGCCATCGCGGCGGTCAACGAGGCGATCAACTCCCCGCTGATCGAGATGGACATAAGCGGGGCGACGGCCGCCCTGGTCAACGTGACGGGCGGGCCGGACATGACCGTCTCAGAGGCGGAGCAGGTCGCTGAGGTCATCCAGGCGAAGATTAGCCCCGGCGCGAGGATTATCTGGGGCGCCGCGATAGATGAGACGCTCGAGAGGACCATCAGGGTGATGGTCGTCATCACGGGGGTCAAGTCCAAGCACATCCTTGGTCCGAGCAAGGAGAGGAAGGGCAGGGACTTGGGCCTAGACTTTATTAAGTAGTTGCATTACTAGGAACGGAACCGAATGCCCGACATGGAAGAGATAGTGGATAAGTCCTGGGACCTCCAGCGAAGGATTGAGGAGAGAACCAAGCACGTGGGCAAGGGCAAGTACGGCCGTGTCATCAAGATGGCCCGGAAGCCCACGGGTGAGGAGTACGTCAAGGTGACGCAGATAGTCGCGATTGGGCTCCTGCTGATAGGTGGCCTGGGCTTCCTTATCTATTGGCTGTTCGAGTATGGCGCGCCCATGCTCATGGACGCGTTCAAGTGAGCGCGGGGCGCGATGCATCTGAATGAAATGAGGGATGTCTGTTGGGACTTTTCGACGTAGAGCCTAGGAAGAAGGAAGAGGCGAAGAAGGAGGCGCCGCCGCCACCTCCGACGGCGAAGGCGCTGCAGTTCACGACCCAGGGGGAGACGAAGAGGCTGATGGCTTCAGGAGACTCGTCAGAGTTCGAGATGAGCCTCAAGATACCAGATGACGGCGCGCCCCACACGCTCGCGATCAAGGTCGACACGCTGTTCTCGGCAACCGAGGAGGGCTCGCCCGAATGGTTCGTCAAGCTCTACGACGCCATAGGCTCGGTGTGGGAGAACGCCCCAGGGGCCGACCAGGTGGCCGAGAAGACTTTCGATGTCACGCCAGGGCAGGAGAAGTCCTTCACGCTCAAGATCACCTCGCCCACGGGCGCGAGGTATGGCGACAAAATCACCGTGCTCGTGAACGCGAGCCTCAAGGACAACCCCAGCCTGAACGACGTCGCGACCCTGCAGGCCACCGCGAGGCAGTCCATCCTGGCCGTGAAGACCTCCATAGGCCACGAGAAGGCGGTCGCCGACTCGCTAGCCAGCAGGGCCAAGCCGAAGCCCTCGGGCGTCTTCGCAATCCTCTCGCCCGCGACCATCAGGGGCTACGTGTTCGTGGAGGCGATGAACACGGACGGGCTCAGGGACCTCGTCAAGGGCGTCCGGAGGACCAGAGGCATTGTGAAGGGCGAGACGAGCTTCGGGGAGATAGAGCACTTCCTGACCCCGAAGCCCATAGTGTCGGGCATAGTTGAGGGAGACATAGTCGAGCTCATCGCGGGCCCGTTCAAGGGAGAGAAGGCCAGGGTGCAGCAGATCGATGAGAGCAAAGAGGAGATCACGGTCGAGCTGTTCGAGGCCATGGTGCCCATACCAGTCACAATCAGAGGAGACCACGTCAGAGTGCTCGAGAAGGAGAGATGAGGACAATGCCAGAGAAACTCGAAGTCCTGGTGGACGGCGGCAAGGCCACGCCCGGGCCGCCCCTGGGTCCTGCCCTGGGCCCAATGGGGGTCAACGTCATCCAGGTCGTGAATGCGATAAACGAGAAGACGAAGGCGTTCATGGGGATGAAGGTCCCGGTCACGCTGATAGTGGACCCGAAGACGAAGGAGTTCGAGATCAAGGTCGGCACGCCCCCGACATCTGCCCTCATACTGAAGGAGCTCGGAGTCGAGAAGGGCAGTGGTAGCGCCAAGGCCACGAAGGTCGGCAACCTGACGGTCGAGCAGGTCCAGAAGGTCGCGGGCATGAAGAAGGACTCGATGCTCGCGAAGGACAAGAAGGCCAGGTTCAAGGAGGTCGTGGGCACCTGCGTCTCGATGGGCGTCACAGTAGACGGGAAGGACCCGAAGCAGGTCCTGCAGGAGATCGAGAAGGGCGGCTACGCGGGCCTGTTCTGAGCGCCGTCCAGGCACACTGGCCGATCATTATCATGCGGGCGTTCCCTGCCTGTAAACATATAATAGTGTTGTATCCCGATTACTGTCCAGCGGAGGGACGCAGTTGGGAGAGAAGCCTGGACTGAAGACTTGGGAGCGCATGTTCATAGTCCTGATGCTTGTTGCGGGAGCGCTCGCGTTTGTTGGCGGGATAATCGGGCTGGTCAACGGCCTTGACGATTCCATGGAGACCGAGGATGCGATCGGGACGGGCAACCTGTTCCTCATCGGCGCCGCGCTGATGATTCTTGCCTACGCGAGGAGGAAGCCGGAGGCCAAGTCGGCGAAGTTGCTCACGTATCTCGCAGTCGTGCTCATCTGGGCGGTCGTGGGCATGATGCTGGCGGTCGTCCTATTGGCCTGAGCCGCCCGGATCATGCGGTCGGCGACTCGTACTCAGTGACCCAGTAGTTGACGTGGAGCCTGCCCACGTCGACTTGGGGATAGGCAACTGCCCATGAGAAAGACACACTCCCCCTCGCAGGGACTTCTCCAGCGTCCTTTTCGAAGTCGCCTCTCTCGTAACCCGTGAACACCTCGATGTGGACTATCGCGTGGCCATCGACAACGCCGTCGTTGCGGATCTCGCCCACGACGAGGATCAGGGTCTGGTTGCCGAACCAGTTGTCGTGTACTGAGTATTCGAGGTCCGCCGAGAGCTCAGCACCAGCACCGTAGAAAGCGAACACAAGGCCGAATGCGACCAGAAGGATCGCGACGGACAGAGAAAGGGTGACGCTCAGCCGTTTCTCCGGCTTGCCCCTCGGTGTAGGGATTTCAACGCGCTCCGCTGACGACTCGACTTCGCCCGCCTTGCCATGCAGAATGCCCGCAATCGTCGGCCTTGTCTTGAGCGGCGTCCCGCAAACACCACAGGTCTGGATGCCCTCCAGATTGTCTATCCCACACTTGGGGCAAGTGGTCACAGTCTCACCATCGGGCAATCAGACGCGCGGGCATATCATCCTATCCCGGGAGGGCCTGATGAAGCACTCACGCACCCGACGGAACGACTACCCTAACCATCTTCAGCTTCGCAGCCTCGCAGGCAATCGTGATCGGGTCCACGGTCGGAGCCGCAGGCGGGCAGTATGCCGTCTCCAGCTGGGCCAGGTCGCTCACCGTCATTCCAGCCTGAATGGCGACTGCGAACGCGTTGATGCGCATGTGGACCCTCTCCTCGCCGACTATCTGGGCACCCAGTATCTTGCCGGTCTTCGGATGAGCCAGGACCTTCACGTAGATCTCCTTCCTGCCTGGATAGTAGTCGGGAAGCGTGAACGCCCGGACCTTGCCCACGAGCGGCCTAATCCCGGCGGCTTCGAGCTGCTGTCTGGTTGGTCCCACCGCAGCCACCTGGCAGCCGAACGGTTCTGTCGCCCTTGTGATGAGGAACCCCTTGGGCAGATGTTCGTCTCCGCCAGCGGCGTTGACTCCCGCGACCATGGCCATCTTCACTGCTATGGTCCCCAGCCCGCTCACATACGGCCTGTTCGTGACCAGGTCAGGGTACTCCGTGCAGTCGCCGACTGCGTACACGTCCTTGACGCAGGTCTCGCTCCTGTTGTTGACCACTATCTGCTTCGTGACCCCGACCTCGCATCCGACCTGCTTGGCCAGCTCCGTCTCGCCCCTCTGGCCAGTCGCGACGACGATGAGGTCTGCATAGAACTCCCTCTCCTCCTTCGTGTTCCTGTGGATTGCGACGACGCCGTTCGCCTTTTCGTCGCCGAGAACGTCGGTGACCTGGAACTCCGTGAACAGCTTCACGCCGTGCTTGGCGATCGCCTCGGCCATCATCTGGGCCATGTCATCGTCGACCATCGCGAGTATGCAGTTGGGCAGGAACTCGACTATCGTGACCTTGCAGCCCCTGATCATGAGGGCCTCTGCCACCTCAAGGCCGACCAGGCCAGCGCCGATGACGACGGCCCTCTTGCCCTTGTACCCCAGCGCCTGGATGCCTCTGGCGTCCTCGATCGTCCTGAGGACGAACACCCCGGTCTTCAGCTCGCCCGGCTTGCCTCCCTCCTTGAACACACCCTTGATCGGTGGGACGGAGGCCTTCGCGCCCGTGGCTAGCACGAGCGAGTCGTAGGGCAGCTCGAGCTGCTTGTCGGGTGTGCGCACATGCACGATCTTCTTGGACTTGTCCACTGAAGTGACCTCTGACCCGAGCATCAGGCCGATCCTGTTCTTGCGCATGCGCTCCTCAGGCGCCTCTATGAGGTTCGTGAGTTCGGGGATTATGCCTGAGATGCCGTACGGAAGGCCGCACCTGGAGTACTGGGGATATGTCTCCCTCTCGATGACGGTTATCTCTGCCGTCCTGTCGGTCTTCCTCGCGAACTGCGCGGCCGTTCCGCCCCCGCAGCCGCCCCCAACGATCACTATCCTCCGGACCATGGGCAACGCCTCCCCCTGTGGTCGCAAATGACATCGTTAGCGTTAAACAGTTTCGTCGGGAGCAGGGATATGGCTCACGGAGCGCATACAGGGGCACAGCCAGATGTCGTCGGAGCGACCTACAAAGCCTTATTAACCCCTTCTGCATTGGCTCCACTCCCTAGGCATGTAGGAGAGCCCCAGGCTCGTATGCACTACATCGGAGGGATTCAGCTTGGTAGACCAACACCTCATCGACGTCATGAAGAAGCTGCAGGCGGAGTCGAAGCAGAGGAAGTTCTTGGAGTCTGTTGAACTCGCGGTCAACCTGAAGGACATCGACCTAAGCAACCCGAAGAACAGGATACAGGAGGAGATCGTCCTCCCGAACGGCCGCGGCAAGCAGATCAAGGTCGGAGTGTTCGGCAGCTCGGAGATGGCAGTCAAGGCGAAGGGCGTCGCTGACGTCATCATCCAGCCCGACGAGATAGAGACCCTCGCGTCGAACAAGGCGAAGGCCAGGAAGTTCGCCGGACAGAGCGACTTCTTCCTGGCAGAGGCGCCCCTGATGCCCACGATCGGCAAGCGGCTCGGCGTTGTACTCGCCCCGAGGGGCAAGATGCCGAAGCCCATCCCGCCAGGCTCGGACCCGAAGGCGGCCGTGGAGAAGCTCAGGAGCAGCGTGACCGTGAGGACGAGGGACAGGAAGACCTTCCACCTGCCAATCGGCACCAAGGACATGCCCCCGGAGAAGCTCGCGGAGAACCTGGACGCCGTGCTGAAGAGGCTCATGACCAAGCTGGAGAGAGGCAAGCTGAATATCCAGTCGGCCTATGTCAAGACGACCATGGGGCCGTCGTACAAGGTGATGTGAGATGGCCCACGTGTCAGCCTGGAAGAAGGAGGTCGTGGCGGATCTCGCGAAGAGGATCGCCAAGAGCAAGGTCGTGGGCGTCATCGATGTCCACGGTGTCCCGGCGCCGGCCTTCCAGACCATGAGGACGAACCTCAGGGGCAAGGCCGAGATTGTCATGCTCAAGAACACGCTCCTCAAGATCGCGCTCCAGGAGTCCGCAAAGAACCGGAAGGGCCTGGAGAAGCTCGCGGAGAGCGTGGACGGCCAGTGCGCCGTCGTCACATCGGACCTGAACCCGTTCAGGTTGTTCAGGCAGCTCGACGCCACCAAGACGAAGATGCCCGCGCGGGGAGGGGAGATCAGCCCCGATGACATAGAGGTCAAGGCGGGGGACACACCCTTCAAGCCAGGGCCGATAGTGGGCGAGCTGCAGAAGGCTGGCCTGCCCGCGGCGATAGAGCAGGGCAAGGTCGTCATCAAGAAAGACAAGGTCCTGGTCAAGAGGGGCGACAAGATACCGCGCGAGGTGGCGCTCGTGCTCTCTAAGCTCGAGATCTACCCGCTCACGGTCGGCCTCAACCTGAACGCCGCGTACGAGGACGGGATGGTCTACAAGAAGGATGTCCTGTGCGTGGACGAGACGCTCGTGCTCAGCCAGGTCAGGTCAGCGGCCGCAGGGGCCCTGAACCTAGCGGTCTTCATCTCGTACCCGACGAAGGTCTCCATCAGGCCGATGCTCGCCAACGCGCACATGAAGGCGCTCAACCTGGCAGTCAATGCGAGCGTCGCCAACGAGGAGACCATCAAGCTCATGCTCGCGAAGGCGAACATGCAGATGCTGTCCCTCGCGTCCAGGATTCCCGCCGGACTGGACGATGAACTCAAGAGCACGCTGAGCAGCACCCCTAGACCGCCCGAGGACAAGGGCGGCGAGGGCAAGCCTGAGGAGAAGAAAGAGGAGAAGAAGGAGAAGGTCTCCGAGGCGGAGGCGGCGGCCGGCCTCGGCGCACTATTCGGATAATCGATCCCAGGAGGTAGAAAGATGGAGTATGTGTACAGCGCGATGGTCCTGCACGCGGCGAAGCAGCCGGTGACGGAAGACGGAATAGCGAACGTCCTGAAGGCAGCCGGCGTGAAGCCGGACGCGGCGCGCGTGAAGGCGCTCATAGCCGCGCTAGAGGGCGTCAACATCGACGAGGCTATCGCCACAGCAGTGGCGGCGCCGGTCGCGGCAGCGCCAGCAGCGGGACCCGCCGAGAAGAAGGAAGAGAAGAAGGAGGAGAAGAAGAAAGAGGAAAAGGGCGTGAGCGAGGAGGAGGCGGCAGCTGGCCTCAGCGCGCTCTTCGGGTAGACCCTACCCTCTTCTTTTCAAACCTCTTTCAGTCACTAGCTTTGGCAAGGGAAGCTTGAGAATCCAGCGTGACCATTCAGGGCAACCGTTGCATTCAGAATCAGGTCTGGTCCAGCATCCTGCCGACTTCCTTCTCGAACATCGATGCCAGCTCCTGCCCGATCCCCTTCCTCAGCTTCGGAGGGACGAGCTCGATGCCGAGCTTTGCGCCGACCTTGCCGATCTTGAGGACCGCGTATGCTTCGTGGACCTTGGCTTCCACGAGCTCCTCGATGGCCTTCCTCAGCTCCTCCCTGAGCTCGGGGTTCGAATCGAGCTTCTGCCTGATGTGCCTCTTGACCTCGTCCTTGACCATGTCCTGCATGGCCTCCACCAAAAGCGTCTCAGAGCTGAGCATCGTCTTTGTACCCTTGATCAATGAGCTGATGATGTCTTCCTCCGGTGCCATCGTCTCTCCCGTCAGTCGACCGCGTTGATAGCTTAAATCGTTTGTCCTTGTGTCGGACTTTCGCGAACGCCTCGCGAATCTCTTAAGATAGGGCAACGCACATAGCGAGACGGATTTCCAGAAGCTGACTCAGATGTGGGAGACCATTGGCAAGAGCGTATTCAAGGACCAGCGCACGCTGTCGTTCGACTACGTGCCCCAGAAGTTGGTCCACAGGGAATCCCAGATGAAGAGGCTCATCATGCTCTACCGGCCAGTGGTCGAGTCCAACTTTGCCCAGAACGCGGTCCTCACGGGCAGCGTGGGCACGGGGAAGACCGCAACGGCCAAGCGCTTCTGCATGGACCTCAAGGATTTCGCTGAGAAGCAGCAGAAGGCGGTCGACTGGGTGCTGGTCAACTGCAGGCAGAGGAACAGCGAGTCGAGCGTCGTGCTCCACGTGGTCAACCACTTCCAGCCGAACTTCCCCGACAGGGGCTTCTCCATCACCGAGATGCTGAGGATACTCCGGAAGGACCTCGAGAAGCGCAAGGTGCACCTGCTCATAGTGCTGGACGAGGCCGACGTGCTGCTCAGGAAAGCGGGCTCGGACATCATCTACAAGCTCACGCGGTTCGGGGAGGAGAAGGTCGAGAGCAAGGAGCTCGTCTCGCTGATGCTCATCTCCCAGAAGAACGTGTACGACATGCTCGATACCGCCTCCGCGAGCACCTTCAAGCGCACCAACATAATCGAATTCGGCAAGTACTCCACGGACGAGCTCAGAGACATCGTGAAGCTCAGGGCCGAGCTAGCGCTCCACGACGGGTGCATCGACCTGGACTCGGTCGACCTGATCGCGGAGGTCTCTTCCGAATGGGGCGATGCGAGGTTCGCAATCGAGATACTCGAGAAGGCGGGCATGCTGGCGGACGAGGAGATCGCCGGGAGGATATCAGTCGAACACGTGCGGGCGGCCAAGGCGGAGGCGTACAGCTCCGTAACGGAGTCAAAGCTGGCTGGCCTCGACAAGCACCAGAAACTCGCGCTCCTGGGCATAGCCAGGACCTCCAAGGGAAAGGCATACGTGACGACGGGCGAGGCCGAGGGGGCTTACAAGGTGGCATGCGAGGAATACGACGAGAAACCCAGGGCGCACACGGCATACTGGGGGCTGCTCAAGGACCTCGACACGCTCGGAGTTATCAGTGCTAAGAAGAGCGGCCCGGGGATATCTGGCAAGACCACAGTGATAACCCTCCTCGACATACCCGCAAGGGTGCTCGATGAACGAATCCGTGCAATGCTCCAGGGGAAACAAAGGGCCAGATAGTCAGTCTACGTTCAGTGAGAACAACTATATAGAGCTGGGTCAGTCTACGCCACTCAAGGGAGGGTTGGCCGATTCCAGAGGAGGACAAGGCGGCCGAGGATCTCATTCGTACTGAGGAGGGCATTTGCTATGTCGTCAGAGAGCGCAAGCCCTTCCTGGCCTACAAGCTCTTCACATCCACCTTGACCGAGGGCGTGCCTGGCCTGTGCGTCACAAGGCAGTTCCCCGAGAAGGTCCGGGAGTCCTTCGAGCTCAAGGACACGAGGATCCTGTGGCTGAGCCACACGCCTGGTCAGGACCACCACAACCCGACCAGCATCGGGACCCTCGCGACGGTCATCTCGTCGTTCATAGAGAGGTACAAGAGATGCGTCGTGCTGATAGACGGGCTGGAGTACCTCGTGATCAACAACGGGTTCCAGCAGGTCCTCAGGTTCGTTGAGCACATCAACGAGCAGGTGATGCAGAGCCGCTCCACCGTGCTGGTGCCCATCAGCCCCAACGCGTTCAGCGAGAAGGAGCTGGCGCTGCTGGAACGGAACGTCGAAGTCATAGAGCAGCCGTCCATGAGCCTCACGCTCGAGAAGGACTTCACGGCGCTGATCGACCAGTACCGCTGACCCTCCTGGTCACACCCACCGATTACGTCACCAAGGCTTTTTGAGTGAGTGCCTCATCACCCCTGCATGCACAAGACCCCGATCCATGACGAGCATCTCTCGCTCGGCGCGAAGATGGTCTGGTTCGCCGGC
Organism: Methanobacteriota archaeon; assembly: GCA_020725925.1. Classification (GTDB taxonomy): domain Archaea; phylum Thermoplasmatota; class Thermoplasmata; order UBA10834; family UBA10834; genus COMBO-56-21. The sequence goes on from DYTN01000015.1 coordinate 19,834, forward strand.
TGGGACATGCCGATCCAGTACACTGGCATCATCGAGGAGCACATGGGGGTCAGGCAGCATTCGGGGGCATTTGACGTCTCGCACATGGGCGACTTCCTCATCAGGGGGATGCACGCTGGCGTTCTCATGGACACTCTATGCACGAACGAGGTCCAGTGCCAGCCACCTGGGAGGTGTGTGTACTCGCACATCCTCGACGACCAGGGCAGGATACTCGATGATACGATAGTCACGGTCCTGGGCGAGGACGAGTTCCTCATGGTCCCGAACGCCGCGACGACTCCGAAGATGCGCAAGTGGGTCGAGGGGCATGTCCACGGGCAGGAGTTCCACGACATGTCCACAGACCTGGCCTGCATAGCCGTCCAGGGCCCGACTGCCAAGGATGTGCTCGCGCAGCTCACGTCGGCGGACCTGAGCACCCTCAAGTTCTTCTGGGCCAGGTTCGCGAGATTGGACAGGATCCCTGCCGAGGGCTCGAGCCCAAGGACGCCCTTGTTGAAGGGACGGGCACTCGCCAACGGCCCAGGGAAGGGCGTCGTCGCGCTCGTTTCGAGGACCGGGTACACAGGCGAGGACGGCTTTGAGATCGTGTGCGAGAACGCGGACGCGGTGGACGTCTGGAGGGCGATCTTGGAAACGGGCAGGGCGCACGGGCTCAAGCCAGCGGGGCTCGGCGCGAGGGACACGCTCAGGTTGGAGAAGGGGCTGCTGCTCTCGGGCACGGACTTCGACGGCTCGCAGACTTCGGTCCAGACAGGCCCCAGCTGGGTTGTCGACTGGAAGCACGATTTCATTGGCAAGCAGGCCCTCGTGCAGCAGAAAGCGTCCGGAACCTACGACAAGCTCGTGTGCATGTTGGCCAAGGACAAGGGCATACCGAGGCACGGGTACGAGATACTCCGCGAGGGCCAGAGCGTCGGGACCGTGACCAGCGGGACGCTCTCGCCAGTGCTGAGGAAGGGGATAGCCATGGGCTACGTGCCAGTCGGGCTCGCGCAGCCAGGGACAGAGGTACAGATCAAGGTCAGGGAGACGATGCTCCCGGCAGAGATAGTGAAGCCGCCATTCGTGAAGAGGGATTGAAATGAAGGAGTTGCTGGAACAGCTGATCAGGGTGCCCGGGGTATCCGGGTACGAGGACGACATCAGGGAGTTCATCAGGGCGAAGGCCGGGGCGATGGGGGTCAAGACGGAAGAGGACAACATAGGCAACCTCATCGCCACCGTGGGGGACAAGGGCCCGCTGGTGATGTTCATGGCGCACATGGACGAGCTAGGGCTCATAGTCACAAGGATAGAGGATGACGGGTCGCTCAGGGTTCGCAAGGTCGGGGGCATTGACGACCGGACGCTCGTGGGAAGGGTCGTGGAGATCAAGACGGAGAAGGGCGAGGTCACGGGCGTGCTCGGGCTGAAGCCACCCCACCTGATGACCGAATCGGACGACAAGAAGAAGGTCGTCTCGTGGGAGGAGGTCAGGGTGGATGTCGGCACGAGGAGCAGGAAGGAGACTGAGAAGCTCGGGGTCCGCGTGCTCGACCCGATGGTGTTCAAGAAGGACATCACATACCTCGGCAAGGACATCGTGTGCGCGCGCGCTGTGGACAACAGGATGGGCTGCGCAATCCTGCTCGACGCCCTAGGTGAGCTGAAGGACAGGAGGCTGCCAATCACGATCAAGTTCGTCTGGAGCGTGCAGGAGGAGACAGGCCTCAAGGGCGCCAAGGTGGCAGGGTTCACGTACCATCCGGACTTCATGTTCGCGGTCGACACGATGACCTCCACGGACGGGCCGAAGCAAGGGGAGACCTACGAGAAGGTCCTGCTGGGCGGCGGCCCAGCGATGCGCATGTTCGACAACTACGCCATCGCCTCGCCGAAGATGAGGAAACTCGTGGAGCAGGTCGCCAAGGCGAACCGGATCCCACTGCAGTACGGCTCAGGAGGGGGCACGACGGACGGGTCCGCGGTCCAGGACTTCGGGGCGCTCATGATGGCCCTCGGGATTCCGATGCGATACACCCATTCCCCTACCGAGTGCGCGAGCATCAGGGACATGGAGAACATGTCCAGGCTGATCGTGAAGCTCGCGGAGCGCATAGCGAAGGGCGAGAAGAAGTGAGCGGATGAAAGGCAAGGCGGATGAGATTCTCACCGACCTCGTGCTGCTCTAGAGCTCCTCCGAGGACGACATGGCCCCGATCGTCGACTATGTGTCCTCCAGGCTTAAGCGGCTGGGGCTGAGGCCGAGGTACTACGGGAAGGAGAAGACGCCTGCCATCGTCGCTCGCCACGGGAACGGAGGGGTTGTGCTGTCGGGGCATCTGGACACGGTGCCACGCGGCACGGGCTGGAAGTACGACGACGGCATTTTCGCCAGAGGCCACCTGTACGGCAGAGGCGCGTGCGACATGAAGGGCGGCTGCACCGCCATGCTGCTCGCGGCCGAGCACATGATTGCCGCGGGGGTGCCGTTCGCGTTGTGCTTCACGACCGACGAGGAGGTCACGATGGCCGGGGCGGACGCCGCGACCAGGGATTCGGCACTCAGAAACGCACCCGCGATACTGGTCACAGAGCCCACGGACATGGTCATTATACACAAGGAGAAGGGGCAACTCCAGTTTTCGATCAGCACCAGCGGGAAGGCCTGTCACTCCAGCATGCCCCAGCTCGGGGACAACGCGATAGACAAGATGACGAGCATCCTGGGCAAACTGGAGGATCTGAGGAGGCTCCCCAAGAACCCGACCGACGAGATGACGCTGTCCCTGACGACAATCAAGGGAGGTACGAGGATTAACGTGATTCCGGACGGCTGCGAGGCCGAGGTGGATGTGCGGTACCCGCCCACGATGACCCAGAGCTCCGTGCTTGCAGAAGTCAGGAGGCGCATAGGGAGGAAGGGCTACAACCTGAAGATCATCTACAACCTCGATCCAGTGGAGACCAATCCCGACTCGAGAGCCATCTGGACGCTGAAGGATGTCATCGGATCCCGTGCGACTGTCTCGTCCGTGCCCTATGCCACCGAGATGGTCATGTTCAGGAAGGCGAACGAGGCCGTCGCGATATGCGGCCCGGGCGATCCTAGGGGCTGCCACATCGTTGACGAGAGCATCGACGTCAAAGAGGTCGTCAAGGCCGTGGACATTTACACGGAATACTGCTCCCGGTTGGCGGGACAAACACGGTGACGCACAGAGCGGTTATGGATAGACCCTGGCGACTGTCCTCGGGTACGGCGTCGCGTCCCTGATGTGGTCCAGCTTGCATATCCAGGTGACTATCCGCTCTATCCCGAGCCCGAAGCCCGAGTGCGGGACCGATCCGTACCTTCTGAGGTCGAGGTACCACTTGTAGTTGTCCAGGCTCTCGCCCTTGTCCTCGAGCCACGCGATCATCCTCGCGTTGTCCGTCTCCCTCTCGCTCCCGCCTATGATCTCCCCGAACCCCTCGGGCGCCAGCAGGTCGCTGTTCTTGTAGGTCCTGGGGTCCTCTGGGTTCTCCTTCATGTAGAACGGCTTGAGCTCCTTGGGGTAGTTGACGACGAAGACGGGCATGTCCCTGTCCTTCGTCAGCTCCCGCTCCTCGATCGCGCCCAGGTCGCTGCCCCACGAGACATCGAGCCCCCTCTTCTGAAGGTAGTCCATCGCCTCCTCGTACTTCATCCGGTCGAACGGAGGCCTGATCCTCTTCAGCGTGGCGGGGTCCCTCTTGAGCAGCTTCAGCTCGTCCGGGCATTTCTCGACGGCCTTGTCAAGCATCGCGGCGACGAGCTCCTCCTGGACCCGCATGTTCTCCTCGTTGTCCATCCATGCGGCCTCCATCTCGAGGTGCCAGTACTCCGCGAGATGTCTCGGAGTCCGGGACTTCTCCGCCCTGAAGGACGGCGTCAGGGAGTAGACCTTGTCCAATGAGAATATGAGCGACTCCAGGTAGAACTGCGCGCTCTGCGATAGATAGGCGATCCTGTCGAAGTACTTGATTTGGAACAGCGTGGTGCTGTCCTCCGGCGCTACCGCAGTGATGATCGGAGGCGTGACCTCGATATAGTCGTTCTCCTCGAACCATTTGCGGGCACCCATCAGGATGGCGGCCTTGACCTTCGATACCGCAGTCTGCTCTCTGGACCTTATCCACAGGTGTCTGAGATCCAGCAGCAGCTCGGTGCTCTGGTACTCAGTAATCGGGAAGGGCTCGGAGAGGCCTGCCACCTGGAACCTCTTCGCACGGACCTCGAACCCGCCGGGGGCGCGCTTGTCCTCCGCGAGCTCGCCATCAATCTCCACAGAGGACTCGATGCCGGCCTTGACCGCAGAGTCGAAGTCCTCGTCGGGCACGCTCCCCTTCTTGACGGTCACCTGCATTATGCCAGTGGAGTCCCGGACGACTGCGAACACTATGCCCCCGCTGCTCCTCGTCCTGTACAGCCAACCCCTCAGCTGGACCTGCTTGCCGACGAGGTCCTTGGAGAGATGGCGATTATAAGCCCTTCGCATGGGGGCGCAACCCACATAATGCTGGAAGGCGGTAGTGCTGGCCGTGTCGGTCAGGCCTGCGGACGTCAACGACATGCCCCATCTGATGAGGATCGAGGACGATTGCTTCGGAGCCGAGCGGTTCTCCGCAGAGGTGGTCAGGGCGTTCCTCGAGAGAGAGGACACCTTCGTGCTCGTGGCAGAGAGGGACGGGGACATCGTCGGCTCAGCGATGGCGATGACAGACCTTCTTGGGCGGGAGGGCAGGATCGCCTCGATCGCCGTCCTGTCCAGCCACAGGAGGCGTGGCGTCGGCTCCGAGTTGCTTGTAGAAATCGAAGGGACCTTCCAGAGGAACAAGCTCGCCAGGTATACTCTGGAGGTCGAGACCACCAATGACTCCGCGATCGCACTCTACCGTTCCCGAGGCTACAACATCATGGGCATCGTCAGGGACTTCTACGGCCCTGGCCGCCCCGCGTACTTCATGGAGAAGAAGGCTGCGAGGGGGCGAAGGCTCAGGATTGGGCAGGCTTGACCAGCAGCTCGAGCTCGAGTTTGTTGATCACCCATTTCTGGCCGCCGGCGAGCTTTTCGTTCCTTGTCAGGCTCCGGGCATGCGTCTCGTGCATGATATGCGCCTTGTGAGATGACATCGCGGTCTCGATGTCCCTGTGGCCCGAGTACTCGATGTCCACTGGGTTCTCGAACTCCAGGCCCTGCGCCTTTCGCATGTGCTGAACCCGCCTGATGATTTCCCGTGACAGGCCTTCCAGTCTGAGGTTCTGCGTGACGTCGAGCGAGACATACACGTGGATGTCGCCGATGCTCGCATGGGAGTATCCTGGCTTCTCCTTCTCTGAGACGATGACATCCTCCTCTGACAGGTCGAACCCGCCCAAGCGTATCTTGCCCTTGGTCCTGAGGTGCCTCACGACCTCGTTCTCGTCGACCTTGGTCAGCAGCTTGGAGACCTCTGCAGCGCTCTCCTTCAGCTTCGGTCCAAGGGTCTTCAGGTTCGGCGAGACCGCATACTGGACCATCTTCTCTCGGCTCTCGAGGCATTCGACCTTCTTGACGTTCAGCTCCTCGGCGATCATCTTCTCGAACCGGCGCAGCGTCCATGCCTTGTCAGAATCGGTCGCGATCACGACCTCAGGGAGCGGCTGCCTCAGCTTGGCATTCACCTTCTGCCTCGCGAGCCTCCCTGCTTCGACCGCCGTCTCCACGAGCGCTATCTGCCCCTCTAGCGTCGATTTGATGAGGTCATCGTTGACGGCAGGGTAGTCCTCCAGGTGCACGCTCTCTTTCGGACCATGGAGCGCCCTGTAGAGCCAGTCTGCGAAGAAGGGCGTCACCGGAGCCAGCAGCTTGCTCAGTGCGAGGAGCGATTCGTACAGCGTGCAATGGGCCGAGAACCTGTCCTGCGGGTCGTTTTCCTCCCAGAACCTCCGCCTGGACCTGCGCACATACCAGTTGCTGAGGTCGTCGACGAAGGAGACTATCGCCCTGACGGCCTCGTGCACCTCGAGGGAGTCGAAGCCTTCCCTCGCATTCCTGGCCGTCGAGTGCAGCCTGGAGACGATCCACCTGTCCAGATCGTGCGTCCTCGAGTACTCGTGCAGGCCCTTGAACCCGTAGGCGTTTGCGTTCGACGCGAAGAACAGATACACATTGAGGAGTGTGTTCAGCGTTCCGAGTGCGGACTCTCGGACCTTGTCGTTCGAGAACATGATTGGCTGCCAGACAGGATTCGCGAGGAAGAACAGCCGGGTGGCGTCCGCGCCGACGCTCGAGAAGACTTCGTCAGCATAGATGACATTCTCGGTCCCCCTCTTGATCTTCCTGCCCTTGTCGTCGAGCACCAACCCCAGGACGAGGACGGAGGTGAACGCGGGGGTGTCGAACAGCAGTGTTCCGAGCGCGAGCTGCGTGTAGAACCAGCCTCTGGTCTGGTCCACCCCCTCCGAGATGAAGTCGACCGATCTGTGCGAGTCGAATTCCGCTGCATGGTCCGACGGGTAGTGGTACTGCGCGAACGGCGCGCACGCAGAGTCGTACCAACAATCTATGACGAAAGGCTCCCTGCGCATGCTCGCGCCGCACTCAGGGCACCCGACCTCCACTGCATCCACGGCGGACCTGTGGAGATCCAGATCGCCCGGAACGGGGCTCTTGGCCAGCCGCCTCAGCTCCTCGACGCTCCCGACGCAGACCTCGTGCCCCTCTGAGCAGCGCCAGACGGGCAGCGGAGTGCCCCAGTACCTGCTCCTGCTGATGGACCAGTCCTTCGCATCGGCCAGGAAGTTGCCGAACCTGCCGTGCTTGAAGGTCTCGGGGACCCACTTGATCTGCTCGTTCAGCTCGATCATCCGCTGCTTGGCCTCCGACGTCCTCACGAACCAGGAGTCCAGGGCCTTGTGGATGAGCGCTGTCTCGCACCTCCAGCAGAACGGGTACGAATGCCTCAGGAGGCCCCATCTGTACAGCAGAGCCTTCGATTCTAGAAGGCGGATGACGTCGGAATCCGCATCCCTGACGAGCTTCCCGGCGAGCTCACGGACTGCATCTGTGAATCGGCCGGAGGCGTCCACCGGGTCGAACATCTCGAGGCCTTCGGCCTCGCCTAAGTCGTAGTCGGTCGAGCCGTACGGAGGTGACACGCTCATCACGCCAGTGCCCTCCTCGTGAGTCACCTCGGAGGAATGGACGATCCGGAACCCCTTGCCTGAGAAATCGTGGTACTTGAACGGCGGCTCATAGGCCATGCCGAGCAGCTCCGAGCCCTTCAACTTCCGGACGACCTTGTCCTCAGGAGCAAGGAGATCCTGTCTCGATTCGGACACAATGAGCTTCTCGCCCCCGTGCTCGAACATGACATAGTCGAGATCCTTGTCGACTGCCAGAAGGGCGTTCCCGACGAGGGCCCACGGGGTCACGGTCCACGCGAGCAAGCTGGCGTCCATGGCCGCAAGCCTGAACTTCACCACGACTGACCTGTCCTCCAACTCCCTGAATCCGAGCGCCACCTCGTGCGTGCTCAGGGTAGTGCCGCACCTCGGGCAATAGGGCACGACCTTGTGTCCCTTGGTGAGCATGCCCTTCGAGTGCAGCTGCTTCAGGGACCACCAGACGCTTTCGATGTACTCGTTAGACATCGTCACGTAGGCGCTGTCGTAATCGATCCAGTATCCGACCCTCCGGCTCATCCGCTCCCACTCGGCCTTGTACCTCATCACGCTCTCTCGGCAGAGCTGGTTGAACCGATCCACGCCCATCGACTCGATGTCCTTCTTGGCCTCGATACCCAGGGAGCGCTCAACCTCGAGCTCGACCGGCAGGCCGTGGCAGTCCCAGCCGCCCAGATACGGCACAACCTTCCTGCCGTTCATCACGTGGTACCTGAGAAAGGCGTCCTTCACGACGCGCGGGCGCGAGTGCCCTATGTGGGGCCTGCTATTCGCCGTCGGGGGGCCCTCGCAGAACACGAGCGGAAGGCCGTCTCGCATCCTCTCCCTGACCTTCCGGAGGATGCCCTGGTCCTCCCACAGCCGGAGCATCTCCTCCTCCAGCTGCGGGAAGGTCTTCCCCTCGGGTTCCAGGTAGTGCTTCTTCATGACGGCAAATCCCTCCAGAAGGATCCTATCACGAGCTCGGCAATGGTAGCAGAGAATCAGCTAATTATGATTATCACGCGCTGGGCTGCCGGGCTCATCTGAAGGTCGCTACCGTCGGCAGTGTATATAATTCTTGGCCGGTCAGGGCCGTTTCGATGCGATCCGCATGATGACTCACACCGCTTCTCCCGTACCTGAGAAACGCTTCAATCCAAGCCATCTGGCCATGCTGCAGCCGCCGAAGTGGAATTAAGAAAGTTCTATATAATAGAGCACGTATAGCGCGGCTCGTGCATCCCATGGCCTGGGGTGGTGCCTGAGGCCTAGAAAGGTGAACACAGATGGAAGAGCCCTTGTGCAACGTGGAGTTTCTGAAGAGCAACTCGACCTATGTGGCAAGAGTGCAGAGCGACCTCGGCGGACTTAGGGAATACCGGAGCGGCAGCCTCGAGGAGATCCTCGAGCAGGTCATCATAGATCTGCAGGAGGAGTTCGAGGGGGCGAGGCTCTAGGCAGTCGAGGCAAGCGGGAAGACCATCTGCAGCAGGTGCTCGCAAGGACGCCCTTGTTCATCCGCAGGCTTTTCACACCACTAGAAGGCACTCGACGCGGAAGGACGCCAGTAAGGGGGCGTTGACATGGAAGAGAAGGACAAGAAGGAGTACGAGGAGGTCATTTCGTCGTACTACGGCGAGGACCAGGTCGCGGCGCTTGTGACTTTCAAAATCGACACCAAGGGCTCTGACCAGGTGGCGCAGAGGATCGCGGGCTTCCCCCATATCGAGGACGTCTTCCTGGTGACTGGCGACACCGACATCATCGCGAAGGCGAGGTTCCCGAACTACGCTGCCCTGAAGAAATTCATCGTCGACGATGTCGCGGAGATCGAGGGCGTGAAGGAGACCAAGACATTCATGGTCGTCACGACCTTCAAGGAGCGCGGCAAGATACGCGAGGAGTCCGACGAGGAGAAGAAGTAGGAGGCGTGGAAGGATACTCCGAGAGGCGCTCAACAGAGGTGATCACGATGGCAGACATGGAGACAAGGCTGAGGCAGATCATGGAGGTGCTGGACCAGCTGGCTGAGGACACCTCGGTCCCGAGGAACATAAGGCGAGGGGCGACGGACGCGAAGGACAGGCTTTTGAGGAAGAACGAGGCCCTGGACGTCCGCAGCGCGAGCGCAATTATGATTCTGGACGAGCTTGCGAACGACCCGAACATACCGCTCCACGGAAGAACCCTGATATGGAACATCATAAGCCAGCTGGAGACCGTGAAGTGAATTCTCACGGGTGATATCCGTTGCGGTTCTCGGCGCGGCTGTAGTCGACCGGTTAGGACTGGAGCTTCCCAAGCTTCAAACCCGGGTTCAAATCCCGGCGGCCGCACGTTCATTTCCCTCGGAAAAGACCGTATGGAAGGAAAGGCGGTCGGATACGCTGAATGCCGTGCTATGTTCTATCAAGGATAGTAACATGGTAATACTTGGAAGTCGATTTGATAGTCGAAGGCCCGTGGGTGGAAATATCGACCTCTCGTGGTCGACCGGGTCTGGGGGAGATGAGTCGATGGCGAGGAGAGTAGCGAAGTGGCTTTCGGGTTTCGTAGTCTTGGTCATGCTCGCAGTTGCAGTTCCGCAGACCGCGTCTGCACAGACACTGCCAACAGTGACCATCACAGAGGACACCGTGCTCACTGCCGATCTCAATGCGCGTATCGTGATAGGCGCCAATGGCATTACTCTTGACGGGGCTGGACATGCAATAACTGGCGATGGCACCGGCATCGGTATTGATTTGACCGGGCGGAAGGGGGTTACCGTCATGAACTGCAGGGTGAGTTGGTTTGTGATTGGGGTTTGCCTGGATTCGTCGCACGACAACACTATTGCGAACAATACGGTCAGTCCTAATGCGGACGGCACTGGGGGCACCATCCCCCCGTTTTACTACTCAGGGATCTTGCTGAAGTGGTCCCACCGCAACACCCTAACTTACAATTCAATCAGTGACTGCCCCAAGGGAGTCATGTTGCACTATTCAGATCACAATACCCTGACAAACAACACGGCGGACGGCAACGGGATAATGTGGCCAAGTACGTATGGCATAATCCTGTCGGGATCAGGCAACATCCTTACTGGCAACTTGGCCATCGGCAATTACCGCGGCTTCGTGTTAGGTGGCAATCACAACAAGCTCCTTGACAACATGGCACGTGACAATCGTCATGGTTTCTATCTTGAGAATGCTTTGCACAACACTTTGACGGGCAATACTGCCAACAACAGCCTTTTAGGCTTTGTGCTGGACTCGTGGCTTGTGTGTTACAACAAATTCCTCAGGAATGTAGCCTACGACAACATGTGGGACGTCTTCTTTAAGATGGATCTTGGGTATGTCAGAATTCACAATAAGTTCGTCGACAACATGTTCACCACCTGGGGCTATGATTGGAATTATCCTGGGAATTTTTGATACCTAGAGCGGTGCGTTTCCAACAACACTGAGTTCTTTCCGTACCTTGACTGAGGCTGCCAGCAGGCTTGCTTGCCGTCTAGCGAAACAGGCATGTGGTTTGAAAAGCGTTAGAAAGAAGGAAAGGGGTTTGAGCAGGGTTTCCGTATCCTTCTAAAAACACGATTCTTGGCCGATCTTGCACCTTTTCAGGTCGAGCCAGTATTTTTCGTGGACCCTTATCCCACAGAGTCCATCTTTTCGCTGCTTGATTGAAATCAGAAAAAGGATGTCTGGCTCAGAGCAGGTGCGCGGCCCGGCAGCCGCACTTCTGTCCGCAGCTGGCCACACAGCGCTCCGCCTCAAGCGAGAGGACGAATCCGCCCGGGAGTCCCCTGGCCTCGAAGTGGCCAGTTCAAAGTATATGAGAAGAAGAGGTTTCAAATCCGGTTCAGGATGGCCATGATAAAAACCAGATGTCGTCCAGCACGAAGTACGACCGGTTGCCAACTAGCTGTGCGAGCCAGATTGACGTCGATGTGCCCCAGAAGAACTCCTTCACGTCACCGAGCATCCAAGCCTTCACGGTAACACTCAGCTCGTCTCCTTTGATGACAAAGGGCACCTCCCAGAAGACCTCATCGCCTCCAGTCAGTAATGGCCTGTGGTCAGCCACGGCGGCGCGGAACGCATTGCCGTCCCACATGATACTGATGTGGAACTCAACAATGGTCGGCCATCCAGGCGGAAGAGGCCATGCCCCGTAGTAGACGTTCGGGTCATAGTCGATCCCCCAAGCCCAGAACATAGCCTTGATGCCGTTCGACGAGATTGGATCCTCCGGAACTGGAGCGGCCATCTTCATGGAGAACACATATGCACCGCCCTTCTTCGCCAGCCCCTCTTCGACGATATCCTGATATCCTTGCGCCACCAGACCATTTCCGACACTGCCTGCATCACCGACTGGATCTTCCACGATCATCGCGCCAGCACTGGCCGGCTGGGCAATCATCAGCAATGCGATTGGGATGCAGAGCGTCACGATCGCTGTAGTTCTCATTCCCTCACCTCCCCCTCGAACCATCCACGAGGTGTTCGACCTGCCCTCGCCCAGACCTCGGTCCGAAGGCATCGTGCCATGAGAGAGCGTGTGACGGAACTATATACACTCCTCAATCGAGCAGGTGTCAATCTGGTAGCATTCCCATGGCGGGTCTACCTCAATTGCCTTGATCTTTATTGAGAAAGCAGAAACTGACGAAGCAGAAATGGGGCGCTCAATCCGCTGGCGACGGTCATTGCGCCCTGAGCACGGAGCGCGAGCCGTGCGTTCTGGTCTCGTTGGCACTGGCGATCATGATATCAGGCAGCTTGTCTCGCCACGTCTCATATACGCGGTATGCGCAGGAGATATTTGGCATCAGAGCCACGACATCCGAATCGTCGCCAATCTCGCTGAGAACCCTGAGGATTTCGGCCAATCTGTTGCCATAGAAGATACACAGGAGAAACAGCGGGAGGTTGCTGAAGGTCCTGATGTACGTTATGTGGGAGGGGTACTTCGAAAGCAGTCTCCTGCCAACCTCCATCTTGTCAGCACCGTCCCTGAGACCTACATGCACCAAAGCCTCGACATCGCCGCCTTGGGTGGGGTCTCCGCGCACTTCGAGCGTCAGTGAACCATCGGATACCATGTTCTCTAGGTGTTGCTTGACCGTCTTGGTGGAGGCTCCGACCATATCAGCGATATCCGCTATGGGCCTGCGTGCGTTGTCTCGGAGCGAAGCAACAATCCTGAAGTCGAGGAGGGTGAGTTTCCTGCAGTCCGGCTTCAGCTTCGACACTCCATGGACAGGATAGCTGGGGCATAGCCCGTCATCGAGACAGTATATGCCCACGATGGGCGCCGGCATCTTCGCTGCCCGCCTCACGAATTCAGTATATCCGTCGAGCTCGGATATGTCTCTCAGCTCCCCGACGACAAAGAACTGATTCCCTGAGGAGGCGACCGCAGCCCGCGTGAATTCGCTTTCACCCAATCTGTCCAAGGCTTCCTTGGCCAATGCTGCGTCGGATCTTCCGAATATTGCTATAGGGACTGCACCAAGGTAACTGCCAGAAATGCACCCCGACATGTTGAGGAGCGGCCACTTCTCAAATAGCACCTGAAACCGATGGTGAGCGGCTTGCGTGGAAATTCCAAGTCTTTTCGCAAGCTCCCGGAGATGTATCCTTGGATTCTTCTCAATCAGTCGAAGTAGCTTCCTGTCAGTATCATCCATTTCCTTCAGAACACCTAGACAAAGCGGATTATTGAACCTTTCTCTTAAGGAGCTGGATGCGTGACTTCCATCGTGAGAACAGCGTCTGATTCGCCCTGAATCCCCTCCCTTGCGAGGGAGGTGACTCCGGCTTCAATACTCCCAGATTGAAATCAGGAAGAGGATGTCTGGCTACTGCCGGATTCGAATCCCGACAGCCGCATACCTATGCACAGTCATGCCGATGTCTCTGTCTTTCAATGTGAGGCGCGATCGCCGTTGATTCCTTCGACTGGAACGCCTTCTTGAGCCCCAGGTAAGGGCAATATCAGATCCTTGATTTCCGATTCTCACTTCTTGTTAAGGACCAACCTTGTGGCGTCAATCCAGGCTTGCCTGACCTCGGACTTCTTGACTCCCATGAGGAGGTCAACCATCAGTCCGCGATAGACGGCAAGCAGAACCCGCGCCATCCGAGGGGCATCGAAATCGCGGGACACGGCCCCCCTCCTCTTCATCTCCTGCAGGAACTGCGAAACGACCGCGAGTTCACTCTCGAATAGGTCCTTCTCTATCTTCCTCAGAGCCTGGTTCCTTGACGCTGCCGCAATGATCTCGAATTCGAGACCGTTCGGTGGCTGTTCCATAGAGAGATCGAAGAAGGCTCCGCACGCATCATCGGATTCCTTTCCGTCAAGGCATGACCTCAGTTTCTGCCTTATGGCACTGGGAGCATCAGCGCACATGGCCTTGAACAACTCCTCCTTGTTCTTGTAGTACAGGTACAGAGTGCGCTTGCTCACCCCGAGCACCTCTGCGATGTCCTCCATCCTCGTTTCATAGTAGCCCTTCTTTGAGAAGACCTGCTCGGCGGCTTCGAGGATCCTTTCTCTCGCCTTGTCCGTGTATTCCGGGACGACTTTGGGCATAGCATACCGACAACTGAATGCACCATATATAAACTATCTGTTGGGTACTGAAAGTAACTCGAAAGTTTTAATAGTAACCTGAGAGTTATCTATATTGCATTCAGGAGGCAAGGAATATGGAAGACGAATCTGCAGACATGGGCGTGAGCGATGTCGCCGAAGAGGCCGACGCAGGGTCGATAAGCTACTTCTGGCTCGTAATCGGAGGTTTGCTTCTCTACGTGGGAATAGCATCGATCCTGCACACCGCAGGTATCTTGACAGAGCCCGGCGCAGAATACGCGGAAGGCGGACTATTGGTCCTGGTCGGGGCAATCCTCGTCTGGTTTGCCGTAAAGGCCTGAACACCCGGTGGAAATCAAGAATCGTACAACCAAAGGAGGGAGCAAGGCATCATGGGGTCACACGTTAGCTGGATTATCAGAACCTGCCCTTCGCGCCTCCGCCCCCTGACCTGCCACCGCCGAACCTACCCCTCGTTATGAAGGATCCTATCCAAAGGAACACCCTTCCCTTGGTGACGGCACCAATGACGACGAGGACGATGATGGCGACGCCGAGCTGCCAGTAGTCAATCCTGAGGAACTTGATGTCGTAGCCGTCCTCGTTCACCCGCTCCGGATCGCTCGTGAGCTCGTATGCGAGCGCCTCGACGGTGTAGAACACGCCTGCGTAGTAGTCCCCTGCGCCGACGTAGGGCTCCAGGTTCTCCCTTCCGATCGCCCCGACCTTCCCGTCGTTCAAGATGCCCTCGAGGCCGTATCCGACCTCTATCCTCCAGAGACCCTCGTCTGTCGACACGAGGACAAGGACTCCGTTGTCCATGTCCTCCTTTCCGATCCCAGACGTTTCGAACAGCTCTACGGCGAAGATGTCTATGCCTTCGGGTTGAGTGGTGTTGACGATGACTATGGCGATCTCGTCGGAGGTCAGTCGATCGAGCTCATAGCATATGCTGTCAAGGGCATCCACCTCGTCGAGCGTGAGGACGCCCGCGAAATCGTTGGTGTACAAGAATATGTCAGGGACTGCTTGGACGCCGGAGAAGTACCCACCCGAGAGGGATAGGACAAGAGCTAGCGCGAACAGCGACTCCTTACACGTCATCGGCAGCCCTCGGAGACCCGGATCGCGCCTATGGCTCCCCAGGGATGGGGTCGTAGTACGACTTGCTCTCGAAGCCGAACATGCCAGCAAAGAGATTGCCTGGGAACCGCTTGACCTTGCTGTTGTAGTCCCTTACATCCTCGTTGTAGCGCATCCTCTCGGTGGCTATCCTATTCTCAGTGCCCGCCAACTCGTCCATCAGATTAGCCACGAGGGGTATGGAACTCAGTGTGGGGTAGTTCTCTGCTGAGAAGTAGGCAAGTACGACCGTGTTAAGCTCCCCGTCCAGCGCCATCGAGGTGTTGAGCCTCTCCTCATCAGTGAGAGCGGACAGCCATTGTGTCCTGAGGTTGGTTATGTTCTCCAGCGTGCTCTTTTCGAATTGAGTGTACTTGCTGGTGATGTTCACGAGGTTGGGGATCAGGTCTATCTTCCTCTGATACTGGTTCTCCACCTGGGCCCACTGGGCGTCGACATTCTGCTCAGCGTTCACAAGCCCGTTGTATGTTAAGATGACCAAGGCGAGGACCAGGACGGCCGCCACTACACTGATGATCAGTGCCAACAGACGCTTCGTCAGCCTCATGGGCGACGCTTAGAGCGATGGGGTAGAAATAACCTTCTCCCTACCTTGTTTGGCCCCATCACGCCGTGGGCTACTCAATGTGCAGTATGCTGACCTTCTTCTTGGGGTCCAGGGTGCGCTTTGAGAATCCTCCCTCCAGCCGAACGAGCCCAATCTCGTTGCTCATCCAAGCCCTGCCGCGGATCAGATGGCCCCCCAGCGCCCGGTGCTTCGTGGTGGAGACCGTGGCATGGAGGTGGATGCGCGGCTCGCCCTCGGAGGACACCGTCCCCTGAAGCGACAGGAGCTCGTGCGGCTCCTTGAAGAACTTGCTCAGGTACCTCCCCTCATCGAAGTACCCGAGCTCGAACTGGTGAATCATTCCCAGGCCAGTCATCACGAGCATGGTGTAACGCTCGCGCTCGACAGCCTTCTCGATCGAGGCCACTATGTCCTCGTCGTGGTTGAGCCTCAAAAGCACCACGGGCCCCTTGCGGGATGTTTCCACCTGAACCCCCCGACGGAGTATCGCGCAGCATGGAAATTACACTTGCTGTTGCCGACGGCCTCCGGCTGTCCAAGTCGCGAGCGCGATGCCCGCGCCTACAACGCTGCTAGCTACGGTTGCGCAAACCCTTGTCGGATGACCGTCGTCAGGCTGCCTCGAAGACCTGCCTGATGCGGTCCATCGCCCAGTCGATCTCACCCTTGCTGATGACCAACGGCGGTGCGAACCTCACGGTCTTCTCGTGGGTGTCCTTGGCGAGAACCCCCTTCTCCATCAGCCTCTCGCAGAGGGGCCTCACAGTCTCCCCCCGGCCGAGGTGGAACTCGACGCCTATCAACAGGCCCTTCGCGCGGATGGCCTTGATCTTCTTCGACTTGAATTCCTTAAGCCGCTTGACGAAGTAGGCCCCCATCTCCCGGGACCGCTCTGCCAGCTTCTCATCTACGAGCACATTGAGCGACTCGAGGGCGATGGCACAGGCCAGGGGATTCCCACCGAAGGTGCTGCCATGGCTTCCGGGCGTGAATACGCTCATGACCTCCCTGCTCGCCAGCGCCGCGGAGACCGGGTACAGGCCGCCGCCGAGCGCCTTGCCAACGCAGAGGATGTCCGGCTTGATGCCCTCGTGCTCGAAGGCGAACATCTTGCCTGTCCTGGCGAAGCCCGTCTGGATCTCGTCCAATATCAAGAGTATGCCCTTCCTGTCGCATATCCTCCGGAGCTCCCGCAGGTACCCTTCGCGCGGGACGTGTATCCCAGCCTCGCCCTGAATGGGCTCGACAAGGATGCCGATGGTGTTCTTGTTGATGGCCTTGTCGAAGGCTGGTATGTCATCATATGGGATTGTGACGAAGCCTGGTGTGAACGGTCCATACCCCTTCTTCGAGTCTGGGTCGCTCGAGAAGCTGATGATCGTCGTCGTGCGGCCGTGGAAGTTGTTCTCGCAGACGATGATCTCGCCCTCATGCTCGGGTATGCCCTTCTTCGTGTGCGCGTATCTCCTAGCGAGCTTGATGGCCGTCTCGACGGCCTCCGCACCTGTGTTCATCGGGAGGGCCATCTCCATGCCGGAGACCTCGCACAGTCTCTTCAGGAAGGGTCCCATCCTGTCGTTCGAGAACGCCCTGGACGTCAGGGAGACGCGCCCCAGCTGATCGATCGCTGCCTTGACTATCCTCTCGTTCAGGTGGCCCTGGTTGATGGCCGAGTAGGAGCTGAGCATGTCGATGTACTTCTTCCCGTCGACGTCCCAGACCCAGACGCCTTTGGCCTTCGATATCACCACCGGCAACGGATGGTAATTGTGCGCCCCGTAGGTCTTCTCGAGCTCGATGTAGTCTTTTGCGTTCATTCGCATCGCCTCTATATGCCCGCCTGTAACGGCGGGCGCTTGCGGACTTCGCAACGCTCTAGATGGCTTAAAGCTGTCCTTGGAGCAGAGGCAAAGCGTATTCAGTGGTGTTGTGTTCCAGACACGCGCCTCAAGAGGATGAGCGCGCTCATGACCGTGCCCCACGCAATGATGACGAGGACGGACACCGTCTCGACAAGCGGAGTGGCTCCGAAGAAGACGAGCACTATCCCGACGAGGAATGCGGTGTCGGTGACTGCCACTCCCATCCTGCCGAGCGCCTGGCTCCTGTGGAGCGAGATTGCCAAGGCCAACAAGGTCACGAGGAATGTCAGGAAGAGGGCGTACGAGAAGAGGCCGTGCAGGTCCCCGTAGTCCTCGGTGAAGACGCCTATGGCGATCATGAACATGCCGCACAGGACCAACAGAGCTTCACAGGCTCTGGACGAGAGAGCCTTGCCGAGTATCGGGCGCATGCCGAATAGCGTGAAGGCGATCAGGAATGCCCCTGACAGAATCAGGGCAGAGTTGAAGGCCCACGCGGCTCGCCCAACGCCCAGGTCGCTCAGGTAGTCCTCGCCGAACACGTACTCGGGGTCGGAGAAGGCGGCGATCGAGTAGAGGACAACGAATGAGAGCACAGCCAAGATGCCGAAGGATGCGCCGATAATGCGCGACGGGGCCTTCAAAGCCACAAGTCAATAGCTGCGTCTCTCCAAATAACAGTTCTCTCCTTCGGAAGCGTTGATGGAGAACCATCATCTAGGGCCAAACCGATTCATGCACAAGGGGGACAGACGAATGACAGGCGCTAGGAAGGGGGCCGCATCCATCAGGAAGCTGACTGCAGACGATGCCGCCGACGCATCGGACTTCTTCAAGAGGACCATGGAGTGGGCATGGAAGAACTATCTCATGGGCACTTACCCCCGCGAGGCGGTCCTCTTCGACATCAAGCACAGGTCCCCGGAAAGGCTCGCGAAGGACCTGAGAGAACCAGATTTCTACGGCTTCGCGGCGGAACTACGGGGAGACATGTGCGGCTTGGTCCTCGGCAGAATCTTCGGCAAGAGCGGCTATGCGTTCATCCACTGGATATCGGTCGACCCAGCACACCAGCACGAGGGCATAGGCATAAGGCTGATGGAAGCTGTGGAAGAGCACCTCAGGAGGAAGGGGTGCCATAAGATCGGCCTGAACACGTTGCCTGCCCTCGTGCCTGCGGTGAGGCTCTACATGAAGTTCGGCCTGCTCCCGGAGGCCTACCTGCGGCAGCAGTGGTGGGGCACCGACTTCCTGCTGATGAGCAAGTGGATAGGCAAGTACAAGAAGCAGTGATTGAGGCGGTTCTACAGCCGGGAGTCCTTCGGCGACGCTCTAGCTGCGCCGTAGACTGGCTTGGGCAGCTCCGGCATCGGCTCGGCATCAACCATCGGGCGCCTCCTCGGCATCTGGTACACCTTGACAGGCACCTCCATGCCCGGCACGTGCAGGTTCCTGAAGCCCCAGGCCATAAGAGCGACGGCATATATGACATAGCCGGCGGTGATCACAACCGAAGATTGCCACATGTATGTCCAGCTGAAGACTATCAGGAGCACCGATCCTACGGCACC
The DNA here is from genome assembly GCA_020725925.1 of Methanobacteriota archaeon. Classification (GTDB taxonomy): domain Archaea; phylum Thermoplasmatota; class Thermoplasmata; order UBA10834; family UBA10834; genus COMBO-56-21. The sequence goes on from DYTN01000015.1 coordinate 38,734, forward strand.
ACACACGAGACCGGACACGAGCTCCACGATCTTGCCCTTGTCGTGAGTCACGACGCCGATGTTTGCGTAGTTGACGTGCCTCGCAATCTCCGTGATCTCCACCCTGACCACGTGGTACAGCAGGCCGACGACAGCGAGGCCGATCAATGTGGCGAGGATGTGTGGTATCCCCTCCGTCATCAGGATGCCGACTCAGACGGCCGCGAATGACGCCAGGAGGGCCCCCGTCATCCTCGCACCCCTGAAGAGCCGCAGCTCAGAGGGGAGCACGACCTTCCCCAGAGTCCTCGACACGATCGCACCTGAGAACCTGACCGATCTCGGCATCAGCTTGGCCAGAAGATTTGCGAAGCCCGTCGAGTGCTTCACGAGCGGGGGCGTGACAGCGCTCATGATGAAGCAGAACACACCCGCAAACGGGTTCAGCTGGGCGCCCATGGTGGCTCCTTGGACCCTGCTTCCCACGCTAGCATACAGTATGGACTCCACGCCTCTGCCGCTCATGCTGGTCCCTATGGTCGCGGCCGCCTTCGCAGAGAACCCCAGGAAGTAAGAAATGCCGGACATCACGAAGGCCTCGTAGAGCAGCACGATCGGGACTGCGAGGACGACCATCCAGAGGACTTCGCCGAACATCGCAGGGTCGATCATCATGCCGAACGACGTGAAGAAGATGGCCACGAAGGCGTCCTTGAACGACTCGAGCTTCGTCTGGATCCTCGTGGTGACCTTGCTCTCGGCCAGGATCATGCCGATGAAGAACGCACCGATTATGGGCGGGACGCTCATGACGGCCGCAACCCCAGCAGTGAGAAACACGACACCGAGGGCGAAGAGGATGAACAGCTCGTCGTTGTCTATGTTGTTGAAGAACTTCACGACCCTTGGCACGGCCCACATGGCCATCCACACGAAAAACCCGTAGAACGCGCCTATGCCGAGCAGGAGCTGGCCGTAGCTCACCGCGCTCGCCGACGGGTCCACTATCATGCCGCTCGCGACGGCCAGGATCACCATCGCGATGAACGTCTCGACAACGACCAGGCCGATGAGGAACTCCACCTCAGGGCTCGACATGCGCTTCAGGTCGAACAGGACCTTCATGGCGATACTCGTGCTGCTCATGGCTATGACGCCGGCCAGGAAGATCGAGTCTATGAGAGGCCAGCCGAGGAACGAAGCGAACACGAACCCGACGAACAGGCCAATGCTCGTATCTATGACCGCCAAGATGACCGCTGGCGTCCTCGTCCTCTTCAGCTTGGAGAACGAGAACTCCAGCCCAACGAAGAACATGAGCATGACGAGGCCTATCTGCGAGAGAGTGTCAATGAATGTCGTGTCCCTGATGAACCCGTTGTACTCGAACCCGAGCAACTCGAAGCTCATCTTCGGTCCTATGA
>DYTN01000003.1:0-12419 GCA_020725925.1 Methanobacteriota archaeon
CTTCCACTTGTCGGCCAGCGGCTCAAGGGACATTATGTTCTCCGTCGGCCCGTCTAGCTGAAGCTTGTTCCTGTCCAGGTAGGCCGTGACGTTGTCCAACTTGTAGTGGGACGCGAGCATCGCCGCCTCCCATGTCTCTCCGACATCCATCTCCCCGTCGCCGAGGAGCACGTATATCCTGTAGAGCTTCCTGTCGAGCTTCGCTGCGAGGGCCATGCCGTTGCCCGCTGCCAGCCCGTGCCCGAGAGAGCCCGTGGACATCTCCACGCCCGGAGTCTTGCGCATGCACGGGTGCCCCTGGAGCCTGCTCCCGAGCTTCCTCAGAGAGTTGAGCTCCTCGACGGAGAAGTAGCCCGCCTCCGCCAGCACGCCGTACAGCGCGGGCGCGCCATGCCCCTTGCTGAGCACGAACCTGTCCCGGTCAGGCCAGTCGGGGTGCTTCGGGTCGTGCCGCAGGATGTGGAAGTACAGCGCGACGAGGATGTCCGTGGCGGACAGAGAGCCTCCAGGGTGTCCTGACCCTGCCTCGTAGATCGTCTTGATCACGTGCCGTCGGACCTTCCGCGCGATGGACTCGAGCTCATTTATGAACTCCCCGTCGTAGACTTCCAAGTCAGGCCCCCTTCTGTTGACCGAGGAATGCAGGCCAGATATCCGTTGGCCTGTCTTAAACTATTCTGGTGGACGAGTCGGCGCTGGTGGGTCACGTCTCGAGGACCCTGCACCTGCGCCCCTCGACCTTCAGCTTCCCCTGCGCGAAGAGCTGGATCGCCCTGGGGAGCAGCTTGTGCTCCTCCTTGAGCACGCGCTCCTGCAGCGTCTCCGCGGTGTCGCCCTCGAGCACGGGGACGGCCTTTTGCAGCACGATGGGCCCTCCGTCGACATCGAGCGTGACGAAGTGCACGGTGCACCCGGATACCTTGCAGCCGTAGTCGAGCACCGCCTGATGCACGTTGAGGCCGTGCATGCCCTTGCCGCCGAACGACGGTAGGAGCGCAGGGTGCGTGTTCATCATCCTGCCGACGTACCTGTCGGCCATGACAGGCGTGAACATCCTGAGATAGCCCGCGAGCACCACTAGGTCGACCTTGTGCTGCTCCAGGCACTCCACGATGTCCTTCTCGTGCTGCTCCCTGGTCATCCCCTTGTGGGGGAACGCGTACGCGTCTATCCGGTGCTTGCGCGCGCGCTCGAGCGCGTACGCCTCAGGGACGTTCGATATCACGACGACGACGTCGCCGTCGATCTCCCCGCGCTCGCACGCGTCGATGATCGCCTGCAGGTTCGTCCCGCCCCCGGAAGCCAAGACCCCGATCCGAATCCTCCGCATGTCAACCAACCGCAAACACAGCACAAGCTATCCGACGGAACAGAAAAGGGATTGTCTGGAGGAGGTTGCAGACACCATGACTAGCTCAGTCACCGCTCTCGATCCTCGGGGCAAGCAGGTACCTCACATCGCCCTTCCCGCCCGCGATCTTGAACTCGACCCTGACGGGGTAGTCGTTGCCCAGGTGCATGGTGACGCTGCTGCCTGAGGGCACCGCCTTGAGCATGTTGGCGAAGTACTCCAGCGGGAACAGGCTCCTGACGCTGCTCGGCGCCTCGAGGGACTCCATGTCCTTCTTCGCCTTCTTCCAGTTCACCTGGTCCATGTCACCCTCGCAGGTCATCTCGAAGCTTTCCGGTGATGCGAGCAGGGCGATGTGGTCCGAGACCGTTTCGCTGGCCCTGATGCCCTGGACCAGGTCGTCCACGTTGACCGTGAGGCTTGCGGGGAGGCTGAGGCTCGGCACCTTGGGGTCGCTCATGCCGGTCGTGTCTATCAGGCTCATGCGCCTCGTGATGTCCCCGACGACGATGTTGAGCCGCCTCTTGTCCTCGTCGTGCTTGATGTCCACGATGTCGTCCGCCCGCGCGAGCTTCAGGAACTGGCTCAGCTTGTCTATGTCCAATCCTATTTCGGCCTCGTCGGCCTTGAACTCCTCGAAGGCGTCCTTCGCCAAGGACAGGTCGACCATCGCTATGTGCGCAGGATCGACGGCCTTGAGGGACAGCCCGTCGGAGTTCACGGAGAACTTCGCCTCGTCCACAAGGGTGGAGACGACGTTCACGACCTCTTTCAAGATGTCAGCTCTGGCTTTCGCCTGAAACATTAGCCCCCCTTCCGTACCTACCTGTAACAAATCGGTCTTTTTTAAACTTGTGCATACATCCAGCATTAGTACTCGCGCCACGAATGCCCGCACTTGGCGCATCTGAATATGCGCGTCTCGGGCTCGTCTGCGGCGCGGGTCTGTCTCAGGACCCAATAGGCCTTATTGTGTCCGCACGATGGGCACTCGGCATCGGCCGTGGGCAGAGTGCCCGAGAGCCCTCCCAAGACGGCCGTCTCCTTGTCCTTGCTCTTGTGCTTGATGACCTGCCCCTGGTTCTTCATCTCGTGCTCCGCGCCACACTTCCTGCACACCAGTTTGCCGTCGACAGGAAACAGGAGGCTCTTGCACTTCTCACAAAACATGAGTTCCCCGCTCCGCGCGTTCCATGTCCTTGACGAGCGAAGCGGTCAACCGATAAAAACGTTCCCGTTTCACGCAGGGCTAGACGGAGTCCCAGTTGCGCGATGCGCCTTGGCGCTCGTGCCTCTTCACCTCAGGAGGCTCCGCTTCCACTGCAGGCTCATCGTACTCCTCTGCATACCTGTACGAGGGCTGATAGCGCCTGCTGCGGCCACCCGACCACTCCCGGTCGATCATCTTCTGAGCCCTCCTGATGGACTTCGGGGTCGGCGCAACGTACCTCGGCACGTCCTTGTTCCGCCTGATCATGCCGCCCTTGTAGCCCGCGTTGTCGAAGCTCGACCTCGACTCGTACTGCGCGTAGTTGAACCGGGGCTTCGAGCTGTAGTTCGGCGCGCCCCTGTGCTTCTGCTTCCTCTTCCACGGGTTGCCCTGATGCGCCAAGATCCTTGCCTTGCCCCTTCTGCCGACGTCCCTGGGTGCCTGCACCATGACGGGCATCGGCGGCAGCATGTACTCGCGCCCGAACTCATCTTCCCCCGCATATTGCATCTCGGCAGCGGATGCCCACGGGTCTCCGTGTCTTCGGTGGACCACCCCCGCGGTCACCGCCGGGTAGTCCCTGTGACGGAGCGGAAGATGGAACATCGAGCCCATTCCCGCCAGGATCCCGCGCGGCTGTCCCGAATCCAGCTGCTGCTGGTACGCGGAAGCATCGTGGACCAGGACGGTTGTGTTGGCCATCACGGCTCCGGAGGAGAACTCAATCTCCCTCCTATTCTGCTCGGCCAGGACTCCTCCGACATACGCGAAGGCCACTGTGAGCACGTACAGGTTGATCCCGTACGGGCTCGCACCTGCGAGGCCGCTGACGAACGCGCCCACGTAGTCCGATGAGAACTGGATGTAGGGGGAGATGATCGGGACGGTGTTGAGCGCGGATGCCACTGCGGCAGGTGCGATCGCCACGCCGAACAGGTGCGACGGGAGTATGCCCTGGTCGAAGGCCGTCATCACGCAGTACAAGGCGACCACGGGAACGATCGAGGCGGCAACGCCCTTCCAAGGCCCGCCCGCCCTGCGGCCCCCGACATAGCCGGCGATCATCTGGCCGAACATCGGCAGCCACCATAGCATGATCGAGAGAATGAGCACGTACTTGGACGCGCTCCAGAAGCTGTAGACCACGTTGTTGGACTTGAACCTCTTGCCCTCCTGATCGTGCTCGTAGGACAGGAGCCTGTAGGGTACGCGCTCCTCCCTCTCAGCATCGTCCTTGTCACGAGCGCTCCTTCTAGCCTTGCGGAACACCATGGCCCATCCCTTCGGGTCCGACATTCGTCAGACGAGAACACATATGCATTTCGTGCTATTTATTCTTTCTGAGATGCTGGATTTGCGGGACCTTCCGCTCGCAGGCGTCAGACGAGAATGCCTATGGCATTCTCTCGATGCGAGCCGACCCTGCTGGGCGAGTCCCCGGGACTACGGATGCCCTCCGGCCGTGGGCGTCAGCCCCCGCTCGTTGGATAAGGATGTTTTGGGAGGTCGTTATCGCTCTCGATAATTGAAGTGGCCAACTTATATATGCAGGAATTCGTCTTCTCTCAACTGCCGACGTGCCGGGTGGAAAGCCATGTCAAAGGTTCTGATAGTCGAGGATGCACCGTTCATCAGGGAGATGATAAGGGACATCCTCGAGTCGCATGATCACGAGATTGCGGGCGAGGCGTCAAACGGGCTCGAGGCCATCGAGAAGTACAAGGCCCTCAAGCCCGACGTTGTGCTCATGGACATCCTCATGCCCGGCATGGATGGCCTCTCCGCCATCATGAAGATCATCGAGCAGGACCCTAAGGCGAAGATCATCGTCGTGAGCGCGCTCGTCAAGGAAGCCCTGAGAAAAGAGGCCATGAGGGCGGGCGCGATCGACTTCGTCGCGAAGCCCTTCCAGGTCGAGCGCCTCCTCGAAGCCGTTCGGGCGGCCACGACTGCCTCATAAGGATTCAGATAAGAGGAAGCTGCCTGCAATGGACCTTGTGCCCCGACATGAGGTAGCAACCTATGGTTGACATACTATGGATGGCGGCGGTCGGTGCGGGCGCACTCTGCTTTGGCGCAGGGACCCTCGGCTGGATGAAAGCACCGAATTCGCCCCCGGCCGTCCTGTTCCTCCTGGCGATGAGCGGGATCCTCATCGCCGCTGTCACCGGTCCGCTCTATAGGTTCATAGATCCAGCCTATTCGGCGGCGGCTAATACCGCTATCAAGTCCTATGTCGTGGCAGTGCTAATGGCCACAGCGCTTCTGGGGGGAATCGCCATCGTCTTCCCGATCAATCGGAGAATCAGTCTTGCGCCACCAAACCGCAGCGGCTTGGTGCTGATTGCTGCCATCTTGCTCGCGATTGCCCTGGGATCGATGGCCGAGGTGGACTACGCAGACCCTTCTCGGCCCGGTCCGTCATCGTTCATCGGGTGGATCTGCGTCGCGTTCTACTCAGGCACAGGAGCGCTCTCAACATCCACGGTTCTTCGCTCCATGTCGGAGGTGAACGAGGATTCCCAGCGCTCTTCGAAGATCTACCTGACCGGCCTCTGGGTGTTCGTTGGGAGCGGCCTTGTGTATTGGTTCAATTTCGCCGTCGGCCACCCTTTCACATCCACCGTCGACACAGCTGCGAGGTTGACGCTGACAGCCGGTGTTGCTCTGTCGGGGCTTATCTTCGCCTATTCCATCGCCAGCGGGCAGATGACCATGATAGTGCCGACGGCCGAGAGGCTCACATCAGCTTCCAAGGCGAAATACAGGTTGCTCCACAGGTACGCCTACCTGGTGGAGGAACAGAAGCCGGAGTTCGCATTCAAGCTCTTCTTGGAAATACTGAAGGCCAGGTGCTGGGACTGCGAGGAGGATGAGAGCTTCGAGTGCGAGAGCCTGGACTGTTCCGCGTGCAAGCTCCCGTGCCCATGCAGGACCTGCAAGAAGTACAAGAGCAGGGCGCAGGGGATCGTGGTCACAAGGCTGTTCCCGAAAGAGGTCCGGACGAAACACTACCTCCAGACGACTCCAATCGTCTGGCTCTCGACCGTTGCGGGCAAGGACAGCTTGGACCCGGCGAAGCTCAGCCTCCTCACAGACAGCTTGGTCAACTTCATGGAGAAGTCCCAGAACGGCGTTGTGCTCGTCGAGGGCATCGAGTACCTCGTGACGAGCAACGATTTCCACAGGGTGCTAAAGGCCATTGACCGTTGGACGGAGACCGCTATGACGAGCAGCGCAAGGCTGATAATCTCGCTCGACCCGAGGTCGTTCGACCACAAGGAGGTCGCGATGTTGGAGCGCACCCGGGAGGTCGTGAAACCGGACGCGCCCGAGGCCTGGAAGATCATCCCCGAGCCGATCTGACGGCATGGAGAAAATGGTCCCGACTCCCGGATTTGAACCGGGGACCTGCTGATCTCAGCGACTGAGATCGGTCGTGCCGATTTCCACACTACAGTCAGCCGCTCTAGCCAGTCTGAGCTAAGTCGGGTCCCAGTGCCAGAAGATATGCGACGCGCTCCCTATTATGGATTCCGCATAAATCGTTTTTCGAGGAGCTAGTTGAGCGCGCTGAACGGTTTTCGAGCCGGGATGGGAAGAAAAACCGAGGTTTTATATATTTGGCACAGATATAACGGGCTGTCCGACATTAGTAAGGCAGAAGAGGTACAGACGATTCCACGGGAAAGCGGACAAGGTGGGGCGGTTTGCGATGGAGCCAGACACTGAGAAGATCACCATACGCATATCGCAAAGACACCTGCGCGCGCTGGACTTCCTCGTGGAGATCGACGACTTCCCCTCCCGCTCGGAGGCCATCAGGTCGGCGATCAGGGACCTCATCTACGCCCGGCTGGAGTTGGTCGTCGACCGCATGAAGAAGTTCGAGCACGCGGAACAGTCTCTTGCGGCCATCAAAACATACGAGGAAAAGTACCTGAAGAAGTAGTCAGAAACGGGATGGGATGCACTCTAACTACTCTACTCAGCGACTCACTAATCAGGATTACCTCCCCCCTTTTTTTTATTTTCAATGAGCCGCCGAGGACGTCATCGTCCTCTCTCGTCACCCGATGTATCCGAGATCCTCGCGCTTGGGCTCCGGTGTGGGCTCGGCCTCGCGGAGCTTCGAGGTGATCATGTCTATCTGCTGCGCCTTGGCCTCGAGCTCGGTGAAGTCGATCTTGACCTGTAGGATCTTGGCGAGCACCTCGAGCACTGCCTGCGCCCCCTTGGGGTCCACGAAGTAGCCCGATGTCTCGCCCATGAGACAGGCGCTCCTTATGCCATACAGTCTACCGAGGCCTAGCAGCAGCCCGCTCGCGCCAACGATGCCGCTCCCCGGCTCTCCCTTCGAGAATGTCACGCCGAACCCCTTCATCTCCTCGACCAGCTCAGGGTCTGTCGCGGCCCCGAGCACCCTGGGCTTCTCGATCATGCGGCCAAGCCCGTACCCGCCGAGCGTGTACATCCTCTTGACTCCCAGCTCCTGAAGGACCTTGAGGGTCCTGTCCGAGAGCTCGTACTGTCCCTCAGGGGTGAGCCCCTGGTAGTCGCCGGTCATGATGACGAGGTCATTGGCAGCGTCCTGCCGCGACACGTAATACAGCTCGTTTCCGACCAGCCTGATTGTGCCCGAGTCGTTGACCAGCACCTGCGGCGGGAAGTACTTGGAGACCAGTTCAGCGAACTTGACGGCCTTGAGCTGGTCCACCAGATGCTCCGCTGCGAGCTTGCCGACGTTGCCCACGCCCGGAAGACCCTCGACGAAAATGGGGTCCTTCAGGCTGGGCCTCTCCTTGTAAACGACCAGTATGTCGTCCATCTATGCCTCCCCTGACATCTCCTTCTTGAGGCGCCTTCTGTACTCGCCGTACCTGTCCTCGGGTGAGTACTTGGCGGGCATGGGCATCAAGGTTGTCCCTCCGCATTTGGGGCACCGCTCCATGAGCGTGTATCCCCTGCAGGCGGGACACTTCCGGAGGAGGGTCTTCACTTCTCCTCCTTCCTGCTGAAGCTCGCGGCCCCGCCACCCTTCTCGACCGCGGCCGTGACCCTGTCGACGGCGGCCTTCAGCTCCTGCTCCGCCAGCTTGTAGTCCCCGGCGGTGACAGTCACCTTGTACTTCGGCGCGCCGATGTAGTGTATGCTTACCTCCGCTTCCTCAGAATCCAGCCCAGTTGCCAGCGCCTTCCTGACATGGTCCACGCCGTCGGGCTTGGGGTTTGTGACCTCGAGCAGGCCGTCGATGGTGACCGAGGGGGTCTGTATGTTCTCTTTGGCGACCTCCGTCACCGCGCTGGCCCACTTCTTCTCGAGCCCGGCCTCCTTGAGGAGCTCACCGTCCACGGTCGCCTGCTCGAAGGCGCCGAAGAGCGTGCCGAACTCGGAGACGAGCTTGTCCCCCACCTCGGCATACGCCTGGTCGAGCGTCTTGCCCATCTTGGTCCCGACGATCTCCAAGAGCTTCTCCGCCTTCTTCTCGTTCTTCCACTCCTGGATCTTCTCCCTCTTCTGGTGCTCGTTCACCTGCTTCAGGGAGAGGTCGATGTGCCCTCGGTCCCGGTCGACATGCAGGACCTTGCAGACGGTCTTCTGGCCCTCCCGGACGTGGTCCCGTATGTACTTGACCCAGCCCGTGGCGACGTCCCTCACATGGATGAAGCCTTCCTTCCCCCCGTACTCGTCGAGGGTGACGAAGGCACCGAAGTTCTTCACATTGGAGACGGTGCAGACCACGAGGTCGCTCACTTCTGGGTACTCCGTCTTGCGCGACATCACAGGACCTCTCCGAGCAGCTGCCCCCTGACCACGCCCTTACCACCCGTGGGCTTGACCAGCGTGGCACCGCACACGTTGCACTTCACCTGTGTCGCAGGCTTGTCGAACGCGATCTGCTCGTTTCCGCAGTCCTGGCACTTGACAGTGACGAACTTGCTCTTGGGGGCGGGAATCTTGCTGCTCATCCTCACGCCTCCTTCAGCTCGAACTTCTTTGAGCGGAAGCAGGTGCGCTGGTGCGCCTTCTTGCACGCCTTGCACCTGTACCTGAGCGCCACCTTGGTCGTCGGCTTCTGCCGGCCCTCGTACTTCGGCCTCGGGAAACCGCCGTAGCCTGCAGTGGCGCGCCTGTATCTCCTCTGCCCCCACTTGAGCTCGCTCCTGGGACGCATCTTGACCCGCTCGACCTCGTGGTCCGTGTGCTTCTTGCACTTAGGGCAGTACTCCCTGGTGACCCTGGGCATCTTCATCTGAATCAACGGCCCTTGAACGCAGGACACGAGTAAGCGGCAGGTCATATTAAAGCATTGCCGGATGCTCGATTCCGTGGCTGGAGGTCCTGTCGAGCGCTGACTAGTTCAAGAAACCCGCTGTCGGTATATATCTTCGAGTTCGAATGGAAACCAATATATATCTCCTAATTAATAAATGGCTAGGCACATAATATGACGGACAAGGGCCTCTCGAAGAAGGACGAGATGCTGGTCGAGCTTCTCATGAAGACCGGCCTGTCCAAGAACATAGCCAAGACGCTCGTTTTCCTGAGGAAGAAGGAGGAGACCACGTCCGTCGAGATCGAGAGCGCCACGAGCCTGCGGCAGCCCGAGGTGTCGATCGCGATGCAGGAGCTCCGAAGGCGGAAGTGGGTCTCGAAGAGGGACATCAAGAAGGAGGGCAAGGGCCGGCCCGTGCACTCGAACAAGCTCTCGATACCCTTCGAGAAGATCATCGAGATCATCGAGACCGAGGAGAGGAAGAAGATAGAGGCTGTCGAGAACAACGTGAAGCAGCTGAAAGAGCTCGCTAAGTGAGCTACTTCTTCCTGTCGATGGTCCTGACGCCCTTCTCCGACGCCACTATGACCTTGTGGGCCAGGCCCACGAACAGCCCGTTGTCCACCACCCCAGGCACGAGGTTCAGCTCCGACTCCATCCTGGCCGGGTCGTCTATCCGCGGGAACCTGCAATCGGCGATGAGGTTCCCGTTGTCCGTGACGAACTCCTCCCCGTCCCTCATCCGGAGCTTCGGCTCGGAGCCGAGCCCCTTGAGCCTACGCATCGTCGCCTCGCGGGAGAACCTGACTATCTCGACCGGCAGGGGGACCTTCTGGCACAGGTACTCGACAAGCTTCGACTCGTCGACGACGATGATGTCCAGCTTCGTTGCGACCGCCACGATCTTCTCCCGCACAAGCGCCCCACCCAGCCCCTTGATCAGGTTCAGCTTCGGGTCCACCTCGTCCGCACCGTCGATCGTGACATCGACCTCCGGGTGGTCCTTGAGCTCGCCGATCTTGATGCCCACCGACCTCCCGAGGATCTCGGAGTCCCTCGAGGTCGGTATGCCGACGATGCCCATCCCTCCCCTGACCTTCTCGCCGAGCAACTTGATGGCAACGCTGGCTGTCGAGCCGCTGCCCAGTCCGACGACCATACCATCTTCCACGAATTTCACGGCCTCCCTGGCCGCCTCCTCCTTGAGATTCATTTGGTGCCGCCCCTCCTCAGCCCGAAGTTCCTGGCGATCAGCCCTGCCAGCCCCTCGACTATGTAGTCGTCTATCCTGCGGCCCTTGGCGCGGGACGCCCTGCCAGCATCGCCCCAGACGCCCGTCAGGAAATGCCTCTCCGGATCCGCCAGGACCATGAAGCTCGGCACCCTCGTCTTGCCGACCGGCCTGTCCTTCCCGACCAGCCCTGGCCGGATGTTGAGCATGCGCGAGGTCTCGATCTCCCCCGCATGGCCGTCTTCGGAGGAGAACTCCTTCCCCCGCAGCTCGTATGCGATGTCGTAGTCTGAGAGCACCATGACCCTGAGCTTCCTGTCCTTCTCCACTGCCATGAGCGCGCCCTCCCTGAGGGCGGCCATGTGGTCCTTGCCAGCATGCCCTGACAGGAGGACCACCTTGTCCACGCCGTTCCTGGCCAGCTCGGAGACGATATCGAACGCTAGCGCCCTGACGGTGTCGAATGTCAGGGAGAGCGTGCCCGGGAAGTTCCTGGTGGACTTGCACTCGCCGTACCTGATCGACGGACACACGACCGCGCCGAACTCGGGGGCGACCCGATTGGCCACATCCTCAGCCTGGAAGGAGTCCGTGCAGAGCGGCAGATGCGACCCGTGCTCCTCGACGGACCCGAACGGCACTATCACAAGCGGCTTCCTCTTGACCAGCCTCGCGAACTCCGCGCTCGTGAGTTCCTCAAGCAGGATCGGCCTTCTTCCTCGTCTTGCCGACATGCGCCTCACCCCCTTCGGCGACCTTGTTAAGGTCTATGTACTCGCAGTCGCACACGGGGCACCTCAGGCTGGAGAGCCCGCTGACCCCGAACCTCTCCTTCAGCTCCCTGTCCGCCTGCTGCACCCGGTCCTTCGAAATGCTCCTGTCGCACTTGGGGCAGTAGTACACGGCCAGGCACATCGAGCTGCCGCCATATAAACGCGAGCTGGGAAGGCGGACAATACTTCCAAATAGCGAGCGCTCGCATTATGCATCCGGAGATAGGCCGTGAAGGTCTCTGCGCTCTTCTCCGGGGGGAAGGACTCCACCTACGCCCTGTACCTCGTGCAGCAGCAGGGCTGGGATGTGGTCAGCCTCCTGACGGTCGTCCCGAAGGCATCCGATTCGTACATGTTCCACTACCCGAACGTCCGGTGGACCGAGCTGCAGTCGGAAGCGCTGCAGATACCCATCAGGCACAGGGAGAGCTCGGGCCTGAAGGAGGAGGAGCTCAAGGACGTCGAGGAGCTGATGCGCGAGGAGGACCAGGCCGAGGGGTTCGTGTGCGGCGCGATCGCCTCGGACTACCAGTGGTCCAGGTTCAACGAGATCTGCCACAGGCTCGACAAGCCACTGCACGCTCCTCTCTGGCGCAAGGACCAGCTCACGCTCCTCGAGGACATGGTCCATGCGGGGTTCAAGTTCATGATATCAGGCGTGTACGCCGAGGGGTTCGACGAGGGCTGGCTGGGGAAGGTCATCACCTCGCACTCGATCAAGGAGCTCAAGAAGCTCAGGGACAAGTACAGGATAAGCGTCTCGGGCGAGGGCGGGGAGCTTGAGACCTTCGTCCTGGACGGCCCGAACTTCTCGAAGGCCGTGGTCGTCGAGGAAGCCCATGCCAACTGGCGGAAGCACTCGGGCAACTACGTGATCACCAAAGCCTCGCTCGAGGACAAGAAGAGCTGAAAGCGTTTTTCGAAGGCTGGCTCAGAAGTCGTGACACTTCGGTGCGGAGCCCTTGGGCCTGTGGTACTCCTTCCTGCGCCTCTCCCTGAGGGCGCCCTCGGGCATGAGGCACATCTTCTTGCCTGAGAGCACGGCTGCGACACCCTCGTTCGATTCTAGATGGGGGAACTCCTCGCACATCTTGCACGAGTCCGGGCAGACGCTGACCCTGTCGCCCTCGACCTCGGGGAACTGGAATACGCCGCCCTCGTAGTTCCTGAGTATCACGCGCTTGTCGCTCATCGATATCAGGTAGTTGGGCCCGACTGGTATCTTGCCGCCCCCAGTGGGGGCGTCGATGATAAACTGCGGGACCGCGTAGCCGGAGGTGTGTCCCCTGAGGTTCTCGATGATCTCGATGCCCTTCGCGATGGCGGTCCTGAAATGCTCGAGACCCTTCGCGATGTCGCACTGATAGATGTAGTAGGGCCTGCACCTGATGGCCGTCAGGTCCTGGCATAGCTTCTTCGTGATCACAGGGCAGTCGTTGACGCCCTTTAGCAGGACCTGCTGGTTCCCGACGGGTATGCCCGCATCAACCAGCATCTCGACCGCGCGCTTCGAGACGGGCGTGATCTCCTTCGGGTGGTTGAAGTGCGTGTTGAGCCAGATGGGATGGTACTTCCGG
>DYTN01000003.1:12429-86969 GCA_020725925.1 Methanobacteriota archaeon
CCGGAGCATCCTGACGAGCCCGGGGGTTATCCTGTACGGCAGCACTACGGGCGTCCTGGTGCCTATCCTCACGATCTGCACATGCTTGATCTTCCTGATCTCCCTGATGACCTTCTCGAGGAACTCATCGGAGACGAGCAGGGCGTCCCCGCCAGACAGCAAGACATCCCGAACCTCGGGCGCGTCCCTGATGTAGTCGATGCCTGCCTTGATCTCCTCCCAGCTCCTCTGGTGGTCCGTCTGACCGACTATGCGCCTCCTGCAGCAGTGCCTGCAGTACATGCTGCACTGGTCTGTCAGCAGCAGGAGCACCCGGTCGGGGTACCTGTGGGTAAGCCCCTCGTGAGGTGAATCGATCGTCTCGCCCACGGTGTCCTCCATCTCGTCCTTCGTGACATGGAGCTCCTTTGAGGTGGGGACAGCCTGTCGCCTGATGGGGTCGCTCAGGTCGTCCGGGTCCATGAGGCTCGCGTAGTAGGGCGTGATGGCCATACGGAGGTACTTCATCGAGTTGCGTATCTCATCCTCTTCCTCCTTCGTGAGGTTGATCACCTGGGCGAGGTGCTCGACATCCGTGATCCTGTTCCTGACCTGCCACTTCCAGTCGGTCCACTGCTTCGGGGTGACATTCTTCCAGAGCGGTATGTCCTTGTACCTTCTCATGTCAAAGGCCTCCGGAAAAGGCCTCTCATTGAAATGCGGTATAGGCTCCCCCTATATAGATTGAGCGAATGCGGATGTCTGTGACGGGGAATGAGAGTGGGGTAGATCGGATTTGAACCGATGACCTCATGCTCCCAAAGCACGTATCATACCAAGCTAGACCACTACCCCATTGAAGGCCTGGTCCTGAGGCTGGATTAACGTCCTCGGCAATAAAAGGATTATCATTCATTGAAGGAGCTTTGGAAGCTCCTTCAAGAGTGCCTCTATTGCCCTTCCCCTGTGAGATATCCTGTTCTTCTCAGACATCTCCAGCTGTGCGAAGGTCTTCAGGTACCCTTCCGGGACGAACACGGGATCGAACCCAAACCCGCCACTACCTGCCTTCCTTCTTGATATCGAACCCTTGGACACGCCCTTCGCGATGAACGGCTCCGAGCCCGGCTTCAAGAAGCCGATGCAGCACTCGAACTTCGCGGACCTGTCATCTACGCCTTTCATGAGCCTCAGGATGCCGTCGCAGCCTACGGTCCTGAAAGCGTATGAGGAATAGACTCCGGGGAAGCCCTTCAGAGCGTCGATGAACAAACCCGAATCGTCAATCATCATCGGCCGGTTGTATTGTTCAATCAGCCATCTCAGTCCAGGCACGATCGTCTCCTCGATCGTGTCCGCCTGGATCTCGGGGTATGACGTTTTGATGTGTTCCAGCTCGTACCCGTGCTCCGCCATCTGCTGGGAAATCTCCCTGAACTTGCCGCTGTTGCTGGTGACGAAGGCTATTCCTTTCGCGTGTACCGCCCCCTCTTCTCTATCTCCTTGACCTTCTTGAGCACTTCCGCTCCGCCCGGATACGCCTTCATGTATGAATCCTTGACAGCCTCGTACAGCTCACTCCGCCTGTAGTGGGCGGAGTGGAACGCCTCTTCCAGTAGGTGCATGTCCACGCCCTTGTCCTCAAGCTCCGATGACTTCGAGCCGAGGGAGAAGTCAATCACCACGATGCGGTCGCCGTCAAGGAGCATGTTGCTCGTGGTGAGGTCGCCGTGGACGATGTCATTGGCATGGAGTCTGGCCGCGATGTCCCCGATCTTGCGGCAGACCTCTTCGGCCCTGTCCCTTGGCAGGTCATCCAACGCGTCCTTTACCCTCATCCCACCAATCTCCTCCATCACTATCCTGTTCTCGGGAAGATCGACGGAATATATCACAGGGATTGGTATTCCAGCCCTCCTCGCCTCGAGCATCAGCCTAACCTCGTTCTTGATTCTGAAGGTCTGGAGGGACCTGTCGAGCACAGGATGCCTGTAGCTCTTCACGACCCGCTGTTTGAACACGACCCTCCTGCCCATCATGACAGCCGAGTCCAATCTCGCCTCGGCCCCTATCCTATGTACATCCACGGATGCGGGAGAGCCATTCGCCGTTATAAGACATTCTGGTTGTCTGGCGGACCAGGCGACGAGGCTATGCGAGCTGAGGTTCAACCCAGCGCGACCCGTACACCGAGACAAAGACTACCGCAGCGACTCCGGACCCGACTGCCGCATAGGTTAGGATGGCGAGCATACCCCAACTCATATCCCCCTGGTTGAACTCTGGGACAATGTAGCCCGTTACCAGCACTATCACCAACGACTGGATAACCACACAAGACGCTGCCCGGGCCAGGATTCTGAGCAAGGGTCTCCTGCGGAGACGTCCTAAGCCGCCAATCAGCACTAGAAGGATGGCAAGAAGCATTGCCCCGACAATCGCGAGTGCCCCAAACCATGCGATGACCCAGGTCGGTACCTCCAAGCTGTTGTTCACATCGTTGCCGATGTATGTGTTCCCGGACACGAGTATCTCGCGCGACTCGTATATCGAGACCGCATAGCCGTTGTCGAGGAAGCTGCTGTTGAGAACGCTGCAATCCCTCGAGTAACGAATCGCAACCGCGAATTCGTTGTTGGACAGGACGCAGTTGGACACCACGACGTTGCGGGCGTTGTCTATGTGTATCCCGATGTCTGCATTAGAAATCGTGATGTTGCGCAAGATCACATATGCGGTTGTATTCCTCACAGCAATGCCTGTGAAGAAGGGCGTTGAAGAATCCACAATTTCGATATCCTGGATGACATAGGGGTCGTCTAAGGCACCAGTCCCCAGTGACACGCCGTGAGAAAGGTCGAACTGCGAGTCATTGTCGATGCGAATCGACTCGTGGTCGGGCAGATCCGACCCACTTGCCACCACCGGCGCAGACGACGATGACACGAGCAGCAACAACATCAGCGCAAGTGATCCAAAGCCTTGGGCTGCACGGGATGAAGCTGTCACAGACCTCGCCAACCCCAAATCATCGCTCCCGAGCATAACCCTTTTGGAGGCATGCCAGGCTCTGCAGATCCTCGGCACTCAGCACAGCATGGATGTATCAGCAACCCTTATCACCAACCTGGCCAATGGCGGCTCGTGGTCCATCTTCCGACAGGTTCACCGGCACTGGACGAACTCCTAGGCGGGGGACTCGAAGGAGGCTCCATCACGCTTCTGTTCGGCGAGGCGGGCTCTGGCAAGACCAACATCTGCCTCCAAGTCGCCAAGGACGTAGCACTCTCAGGCAAGAAGGTCATCTACATAGACACCGAAGGGGTCTCGCTCGAGCGGCTGATGCAGATGGCGGGGGACGGCTACGAGGACGTGATGAAGAACATACTCTTCTTCGAACCTCACAGTTTCGACGACCAGGAGAAGTTCGTCGACAAGGCCGTAAAGCTCGCGGACAGCTCCCTCGAGGTAGGGGTGATCATCCTCGACTCCGCAACGATACACTACAGGCTCACCAGGAACGATGAGGAGAAGGGTATCCGGAAGTCCCTGAGCCCACAGCTCGCGAAGCTCCTGGCAGTCGGCCGGGGAAAGGACATCCCCATCCTGCTCACATCGCAGGTCTACACGGACCTCGAGAAGGGCACCTTCGAGCCGCTCGGAGGACATGTGCTCCTGCACAACGCCAAAGCCATCCTCAGGCTGGACAAGGTGGGCACCGGCACCCGCAGGGCAGTCATAATCAAGCACAGGCACCTGGAAGAGGGCAAGAGGTGCGACTTCAAGATAACGAAATCAGGTGTGACCTAGGTCTTCCTGCGGACCATGTAGTCGGCGAAGGCCACGAGCGACTTCTTGTGCCGTGAATCCTTCAGGACCGAGAGCTTCTCCTTCGCCTGAACGACCAGGCCATCCGCAACCTTCGTCGCATGGTCTATCGCCCCCACTTTGTCCAGCAAATCCCGCGCTCTGACGAGCTCCTCGACGGATGCGTTCTTCTTCCCGAGCGCCTTCAGGAACTCGTCCCTGTCGGACCCTCTGAGGTCCTCGAGCGCCTGGACCACGATCAAGGTCTTCTTCCCGTTCCTGATGTCGTTCAGCACGGGCTTGCCGAAAGTCTCCTGGTCCGACCTCAGGTCGAGCACATCGTCCCAGATCTGGAACCCTAGCCCCATCAACCTGCCGTACTCCGCGAGAGCGTCCTCCTGCTCGTCGGTCGCGCCTCCGATAATCGCACCGCCCTGGGCAGCTGCCTGGTACAGCACCGCTGTCTTGAGCTCTATCATCTTCATGTACTGGTCAGAGGTGACCTTCTTTGCCTCCTCGAAGTCCATGTCCATCTGCTGCCCCTCCGCGAGCAGCCTGACGGACTTGGCAAGGATGTCCACGAGCCTGACCAACTCTGGATCGTCCACGTCAGTGTCGAGCGCGACCTCGAACGCCCGGGCGAAGAGCGCATCGCCGGACAGAATGGCCTCAGGCACCCCATACTGGGCATGGACGGTCCTGATCCCGCGCCTCGTGTCGTCCTCATCCATCACGTCGTCATGCACGAGCGTGAAGTTGTGGACCATCTCGAGTGCCACGCCGAACGGGATGGCGTGGTCCGGCTTGCCTCCCACCGCCTCGCACACGATTGTGGAGAGCAGGGGCCTGAGCCTCTTGCCTCCAGCAGCGGGATAGTGTGCCATAGCGGCCTTCAGGCTCTTGTCCTGGATCACATCCAGCGAGTGCAACAGATAGTCATTGATCTTCTTGACCCTGTCCTTGTATTCGTCCGGGAACGACATGGGATCACTCCGCGAGCTGGTCCAGCCATTCCTTGGACCTGCCGGTGACAATCGCCCTCGTGCGAGCGAGCTCCTTGATGTCCTTCGCGCCGACGAGGAACATCGCGGCCTTGAGCTCGTGAACGATCGTGGCCAGCTCGTGCTCCAGGGCCTCCTTGCTCTCGAGCGCAGCTGGTAGTAGCCTCCCGGCCATGCCGCCGCTCGACCCTCCGATGGCTATGGCGCGCGCGACGTCGAGCCCGCTCCTGAGGCCGCCCGTGGCGATTATGGGAAGACCGACATTCGCGAGGACGACTGCGACGGGCGTCGGTATCCCCCAATCCCAGAAGGTCTTGCCTATGTTCGTCCTGGTCTTGTCCCCGGCCGACCTGGCCCTGTAGTACTCCACGGCCGAGAAGCTCGTGCCGCCGAGGCCGCCGACGTCCAGGCCCTTGACGCTGGCCTTCTTGAGCTTCAGGGCCGTCTCCCTGGGGATGCCGGCCCCCGTCTCCTTGGCCACCACTGGCAGAGCCTTTGCGAACCTCTCAAGTGCCTTCAGGCCGCCCTTGCTCCTCGTGTCGCCCTCCGGCTGCACTATCTCCTGGAGGTAGTTCATGTGCACGGCTAGCACATGAGCGTCGACCATCTCCATTGCCTTCTTCCCCTCCTCGATGCCGAGAGGAGCGCTCAGCCCCTGGGGTATCAGCTGCGGCACGCCCAGGTTGCCTATCCTGAGCGGGATGTCGAACTCGGCTATGACGGAATATGTCCTTGCCACCTCTGGGTTCTCCAGGGCGGCCCTCTGGCTCCCAACGCCCATGCCGATGCCGAACTGCTCCGCCACGGACGCGAGGTTCCTGTTGATCTGCTCCGCCTTGCCGTACCCGCCGGTCATGGCGGAGATCACAAGAGGAGCGTTCAGCTTCCGACCGAAGATCGTGGTGGATATGTCCACCTCCTCGAGGTCGATCTCCGGAAGCGGGTTGTGCACGAGCTTCACGTCGTCCCAATAGATGTACCCATGGCTCAGGTCCTCTTTGGCGCAGATTTCGACGTGGTCGTTCTTCCTGCGCTCGATCAGCCTGTCCCGGCCTTCGCCCTCTTCACCCATCCGAACACCTAGCCTGGGAGGACCACCGTCGAGATGACTTCCTTCCCGGAGATGGCCCTCTCCAGCCTTCCTGGCACATTGCCGTTCACTATCATACACTTTTCGCAGTGCTGGGCGATGGCCAGCATGCGCTCGAGCTTGCCGCGGATGCTGCCCGTCACATCGGCATGCTGAGCATCGCTGCGCCCAAGCAGCTTGAGTGATGGCCTGCCGAAGTCGGGGATGAGCCTCGCGCTCCTGGCCCTCTTCGGGTCTCTGTCGAACACGCCGTCCACATCCGCGCAGAAGACCACCAGCTCGGGCTCGAACTCCTTGGCGAGGGCCTCCATCATGAGGTCGCCTGAGCATATCGAGAAACCCATCGCCTCGTCGGGTACGACATCGCCGAAGGACACTGGTGAGAGCCCCAGTTGGGTCATGTTCCTGAAAGCGTCCGGGTTGAACGATGCGACCGCGCCTCCTCTGAAAGTCGCGGCCGCTGCAGGTGGAATCGAGACTGCCCTGATGCCGCTGTCGATGAGCGCCTCCAAGACCTTCAGGTTGAGCTCGCGCACGTCCCGCTGGACCGCCGCGACGTGGCCTAGCTGCGACTTCCTCTTGAAGCCCTTGTGAAGCCCGTGCTCCTTTGCCCTTATGTGCCCGAACGAGCCTGCCCCATGGACTATCGTCAGCGAATCACGTGCCCGCCACAGCTCCTTCGCGAGCCTCTCGCAGGTCAGCTTCCGAAATGAACGAAGCTTCCCCTTGTCCGTAATGACGCTCCCGCCCAGCTTGACGAGGATCATGCGGCACCAGCCTTCCCCTGAGTCACAGCCGGACCGATAGCCGTCGCATCTGATAAATCCTCTTCGATGAAGAAACGCCACAGGACCGAGCGCAGTAGTCAGTGTAGGGCTGCCCCTGGGGGCGGAACCCTGAGCCCGGATTGACCACCGATTCCCGTTTAGGATTCACTTCGAAAGATAGATTTCGATCGAAGAGACGTTCGCGTTTCCGCCGTCGTGACCAGGCAAGGACTCAGTCGCAATCTTGACGTCCCTGTACGCCAGGCCCTGGACGAACCTGTTCCTCACAATCTCCGCGACGTCCACAGCCCTGCTTATGGCCCTTCCTCGCGCCTTGATGCACACGTTGTCGCTGCCAGCGTTTATCTGAGAGACGACCGCGAGGACGTAGTTCATTGTTGCCTTTTTGCCAATGTAGACGGTGCTCTCTTCAGCCATCGTTTCCTCCAAAGCTCGGCTGAGGAATCCTTCTAACGTGCCTCGTGGCTATTTATTAGTATTCGTCGGCGCACGAACCACTGGCGGTATTTCGACAGTGGGCGAATTGGCGGCGATGGCGAGGAAGAGCGCGAGGCAATAGGCAAGACGCGTGCGCGATGCGGGCAAACGCGGACCGGTTCCAGCAATCCATGACGGGAGGTTCACGACGGCCTACTAAACGTAGAAATAGACAGCAGTCATTGTCCAGCGACGGATGAAGGCAATCGACAGGAAGGAGGCGAGGCTCAGGAGGATCATCGGGTCCATGGGCTCGGCCGCGGTGGCGTTCTCTGGAGGAGCAGACTCCTCACTGGTCACGAAGATCGCCCATGATGAGCTTGGGGACAAGGCCGTGGCAATCACGATAGACTCGCCGATGTATCCGGCATCCGAGCTGAGGCGCGCATCGAGCGTCGCTCGAATCATCGGGATTGAGCAGGTCGTGGTGAAGGTCGATCCGCTCTCCGAGAGCCAGTTCGCCAGCAATCCGCCCGACAGATGCTACCTGTGCAAGCTGGATGACCTCAGGCACATCAGGCGGATCGCAAACGAGCGTGGCCTGAAGGAGGTCCTGGACGGCTCGAACGCTGACGATAAGCTGGACTACCGCCCGGGCAGGAGAGCCAAGGAGGAGATGGCGGTGAGGAGCCCGCTGGCGGAGGCGGGCATCACGAAGCAAGATGTGAGGTCCATCTCTAGGGCACTGGGGCTGCCGACTGCCGGGAAGCGCTCGAGCCCGTGCCTGGCGTCGAGGATACCGTATGGTGAGGCCATCACGAGGGAGAAGCTCGCGATGGTCGAGGAGGCAGAGGAGTACCTGATGGCCAAGGGTTTCGAGACGGTGAGGGTGAGGGTGCACGGGAACATCGCCAGAGTCGAGGTCGACCCCAAGGACATCCCGAGACTGTCGTCTCCGGGAACGAGGATAGCTGTCTCGAGGAAGCTGAGGTCCCTGGGATTCGCCTATGTCGCTTTGGACCTCGAAGGGTACAGGATGGGCAGCCTGAACGAGGTGCTCAGGCCATGAACCCGAGGAAGATCGAGAAGATACTGAGGCGGCTCAGCAAGGGCGATTGCACGGTCGCAGAGGCACTGGAGCTGCTGAGGACCCTGCCCTACGACGACCTCGAGTTCGCCAAGCTCGACCAGCACAGGGAGCTCAGGAAGGGCATCCCCGAGGCCGTCTACACGCCTGGAAAGACCACGAACCAGATCCTCGGCATCGCATCGCGCACACTCGAGAGAGGCGACGAGGCGGTCTTCACGAGGATGAGCAAGGACCTGTTCGACAGGCTGAGAAACAAGTTCGGGGCCAAAGTGAGATGGTATCCCGAGGCGCGGATCGCAACCGTCGGACTTGCCAAGAGGCCGAACATCGGCAGGGTGCTGGTCGTCACCGCGGGCACATCGGACATACCGGTCGCCGAGGAGGCCGCGGTGACGGCTGAGCTCCTGGGGTGCAGGGTCGACCGCCTGTACGATGTGGGTGTTGCGGGCATCCACAGACTGACGGCGAACATCAGGCAGTTCGACGCGGCAGATGTCATCATCGTGCTCGCGGGCATGGAGGGCGCGCTCCCCAGCGTCGTCGCAGGCATGACCAGCAAGCCGGTGATAGCCGTCCCCACGAGCGTCGGATACGGCGCGAGCTTCGACGGCATCGCCGCCCTCCTTGGCATGCTCTCGAGCTGCTCGAGCGGGATCGGGGTGGTCAACATAGACAACGGGTTCGGGGCAGGGGCGCTCGCAACCGTGATCGTGAAGAGCACTCGCCGGCGCGCCTAGTCCATCTTGTTCCCGCACTTCCTGCAGAAGACATCGCTGGGCTTTGCCTTGGTGCCACAGTTGCTGCAGACCTTCTCGAGCTGGACCTTCCCGCCGCACTTCCCGCAGAAGACATCGCCGGCCTCCAGGGGCGTTCCGCAGACTTTGCATGCGCGCTCAGGCGCGTGCATGTCGAACACCTGTGGCTCTGTCGGCTTCTCCTCCGCCAGCTCCTCCTCCGCCTTGAGGGGAATCGTCTCGCTCGCAGCCTCCGCGCTGATTGCCTTTCTCGCCTTCACCGCGAGCGAGAGGGCCTTCGAATAGGAACCTGCGACGAAAGCGCTCTCAGCGTCGGTCATGAGACCCTGCGCGGTGTCGACCGCCAAGCCTCGCTCGACAGCCTTCTTGATGTCCGCTTTGGCCGTGCTGATCTCGAACTTCGCGCTCAGGTAGTTGCTGTCCTGGTCCACGGGCAGCTTGGTGCCCTTGTAGGAGTCAGGCATCGCGACGGTCTGCTTGGCCGCAAGGAGACGCTCGGCGAACTCCTCGATGTCCTCCTTCTCCCTCTCCACTTTGGGCTTCGGCTGAGCGGCCTCTGCCTTCTGGGGCGGGCTGGTGAGCTCGTCCCTTGCCTGCTCGCACAGGTCCATGCACTTGTCGAAGTCACCCCTGTCCATCGCCCTCTTGGCCGACGACACCAGGGCCTGCGCGCTGCTGACATCAGCGCCCTTGCGCTGCATCACGTTCATGACGGAGCGAGTGGTAAGCATGGCGTTGTACGCCTCGTCCCTCTTCTGTGCCGCTCGCCTGACCTCCTTTGTCTTCCCCCTCATGTACCTGAGCTCGAAGAACACCACGAAGGCCATCGCCGCCGCGAGGACCGCCACGAGAATCAGCTTGTCCGTATCCGAGAGGGCCAACTGTGCCAGCTCCGGGACGAAGCACCTACGTGTGCTGATATAAACCCTTCGCGGTTGGTACCAGGCACCGGCTTGGCCTGGAGTGGAGAACAGTCGAAGAGTGGCTGACAGCTTACCAAGCCCGTAACGGTTTCAAGCGATACGGTTCACCCTGTACCCGAAGGTACCTGGCTAGCGTATCTAGCCGCTACGGCCAAGAGGCTCCGAAGAGCCTTGGGCTTCCCGAGGGCTCGCGCACCTCAGTACCGCGAAGAACGTAGGCGGGCTTAACTTCTGGGTTCGGAATGAGACCAGGTGTGGCCCCGCCACTTTGGCCGTCAGACCGCTCTTCGATGCGACTAATAGCGAGGTCGTATTTAAGGGTTGTCGACTGGCGCCGCCGGAGCGACCCGGCTCTGCCAGCTGCACGTGCCCAACAGCTTCAGGATGTAGATTGGAGGTTTTGAATAGTACCCCGCGCCTAGGCCGGTCCGCATACCATGAGGAAGATCGCCGCTGTGATATTCGACCTCTGGGACACGCTCATCCAAGAGCGCCCGGGCGGGAACGAGAAGGTCGCGAGGCTGAGGATCGAGAGGATTGCCGACATCCTCACAAAGAGAGGCGCTGTGCACTCGCCGGAGGAAATCCGCCTCGCCTACAACAGAACCGGGGAATTCCTGGAGCTCGCATGGAGCAAGCGCAGGGACATGCCCGTCAGGGACCAGGTCCTATTCATGCTCAACTGCGTCGATGGGAAGCTCTCTCGGAGGATCGGCAGGGAGGGCTTCGGGGAGGTGCAGAAGGTCTACGAGGAGAGCCTCCTGGACAACCCGCCGTTGCTGCTTCCGGGTGCGAAGGAGGCCCTAGGGGCGGTGAGGTCGAGGGGGTACAAGATGGGCCTGATCTCCAACACCGGCAGGACCCCAGGGAGGGTTCTGAGGGTCGTCATGGACCGCATGGACATATCGGAGTGCTTCAACGCGATGACCTTCTCCGACGAGATCCTCGTCCGCAAGCCTGCGGAGAAGGCCTTCAGGACGACCCTGGACAGGCTCAAGATTCTGCCGAAGGCGGCGGTGCACGTGGGGGACGACGCGGATAAGGACGTCCTGGGAGCGCGCAAGGCGGGCATGCGGACGATCCAGGTGCTCGCAAACGGCGAGGAGCGCTCTGAGGTCGCGGACTTCGTGGTGGGGTCCCTCGCCGAGGTGCCTGATAGGCTCGACGCGCTCTAGAAGCCTTTTTCACTCCGCTGTGCCTTTGAGCTTGCCATGTCAGGCGAGGACCTGTTCGGCCAGGCGTTCATGGATTTCCATAAGGGCAGAAGGTTCAAACTCAGGCTGGAGAGGGACGACGGCTACGTCGACGAGCAGGACCTGAGCCTGTACTTCAAGGACTTCGACGAGTTCCCAGACGTCGAGAGGAAGGCACTGAGGCACGCGAGGGGGAGAGTGCTGGACATCGGCGTCGGGGCGGGCAGGGTGGCGTTGCACCTCCAGAGGCAGGGGATGAGGGTCCTGGGGATCGATATCTCCGACAAGGCGCTCGAAGTCAGCAGACGAAGAGGGGTGCGCGAACTCGCCAAGATGTCAGCGTGCGACCTCAGGCTCCGGAGGGACAGCTTCGACACTGCGCTGGCGTTCTGCAACAACTTCGGTCTGTGCGGAAACATGGATGGCGTCAGGGAGATGATGGAAAGGCTGCACAGGATCATCAGGGATGACGGCGTGTTCCTGGCGGAGTCGATCCACCCGACAAGGACTGACAACCCGAGGCATCTCAGCTATCACAGGCTCAATATCGAACGGGGCCGGCCACCGGGCCAGGCCACGCTGAGGGAGCTCTACCGAGGGAAGCGAGGCGAATGGTGGGATCTGCTGATGGTCACGCCCCTGGAGATGCGGCGGCTATGCACGAGCACCGGCTGGAGCATCGATAGGACCTACAGAGGCACCCCGGCGTACGTGTACGTCCTCAGGAAAGACTAGAGCAGCGCTATCAGGAGAGCGAGCAAGGTCGCGAGACCGATGGACAGGAAGTTGTTCCCGAGCTTGCCTATCCTGCCCGCACGCTCCCAGGTCGCGCCGATGACGCTGTCTACCTGACACCCCAGGAAGCCGCATAGCATCGGCACGAAGAGCGTGGCCGGGCCTGCAAGCAACGACTCGTCGAAGAACGCAAAGACCACGTACGCTATTGCCGACGTGTAGGCGGCCGCGATGAACGCCGCAAGCTGGCCCGTGAGCGAGACGCCTCCGTCGACACCGCGCTTCACGCGCTCGAAGGTGGTGACCATATAGACCCTCGGGTCCACTATGCCTATCTCGCTCGCTGCCGTGTCCGCGGCGGCGACGGCTATGGCCGAAACGAACAAGTAGCTCGCGATGTCCTTCGCGAACATGCCGTCTGCCGGAGCCGTCCACTCCGCCACGAAGCTCGCGAAAGCAATCAGAGTCGGGATGGCGCCGTTGGCCGCCACATTCCTCCAAGTGCGCTCGCCCTTGGCCCCCTCCTGGAACCCCTCGGACCTCTTCCACTCGAACCTGTATTTGGTGGCGCCAAAGCTCGTCACGAGGAACACTAGGAGCAGCACGAGCCAGAGCACATTCCCGCAGATTCCAATGACCATGCCAACGACGAAGGCGCAGGAGGCACCTGACCAGTCGAATATCCTCCGGGAGTAGGACGCGATGGCCATGGCGAGACAGAACACGGTCACGCCTACGATGGTGAGCGGGTCGGGGAGCGGCAACACCAATGGACCACCTAGGTCTTGTTCCTCAACCGGCGGGGGAAGACGGGAGCCTTCGAGTAGACTCCCTTCACGATGTCGTTGACCCCACGGACCTTGTCGAGGTCGCCGTCCCAGTCCTTGAGCACTTGACCGAACTGTTTCTCAATCGCACTCACGGCCTTCTGCATCTTGAGCGCGACCTTTCTGGATGCCTGCCCATGGAGTATGACCGCCAGGAAGAGATGCTCCCCCTTCTCGACTAGGACGCTCTTCGGGCCGAACTCGATCTTCCTCAAGGTGAACGACGTGATGTCCTTGAACGAGTCCTTCACGAAGTCCTGGATTGCCACAAACATGCTGCCGAGAACCTGGTCGTCCATTCCCGGCTTCAACCTCCTAGTGCTGTGCGAGATCAACCTTCCATCGTTGTATATCACGAACGTCTCGTCCACAGCTATCCTGCCCTCTCGCACGAAATAACCTGAGACGCCGAGGAACGCGAGTACGGCGATAGTCAGGAGATAAGGCCAGGCGACGGTCAGGAAGTGCAACTCCACCGCCGATGTGTACAGCGGAGTCTGGACGGAATTGCCAGCAAGATCCGAGACGAAGGCGTAGAAAGAGATGTTGCCCTCCCTGACCGGGAGGTCCAGTACGCGGTAGAAGGTCCCACCGTCGTATCTGCCAACGGTGAAGGCCGAGAACGCAGTCTCACCCTGGAATCTGACGTAGAGCACGATGCCACTCGCCTCGACGTTCTGGTCATGGACTCTGACTGTGATGTTCACTCTGCTCCCGCCGAAAAGAGAGGGCTGCGAGGTGTACACGAAGGCACTGGGAGCGACATCGTCAATCGTTATGCGGGTCTCAAGCCTAGACACGGTCCCCGCTTGATCGCCTGCCACCACGAGTACTGAATGCGGCCCCTCGATCCACCCACTGGTGTTGAGCTGGTACATGTCGCCGAAATGCATGGGGCCGCCGCCGTCAATATGGTAGACGACGTCTAGCAGAGCTGCCGAGTAGGGAGTGATGAGGAACACTATGGGGGTTCCGCTGCGAATGACATAGTCCGGCCAGGGACTGAGAATCTGGATGGCGGGAGGTCTGTTCCCGATGATTGCGCTCAGGAGAAACGAGTACCCATCATCATCGGTCACGGTGATGTTGAGATGATAGTCACTTCCGAGGGCGTAGGAATGCTTCACTGGAGCTTGCAGGTCATTGATGACTGTTAGCATCGCACCATCGCCGAAATCATAGACCACTCGCACGACATCCGGGTACCGGACAAGAAGGGGCCCCAGGCCAAAGGTCACATTGCTCGTGTTTGAGAAGTCTCTTGGGGACTCCACGAGTCCGAAGAATTCTCCCCGAAATGGCTTGTGCCTGATCTCGATAGAGACCTGTTGTGTCGTGACAGAACCGTCGGAGTCGGTAACCCTGACCTTTGCTGTGTAGTTACCCACTTGAGTGTACGAACAAGTGGACGTGTTGGCGGTCGTTATTGCGTCGGCCTCGAACTCCGCTCCTGGGGCAACGAAATCCCATTCGTACATCACGGCGGGATCCAAACCCGTTACATCAGCGACGAAGACAACGTCATAGAATTCCTCGTAGTATCCATCCCAACTCTCCACCGGGACCGTGCTGAGGTCTACGAATGGAGGTATCTCCGTCACATGAAAGCCCAATGTGTAGGAACTCGTGTTGCCATCGAAC
Source organism: Methanobacteriota archaeon (assembly GCA_020725925.1). Classification (GTDB taxonomy): domain Archaea; phylum Thermoplasmatota; class Thermoplasmata; order UBA10834; family UBA10834; genus COMBO-56-21. Next base: position 26,676 of record DYTN01000003.1, read on the forward strand.
TCCCTCACGATGAGGGTCACGCTGTAGTCTCCGTCCTGAAGGTTGGCGAAGCTCATCGCGGCCATCTCAGTGTCGGTAACGTAGAAAGACGAAGAATGGCCATCTGGATATGTCAGCGTCCAGTTCCAATCCACTATGCCGTCGAACGAATCTGTCGTGCTGATGAACCTGAAAGGCACCCCCTCTTGAGGGTCCGTTGCGTTGAGGACAAGCCCTGCTATCGGACCAACATCGAAGATGGCCAAGTCCCAAGTCGCGATCGCCGACATCCCGTCGATGTCGGTCACTCTTGAGGCAATCCTGTAGTACTCAGGATAGGACTCCGCGCTGAAGACATGGGTAGTAGTATTGCTGTTCGGAGCATATGGATCAGGCACGAAGATCCCAGGAACATATGAATAGTCCCACTCATAGCTGACTATCGTGTCGACGGGCACACCGTGCCATTCATCGACAAATGCAACGAACGTCACGGGCGATCCCTCGAGTGCGCTTGGAGGGGCATCTATCCTAACGTCTGGGGCCTGAGACTGCACGTAGATGAAGTATGTCTTGTTCCCGATGGATCCATCGGTGTCAGTGACCTCCAATGTCACCTCATGGGTTCCGTCCTGGAACTCGAGTGTCAGGTTGGATTCATCTCCGGTGTAGACTCCGTCGACAATCCACCTTCTGGAGGATACCGGATCGTAGGAGGAGGTCGTGTCCAAGAAGCTGACCAGCTGTCCTTCGCTCGGATTCTCTGGAGTCCATGAGAAACTGACAAGCGGAACGCTGTCAAGTACAGTGACGTTTGCCTGGTCGAAAGCGGGTTCGCCTCCCGGGTCAACCGCAATCACGGATATTGTGTAGTTGCGCACGTCCGCGTACGTGTGTGTCGGGGTCACATCCTTGATCCAGCCGCTCACATTGCCATCGCCGAAATCCCAGAAGTACTCCATATAGGGAATCTCGGAAGTGCCGGTCTTCACAGTCCCGTTAATCTGGAGCTCGGAACCCTGCCTGGTGACGTAGGGGCCGCCTGCATCGACCTCGGGTGGCCTATTGATCTGCTCCCATGCCGACACGGACCGCGACCCAGCCTCCAGCACAAGCAGGTCGCCCCTGTTGTCGTGAGTAGCATCGCCTATTCTAGCGTACACTGGCTCTGCGCCTGTGACAAACGCTGCGGACGGCGTCGCGGGCAGGCCCACCCCAGCTTGGCGATAGAGGAACAGAAGGTCCGCTGAGCCGAATATCGCTATGACATCCGCGTGGCCATCATCGGTCACGTCCTGGACTGAGACGTACTTTGGCACCTCTGGAAGGTCAAGTGTGCCGAAAGGATGAGGAGCCACAACGAAGTCGTCCTGGTCGAACAGGTACATCGAGCCGTCATACGGCCTCATGGCCACTATGTCCGCCTTGTCATCGCCCGTGATGTCGCCGCACCAGAGGCTGGTGAAGTCAGAACCCACCGTGTGCGACAGAGTGTAGCCCGGTGAGGAGGCGTCGAATGGCACCCCAGGCTGCTGCAGAAGCACGACTACCTTTCTAATCGAGCGAGTGTAGGCGATGTCGTTGAGGCCGTCAGAGTTGAAGTCCCCGACCGTGACGGCCCAAATCCCGGCGCCTGGGGTGAGCGCCACCTCGTAGGAATCGCCAAAGGCGTCAGGGCCCCCGTTGTTGAAGAAGATGTCTAGCTGGCCGTCGCCAGTGGCCGCCAGGATGTCGAGGAGCTCGTCATCGTTCAGGTCGTCGATTGCGATTGATGTGATCATGTTCCCGCACGTCAGGTTGATTTCGGAGTCAGGGAATGAGATGCCCCCGAAGAGGATTCGGATCAATGAGCCGTCCTGCATCGTCACGAGGACATCGCGGTATTCGTCACCGTTGAGGTCAGACACGAGCATTCGGGAGGGGGTGAAGTCGAGATCGACCGTCCGCGGGATTCCGCCGAATGAGATGAAGTAATCTACTGTGCGCGCAGCCCTGTTCAGGACCACGAGATCCTGAACGTCGTCTCCATCGATATCGCCTGCGGCGATCTCCGACGGAACGGCAGACCGGTTGATCCACGAAGTCGCGTTGCTGTTTGAGAAGTAGGGGCTGCGATTTGGATAGAGTCCAATGCTGGAACCCGCCCAGGCCATGCCGGCGCTCGCGACGACGATGTCTGGCAGAAGGTCTCCGTCAGCGTCGCCAATGGCTGCTGCGCTTGGCAGAGTGCCTGTGGGGAATCTGAAGTCGGGAACCATGGGCCAGAGCGGGATCGAACTCCCTTGGATCAGGCCCGCAGTGAGGTTGCCGTACTTCGACAGCAAGAGGAGATCATCCTCCGCACTGCCACTCATGTTTGCAGCGAGTACGAATGAGGGCTCGAAATCGAGCGTCCTATTGTAGTCCTCGACGGACGGAAGCGCTCCGAGGGACTGGAAGAAGAACCTGACTGCGGGGTCGGTCTGCGTTATCACGGCAAGGTCGTCAAGGGCGTCCCCGTCAAGCCTTCCTGAGGCAAGTCCGGACGGATTACCTGAAACGGTGAGAACCTGCGATGGCGCGCCACCCAACTCATATGGGCGGTCGAAGATCATGACCGTCGATGAGTAGTAATTGGCGACTGCTAGCTCTTCAGAGCCATCATCATTGAAGTCGCCCGACACGACAGCTTCTGTTCCCAGACCGCAAGAGGAAGCGTTGTTTGTGGCGAAGCTGGGACCAAAGAAAACCTCCAATCTGCCAGGGCTCGACGTAGGATTCGCCCCAGCAGACGCAACTGCGATGTCCGGGTATTTGTCTCCAGAGAGATTGCCGACAATGAACGAGCGGGCATTCGCATTCGTTGAGTGATCAGGCCATATTTCATAGCTGCTCTCCGACGTGAGGTTGTACACCGTGAACCGTGGAGTCGAGAACACTGGCTCACGCTCCAGCGACACGATCTGATGCCCTCCGGACGCGAACACGTCTATGGGAGCGATGCTCATCGGATTGTTCTGGGTCGTGATGTTGAACGATGGATAGGTCGGGAGCTTCCCGTCCAGGCCTCTGTAGAATATGGAGATGGTCTTGAGGGCATACGAGGAGACCATGAGGTCCGACTGGCCGTCTCCGTTCAGATCTGATATCTCCACATCACTGGAGCCACCGCCTACCATGAGGGCCCTGGACACCAGTGGGTACTCGGTCACGTTGACGGAAGTGTCCATGGGGTCGGGGAACAGGATCGCATCCACCGACGGCGGAATCTCACTTGCCTCAGCAAGCCGTTGATCGTCGGATGGAGGCACGAGAACGGGGACTGCTAGTGCGAACAGGACGAATGCGCACAGTATCTTTGCGGTCAACATATGACGAACCAAGACCGTCCCATCCAGTGGACTGACAGTAGTCTTACTTTTATATGATGCTTTCGGAAAAAATCCGATGCCAGATGCCAGGGCCGTTCGTCCAAGTGTTTATTATCGGTACTGACGTAACAAGGTGTGATGAGTGCCTCGATGAAGGTCGGGAGGATACTGGGCATACCGATCCAGCTCCACATCACCTTCCTTCTGATACTTCCCCTGTTCGCATATTTCTTCTCTGCTCCTCCAGAATCGGGCGAGGTGTTCGGGATCCAGCTCAGCTTCAAGGAGCTGGACGCCGAGCTTTGGGTCAAGTACGCCTTCGGGACCGTCGCGGCGGTGCTCTTCTTCGTAACGGTGCTGATACACGAGCTCGCGCACTCGTACCTGGCTCTCAGGTACGGCGTGAGGATCAAGGGGATCACCCTGATGGTCTTCGGGGGCGTCTCCTAGATGGAGGAGATACCCCGGCAGCCAGGCCAGGAGTGGCGCATGGCGTTCGCAGGCCCTCTGTCCAGCCTGCTGGTGGGAGCTGCATCCTACCTTCTGATGGTGGTGCTGAAGCTGGTGGAGAGCGGCTCCGTCATAATCGAGGGCATGGTGATCCTGCTCGGCCTGATGGCCCTGTACAACATGCTCCTCGCGGCGTTCAACCTCATACCGGCCTTCCCGATGGACGGCGGCCGGGTGCTGAGGGCCTTCTTCGCCACCAGGATGCCCTACCTCGAGGCGACCAAGAAGGCCGCCAGGATAGGCAGATACTTCGCGATCGGCATGGCGGTCTTCGGCATCTTCTACAACTTCTGGTTCATCCTGATCGCGCTGTTCGTCTACATAGGTGCATCCGAGGAGGAGCAGGCGACCACGATCTCGGAGAGCCTGCAGGGCGTGACCGTCAGGCAGCTGATGTCTAGCTCGGTCCAGGTGGTACACCCTGACATGACAGTGCAGCAGCTCCACGACCTCATGCTATCGACGAGGCACATGGGCTTCCCGGTGGTCGACAACGGCCTCGTTGGCATAGTGACGCTCTCCGACACTCACAAGGTGTCCCGGGAGCAGCTCCCGCACGCGCGCGTCAGAGACATTATGACGCGCGATGTCGTGACCGTCCCACCGGACATGGACGCATCGAAGGCGCTCTACCTGACGTCGGAGAGGAGGATAGGGAGGCTCGTCGTGATGGAGGGCGGCCGGCTTGCGGGCATCGTGACCAAGAAGGACTTCCTGAGGGCCGTCGACGTGATGGCTGCTCGGAAGCAGGCGACCAGATGGGGCCAGCAGTTCCCGCCGACGGAGCCACCGATCGCGCCTGTCTGATGTCAGCCCGCGAGCTGCTTCCTCTTGAACAGTACGAGACTCAGGGCGAGGGCTGCGACCAGATACGCGAGCATGACCAGGGCAGCGAGGCCGGGCTCGGGGTAGTACTGGTAGAACGTCATGCCGAAGTCCGTGTTCACGGTGTCCTCGGGATAGGGGTCGTACATCGTGTAGAGCATCGCGCCCGACGCGAAGGTGACCGACGCGTTGATCTTGACCCCTGCGAACATAGACACGCTGTCCACGATGGGCAGGATCATGATGAACATGAAGAAGGTCAGGACAAGGGCACCGGTCGAGCCCCTGAGGACTGAGCTTATCAGATACGCTATCGCGATGACGGCCACGAGGTATTCGAAGGCGAAGGCGAATGACATCCCGAAGTCGTCGTCGACAGCGCCGAGAGTGAGAAATGACAGCAATGCGGTGCCGATGTAGAACAACCCTACAATTATCACTCCAGCCGTCACACTGGCAGCGAACTTCCCGAAGAACAGGGATGACCTCTTCATCGGGTTAGGGAACATGAGGTAGCCAGTACGGTTCTGGAACTCGCCCACGATCGAGTCCGCCCCAAAGAAGGTTGCGCAGATCACGACCAGTATGCTCGCGAAGTTGATGAAGACCACATCGAACTCCTGGACTGGCATGTGCCAATCGTATGAGGCGGTGATATCCGAGCCTGAAACGTTCTGCATGAACAGCAGGGAGTTGGCTGAGATCTGCACGCCTCCGAAGGACGCTTCGTCGACGAAGATCCAGTTCGCTCCGCTGTTGGAGGGGAACGCCGCCCCGTCCCTGAGCACCTCGAGGGTGTCGAGCTCGATTTCGCCGCTCTTCAAGGAGCCGAAACCCCAAACGGTGATCCCCTGGAAAGAGATGTTCAGCTCCGTCAGACCGACGGATCCGTTGACGACGGTGCCCTTGTATGGCGTCCCCACGGCCGGCGGGATGGCATAGATGAGCCCCAGGATGGCAACGACTATGATGATTGACCCGACGAGCCGCTTCGACCTGAGGTACCTGAGCAGCTCGTACCACCATACGACCTGGACCTGAGCGAGGTCGTTCGGCGGGCCAGGATCCGAATGCGCATGGTCCGTCATCTCGATCACCTCGACTCCTTGATCAGGTCCATGTACATCAGCTCGAGAGGCAGTCCGACCGGACTGAACCCGGTGATTGGAGTCCCCATGGCCATGATATCCCTGAGCAGGGCGGCCTTGTCCTCCTGTGACCCCTCGAATGTCACCAGGAAGGTGGAGCCGTTCACGCGCTCGAGGGCTCTCACGTTGCTCAGCGCTCGGACCTTGGACAGCAGCGACTCGTCGGCATCACGCAGCATCGTGATCTCGATCTTTGTCACCTTGGTGAGGTTCTTGAGGTTGTCTATGGAGTCGTACACGAGCAGCTTGCCCTTGTCAATCAGGGCCGCCCTGTCGCAGGTCTCCTGGACCTCGAGCAGAAGGTGGGAGCTCATGAAGATCGTGTAGTGCTGCTTCTTCAGAGCGCGTATGATCTCGCGCACCTCGACCATGCCCCTGGGGTCGAGGCCGCTCGTCGGCTCGTCAAGGATGAGTATGTCGGGCTCGTGAAGTAGGGCCTGGGCTATGGCGAGGCGCTGCTTCATTCCCTTCGAGAACTTGCCTATCCTGGTGCTCCTCCATTCGTTCAGCTTGACCTCAGTGAGCACCTCGTTCGACCTGGCCTTGATTTCTGAGGAATGCATGCCCCTGACTCTGCCGAGATACGCAAGCGTCTCTTCAGGCGTGAGGTAAGGATAGAACTCAGGCGTCTCGACGACTGCCCCGACCTTGCTAAGGGCCATCTTCGGGTCCCTGAGCACGTCTACTCCGTGCAGATACGCGCGCCCGCTCGTGGCAGTGATCAAGTTCGTCAGGATCTTGATTGTCGTGGTCTTGCCAGCACCGTTCGGCCCAAGGAACCCCACCATCGTCCCTTCCGGGACCTTCAACGTGAGGTTGTCCACCGCCCTGATGGGGCCAAAGGTCTTCGTCAGGTTCTGTATCTCAATCATGCTATGTGCGTCCCTCAGCTGTCTTACCGAGCGAGCGACGAAACCCTATATAATGGAACCTGCGGAAGGCCACGAGACACCAATGCGACCGTTCATCTCCCGAGCGCGCCGTAAAGCTCCTTGGCGAGTTTCTCAGCCTCCGCGCGCTCCTTCACCGGGTGCATCAGGAGGCGCCCGTGGGGGTAGACGGTGATCTCCACACCCTTCTTGACGACCAGCATCACCTTCGGGTTGGCCAGTACCTCGTACCCCTTGGACGACAGCTTGCGCTCGCACTCGTCCAGGTTCAGGGAGACCTTGCCCTTGGGCACGGCCTCATAGGCGTCATACTTGCACGGCTTGACGGCCAGGAACTCCAAGCAGATCACTTCCGAGCGAGTATGCTGTCCAGGAGGAGATTGACGCCCCTCTTGAGCTCCTTCAGGTCGGACTCGTTTATCAGCAGATAGTCCGCCAGGGAGATCGCCCCGCCCAGCCCCCAATCCAGCTCTCGCTTGTCGCGGGCGTCGAACTCAGCCCTGCTCACCGGGGAATCGGGCCTGCGCCTAGCCACGAGGCGCTCATATCTCGTCTTGGGCGAGGCATGGATCGCCACGACCTTGACATCGTCCCCGAACGCCTGCTTGAACGCGCGGATTTCGTCCGGGCCCCTTGTGCCGTCGATGAGCACGAGCTCCCCGCCGACATAGGGGATGGTCCGTTTGGCCCAGATGTCTATGCCGTACCGCTTTCGCTCTTCGTTCGCCAAGGTCCCGATGCTCGAGTCCGAAAGGTCGAGTCCGAACTCCTTCGCCTTGTCACGCACGATGTCCCCCATCCGGATGATCTTGGCGCCCCTGGCCTGACAGACCTTCAGGAACTCCTCCTTCCCTGCACCTGGCATTCCGGTCGTGACTATGATCATCATGACATGCTCGACACTCTACACGCTAGCACTTACAAAAACCTTTGGAGCCAGCGCCGTGGACGCGCAGCTCACTTCAGCGGCCGGCCAAGCGCGGACTTCGCGTATTCAGAAACCGCCTCGAAGTCGAACCCAGCCTTTGCCCAGTATCGCGGGCAGAGGCCGAGCCCGAGGCATGCGTCGTACGTGGCTTGGTCGGGGAAGGAGTCCTCGAAATTCCTAGCTCCCGAGGGTGCGATGTCGGAAGGTTTCGAGAGGACGGCGGACACGAGCTCAAGGTCGATGCGCTTGCCAAGAGAAGCACAATGCGAAAGCACCGTAACCGGCTCCGCACCTGCCTTGGCGCAAGCGGAAAGAATCTTACATGCAGTCCTCGCATCTATGCCCATGTCGAATGCCTTCGAGAGTGCAGCTGCATCGTAGTGGAGATAGCCGGGCTCCTTCGCGACGAGTCTGAGCTCTCTGGGTTCCTCCTCGGTCTTCAGGTAAGTACGGCACGGGTAGGGGCAGCCGTAGCAGCCGACCAACCTATGCACGAGTCCCGAGAAGTCATCCCTGGCCAGGTTCGGGTAGAAGGACGCCAATCCGGAACTCATCCCGAGCGTCGTCAGGTGCTCCCTCATCAGCAGTATGGAGTCTTCGAAGTGCTTGTCCGGCTCGGACAGCTCCAGCTCGCCCATGCCTCTGAACGCGACCGCGAGCACGTTCTTCGCCCCGAGAGCTGACGCCGTGCCGACCTTGTCCTCGCCACCCCAGTAGTTCACGACGAGCTGCGATGCTTTCAAGCAGGCGTCTCCCCAAGGACCGCATGACGCGACCTGGATCTTTGCATCGCCTTGTTCCGATCGGACCTTGTCAGTCCGACCCCACGAGCTGAGGGCCCTCATATCAGGCGCTGCAACGAACTCCAATTGACCATCCCTGGCCCAGACATACCCTTGGCCCGGAGCCTTTCCCTTGAGCACGATGAAATCGAATCCTGTGAGCTTGAGTTCGAACCCCGCGAAGCCCATCAGCGGCATGATCTTCGACCCTCCTGAGCCGCCCGCGCGCACGATTCCAGCGCATGCTGCTGGCACAAAACTGCCTGTCAGCACGCCCGTGCCGAACACGATGGAATCCTGACCGTGCTCGGTCGCGAGCGCCTCCGCCACCGCAATGGACGAGGAATCGTCCAGGCCTCTGTCCTCCGAGTACCCCTGCTCCGAGGCCTTCCCTGAGGAGAGGTCGAGCACGCCGATCCTCCCGTTCCTGAGATACACCCTAGTCCACCACCATGATGCATCCCGTGGGACACACCTTCGCGCACTTGGCCTTGCCCCCGCACAGGTCGCACGGCTCCCTCAGGAGTATGGGCTTCGCCCCTGGACCTCCCGACCCAGGCGCCTGTTGACCCTCGGATACCCCCTCTGGCCGGGCTAGCACGAGCCCTCCCGACTTCGTCTTCAGCACCAGGCCGAAGTAGTCGGCCTTGTCGTCAATGTGCAGGATGATGCTTGAGGACATTGGCGTGAGCACAGAATCCCTGTTCAGGCTGCACGCGGTCTCGCAGAGCCCGCAGCAGATGCACCTCAGGGGCTCGATCTTGAGTCTCAGGCTCCCACCGGGCCTTCCATCTACCGGATGTGCTCCGCCACATCGGTTGTGATGCGGTCGCAGTACACGCACCTGAGCGTAATCGGCTTCTTCGACTCGACCACGAACTCCGCCTCGACCGGCTCGTCCTTGTTCGTTATGCAGCCCGGATTGGAGCACTCCATAATCCCCTTGATCACGTTCGGGACTTCGACCACGAACTTCTCGGCCACGTTGTAGTCCCTGATGATGTTGATGGTGGCGTTGGGGGAGATGAGGGCTATCCTGTCGAGCTCCTTGGGGTCCAGCTCCCGGTCCTCTATCTTGACTATGTCCTTCCACCCGGCCTTCTTGCTCGGCACGTGCATGAGCACGCTCACTGTCGAGCTGACCTCGTCCTTCACACCGATGATCTTCAGGACCTTCAGCGCCATGCCGACGGAGATGTGGTCTATGACGGTGCCGTTGCGGATCGGTGTGACCTTGAACTCCTTCATTTCAGTCCCCCCAGTATCAGGCCGAGGAGCGCCATACGCACAGGCACGCCGTTGAACGCCTGGTCGAAGTACTTCGCGTGCTCCGTCGCGTCGACCTCGGACGATATCTCGCCCACCCTCGGAAGCGGGTGCATGATCATCAGGTCGCGCTTGACGTCCTTCAGCATCGGCAGGTCGATCCTGTACATCCCCGCGACCTTCTGGTACTCCGCGGGGTCCGGGAAGCGCTCCTTCTGGATGCGCGTCACATAGAGCACGTCCGCGTCCTTGATGACCTCCTCCAGCGAGCCTGATATCCTGGGCTTGCGGCCCAGGGACTCTATCTGCTTCAGGTGCTCCTTGGGGATCTGCAGCGAGGGCGGGGCGACGAAGGTGAGGTCCGCGCCGAACATCGCGAGCGCCTCGGACAGCGAGTGCACGGTCCTTCCGTACTTGAGGTCCCCGACGATGACCACGTTGTTCCCCTCGACCTTCTTCTTCTCCTTCCTGATGGTGAACAGGTCGAGCATCGTCTGGGTCGGGTGCTGGCCCGCTCCGTCACCGGCGTTGATTATGGGCCGAGAGGCGAAGTGCGCCGCCAGCCTGGCCGCGCCCTCCTGGGGATGCCTCAGCACGATGACATCGCTGTACGAGTCGACCATCCGTATCGTGTCGGCCAGAGTCTCGCCCTTCGCGACGGACGCCCCTGCGGGCTGGTCGAACCCGAGCACTCTCCCGCCCAGGCGAGTCATGGCGGCGTCGAAGGAGAGCCTCGTCCTCGTCGAGGGCTCGTAGAACAAGGAGCCAAGCACGTGTCCCTCGAGGAGCACGCTCCGCTCCTCCCCCTTTGCAATCGGGACCATCTTCTCCGCGAGCTTGAGGACATGTTCGATCTGTTCTCTCGAAAAATCACGGATGGAGACGACGTCCATCCCCTTGAACCCTGCTGACATCAAGCTCCTAATCTTCTGAAAGAATATAAGCCTTACATCAACGCAAACCGGAGGGAACGGGCGACGGGACGCCACGTCTGGCAATCAGACCAGGTCGAAATCATCGATCGCGGCGTTCATGTTGTCGAACCAATCGTCCGCGCACTTGTGCAGCTTCTGCTTCAGCGCTTCGGGGGACACTGCCGCATACACATGATAGTATCCGCCCCGGTCAATGGTCTTCGTGTCCCTGAAGGCCAGGCCCGACGAGACGAGCTTCTGCAGGGCGCGGTAGACAGTGCTCCTGTCCTTCTTGAGGACGGGCGCGAGGTCGTCGGCCTTCTGAGGACCTTGCTTGACGAGCTTCCTGTAGATCGCGAGTTCGAAATCGGACAGCCTGTACAGGCACTTCACGATGTCCCTGCAGGAGGCATCGCCGGCCAGAATCCTCTGAGGCTCGACCATGTTGCACGGTATTGCCATTTTTATACTTAACCGTTTTGACATACACGCACGGCCAGCAACCGATTTCTGCTCAACGTGAAAACCTTTATCTATCACCGTGAGAATCGTCGTTGCGCGGTATTGTCAATACCGTGGGAGCGATTCTCTTGCAGAAAGACGCGACGCTTGACGCGAGGGGGCTCATGTGCCCCATGCCCATAGTGCAGCTCGCGAAGAAGGTTAAGGAGCTGAAGTCCGGCCAGGTGCTTGAACTCTTGGCCGATGACCTGGGATCGAAGGAGGACGTGCCTGCCTGGTGCTCGAGGACCGGCAATGCGCTGGTCGGCACCGAGGGGGAGGGCAAGGTCCTCAAGTTCTACATCAGGATGAAGTGAGGCAGAAAGAGGTATTGAGATGACCGAAAAGCTATCGATGGTAGTGAGCGAGGGGACCTTCGACAAGGCGATGATGCCCCTCATAATGGGGACCACGGCCGCTGCGATGGGGACCGAGGTGCACGTGTTCTACACGTTCTTCGGGACCAAGCTGATCACCAAGGGCGTGAAGCCCAAGCTGCCCGGGTTCTGGCGACTGTTCACAGGGATGTTCGTCAAGAGGATGAAGAAGGTCGGCATCGCGGAGTACCACCAGCTCGTGAAGGACGCTCAGGAGATGGGCGTGAACTTCTACGCGTGCAGCACCACCATGGGCCTCTTGGGGGTCAAGGAGAGCGACCTGCTGCCGGGCGTGAAGGTGCTTGGCGCTGCTGCGTTCTTGAAGCTCGCCTCTGAGTCGAAGGTCAGCCTGTTCATCGGGTGAGATGATAGCATGCCGAGAACGGCATTCGTCATCCTGAAGTCGCCTCAGGAGCAGGACCCGACGCATTCGATGAGGAGGGTCGCTGAGCCTGCGGAGTCCAGTGCGATCCTCCTGGAGGACGGCGTATACCAGGCGTTGCTTGCCGGCGCGGCTGAAAAGCTGGGCAAGGCGGCGGCCGACGTGCTCGTTTCCAGGGATGACCTCGAGGCGAGGGGCTTCGGACCGGCTGACCTCAGAATAGGCAGGGCCGCAGAGTATGGGGACATCGTGGACTGCATAATGGAGCGGACAGAGCGGTCCGTCACCGTGTGAGGGATTGCGATGGCCAAGACTCTCACGATACTGTGGAGGACCGGCTCGATGATGGCCATGGACGCCAACGTAGCTGCTAAGCTGGCGAAGGCCGCCCTCGAGAAGGGCTACAAGGTCAACATGTTCGGGTACGGGGAAGGCGTCACGGCGGCCAAGAAGGGCCAGAAACCCAAGCGGTTCCCCAACGTCGGCGAGGAGCTGGAGGCGGCGTGCAAGGAGGGCGTGAGCATAGCCGTGTGCGAGACATGCTACGCCGCCAGGGGCTTCGAGCGCGGGGAGGAGATATCCGGGGCCAAGGTCGGCAGCCTGACGAACGACCTGTTCAGGTTCCTGTCCGAGTCCGACAGGCTCGTGACAATCGCGAGGTGATGACCATGGCCGGATCGATTCTTGTTCTCATCACAAAGGCTCCATACGGGCTTGAGGAGGCGTTCGCGGGTCTGAGGCTCGCCCTTGCCACGGGGGTGAACGGAATGAAGACCTCCGTCCTGATGGTCGAGGATGGCGTCTTCAACGCGGTCGGATCACAGAGGTCGGAGGCCGTGAGGATGCCGTCCAACATCGAGGCGACCAAGGAACTGTACGACTTCGACGTCCCGGTCTATGTCGTCAAGGAGGACATGGAGGCCAGAGGAGTCGCCGAATCGAAGCTCTTCGACGGGCTGAAGGTTGTTCCTGCGTCACTCGTCAGGAAGCTCGTCGCGGAGCACGATTTGGTCACGACTTTCTGACGGCCCGCAGAGATGAGCGGCACGCAAACCATTCTCCTTTATTACTCGATAGTCATTGCACACTCGTGCGATTCGAGCCCCTTGAAAGAGACGGATTGGGCAGGATCGGCGTGCTCGAGCTCGACGGCAAGAAGCACACCACGCCCACCACCGCTTTCGTTGACACTGAGAAGTATCCAGCCCCACCGGGCTCCCTGACCCTCAGCATCGAGCGGGGCGGTGAGGCCGGTCTGGTCATCGCGCGGTCCCGGTTCGCGACAGGCCCGGAGGCGGGCGAGGCACAGGCCGATCTGAGGCCGGGGACGAGAGGGTCGCCCTATGCTCCTCCGCAACCAGCGGGCGGCTTTGCGACCGTCGCCGACATCGCGGGGGGATTGCTCGATTCCACGGAGTTCGTGGCAGCGATTGGGAAGATCAAGGGTTCAGAGGACCTCCTCAGGCCGCTCTACTGTTCTGTGATGGGGCTCCCCCACAGGCTCGCGCTCCTGACTTACTGCGGGTTCGATGTGTTCGATTCAGTGCCCCTGATCATGGCGGCCGAGAACGGCACATACCTCACGACCACAGGTCCACTCGAGCACAGCGCTCTGAGGGAACTCCCTTGTTCATGCCCCGCCTGCTCCGAAGGGGTCACAGACAAGAAGCACCTCCTCGCCCACAACTGCCACGAAGCGATTTCCGAGCTGAAGCTGGTCAGGCATGCCATCTCCCAGGGCAGGCTTCGTGAGCTGGTCGAATCGAGGGTGCGGTCGGATCCGTGGCTCGTGCAGGACCTGCGGCTCCTGGACCTCGAACACTATGAGCTGCTGGAGATGCACACCCCGGTCCGGGGCTCGCCGTTCCACGCGGGGTCGAAGGAGTCACTGATGCGGCCGGATATCGTGCGCTGGCGGAGGCGCCTCGAGGCGAGGTATGCCAAGCCCGAGGGGACGCGTATCCTGCTCCTATTCCCCTGTTCCGCCAGGAAGCCCTACTCCTTGTCCCAATCACACAAGCGCTTCCGGGAGGCCGTTGCGTCCAGTGGCGCGGGCGGGATCGTGCACGAGGTCGTCGTCACCTCGCCCCTCGGACTAGTCCCTCGGGAGCTGGAGCTGTTCTACCCAGCCAAGGACTACGACATTCCAGTGACTGGCCACTGGGACAACGACGAGAAGAAGATGGCCCAGGAGATGGTCACATGGCTCGTGACGACACAGAGGTACGACCTGGTGATTTCGCATCTTGGCGACGAGCGCGAGCCCGTCAACGCGGTCCTGAAGGACTTCGAGGACACTTCGCTCGGCCACCCGGGATCGAGGGAGAGCCTCGACAACCTCGAGGCAGTGCTGAGGGAGCACGCCGGAGACACGGGGATGGGAGACCGTACGCTGGCAGACATGCGAGCCCTCTGCGTATTCCAGTTCGGGCCTGCAGGCGGGAATCTGTGTGAAGGCGCGGTGATAGCCGGGAGGTGGCCGAACCTGAAGATCATGAGGGGGCGTACGCAACTCGGCATGCTCACGGGCGAGAGAGGCATGGTGTCTTTGACCATGGACGGCGCGAGGGTTCTCGCATCCGCCGATGCATACTGCGTCGAGATCGACGACTTCGCTCCCAAGGGCAATCTGTTCGCGATAGGAGTGGAGAAGGCCGACGGGCAGATCCGCATCGGAGACGATGTCGCAGTCACACACAAGGGCGAGGTCAGGGCTGCGGGTGTGGCGAAGATGACGCCGGTCGAGATGGAGCTGGCCGAGAGGGGAGAGGCCGTGCACATAAGGCACTCGCTCTGAGGATTCTCGTGCAGCCAGACTACTTTCGGCCACCTCTTGCTGTTAGGTTATTGACCTCCGTTTCCACTAGAGTGCTTCAGAAAGGTGAGATGAGTGGTGGACGCGGATCATTACAGCTGGGAGGAGGTCTACGACCTCCTCGGGTGCGAGCCGGAGATCGAACCGGCTACTGATTATTAACGACCATCCCGGATAGGTAGGATGTTTGCTTCCCTACCTATCACACCTCCCCACAGCTTCTTCAGATCGAGTGGCTACGGATTCCAGATGCTCAGCAAGGCATTTGCCACCCATGCAGGATGAGGGCTCTGCGTCGGAGATTGAGCGCTGAATCTAGAAACAATTATTACCGATATAGCCGATGCCCGTCTGTCAGAAGGCAGGGGATGCGATGCGCCGTTGGTCCCAGTGAGCGCGCTCCAGAGCCAGCGCCAGAGCACTGCTTCTGGCACAGGCAAGGCGATGAGCTTCTTCGGAC
The DNA here is from genome assembly GCA_020725925.1 of Methanobacteriota archaeon. Classification (GTDB taxonomy): domain Archaea; phylum Thermoplasmatota; class Thermoplasmata; order UBA10834; family UBA10834; genus COMBO-56-21. The sequence goes on from DYTN01000003.1 coordinate 41,803, forward strand.
CTGGGACGCGGGCGATGGCGGCCGTATCAGCCGGTTACGCAGTTCAAGGACCCCCCGGAGCTGGCCAGGCCCGTGCGAGGGTGTTCGTCGTGGACGACGAGGACTTCATCCGAGAACTGTACAGGGACGTGTTCGAGGCGAGGGGCTACACGGTCTTCTCCGCGGGCAACGGAGACGAGGCCCTCAGGCTGTTCCGCACGATGAACGCGCGGCCGGACGCGATCATAATGGACCACAGGATGCCGGGCAAGGACGGCATCGAGACCACGAGGGAGCTGCTGAAGCTCGCGCCCGGCATTCCGATCATCTTCTCGAGCGCCGACGAGTCGGTGCGCGAGCAGGCATTAGAGGCGGGCGCGGTGTCGTTCTGGGCCAAGCCGTTCCCCGTGAGCCTGCTTGTCAACGCGATGGTCGACATGATTGAGGCGAGGAAGCGCCATCCGCAGTGACGGCCTAACCGACCTTGTACCTCAGGATGGCCGCGATGCCCCCCAGCGATTCCAGCCTTCTGCCGGCTTCGTGCAAGGAGCTGACTATCATGAACTCGCCCTTGGTGTTCTCGACGTTCCTCAGGAGCTCATCGGCCGCGGATGACCTGACCTTGGTGTCCAGGACCAGTAAGGTTTCGACGGCGCCTGCCCGGACAGCAGAGGCCACCTGCGCGTCTCCGTAGACGAACAGGCCGCCCTTGGAGATCTCGGAGAAGAGCCGCTCCATGAGCCTGGTCTCCTTGGCGACCCTGAGGTCCTCGAGCAGCTTGCCACCGATCCCCTGCTTCATCAGCTCGTGTATGCCAGCCATGCCCGCCTGGCCGGTGTGCTGCACCGATATTGAGCCGGCGATTCCCGGCTGCTTCTCGCGCAGCCTCCTTGCCAGGGCTTCCTTGACGAAGCCCGGGCCGAGGATGATCAGCGGTTCACCATGGAGAGTGATTCTGAGCTTCTCCACGACCTCGTCCAAATAATCCTCTTCGTTCGACTTCGACTCGTACATCTTCCCGCCGGGGTTCCGCGTGATCGTCGCGTGTTCCTTGATGCCGTATTCGCGCGCGGCTGCGATGACGGCGTCTGTGTCCTCGATCGCGACGAAGTACACGGAAGGCCTCTCGGAGGATGCCACCGCCCTCTTGACCCTGTCGAAGTGCTGTTGCTTCCACTCGGGCTTGATGATGCTCAGGGCCTCCCCGAGGGAGACCATGAGCGTGTGGTGCTCCCCTAAGTCCTGCGGGCCGGCCTCGATGACGCCGAGCACGCGCAGCACATCGTCGGATTGCTGGAACTCGACCTTCTTCACCCTGATGCCCAGGCGCATGCGGACCTTGTCCAACCTGTCCGGCCGGAGCTTGTCGCTCTTCTCCTCTCCCCTCCGGTAGGCCGTCGCGAAGACCAGGTCGCCCTCGTCTATCAGGTTGCACAGGTGCCACAAGTCATCGAGCGTTTCCGGCATGAGCTTCAGCTCGCCCGCCTTGGCATCCTGGTGGAGTATCTTCATGTGTGCATTGCACGCATCATTCTGACTGGATATCAAGCCATCGGGCTGCGACCGTCCGCCGAGAAAGTTTATATGCTCTTCCGGTAATGCTGACCCAACTTGCCAGAGGGGGAGCTGGACTATCATGGTCGAGTACTTGGCTCTTGAGGAGATTCTTGACGAGATTCGCTCGATCCCTTCAGTCTACGAGGCCACCGTGGTGTCTAGGAGCGGGATGCACATCGCGGGTGACTCGCCCAAGGGGGTGCACCTCGAGACCTTCGTCGCGATGTCGGCGATCCTCCTCGGGGCCGCGGAGACCGCCACGGCAGAGCTGAAGGACAAGCTGCAGTTCGTTTCTGTGGAGCTCGCGCGGGGAAGGATGGTCCTGGTGAGCGCGGGGAGCAGGGCTCTGCTGGTGCTCACGGCGTCGAAGGACCTGTCCATCACCGACCTGGCGGACAAGGCGAAGGAGTTCGCGGCCAAGATAGAAGGCAAGATCTAGAGCCGCTTGAAGCCCGCCCTCATCCATTCTGCCAGAAGCTCGATCGGGTAGCGCGCGCCCTCCGCGTATGTCCTGCTTCCGCCGCCAGCCCGAGCCTTCCCCTTGGAGATCACCTGGAGGAGATCGTCCTCCGAGGCCACGCCGTCAACGACTGTGAAAGCCCTCCCGATGTGGTCTAGGTCGTGGGCGTCGCTCCCTCCCGTGACGGCGGAGCCTTTCAGCTCCGCAACCTTCCTTGCCAGACGGTTGCTTCTGCCAGAGGACGCGCCGTTGATGACCTCGATCGCGTCGAAGCCGCCGTCCCGAGCGAGCTCTAGCTCCATGCCCGATGGGAACCTGCCAGGATGCGCGGCAATCGCGATGCCGCCGAGCGCATGTATCCGCTCGATCGTCTCCGCAGCCGGGAGGCCCCTTGGCACCAGCTCGCGCACGCCCAGGGCAAGGACGTGGCCCTCCTGAGAGGACACCTCGACGCCGCGTACCACGATGACTTGTTCGGATCTCGCGAGGTCATGCGCCCGCAAAGAGCCGTCGATCGAGTTGTGGTCCGTGACCGCGAGCCCGTCCAGGTCCGTGATGCGGCACCGCTTCACGATCTCCTCTGGACTAGCAGACGCGTCCCGGGAGTGCTTCGAATGAACGTGGAGGTCGAACCTCATCTGACCTTCGCCCCGACAGGGATGTCCGAGTCGAAAACTATCTTGACCTTGTCAGGGCCGAACATCACCAATGCCTTCTCCCCGGCCACGAAAGCAGCGTACTTCCTGCCCTTCTCGGGAGCGTCGACCGCGCACTGCACCTTGCGCGAGCCGAGATCCAGGACGGCTGGGTCGACTGCGGAGATGGCTCCGACGCGTATGTCCAGCTTCTGGAACTCCTTGAAGGTCACCTGCTTCTGCCCTGGTTCCATGCCGCTTGAGATCTGCGTGCCCGCCTCCAAGTCCTTCTCTGGCGTGAGGAGGGCCAGCCTGTTGCCCTCTTCTGCTGCGAGGAGCATGCCCTCCGATTTGACGCCTCTGATCGTCGCCGGTTCCAGGTTCGTGACGATGATCAGCGTCTTGGCCTTCAGCTGCTCCGCAGAGTAGAAATCCTTGAGCCCGCTGACCATCGCAATCGTCCTGCCTATGTCAACCTTCATGAGATAGAGCTTGTCGGCGTTCGGATGCGGCTGCACGTCGAGCACCTTGCCGACCTTGAGGTTCAACGCAGCGTAGCGCTGGAACTCGCCCGCTCCCTCGGCCTCGATCTTGGCGAACTGCGGCGCGGGCTTATCCATCTTCTCGCCCTCTTTCAACGGGAGGTCCAGGCCCTTCCAGCCGACCTCCCTAAGCGTGCCCTCCATCTTGAGCTGCTTCCATATGCTCTCCGAGCTGAAGGGCATGAAGGGATACGCGAGGACCGCCAAGGCCTTGCATATCGTCAGGCTGACATGGAGCACGGTCCCGCACCGTGCCTTGTCCGTGCCGACGAGGGACCATGGTGCCACCGAATCGAAGTACTGGTTGCCGAACTGCGCCAGGTCCATGACGCCCTTGAGCGCTCTCCTGAACTCGCACACGGACAGCGCATCGCGGACTTCTTTCTCCGCCTCGGCAATACGAGCGATCCCGGCCTTGTCCCGGTCGTCAAGCTCACCCTTCACAGGGATCGCGCCGAAGTTCTTGAAAGTGAAAGACAGGGCCCTGTGGATGAAGTTGCCGTAGGTCGCGACGAGCTCGTTGTTCACCCTGGCGGCCATGTCCTCCCACGAGAACTCGCTGTCCTTCATCTCGGGCATGTTCGCCGCTAGGTAGAACCGGATGACATCGGGCCTGAACTTGGTGAGCATGTCGGGTATCGCTATGCTGACGCCCATGCTCTTGGAGAACTTCTGGCCCTCCAGGGTCATGAACTGGTTGGCCGGGACGTCGTATGGCAGGTTGAGACCCTCGTAGCCAAGGAGCATCGCGGGCCAGATGATCGTGTGGAACACGATGTTGTCCTTGCCGAGGAAGTAGTAGCCCTTGCACGTGCTGTCCGTCCAGTAGTCCTTCCACTCCTCTGGCCTGCCCTCCAGCTTCGCCCACTCCTTGGAGGCCGACAGGTATCCTATGACGGCATCGAACCAGACGTAGATGCGCTTGCTCTCAAACCCCTTCACGGGGACGGGCACCCCCCACGTGATATCCCGGGTGATGGGCCTGCTAGTCAGGCCTTCCCTGAGCACGTTCAGCGTGAACGCGCGCACGTGCGGACGCCAGTGAGAGCCCGCCTCCCCGTACTTGACAAGAGCGTCCGTGAAGTCCGAGAGCTTCAGGAAGAAATGTTCGGTCTCGCGCAACTCCGGCGACCCGCCACAGATCTGGCACCGGGCGTCCAGCAGCTGGTCCGCGTTCAGGTCCTTCCCACAGGAGTCACACTGGTCCCCGCGAGCGTGCTCGTAGGAGCAGTGCGGGCATCTGCCCTCGACGTACCTGTCCGGCAGGAAGCGCTTGCAGTTCTCGCAGTAGAACTGGGGTGTCGACTTGCGTTCCAGGTGGCCCTTCTCCAAGAGCCGGAGGAACATGTCCTGTGTGACCTCCTCGTGATTCCTGGTGTGCGTGCTCGTGTAGAGGTCATACTCGAACCCCATGTCCTCGATCGCCTTCGCGTTGATCGCATGGTACCTATTCGCGATGGTCTCGGGGGACACCTTCTCCTTGTCCGCGGCGACCGTGATCGGCGCCCCGTGCATGTCCGACCCCGAGACCATGATGACATCGTTCCCGATCATGCGGTTGAACCGGGCGAAGATGTCCGCGGGAAGAATCGAGCCGCTCACGTGGCCCACATGGATCGCCCCGTTGGCATATGGCCACGCAACGCACACGAGAACCCTCGGCATGGTGAACAGCCGCCCATCATGGAGCGTGGCCCACATAAAGCTAGCGCGAGGGACGAGGCCGCCAACGCGAGCCAGAGGCAAACGAATATCAACGATGACGGCAATCTACATCGCATGGCCTCCCTGGACATCGCCAGGCTGAGGGGCGATATCGAGCCTTTCCAGAGCGAGCTCATGGAGGAGTTCTACAGGAACTACGCCGGGCTCAAGGACGAGATGGCGACGGTCGAGATCTACGACCGATATGCACACCTGTTCTCCGAGGCCGCGGTCTCTGCCGTCAAGGAGGCCATGGAGCAGTCCGAGCAGCAGGAGGACTCCCGGTGCATGAGGTACCTGAGGGCATTCACCACCACCGGATACCTCGACAGCTCCGTGAAGGTGCTCACTGACAAGGCCAACACGTTCGAGGCCCAGTCCATCGTGGACTTGGACGGGGAGAAGATCCCGTACAGGGCGGTTCCCGTCAAGCTCAGGAACGAGCCTGACGCCGAGAAGCGGCGAAGGCTGTTCGAGGCGAAGCTGGTGGAGACCGACAAGCTCAACCTCACGCTGATGGAGCGGATGGCCACGGTCCACAATCTCTCCGCGACGCTCGGGTTCAAGAGCTACGGGGAGCTGTGCGCCACGGTGAAGAGGATCGACTACAAGGCCCTCGAGGGACAGATGGAGGAGCTGCTGAAGAGGACCGAGAAACTGTACGTCGAGGCCATGGGCTCGGTGCTCCAGGCGCGCGCGGGCATGTCTTTGGGCGAGGCGTGGAGCTACGACATACCCTTCGCCTTCCGAGGGGACGACTTCGACAGGCATTTCCCGAAGGAGAGGCTCGTCGAGGCATTCCACACGACCCTGAAGGGGATGGGGATCGAGCCCTCGAAGTACGAGAACATCGCGGTCGACATCGAGGAGAGGCCGAAGAAGACATCCCGGGCATTCTGCGCGCCCGTGAAGGTGCCGGACGATGTCAGGCTCGTGATCATGCCGACGGGCGGCTGGAAGGACTACGAGGCTTTCTTCCACGAGGGAGGGCACGCATTCCACTTCGGGACCGCGAAGAAGTCGCTGCCGGCCGAGTACAGATACCTGGGGGACAACTCCGTCACTGAAGCATTCGCATTTCTGATGAACAGGCTCCTGAACAACTCGCTCTGGCTGAAGAAGGTCCTCGGGATGGAACAGCCGGAGGACTTCGTGAGGTTCACGCTGACCAACGAGCTGATGTTCCTGAGGAGGTACGCCGCGAAGCTCGTGTACGAGCTCAAGCTGCACCATGCGATGGTCTCCTCGGAGTACATGGAGGTCTACAGGAGCTGCCTGCAGAAGGCGCTCAGGTTCAAGCACACGGAGAAGCACTTCCTCGAGGATGTCGACGACGCGCTCTACTGCGCGGACTACCTCAGGGCATGGATCCTCGAGGCGCAGATCAGGGCGGCCCTCGTGGACGAGTTTGGGGACGAATGGTTCCTGAACGAGAAGTCGGGCGAACTTCTGAGGCAGCTGTGGTCGTACGGGCAGAAGTACACGGCCGACGAGATGGTCAAGACCCTCGGGTACGTGGATCTGGACATGGACCCGCTCGTCATGGAGATAGAGAGGGGGCTGGGCGGGTCCGGCTGATAGCTTTTTATGCGGTCCCCACCTTCCCCTGACCGATGCGCATAGCTGTCCTGTTGAAGGACCGTTGCCAGCCCAAGAAGTGCAACCTGGAATGCATCCACTACTGCCCTCCCGTGAGGACCGGTGTGGAGACGATCGCGGTCGGCGAGAAGGGCAGGCCCGTGATCGCCGAGAGCCTGTGCGTGGGCTGCGGCATCTGCGTCCACAAGTGCCCGTTCGAGGCGATCAAGATCATAGGCTTGCCGCAGGAGCTCGAGGGCGAGCTCGTGCACCAGTACGGCAAGAACTCGTTCAGGCTCTACAGGCTGCCCGTCCCGAAGAAGGGCCAGGTCGTGGGCCTCCTTGGACCGAACGGCATCGGCAAGACCACGGCAGTGTCCATCCTTTCCGGCGAGATAGTGCCCAACCTCGGCGATTACGACAGCCCCGGCGATTGGCGGAAGGTCCTGGAGAGATACGCGGGCACGGAGATCCGCGACTACTTCGCCGCTGTCGCGGCCGGTAGGCTGAGGACTGCGACGAAGCCCCAGTACGTGGACAAGCTCCCGGCCGTCCACAAGGGCCAGGTCAGGCTCCTCCTGAAAAAGGTCGACGACGGCGGGAGACTCGACGAGGTCTCCGACAAGCTCGCGATCTCCGGGGTGCTGACGCACGACATAGCGAAGCTCTCGGGCGGGGAGCTGCAACGGGTCGCCATCGCCGCGACGCTCCTCAAGGACGCGGACGTCTACTTCTTCGACGAGCCGTCATCGTACCTCGACATCTACCAGCGGCTCGAGATTGCGAAGGTCATCCAGGAGCTCAGCGAGAGAAAGCAGGTCATGGTGATAGAGCACGACCTCGCGGTCATGGACTTCCTGGCGGACCTCGTGCACATCATGTATGGCGAGGAAGGCGCGTACGGCGTGATGGCACAACCCAGGGCCGTGAGGACGGCCATCAACGTCTACTTGGACGGCTACCTGCGCGAGGAGAACATACGCTTCAGGGACACCCACATCACCTTTGAGAAGCGCCCTCCGAGGAGCGACTGGCAATCCGAGGTGCTCGTCAAGTTCCCCGCGCTGACCAAGCGCCTCAAGACCTTCAAGCTCAAGGTCGAGCAGGGGGCGATCAGGAAAGGCGAGGTCGTGGGAGCCGTCGGCCCCAACGCCACTGGGAAGACGACCTTCGTGAAGCTCCTGGCCGGGGAGATCGAGCCAACTGCAGGCGAGTTCAAGGGCGAGGCGTCCGTCAGCTACAAGCCCCAGTACATCAAGCCCGACTTCGAGGGCACCGTCAGGGAGATGCTGATGGCGACCGTCGGGAAGGACTTCGAGTCGGGGTTCTTCCAGTCCGAGGTGGCACACCCGCTCAACCTGAAGTATCTGATGGAAAAGGATGTGCAGACGCTCTCGGGGGGCGAGCTGCAACGGGTCGCGATAGCCGAGTGCCTGGGCAGGACCGCGGACATCTACCTCATGGACGAGCCCTCGGCCTATCTGGACTCGAACCAGCGGATGATAGCCTCGAGAACGATCAGGAGGGCCATCGAGAAGATCGGCAGGTCCGCCCTGATAGTGGACCATGACGTGTACATGATAGACCTCATATCCGACTCGCTGATGGTGTTCTCGGGGGAGCCTTCGGTCCATGGTCTTGCGGAGGGCCCGATGGACATGCGCCAGGGCATGAACAGGTTCCTGAGGGACGTCGAGATCACCTTCAGGAGGGACCAGGACTCCGGCAGGCCAAGGATAAACAAGAAGGACTCGAGGCTGGATAGGGAGCAGAAATCGAGGGGCGAGTACTACTACGGCTGAGCCTGCTTCGAGTTCTCCTGCCTGATCTTGTAGATGTACCATGCCACCAAGGCTATGACAGCAGCAATGACGACGATGTCCAGCCCGCGGAACACATCCACGATGGATTCCCACTCCGGCCCCAGCCAGTAACCGACGTAGGCGAGCATGAGGGTCCAGGGTACCGACCCGACGAAGCTGTAGAAGACGAACTTTTTGAACTTCATCTTGGCGATGCCCGCAGGAAGCGATATCACCGTTCTTATGACAGGCAGGAGGCGAGCGATGAACGTGGCCTTGTCGCCCCACTTCTCGAACCATCTTTCTGCCATCACAAGGTGCTTCTCTCGAATGAGGATGTACTTGCCGTACCTGAGTATCAGCGGCCGACCCGCATAGAAGCCTACGGCATACGCCGCGATTGATCCGAGCGTGCATCCGATAGAGCCAGCGACGGTGATTCCGAGTAGGCTCATCTCGCCGTCCCTGTAGACGAGGTACCCTGCGAAGGGCATCACGATCTCGCTCGGCACGGGCATGCAGGCGCTCTCGAGGGCCATCAGGAAGACGATGCCGCCGTAGCCGAACTCGGAGATCCAATCGAGTATGAGGTTCGTGCCCCACTCGATTATGTTCATTGGGGGTCGGTAACCGTGGGTATCGTAAAAAGCCTTGCGTGCTCAGCCGGCGGACGAAGCCAGGCAGAGGCGAAACACCGCTTGGAAGCATATTTGTAGTCTGCTCCTTCATCACAGCCCGATGAGGCCAGCGCAGGTGCTGCAGAGCTACTCAGCGATGATGGCCCTCGGGCTCGTGCTGGGCCTGCTCACGGGCGGGCTGCCGGCATACACCAAGGAGGTCTCGATGGCCTCGCTCGCCCTTCTGATGACCTTGTCCCTTTCGACAGTCAAGCTGGGCGAGGCGCATTCCCGGGAGCACATCGAGCATTCCGCGAAGGCGCTCCTCCTCAACTACGGTATGCTCTCCGCGCTGATACTCGCCATCGGAGTGTTCTTCGAGCGGGAGTATTGGTGGGGTTGGGCGCTGATGGCTGCAGCGCCGTCCGCGGTCTCCGTCGTACCCTTCACGAGCATCCTTGGCGGGGAGACCTCGAAGGCCCTCTTCTCGACGGCAGCCAACTACGTCGTTGCGCTAGCGGCAATGCCTCTGATCACCCTCGCCGTCATCGGCTCCGCAGTGTCCGTCAACAGCCTCGTGTACTCGCTCCTGCTGCTGATCGTCCTGCCGATGGCCGCCTCTCGCCTCGTGATGAGGTTGGAGGTCAACAAGGCCGCGAGCACGGCGTTCATGAACATGTCGTTCGCGGTGCTCATCTTCGCTGTGACAGGGGCGAACCGAGACGCCTTCGTGGCAGATCCGAGCGTTGTTCTGCTCATATCCGTAGGCTGCTTGATCAGGACCTTCGGGATAGGCATGGCGACCGAATTCGGGCTCAGGAGGGTCTCGGTCGCAAAGCCCGCCAGAATATCCTATATCCTGTTCGCGAGCTACAAGAACCTCGGACTCACGGCGACCCTAGCCATCGCGCTCTTCGAGCCTGCCGTCGCCGTCCCCGCGACGATATGCATCGTCTTCGAGGTCGTGTGGATCATGTTCCTGCTCAGGTACTACCCAACCGTGCGCGGATAGCTCGGCCTGTTCCTGAGGCGAACGACCCCACGCGCGAACGGCAGACGCTCATGAACCCCTTGAAATCGCCTTCCGGCTGCAGCGACAGCCAATTTCGGTATGCGACGAAGACAATCCCGACGGACAATCCTGCAAGGAGCACCGACTCGACCACCGCTGATTGCTCGATCGTCCAGTTCTGTAGGTAGTCCCCTGCCACGTGGACAGACCAGAACAGAAGCGGGATCATGAACCTCCACCCGATGGCCAACGGGGCGACGACAAACCCCCCGACGGGGTAGTGGAACAGCGATTTCCAGGGCAGCCCGGACTCGTCGTCCCAGCTTGGACGCAGGATTGCGTCCCAGCCGTTGTCCGCTATGTACCTCGGCGCTGCGAACGCGTGGTCGAGGTCCACCGCCACCCCGAAGGTGAGGGCGACGAACCATTCGTCCCTGTTCATGTTGAGCAGCATGCCCAATAGGACGGCCGCCGCGAGATGGGTTATGGTGAGCAATCTATCGCCCTGGGAGTCCTCCCGAGGGACTCCTGAGGACAGCTACGTCCTAGCGCATATCTCTCGGTTTCGCTCAGGACGTCGCAGGGGCGTTAATAACACACGATTTGCCAGGACCGGCCGTTATTAAGGTTGGCGATGAACTTATTAACGACGCAGCGGCTGGTCTAGACGATCTCGAATGGCCCACATACACCTGGAGGACGGGGCGTTCACCATCTTTTGGGTCTTGGTCTGGACCTTGATCGCAGCTGGCCTGCTTTCGATTCCCCTGTACAGGCTTGGGGGCGTGAGGATACCCACCCGGAAGCTGGCAATCGCGGCGATGTGCGTCGCTGTCGGCTTCGCGATATTCCAGGTCGAGGTGCCCGTCCTCGGGGGCGTGCACATCAACCTCACCCCCCTCATGGGGATCCTGATCGGACCGTCCCTCGGGAGCCTGGCCGTCCTTGTCATCAACATGTTCAGCGCGGCGGTCGGGCACGGGGGATGGGGCATGATCGGTGCGAACACGATCGTGAACCTGATCGAGGTCCTCATAGGGTACTACGCCTACAGATTCATGAGGACCAGCCTCAAGGCAGGCAGGTTCTCCTCGGGGTTCTGGACGACATCGCTCGCCCTGACCATCAGCGCTGTGGCGGTCGTCGGGATCGTCACGGCCTCCGAAATCCAGGACTCAGAACAGACCAGGGCGCAGACCTTCTCGAACATGCTCGTGATAGCCGCGGCGAACATCGTCACTGGGGTTGTAGAGGGCTTCGTGACGGGGTACATCGTTGGGTTCATTGGCAAGGTCCGACCTGACCTTCTCGAGGACGCTGAGGGCGTCGGAAGGGAGGCGGAATCGACGACGACGGGGGCTGCTACGGATGTCTAGGCGGTCCTATTCGAGGCACATCCCGGACTTCAGGCTCGTCACCTACTACGGGGAGTCCGCGAGGAGCGCAGTCCACGGCGTCAACCCGTGGACGAAGGCCGCCCTTCTGGTCATCGTCGTCCTGTTCGTGATAATCCTGATGGACTTGGAACTCCTCCTCGCCCTGTTCGCCCTGACGCTGGCGTTCTACTTCGCGGGAAGACTGCCTATGGCCCTTCTCATCGGATGGTACTCCCTCCCGGTGCTGTTCGTGCTCACCCTGACGATCATGTTCATGTTCACGGAGCCCGGGAACCCCCTCGTGAGCTTCACGGTCCTGGACACCAGGATCGCCCTCACGGACAACGGAGTCATGCTCTTCATCAAGCTGCTTCTCAGGGCGCTGATCGTCGTGACCTTCTCCCTTGGGGTCCTCATGACCACCAAGTACTCGCACATCGCGAGCATGGCGAGCGGGGTGCTGCCAAGGCCTCTCGCGAACATATTCCTCCTGTCATACAGGTTCACATTCGAGACCTCGGACGAGATCTCAGACGTGCTCGACGCGATGCATGCGAGGAACGGGGACCTTGTCAAGGGCGTCTCAAAACAGACCCGCCTGTTCGCGGGCATATTCGGCCTCGCGTTCGTCCACGCATTCGAGCGGGCGGAGAGGATAGCGAAGGCGATGGAGGCCAGGGGCTTCACGGGCCAGTTCCCCACGGCGGAGCGGCTCCCGGGGCCGACATACGCCGGATACGGCGCGATCACCCTCGCCGCGGCGGTCCTCGCCGTTGCGACATATTCAAGGTACTTCAGCGGAACGATAGGATGGTGGTGAGATGGCATCAGATGATGCGTATGTGAAGTGTCCCCCAGGGGGAGAGGATTCGATCGTGCACGTAGACTGCGTGTCCCACAGGTACCCGGACGGCACCGAGGGAATACACAACATGTGCTTCAGGGTGTTCGCCAAGGAAATAGTCGCCCTCTGCGGCCCCAACGGCTCTGGCAAATCGACCCTGATCGAGCACATCAACGGGCTCATGCTCCCGGACGTCGGGAGGGTCAGGGTGTTCGGCCTGGACATCGACAGGAGGAACCTGTCCGAGATACGCAAGATGGTCGGGCTGGTCTTCCAGGACGCGGACTCGCAGCTCTTCTCGCCGACAGTCCTCGAGGACGTGATGTTCGGGCCTCTGAACCTCGGCATGTCCGTCGACGAGGCCAGGAGGCGGGCAGAGTGGGCGCTCGGGGTCGTTGGCATCAAGGAGGTCAACAAGATCCCGCACTACCTGAGCGGGGGGCAGCAGAGGTTGGTGGCGATCGCAGGCGTGCTCGCGATGGAACCCAGGATACTCGTCGTCGACGAGCCGACGGGCGATCTTGACCCTTCGAACGCGCTCAGGATCGAGGCGCTGCTGCGGTCGCTCAGGGACGAGCACGGGATCAGCGTGGTCGTGGCGCTCCACGACATGGACATGGCAGCGAGACTCGCCGACAGGATATGCATCGTCCAGGGAGGGACGGTTGTCGCGGAGGGCAAGCCCGAGGACATACTATATGACGAGGAGCTGCTCAGGTCGGCTGGGCTGGAGCTCCCGGCTGTCGCAAGACTCTATTTCGACCTCGGGCTGGACAAACGCGGCGCGAGGAGGCCTCTGTCCCTGAGAGACCTCGTCTCGCTGATGAGGGAGCACGGGCTCGTCAGGTGAAGGGAGAAAGAACAGCTGAAGGGGTTTCCTCGGGTTTCCGTCACTGGCTGACTACCTGCGCCTGGTCCTCATCCTGACGAGCAGCACGAGCACCACTGCCCCGACTATCGGGATCAGGACGGTCGGGAACTCCGGAATGATGCCCGAGATGGTTATCTGCACCTCGTCCGTGTTCCAGTTGCCAGCCGCATCCGTCACGTTGAGGGTGATGTTGTACACACCCTCGGTCCAGAAGACGAAGCTGACCTCCTCGCCCCAGAGGGTATATGGCGTGCCCTCGTAGTCGAAGGTCCAGGTCCAGTTCACGATGCCGACATCGTCCCAAGAGCCGGAGGCGTTGAGCACGACGAGCTCCCCGCCCATCCTGACCTGATCGTCGCCCGCATTGGCCGTCGGAGGCGTCACATCGATCACGGTGACGACCATAGTGTCGGGCGCGGACAGCTGCCCGGCAGTGTCCTCAACCACTAGCTCGACGTTGTACACGCCCGGCACCGTGAAGGTGAACTGGGGCGAGACGTCGTACAACTCCTGGCTCAGCTCGAGGATGGTCCAGGTGTAGTTCACTATCCCGACATCATCGGTGGAGCCGGAGCCGTCGAACGTCACCAAGGTCTCGTCGTCGACATCCTGGTCCGGACCAGCGTCCGCGACAGGGAGCTGGTCAGCCGCGACATCCACCCAAGTGCTGTCCGAATTCATCAGGTTAGCTCCATCCCAGACAGTCAGCGTGATCGTATGGTTGCCTGTGGTCGTGAAGGCGTAGTCCACCGACTCGCCAAAGAGCAACACAAGTCCGCCGTCATCGAAGGTCCACTGGTAGGTCACTATGCCCACGTTGTCGCTGGACATGCTGCCGTCGAGCGTGACTGTCACGCCCTCGATCGCGTCCTGCCCGGGACCGGCGTCTGCGACAGGCGGGTCGTTGTCGACCGTGAAGAGCTCGAACTGTATCGCTCCCCTGCCTCCCCAGTCGCCGATGAAGTACAGGGTGGCATAGCCGCCGCTCGGGGCGGACGGCGCGGAGACGAACTCCGTGTCCACCACGCTCCATGCGCCGATCGGGTAGATCCCCAGCCAGTTCCAGTTCGCGGTGCCGCTCTCAACCCTCAACAGCGCCACATATGGGATCACGACCCCCGTCGGGTCGGACGGGTAGGCCGTCTCCAGGCTGCCGTTGTCGAAGGTGAAGAACGCGAACGCGTGCGTGGCCCCGTCGAACCATGCAGTGCCCTCCTCGGGACCCGCCATGGTGGAGTTCACATACTCCCCCCGGAAGGCCCAGTACAGGTCAGGCCCCCACCAGATCTCGTAGAGCTGCAGGTATACCTGATCGGTCGTGTTGGACAGCCAGCCGGCCCGAGGCTGGGCGGACCACCAATAGCTCACGACGTAGCTGTCCCCGATGATTGAATATGGCAGGTCGTTCTGCGACTGCTCCAGCGGATGCATGCCGACGGAGCGCGTCTCGACGCCGTAGTAGTAGTCCCATATGCCCGCGGAGCCGTTCATCATGAACTGCCAAAGGGAGATCTGCTGGGCGTCGAACTCCTGGGCGGAGGCGTAGATCCAGGTCGGGTTGGCCATGGACACGTTCTCCGTCGCGGACTGAGTGTATGTCAGGTTCGGGCCCCAGAGATCAGTCACAAGCACGAAGTCGAGCCTCACGTCCGTCATGCCTGACGCGTTGATGCTCGACTGACCATGCGTGTTGTCGACGGCGTGCGCGACGACGATGAGCTCGATCGGCGGGATCCACATCTCGTAGCTCCCGTCAGCCAATGTTCTGGTGGAGTTCCTCTCCATATAGTCCGGCGAGCCCGTGCCTACCTCCACCGTCGCGTTGAATATGCCGCTGCCGGACCCGGTGTTGTTCACATAGCCCCAGAGCCTCACTGTGTCAGGGATGTCCCACGGCGTCAGGCCGAAGTCCCGCAAGTTGGCCCCCGAGGACACGGTCACGGTCGTGTGCATGTCCCTGTAGCCGGGCACACCATAGATGTCCACCGAGTACTCGCCTGAGACGAGGGAGACGTTGTAGTCCCCGGTGGCGTTTGACTCGGTCCATTCATCATAGTCCGGGGAGTGGAAGCTCATGCTGGCGTTTGCCACAGGCGCGCTCGAGAACGCGTCGAGCACCTTCCCAGTGAGCCAAGCATCGATCGGCCGGAGCCCGAAGTCCCACCAGAGCAGGTCACCAGGATTGATGGTGACGTTCCACGTCACGTTCCTGGAATAGCCATCGGCCTCTGCGCCGAGGATCAGGTCGGTGCCGTCGAACGCGTCCAGAATGTACGCGCCCGAGGAGTTGCTGATGGCCATGTTCATCGTACCGTTCATGTCGAACAGGAAGACCCATGCGTTCGGGAGCGGGTCGCCTGTGCTGAGGTCCGTCACATTTCCCCTGACGGTGGCGGTCGTCGGCGCGAGGGACGCATCGAGGACTTCGTCCTCACCTGGGAGCACCTCGAGCCCCTCCATCACGAACATTGAGTACCCAACGAGAGACATCACGACTCTGGCATAGCTCCCGTTCGTGACGTTCATGAAGTAGTACCCTGTGGCATCTGTCCACGTGCGGTTGCTGTAGCCCTGCTCTGTGGTCTCATTCCATGTCTCGTACATGACGAGGACGTTCTCGATGGGCAGGCCTGTGCCCCGCTCCGTGACAGTGCCGGAGAGCGTGGCATCGTCCGCGTAGATCTGCGGCTCCAGCGTGATGTTGAACCAGTAGGTCATGCCAGAGACGAGCGGGTCATTGGTTCCGTTGTCGATGAACGGGTATCCGGGGAAGTCCAGTGCGGCGATGCCCCCACCTGCGATGGACGGGATCACATTGACGGAGTAGTATCCCGCGCCGTCCGGCTTCGTCATGTTGACGTAGAGCGGGGCGCCCTCGCCCATCGTGGCGGGGTCGTTGGAAAATCCTCCGATGTTCCCGTTGGACACGGGAGCGCCGAACTCGTCGGTCACATAGCCCTTGAGAGTGACATCAGCTACTGTCGGCGCGATGTTGTCCAAGGTGAAGTTGAGCCACACGGTCTGACCGGAGAGCACTCGGACCATGCCGCTCCCGGCGTAGCAGCTGTTGTTGAACGCCATGAGCATGTAGTCGAGCCCGCCCGTGACGTTCAGGGTGTAGTTGCCCTCGGCGTCGGTGGAGGTGGTGGATTCCATGCCTCCACCGCCCATCCACGCCATCGCGAGGATGTAGGAGTTCGGGAGGGGGTTCGTCCCGTCACTTACCCACCCCTTGATCGTTCCCTCCGGCGGGGCCGCTGAGGCGTCTCCGGGGACGAGCACAGCCAAGCCGGTTATCATCGACAAGCACACGAGCCACGCGGCAAGCACCTTCATGAGATGCCATGTCTTGGTCAAGACAAAATCCTCCTGTACACATTCGTTCCCAGGCCCAGCCTGCGAGCTTCGGGGGGACAGGCACGTCTGGGAGTCTCATAGTGGAAGAGCCTGAGTTGATATATATGACTGTCGAACTGGGGCGTCTCTCCGACATGCACAAATGAATCCTTTGATGCTCAACATGTTCGCCGGCGGCCAGGGCATCCCCATGCCGCTTGGAGGAACTGGGCGGCGATTCGGGCCATCACTGTTCGGGGACATGTAGATTCCCGCAGAGGCTTGTGTGGTGCAGGCGCGGGGCATGCGCAGGTGTTCAGGTGAGCCAGAGCGACGAGAAGAGCCCCATCGATTGGAGGGAATGGTCCAGGGAGGCCTTCGATGAGGCCAGGAGACGGGACAAGCTCGTGCTCCTGGACCTGAGCGCCGAGTGGTGCCATTGGTGCCACGTTATGGACACCACGACATACGCGGACCCCGAGGTCGCGAAGGCCATCAAAGCGGAGTTCGTCCCAGTCAGAGTGGACATAGACAGGCGGCCCGACATATCTGAACGGTACAACAGGGGAGGGTTTCCGACCACGGCCTTTCTGTCCGACCAGGGTGAATCAGTCTGGGGAGCGACCTACATCCCGCCCGCGGACATGAAGCGGATCATGAGGACCATCCTGGAGGCGAAGGCATCCGGCGAGGTCAGGGAGGCGCTCGAGCGGAGCCGGATGCGGTACCTCGACCTCTCCAAGGCGGTCGAGAAGGCTGTCCTGCCTGGTCGCGAGGAGGTCGAGAGCCTGTTCGAGGACATCTTCGCAACGTACGACGTCGAGCACGGTGGGTTCGGCATCGCACCGAAGTTCCCGCACCACGACGCCTTGGATCTTCTGCTCGTCAGGTACGCCCAGACGAAGGACGAGGGGCTCGCGGAGGCGGCCGTGCACACGCTCGACCGGATGACCGATGGGCTCTACGACCCGATCGAAGGTGGCGCGTTCAGGTACTCGGTGACGAGGGACTGGCGCGAGCCGCACTACGAGAAGATGCTCGAGACCAATGTGGGCTTCCTCGGCAACCTCGTCCACGCGCACGTCAGGCTCGGCCACGACCGGTTCGCTGAGACGGCGCGTGGGATTGGCAGGTACCTCCTGGGAACGCTGAGAGACCCTTCGACAGGCGGCTTCTCAGGCAGCCAGGACGCCGACGAGAGGTATTACAAGCTCTCGAGGGAGCGGCGCCTGACCGCTCGTCCCCCATCGGTAGTCAAGAGAGTGTATGCTGGGTGGAACGCGGAGGCGGCATCCGCGCTCATATCGGCCGGTGCAATCCTCGGCGAGAGTGATTGGGTGGAGGCCGGAAGGGGTGCGTGGCGCTACTCCCTCGACCGATTGTGGAACGACGAACGCGGCCTCATCAGACATTCCGAGGACGACGACACATACCTCTTCGAGGACCAGGTCTCGTTCCTTGGCTCAATCATGTCGATGCTGGAGCTCTCGCCAGACCAAGAGCTGCTCGGCATCGCCAGGAGGATGCTCGAAGGCGTGGAGAGGACCTATCCTCACCCGGAGGGCGGATTCGGCGACATACAGAGGCTTGAGGATGCCATCGGTGAGCTGGGGGACGTCAGGAGGTCTCTCGTCTCCAACGCCAGGTGGGCCAGGCTGCTGGTGCTCCTGGGGGCCGCCGAGCACGACCGGCAGCTCGAGGCAAGGGCGCGCGAAATCCTCGGCTCATTCTCGACCAAGGAGGTGGAGTCGTACGGCCTGTTCGCAGCGGAATTCGTCAACTCGTTCTGGGCACTCTCCCGAGGGGTTGCGGTCGTTGAGATCCACACCCCTGCTACGAAGGACATCACGACGGACGAGCTGTGGCTCGCCGCTAAGAGGGCGATGAACCCCTCCCTGCTTGTCCTGAGGGCCCGGGAGCAAGGGCCGGGTGTCGGAGATGCCCGGAGGAGCATCGCAGTAGTCTGCACTAGCGCGGGCTGCTCAAAGGCCATCGACGACCCGCTGGCGCTGTCCAGGCTTGTGGCGCCTGCACAGTCCAGTCAAGTCTAAATATCCCCCACAGGCATAACACGCATCCGGGCTTGCCCATGGCGAAGAAAGCGAGGCTCATTCCCCGGAAGATGCTCTCAAGCGACGAGCGAGTCATTTTCGAGACGAGACCGAGCGCGTGGCTCTACATGAAGGCTGCAGCGTTCTCCCTCATCATCGCGATCATCGCGCTGGTCGGATACTCGTGGGAGTGGATCCCTGGCGCTCCTGAGATCCCGTACTTCAGCGAGGCCCTGGAAGGCGACTACGGGGACTACATACAGTGGGCGCTCCTCGGCGTGTTCGTGCTGGCCGTCCTGTTCTTCGTCGTCAGGTGGCTCAAGTGGGGCAGCACCGTTTACGCCGCGACCGACGAGAGGATAATCACGCAGAGGGGCATCATAAACAAGACTTTCGAGGACATCCCGGTCACGATGGTCACCAACATCGACCTCGCGCAGTCGATTGGCAAGCGGGCCCTGGGGTACGGCACCATCGTGTTCTCCACCGGTGGTGTTGCACGGGGGAGGAGTCGGGACATCGTCTGGGAGGCGGTCCCCGACCCCTTCATGGTGCGCAGGAAGCTCCAAGAGGTCATGGACGTCAGGGCGAAACCGAAGGAATGAGCCGCCGCCGAGCCTGAGTGGTTCGGGGATACGCCAATCCCAGGGCTCGCCATCGCAAACGCGATTGTCTCGCTGGGCATTGCTGTCCCAACGGGGAGAGGAGACCGGAGGATGATTGAATGGGTGTTGCTGATGTCGTCAAGGAGGGGCCTGGCAGGGCTTTCGTGCTCTGCAATGAGGCCATCGTGAGAGGTGCGCTCGAGGCAGATGTGAAGGTCGTGTCCGCGTACCCGGGGTCGCCGACCACGGAGATCCTGGACACCTTCTCTGAGGTGTCCCCGAAGTTCGACCTCAGGATGGAGATCGCCTCGAACGAGAAGGTCGCTCTTGAGACCTGCGCGGGAGCCGCCATGGTGGGACACAGGTCGATCACGAGCATGAAGAGCGTCGGGATGAACGTGGCCTCGGACTCGTTCTTCTCGCTCTCGTACACCGGCGTGAAGGGGGGGATGGTCGTCGTCGTCGCGGACGACCCCCAGGCGCACTCCTCGCAGACCGAACAGGATGGACGACCGTTCGCGCCGAATGCGTACGTACCGATGCTCGAACCGTCGGACCCGGCCGAGGCCAAGCTGATGGTCAAGCGGGCGTTCGAGCTCTCGGAGAAGTTCGGCGTGCCTGTGATGATCCGGACGACGACCCGGGTGAGCCATCAGAGCGGCATGGTGGAGCTCGACAAGCTCGAGAGGAGGCCGTTCGAGAAGCTGGCCTGGGAGCATCCGCCAGGGAGGTTCGTCACCGTGGCGGAGTCAGCAAGGACCTTCAAGCATGCGCTTCTGGAACGCACCAGGAGGATCCAGGCCGAGTTCGAGGCCTCGGACCTCAACAGGGTGGCCACGACAGGCTCCGATGTCGGAGTGATCACGAGCGGGGCCGGGTACAACTATGCCGTGGACGCGGCGAAGATCCTGGGCATCACCCCCTCGATCCTGAAGCTCGGGACCACCTACCCCCTGCCCAGGGACCTCATCGCCGGCTTCATCAAGGGGCTCAAGACCGTCATCGTGGTCGAGGAGCTGCAGCCCTACCTCGAGCTGCACGTGCATGCGATTGCTAAGGACGCGAACCCCGGCCTCAGGATATTCGGCAAGTGGACTGGCCACTTCAGCGAGGCGCTCGAGTACAGCCCGGACATCGTTGTTGAGGGGATGTCAGGAGCGCTCGGGCTGAAGGCGCCGGTCGACTACAAGGCCATCATGAACCGGGCCGAGGAGCTCAAGAAGGGCCTTTCCGACCGGCCGCCGACCTTCTGTCCCGGGTGCCCGCACAGGGCGACCCTCTACGCCCTCAAGCAGGCGACCAAGGGCATGAAGCACATCCTGTCCACGGACATAGGCTGCTACTCGATGAGCTTCCTGCCTCCGTTGCAGTACGGAGACTCCCTCCTGAGCATGGGAGCTTGCCTCGGCATGGCCGCGGGTATGCAGTACGCCGCGAAGGAGAAGGTGGTCGCGATGATAGGCGACTCGACCTTCTACCACGCGAGCCTGCCGGGACTCGTGAACGCTGTGCACCACGACGACGACCTCACGCTCATCATACTGGACAACGAGGTGACGGCGATGACCGGCCAGCAACCTCACCCGGGCTCGGACTATGGTGCCGGGAATAGGCCCACAAGGAGGCTGGTGCTCGAGGACGTCCTCAAGGGCTTCGGGATCACGGACATCACGATCGTGGACCCGTACCAGGTGAAGGACGCCGTCGGGCCCATGAAGGAGGCGCTGTCCCGGAAAGGGCCCAATGTGATTATTTCGAGAAGGGCCTGCGCCCTGTACGCGGACAGGAACAAGCGGAAGAGGGGCGAGACGATCCAGAGCAACGAAGTGGACAAGGACGTGTGCAGGCGGCCATACACCTGCGTCAGGACCTTCCACTGCCCGGCGATTTCCATCGACGATGACGACCGGAAGTCGGTGATCTCGAAGGAGCTGTGCGACAGGTGCGATGTCTGCGCGAAGCTCTGCCCGTTCGGCTCGATCCGCCTCAGGGAGGGGGAGTGAGCATGCCCGCTAGGGAGCACAGCATCTATATGTCCGGCGTTGGCGGGCAGGGCCTGGTCCTGCTGTCGAACGTCATCGGGTCCGCATGCGCCGCGGCCGGCATCAGGGCGCTCACGGGAGAGCAGCACGGGCTGTCGCAGAGGAGCGGGTCCATCAACGTGCACATGCGCATCGGCGAGGAGATCAGGTCCCCCCTGATCCCCGTCGGGGGCGCGGACGTGATCCTCTCGCTAGAGGCCCTGGAGGCGCTGAGGTACGTCGAGTATCTCAAGCCTGGAGGAATCGTGCTCATGAACTCCAGGGTGCAGCACCCCATCATCGAGACAGCCGAGCACATGAAGGACAAGACAGCCAGGTACATGTCCGCAGAGGATGTGCGCGGGCGGCTGTCGAAGGTCACGGAGAAGATCGCGGTCATAGACGCTCTTTCCATCGCCAAGCAGGCAGGGAACCCTCTCACGGAGAACATAGTCATGCTCGGGACGCTGAGCACGCTTGAGGAGCTTCCCGTGCCGGAGGACGCCCTCAGGCAGTCGGTCGCAGACAACGTCCCGAAGAAGGCCCTCGATGTGAACCTGAAGGCGTTCGAGCTCGGCAAGCAGGCGGCTTTCGAGAGGCTCTGCAACATGGTTAAGTGCAGGAAGTGAGTTCCCTGGCCGATCACCATGAAGCAGGCTAGGTTCGTCAGGGTCGATGTCTTCGCCACGAAGCCCTTCGGGGGCAATCCTCTGGCGGTCTTTCCAGACGCCAGGAACCTCACGAGCAGGGAGATGCAGCTGCTGGCCATGGAGATGAACCTGTCCGAGACGACCTTCGTTGTGCCTCCTACCAAGGGCTCAGGGGCGGACTTCAGGGTGAGGATATTCGTGCCCGACATGGAGATTCCTTACGCGGGCCATCCCACGCTGGGCACGTTCTATGTTCTAGCCAAGGAGAAGCGGATTAAGCTCAGGGAACCCGTGACAACGGTGAAGATGGAGGTCAAGGCCGGCGTCATGCCCGTCGAGATACACTCCAAGAAGGGGAGGATCACCAAGGTCGTCACGGTCCAGAACAGGCCGGAGTTCGGAGACGAGGTCAAGGATGTCGGCCTGTTGGCGCAGGCGCTCTCGCTGGACGAGGGCGACCTGGACCTCGAGAGGGCCCCGCCCCAATGGGTGTCCACCGGCCTGCCTTGGATAATCGTCCCCGTCAGGGACAGGGACGCGGTCGAGAGGGCCTCTGGCAACGCGGCTGCGTTCGCCAGCCTGAAGAAGGTCCTCCCGGGGAACATCGCCGACCTCTATGTGACCTGCCTTGACCCCATCGAGAAGGGCTCGACGACGCACTCCCGCGGGCTCTCGCTCGTCTCGAAGAACGTGGTCGAAGACCCAGCGACGGGCAGCGCGAGCGGGTGCCTAGGAGCATACTTGGTCAGAAGGAGGCTCGTGCCGATATCCGAATGCATCAGAATCACCAACGAGCAGGGGTACGAGATAGGCAGGCCGAGCAGGATAGCAGTCGAGGTCAGGACCGCCGGGGACGAGATCGAGGCGGTCCGGGTGGGCGGCACCGTCGTCCACGTCATGGACGGACACGCATACCTGTGAGCGGCCCGACGGGCTTCACTCGGCAGAGGGCAACCGGACCTTGAAGACCGAGCCCTGGGCATGGTTGCCCCTGATCCTGTCCTCGACCCAGACGCTGCCCCCGTATCTTCTGGCCAGGGTCTTCACAATGTGCAGGCCCATGCCTGAGCCCTTCTTCTGAGGGGCCTTCGAGAACCTGTCGAAGATAACTGCCTTGATGTCGTCGGGGATGCCCCTGCCCCTGTCCGAGACTGACACAATGTGATATCTCGTGTCGTCCTCGAACACCTGCTCGACGCCGACGTCTATCAGCACCTTCTCGGAGCTGTCGTACTTCACCGCATTCGTGAGTATGTTGATGAACAGCTCCTTGATCAGTTCGTCCGCCTCTGTGAACCACGCTCCCTGCTTCAGCTCGTGGCTGACAGTGATCTTCCTTCCTGGGTAGTACTGGGACACGCACTTCACGCACTCGAGGAGCACGGCGCCCAGGTCCGTCTTTGTGAGCTCGACATCCCCGAAGGTCACCCTGGACATCGTCCGGACATTGCTGGCCAGCCAGCTGGTGTTCATCACCTGCTCCCCCACCTTGTCGATGAGGGCGATGTTCTCGGGCTTGTCCAGCCTCATCCTGAGCAGGTCCAGGTAGCCCAGGATGGCCTGGTTGAAGTTCTTGATGTCGTGGGAGAGCACATCGGTGTACAGCTCGGCGTCCGCCCGGCTGTCTATGTGGTCCTGGAACATGCGGGCGTTCTCGATCGCGATGCCAGCCAGGCTCGCGAAGATCTCTATCACCTCCACCGTTTCGGGGTCGGGGACCCTGTCGTCCCTCGGTTTGAGTATCTCGAGATATGCGATGGGCACCCCCCGGTTGTCGAGTATTATGGTGTCCATCCAGTCGAGCTCGTGCCAGTGCCCCTTGCCAGTCCTGGGCTTCCTGAGCAGCTCGGGTTCAGGATAGTACGCGAGTTCTTCCGGCAGGAGGCTGTCCTGGCTCTCCGCAGGCATGTAGTATGTCATCCGGCCCATCTTGGTCCACCAGCGGACCTTCGTTCCCGGGGGCCGCCCTCCACCTGACTCGATTATGCCATCCACCTGGGGTATCGGGTAGGTGACCTGCTTGATCGCCTCCGTGGCCTTCGGGGTGTACCCGAAGACCGCCTCCACCTTGTACGCGCCCTCGTCCTCGTGCTTGATGCCTATGACCATCCTCTTGATGCCCAGCAGCCTCGCCAGGGTCCTCAGCAGATGGTCGAGCATCTGGTCCAGGTCCCTCACGTACATGATGCCCGTTGCAAGGTCGAGGATCCTCGAGAGCTGCTCGGTCCTCTGACTGCTTATCCTATGGGCCTGCTCCCTCTCGTGAGCGAGCCTAACGTTCTCGATGGCAACCTCCGCGAGCGAAGTGAATATCTCGACCGTCTCCAGAGTCTTCTTGTCCGGTATATTGCCGTCCTTGGGCTCAGACGCGTAGATGACCCCGCCGACCCTCCCTGCCGCATCGTGGAGGGCGAACGCCAGGAAGTCCCCCCGGCGCATCTCGCCCTTTCGACGGGGTGGGAAGGAGGCGCGTTCCCGGGCTGTGGGCGGGGAGACAAAGTACTCCCAGCTCTTCGGGCTGACCTCCTCTGCAATGCTCAGGTAGGCCGTCTTGCCCAGCCGCCTGCTCTCCCTCAAGTCCTCCAGAACGACGTCAGTCGGTATCGCCCTCAGCTTCGCCCCTCTCGAAAGCTCCGCCGCGTATCCGAACAGCGCCACCCACTTGAACACCCCCTCGGCCTCGTCGTGGACCACGAGGGTGACCTTCCCGAACCCGAACAGGGACGCCAGCGAGCTGAGTATCATTTCGGAGAGCTTGTTGAAGTCCCTCTCGGAGACTATCGAAGACGATATCGTCAGGACGTCCTCGAGGAGCTCCGTCCGCTCCAGGGCCGCCCTGGCCTCCGGCTGCGCCGGGGCCTGCCTGTCCCTCTCCCTGGCCAGGGCCATGGCCACCATCTGGACGAAGTCGTCTATGCCCTCGAGCGCCTCCTTGGACAGCAGCCTGCCGTCTTCCGAGTACTCGAGCTCGAGCCAGCCCAGGCGTTCCCCCGCGCAAGTCGTCAACGAGTACCTGTACGCGTCCGCCTCGTGCCATTCTTCAGGGCTCGTCCGGGGCTTCCGGGAATCCTCGGGCCGCCTATAGTACGACGGGTGTTCGATGAACGGGTCCTCTTGGATGATGCTGTACCACTCTTCCGCAGGGAGGTAGTAGCCGCAGCGCGAGACCTTCGTCCCCCTGGCGAAGATCCTCTCCGCGAGGTCCTTTGGGTGGTAGTCCGCGCTCAGGTTCTCGACGGCGCCCTTCGCGCGCTCACCGGGGAGGCCGTACACCGCCCAGCGGGGGGCCACCTGGAGGTCTTCCGCCGTGACCTCGAAAAGCATCTCGGCAATCCCGTAGATCTCGGCGATGTCCGTGAGCGCCTTCTCAAACACCTCCGCCAGAGGACGTTCCCTCAGCACCATCGCCGCGAGCGCCCCGAGCCTCTCGCTGACCACGCGAGCTCGTTTCTCCGGATCGTCCGGAAGGGGTGCCCTCGCACCGATTGGGGGAATGACCAGGGCTCCACCCGAGGCTTCCTTGACTGTCGCACGATCACCTGGTACGGGATTTCGGCCGCTGCTTTTGAGATTGGCTTTTCGGATATTTAATATGCGAGAGGCGGTGCTCAGCCAGCATCGCGAGGGGTTGGTTTCTGGACCCTGCCCACCCAATCTGCGCCCAGTTCTGCGCAATTCTTAATAAGGGTGCGGCCCTTCATTCGCTGAAGAGAGCAGGGGTGCTGGATTTGAAGGACATCAAGGAGATCCTGGCGACGGCAATAGAGTTCGAGCGGTTCGGGAGCGAGTACTACACGCGCTTCATGGAGCTTGTCAAGGACCCGAAGGCCAAGCCGTTGATGAAGGGCCTCGCGCACGACGAGAAGGAGCACGCACACCTCCTGGAGATAGAGCTCAGGAACCTGGGGGGGAAGGTCAAGAGGCCCTCGAAGAAGGATCTCGACAAGGGCATTGCCGAGCTGTTCCCGGAGAGGATGCACAAGAACTCGCTCGCGACCAAGGACGCTATCGCTGCCATCAAGCTCGGGATACGCACCGAGGACAGGTCCATAGAGTACTACTCCCGGTACTCGGAGCACGCGAGCCCGCACATCAAGAAGGTGTTCACGAAGCTCGCGAAGATGGAGCGCGGGCACAAGGAGATGCTCGAGGAGAACCTGCACTACCTGCAGGACGACGGCGCATGGTACGGGTACCTGCCCATACTCGACTGATCGCGCCCGACCCGCGACCCCGATGCCAACCTTTTTTAGATGGCCGTGGCATCCAGCCAACCCGGGAGCAGGTTCTTTTGGCCAAGGTCGTCCCGTTCGAGGGCTTGCACTACAACACGGAGCGGTTCGGCAGGGACCTCACGAGGTTCGTGGCCCCCCCGTACGACGTCATCGACCCGCCCATGGAGAAGAAGCTCAAGGCGGACATGCTGAACATCACGCACATCACCCTGGGGAACGAGTCCGATGCCTACACGGTCGCATCCAGGCGGCTCCAGAGATGGCTCGACGACTGCGTTCTGGTCAGGGACCAAGGCCAGAGCTACTACATCTACGAGCAGACCTTCAGCGGCCCCGACGGCAACCCAAGGGTGCGCTCCGGGGTCATAGGCTTGGTCAAGCTGGAGGACTTCTCCAAGGGCATCGTCCTGCCCCATGAGAAGACCATCCCCAGGCACATGGCGGACAGGCTGGAGCTGATAGGCGCCGTCGAGGGGAACGTGGAGCAGATATTCCTGCTGTACGACGACCCGTCCGAGCAGATAGAATCGATCATCCTCGAGACGAGGAAGCGGGAGGAGATACTCAGGTTCGTGGACCCCGAGGGGGTCCACCACAGGATACTGCGCATCTCGGACCCGGAGACGGTCGAGCGCATATCCGGCGTATTCGGCCAGGTCAAGCTTCTGATAGCTGACGGCCACCACAGGTACGAGACCTCCCTGGAATTCAGGGACCGTATGAGGGCGAAGGACGGCTCCGAGGAGGGCTCCATGCCGTACGACTACATCCTCGCCACGCTCATCACCTTCAGGAACCCCGGGTTGGTGGTGTATCCGACCCACAGGCTGGTGCAGAGAGTGGACGAGGGGAAGCTCGAGAAGCTTCCCAAGGCTCTGGAGCACGACTTCGACCTGAAGCAGCTGAAAGGGCCCGAAGAGCTAGCCAAGGCGGTCGACGCATCTGACAAGAAGGCGTTCGGGATGTGGATACCATCGTCCGGGACCTTGATCCTGGCCACGCCGAAGGGCCAGGGACCCCCCAGGAACCCGGTGGAGGACCTGCCTGTCTGGATAGTCCAGGAGCGCGTCCTGAAGAAGCTCCTGGGGTACACCGCCGAGATGGTCGATACGAAGGTCGACATCGAGTACGTGAAGGGCACCGAGACCACGAAGGTGGCGATGGCCACCGGGGAGTACCAGGCCTGCTTCTTCGTCAAGCCCCCGACCGTGCAGCAGGTGATGACGGTCGCGGAGACCGGCCAGAAGATGCCCCACAAGTCGACCTATTTCTTCCCCAAGATCTGGTCGGGCACGCTCCTGTACCTGTTCAGGACTGCGTAGTCGGGCAGAGCCAGTGAAGCGGTATATACGGGGATTCCCATACGCCGCCCGAGGGGACCACTTGACATTCGACATCGGCGTTCTCGGCGGCCGCGTGGTAGACGGCGCAGGAAACCCTTGGTACTTGGGCGACATCGGCGTCAAGGGAAAGAGGATAGCGGAGATCGGGAGCATACGCAGGGGCGAGTGCAGGCGCGCCATAGACGCGCGGGGGACATACGTGTGCCCCGGGTTCGTAGACATACATACGCACTCAGACATAACCGCGATAGTGTATCCCGGGTGCGACAGCACGCTCAGGCAGGGCGTCACCACCCATCTGATCGGCAACTGCGGCTCGTCCGCGGCCCCCATAAGGGAGCCGTACGTGGAGACCTGGAAGAACTACTGGGGAGAGTGGGCGGGGCACGCGGATGTCTGGAACTGGAGGACATTCGACCAGTACCTGACTGTCCTGGAGAGGCGGGGCGTCGGGCACAACATAGCCGCCCTCGTCGGCCACGGTGCGGTCCGGACAGCTGTCCTGGGAGCCGCGAGGAGGGCGCCGAAACCCCAAGAGCTCGGGGAGATGAAGGACCTGGTCGAGGAGGCCATGGTCGCCGGGGCGTTCGGCCTGTCCACCGGTCTGGTATATCCCCCCGGGAGCTTCGCGAAGACCCGGGAGATAGTCGAACTGTGCAAGGTCGTCGCGAGGTACGGCGGGATGTACACGTCACATATACGTGGGGAGCGGGAGACCATCCTCGATGCAATCAGGGAGGCGATCCTGATCGGCGAGAAGACCGGGATGCGGGTGCAGATCTCGCACAACTGCCCCAAGATCGGCGCCTGGGGCCGGACGCAGGAGACCCTCGGACTAGTTGAGGAGGCCAGGAGGAGAGGGCTCGACGTGACGGTCGACAACGACGTCCACACCGACCTGGCGCCCGCGCTCAGGAGCGCCCTCCCGCAGTATCTGCACGAGCTGACGAAGGAGGAGCTGCTCGAGCACCTCAGGTCCGAGGAGAACAGGCGGCGCATACGACAGGAGATAGTCGAGGACAAGCTCCCGGCGTTCGGGCCGGCGGGCCTACTGAGACACGGCCTGTTCGACAGGATAGTCCTGATGCACTGCCCGGGGCGGAGAGACCTCGAGGGCAAGACGATCGCCCAGGTGGCGAAGGCGCGGGGAGAGGACCCGTTCGAGACGTACTTCGACCTGATCGTGGACGAGGGTGACGATGTCATAGCCATATTCGACTACATCAGCGAGGAGGACATCAGGAGGCTCCTTGTGCACCCGCTCGTGATGGTGTCCTCGGACTGCTCGACCTGGTCAGAGAAGGGCCCGCTCGCGACCCCGCCGCCGTACTTCCCCTGCGCGTTCGGGGAGTACCCGGGCATATTCGAGCGGTACGTCAGGGACGAGCCGGTACTGACCATCGAGGAGGCGGTGCGGAAGATGACTAGCTTCCCCGCGCAGAAGATAGGTCTCTTCGACCGCGGGCTGCTGAGGCCGGGGCTGGCCGCAGACATCACCGTGATCGACCTGGCCAGGATCAAGGACAGAGCGACCAATGGATGGCCTCACTCGCATCCGTTCAAGAACTACCCCCACAGGTACCCTGAGGGGGTGCCGTACGTGATCGTGAACGGTAAGGTGGCTGTGGACAAGGGCAGGCAGGCCAAGGTCCTCGCAGGGGAAGTGCTGAGGCACAGGCAGAAGTGAGAGCTCAGAGCTCGTACTTCCTAAGTTCTCCCTGGCAGGGGTTGCCGTAGCACACCCAGGCCGCCCTGTTGGTCAGGTCGAACACGACTGAGAAGATCGACTGCGTCTGCTCCTCCTCATCGAGGGCTGGGTCGGCATGCCGGCATATGGATTCGGGGTACCCGACATGGTCCGAGAGGATCCGCTTGAAGGTCGAGACCTCGACCTTCCCGAGCTCCTTCTTGAAGAGCTTGGTCGCCCTGTTGTACCTTACGATGGATGAGAACCGAGTGTGCAAGTTCTCCTCGAACCTCCACATCTTCGGGGACAGGTAGTGGTTCGTGTGCACGAGCCACCCGTTCTCGGCATACAGGGCTTCGAAGGCCGTCGCCGACCCTTCCATGCTGTATATCTCCCCGTTCGAGTCAGTCACGATGTTGTTGAAGCTGTGGCCCCTTCCCTCTGGCATGGATGCCTTGAGGGCCTGATAGATGCCCGACTCCGCCAGGACCTTCCTGCAGGGGACTATCTTGGGTATCCCGACCCTGGTGTCGTTCGGGACGAGGGCGTTCCCTGTTAGGCAGATGCCCGCGGCGTTCATGCCCGCGGTAGGCCAGATGCCGCCGTAGTTCATGCCCAGGTAGCCGGGCTCGTCCTTTGGCCGGATCCGAGCGATTGCGATGTCGAAGATGTTGTACGGGCTCACATCCTCGTTGTGTGCCGCGAGCACGCAGTCGTCCTTGGTCCACTCAGCGTTCACCACGATGTCCGTGCACCCCCTCCCCCGGCCACGGTCAGAGAGGTCGCACGACATCGCATAGACCATGTCGAGCTTGATCCCCGTCCCCGCGGCATAGCCTTCGAGCTCCTCCATGTAGCCCGGGTAGAACTGCCTGGTCGCGGGCATGCTCCTCCTGGCATATGCGACCGCCTTCTCGAGGCCGAACTCCGGCGACCTGAACCACGACCGGAAGCGCTTCTCGGACCTGAGGGCCATGTCCCTGCACTGCTTGCCAATCGACCGGCCAATCTCGAAATGGCTCCCGGACGCCGAGACTTCCCTGAAAGCGCCTGGGGCGCCCTTCCTAGGCATCTGCATCCACCTGCTCGAGGCTTCGGGCAACCTGATAACGGTACGACGAGAAAAGACTAGCGATTGCCGTCCCCACAGGGGCGAGCAAGATTTATGACCGGCCTCGCCTGTCCACCGGACCATGCCCAAGGTGGAGCTCGAGTACAGGTGCAGGAAGTGCAAGAACATCTATCCCGCGACAGCAACCTTCACGGGCAGGATCGAGGATCTAGACATGGACGAGAACCAGTCCCGGTGTCCCTTCTGCGGCGAGTGGAACTGCGCGGACCCGAAGTCGGTCGAGCAGATCATCAAGGACGCAAAGAGGAAGGGCTGACGACAGGATCTGAGGGCACTTCGGAGTCGACCGGTCGGACATGCCCCGCCGTGACAAGGTCTTGCACGCGCAAATCGGGCCAGCCAGATGCCTCGGAATGGCCAGTGTTGGTCGCAAACACGTCTTCGGAAAAGCTATATATCATATAGGCCTCTCTAGAGGCCCGTAGGGGGTCTGCAGAGGGGAGAGTTTAGCAGACCATATACTTAAAGGAGGATTCGAATGGAAGCAGGTAAGGAACCTGAGAAAGAGCCAGCTCCAGAGACGCTCCCTACGGAGGTCAAGGAGGAGCGGCCGAAGAAGACCATGCTTCTGGCTGTGATCGTGGCGGTCGTCGTAGTGGTCGCCGCAATAGCTGCTGCGTGGGGTCTCGGCCTGTTTGGCGGGGAAGAGGAGAACTTGCCGCCAACCGCTGGAGCCAGGGCATTGACACCAACGTCCATCGACATAGGTGGATACGTGGTGATTGAGTCTACGGCGACCGACCCTGACGGGACCATCGAGTTATACGAGTGGTTCTTCGGGGACGGTACGAATGCCAGCGGGGCCACACTGAGCACTGTCAACCACACGTTCGAGTACGGAGGGTCGTACCTGGTCCTGCTCAAGGTGACTGACGACGTGGGAGATTCCGCCACGAACGCGGCCAACATGGTCCGCGTCACCGTCAAGTACTACGAGCCACCGGAAGACCCCGCGGATTGGGACAACGACACCGCACCGCTCGCGCTGCTTGCGTCAGATGCTGACGTTGTCGAGCCTGGGACGGTCGTCAACTTCAACATGACCGGCTCGTTCGGCATCAAGTGGCAGTGGATCAACGAGAGCAACCACTCGGAGGGTTCGGAGTTCGTGGGCAGCTGGGAGTACATCTCCTCGATGAAGCTCACGCCAGGCGAAGGGTCAGCTGACAAGACCGTCACGCCTGCTGAGTACATGACATCGTCCCACAACTACACGACTTCTGGTCACTATGCGTCCAAGCTCAATGTCACGGGCGACAACGGCGCATACACGATCGTCATGAGGACCATCCACGTGCTGGAGCCCGAGGTCACGCCCCCAGGGGCGATAAAGAACCCCGACGCGTTCATAGAGGTCACGATCGGTGAGCCTGACTACCTCGACCCGGCAGTCGACTACGAGACTGCGGGCGGCGAGGTCATCATGAACACCTACGAGAACCTCGTATGGTACCAGAGGGACAGCGTCGAGGTCCTTGTCCCGTGGCTGGCGACGGCCGTGCCAACGGTGGCGAACGGCGGCATCTCGACCGACGGCATGAACTACACGTTCAACCTCAGGTCGGGTGTCAAGTTCCACGACAACACGACCATGGACGCGGACGACGTCGAGTTCTCCATCGAGAGGGTTCTGAGGATACACGACCCGGACGGGCCGTCATGGATGCTGGAGCAGATCATGAACGACTACCTACAGTACTATGTCGGCGGGCCGCTTTGGGACTTCAAGAACGACTCCTACGGAGTGCAGTGGGTCTTTGACGCGATCGGCGGGACGGACAACTTCTACGAGATAACCGAGCTGGATGTCCAGAACGTCAGCGAGGCCGCGGTGGTGAAGGTGGACAGCGACACAGTCACCTTCAAGCTGACGCACCCGTACCCAGGGTTCTTGCAGATCGCTGCGTACACGGTGATGTGCATCCTCAGCAAGGACTTCGTGACGGCCCACGGTGGCGTCGTCAACGCTGAGCACAACGCGTACATGGACGAGCACACCATGGGCACAGGTCCGTACAAGCTCGTGACGTGGGAGAAGGGCTCGAGGATACACCTGACGAGATGGGACGGATACTGGGGCACCAAGCCCGCGCTGAAGGACGTCTACATCGTGAAGGCCAACGATGTGAACACGAGGATCCTGATGCTGCAGGCTGGCGACGCAGACTCCGGCTACATCCCGATCGAGTACGAGTCCCTGTTCACGGGTGACGAGTTCGACATCACGAAGGGTCTGGCGACGTTCAACATCGACTTCGTCGGGTTCAACTTTAACATCAACACGACGGCTGCAGCGGCTTGGGGCAGCAACGTGCCTGCGGACTTCTTCACCGATGTCAACGTCAGGATGGCGTTCGTGCACATGATGGACTCCGAGGGGTTCATAGACACCTACCTCAAGGGCAACGCGATAGTGCCCAACGGGCCGATTCCGAAGGGCATGTTCGGGTACAACGCCTCAGCGCCGACGTACGACTACGACCTGGTGAAGGCGAGATCGTACCTTGAGAACGCTACCAACGTAGGTACGGGCACCTCGTGGTGGGAGAGCGGGTTCGAGATTGCATTCCTCTTCAACGCGGGCAACCTCGCGAGGGAGACGGCGTGCAAGTACCTCAAGGACGCCCTGGAGTCGCTGAACTCCGTTACGGGAGGGCTGGCGCACGGCACCTTTGCCGCGACGGTCAACGCGCTCGACTGGCCTTCGTACCTGGCCGCAGTCAGGAGCTCACCAGGCCCGCTGCCGGTGTTCTTCCTCGGCTGGGCGCCCGACTACGCCGACCCGGACGACTACGCGAACCCGTTCATGTACTCGCACGGCTCGTTCCCGCTCAGGACCGGATATGCGAACGACACGATGGACGACCTGGTGCTGGCGGCGGCCGAGGAGCTCGACACGGACACGAGGGAGGATCTCTACCATCAGATCATCACCTTGTGCTACGAGCAGGCACCGTACATCTGGTTGGCGCAGGCCAACAACTTCCACATCGAGAGGACGTGGGTGAACGGGTACTACTTCAACCCGATGTACGCTGGGTTCTACTTCGCGTCGTTCAGCAAGGGATGAGCTGGGACAGGTAGCGGAACCGCGAAAACCCCTTCACGAAACCTCTTCCATTTCCATGATTTTCGATGACTGGGCGGCGCATCGCTCGCCCGCGCCTTGCTCGACGCAATCTGGCTCAGCTACCAAACAGAGGTCTGGGGGAAAAGGTAGAAATACACCGAACCCGTGTATCGAAACCACCAGAAGACCTACCCAACAGGTGATGCCAGCTGCAGCTCCTTACGTACATAATCAGGCGTCTGCTTTTGCTCATTCCAGTGCTCATTGGCGTCTCGGTCCTTACATTCATGATCATGAGGGCTGCGGGGGACCCCGTGACCGCGTACCTGCAGAACCCCGAGAAGGCGACCGAGCAGCAGATTCAGGCCATCATCAAGAAGTATCACCTCGACGAGCCGAACTACATACAGTACTGGTACTGGCTGGACGGCATCGTCCACGGGGACTGGGGCATCAGCCAGCAATCCAAGGAACCTGTGACTGAGACCCTCGCCAAGAAATTCCCGGCGACATTCGAGCTAGCCCTCGTCGCAACGGCGCTTGCCGTCTCGATCGGCATATCCGTCGGGACAAGGGCGGCGGTCAGGGTCAACTCTGCCTTCGACCAGGGCACGAGGGTCGTCTCGCTGATAGGTGTCTCGATACCTGTCTTCTGGCTCGGCGTGCTCCTGCTCGCGCTGTTCTACTATCAGCTCAATTGGGCGCCAGAACCCGGACGGATCGACAAGGAGTTCGACATCGTTCCCAAGTACACGAACTTCATGCTGATTGACAGCGCCCTGAACCTCAACTTCGACATGTTCGTCAACGCCATCGCCCACCTGGTCCTCCCCGCGATAACCCTGTGCTTCGCCTCGACGGCGATCATCATCAGGATCATGCGCTCGAGCATGCTCGAGGTGCTCGGTGCTGAGTACGTGAGGACTGCGCGCTCGAAGGGGCTCCCCGAGAATGTCGTCACCCGGAAGCACGCCCGGAGGAACGCCCTCATACCGACGACAACCGTGGTCGGCCTGAGCTTCGGCGGACTCCTGGGAGGAGCTATCCTGACTGAGACCATCTTCCTCTGGCCAGGCCTTGGCCAGTGGAGCGCCGGGGCGGCGCTGAACCTGGACACTGCCGGAATCATGGGCTTCACCATGCTGACGGCGTTCATCTATGTGCTAGCGAACCTGACCGTCGATCTCATCTACGCCCGCTTGGACCCGAGAGTGAGGTTGGGATAGGGCCGTCAAGGAGGACAGGGCGATGAATCCATTGAAGGAAGAGAAGTCGGCTCCAAAGAAGGCGCCAGCTACCCCTGGAAAGGGGAGGGAGGCTCCCACTACCTCCGGTCGATTGCTCGGAGAGGTGAGGCGAGCCCTAGCACCAAGGATCAGGGAGCTCAAGTTCGACTTCCACCTGATGTCCAGGAGCCTCACCTCGTTGGCGGGCCTGTTCCTCTTGGCGGTCCTCATCGCGGTCGCCGCCTTCCCATGGTTGCTGACCGAGCCTGCGCCTGGGCGCGACCCCTACCTGCTGCCCTTCGACAGGAACACGCCGGACCCCTTGCCCCCGAGCGCGGACCACCTGTTCGGGACCGGGAAGTACGGCGCGGACATCTTCTACGGGGTCGTATGGGGCTCGAGGATCTCAATGAGCTTCGCGATCCAGGTCGTCGGCCTGTCCGTCATATTCGGGACCATTCTGGGTCTCATCTCTGGGTACAAGGGAGGACTCATCGACGAGGTCATGATGAGGGTGACCGATGTCTTCCTCTCCATACCCTCGCTGGTCCTCGTTATGGCGATCGCCGCCGCGCTCGGCAAGAACCTCGAGTCCACCAAGCTGGCGCTCATGGCTGTCTGGTGGTCTGGATACACCAGGATCATCAGGGGACAGGTCCTTTCCGTGCGCGAGAACACGTACATCGATGCCGCAAGGGCCTCTGGCTCCGGCGAGCTCAAGATAATGTTCAGGCACGCGCTGCCCAACTCCTGGCCACCCGTGCTCGTGGCGGCCACCATGGACATGGGGAGCGTCGTGCTCACGATGGCGGCCCTGAGCTTCCTCGGGCTGGGCGCACAGTCCGGGTACTCCGAGTGGGGCAAGATGGTCTACGACGGGCAGCAGTACTTCTACCGGGGGGACTGGTGGATGGTCGTCTTCCCAGGCATGGCCATCCTGGTCTTCGTCATGGCGTTCAACCTCTTGGGCGACGGGCTCAGGGACGTCCTCGACCCGAAGATGAGGAGGTGAGCTTCCGATGGTTGCCGAAGAGAACCTGCTGGTGGAGTTGGACGACCTGTACGTCAACTTCTACACGTACCAGGGCATCGTCAAGGCCATCGATGGCGTCAACCTCGAGATACGCAGGGGCGAGACCCTCGGCCTGGTAGGAGAGACCGGCTGCGGGAAGAGCGTCACCGCGAGCACGATCATGAAGCTCGTGCTGAGCCCGCCGGGCAAGATCGAGATGGGTAGCATCTATTTCATGGAGCCGCCCGAGGTCAGGGCGAAGAGGAGCGAGTACGAGGCGAAGGGCCAGGACTGGTACGCCAGGCTCCCGCACGACCACAAGGTGCGGCTCGCGGCATCGCATGGGCTGAGGTTCTCGGGCTTCAAGAGGCGGCCCAAGCCGCTCACGAAGAAGGAGCTCGCGGAATTCAAGCCTCCCGAGAAGGCCTCCAACAAACTCCTGGCATCGTACATGTCCGAGATGGCCAAGAAGGTCCCCAAGGAGGACAAGACCACCCTGGACGCCCTGAAGAAGGCCTTCGACCTGATACCGAAGAGCAACGCGTACATGCAGAAGATAAGGGGCAAGTGGATCTCCATGATCTTCCAGGAGCCCACGAGCGCCCTGAACCCCGTGTTCACCGCGGGTGACCAGATCTCGGAGGTCATACTGCTCCACAGGCGCGCCGAGATGGCCAAGGAGGCGCTCGTGCGGATAGAGGCGGAGACGAAGACCGCCGAAACCAAAGGAAGGCCTCACAAGCTCGCGAAGAAGTCCAAGTCCAAGGAGGGCAACCCCGGAGAGAAGGAGATCCATGCGTGCTCGCACTGCGACGGGCAGGTCGAGCCCGAGGACCCTTGGTGCAGCAGCTGCGGCGTCCAGTTCTACGGCCCCATCAGGTGGACCCTCCGGAAGCCCTTTGTCAAGACGAGCAGGCGGATGCTCCAGAGGATCGCGAAGAACCCGGACGCACCCGAGTTCTTCGTCGGCCGGATCCCGCTGTTCAACCTCTTCAAGAAGGACATGTACAACGAGGCCCTCAGGGAGTCCGTCAGGATGCTCCGGATCGTGCGCATACCGGACCCTGTGGGGGTGGCCTTCAGGTACCCGTACGAGCTGAGCGGCGGGATGCAGCAGAGGGTCATGATAGCCATCGCCCTGGCGTGCAACCCGAAGCTCCTCATCGCGGACGAGCCCACCACGGCGCTCGATGTTACGATCCAGGGACAGATCCTGAAGCTCATGAGGGACCTCAAGTCGGAGTACGGAAGCTCGATCCTGCTCATCACTCACAACCTCGGCGTCGTCGCGGAGATGTGCGACCGAGTGGGGGTCATGTACGCGGGCGCGATGGCCGAGGTCGCCGCCGCGAGGACGATATTCAAGCTCCCGCTGCACCCGTACACGATGGGCCTGATGAAGGCCGTCCCGTCGGCGCAGATGGACGCCAAGGAGCTCTACACGATCAGGGGCACAGTGCCCAACCTCATATTCCCGCCGAGCGGGTGCAGGTTCCACCCGAGGTGCGACTACGCGAAGAAGTACTGCTCGGTGCACAGGCCTGAGCTCAGGGAGATCGAGCCCGACCACTTCGTCGCATGCCACATGGTGACCAAGGAGGAGGGGTACGTCCATGGCTGAGCTCCCGAAGGCGGACGGCACGAACCTGTTCGACGTCGTCGGCCTGAAGAAGTACTTCCCCATCAGGGCCGGCCTGCTGAAGAGGCAGGTCGGGGCGGTGAAGGCCGTCGATGATGTCAACTTCTTCGTCCGCAAGGGCGAGACCCTGGGCCTGGTGGGCGAGAGCGGATGCGGCAAGACGACCGTCGGCCGCGCCATGATGATGCTGACGCCTCCGACCGAGGGGTACGTGTTCTATTCCACGCCCAGACAGATAGTCAGGGACTTCGCGGAGCTGCTGAGGGTCGTCAGAGGTGTGAACAAGGGCAAGATGTCGCGGGCCGAGGCCCTCGAGCTCGCCCGGCTCATCGAGAAGATCCTGGGCTCAGGCTCCTGCACGGTCGATGAGGACAAGAAGAGGCAGATCTGCAGGGGCGCCGTTGCCATCAGAGCGGAGGTCCAGGCGCTCGGACCCGACGAAAAGGTCGGGGGCCGCGAGAGGGCTGTCCAGGACCTGGTCGACGACGCTATGACGGAGATCGTGGAGCGGTACTGCGTCAACTACAAGCGCAAGGGGGAGGTCAAGAGGCTCAGGGGGAAGATACAGTTCGTGTTCCAGGACCCGTTCTCCTCCCTGGACCCCAAGATGCTCATCAAGGACATAGTCGCCGAGCCGATAAAGGCGCAGTACAGGTACATCGACAGGCATCGCTGGGCCGCCAAGCCGAACCCGGCAGCCAAGGACCGCATGGACAGGCCGTACAAGGTGCGCAAGCCCGAGGTCATCCGCACGCGGGTGATTCAGCTCCTGGAGAAGGTCGGCCTGAACGTGGAGCACATGTACAGGTTCCCGCACGAGTTCTCGGGCGGGCAGAGGCAGAGGATAGGCATCGCGAGGGCGCTGTCCGTGGACCCCGAGTTCATCGTCCTGGACGAGCCCACATCGGCCCTCGACGTCTCCGTCCAGGCGCAGATCCTGAACATGCTCAACCAGCTCCAGAACGAGTTCGGGCTCACGTTCCTGTTCATCTCCCACGACCTTAGCACCATCAGGCACATGTGCGACAGGGTGGCGGTCATGTACCTCGGCAAGATAGCGGAGTACGCGGACAAGAACGAGCTCTTCGCCCGCCCGACGCACCCGTACACCGAGGCCCTCCTCTCAGTCATACCTGTCCCTGACCCGGACCTGAAGAGGGACAGGATCATCCTGCCGGGCGATGTCCCCAGCCCAGCCAACCCGCCGCCGGGCTGCAGGTTCCACACCAGATGCCCGCTCGCAGTGGGCATATGCAAGGTCGTTGAGCCGCCCCTGATCGACACTGGCGGGGAACACTTCGTGGCATGCCATGTGCGCGCGCCAGCCCCCGGAATCAAGGCCCAGTGACGAGGAGAGGCGCCGGGCCGTCCTCGATGCGATAGACAACCCGGCACTGGACGACTCCCAGGTCCTCCGGATCATGAGGGCGCACCTGCCCTGGAAGGACTGGTTCTATTCGGAATTCCTCAGGTACTGGTTCTGGCTCGGGTTCCTGGCGCTGAATACCTTCGCCCTGATGGAACTCGCGAGGGCCTACGGCATCAACGATGCTGTGGGGATCTTCGGGCTCATCCTTCTGTTCGTGCTCCTGGTGGCCCTGGAGTACAGACTATACAGGCGCCTCTGGCCGGAAGGCGCCCTGACAGGCCTCAAGGAGAGGCGCTGGTGAGCCCCCGGACATCTGAGAAACGTTTTTGACCGGGACACGCTCCTACTAGCCTAAGGGAGGAGGCCAGGGAAGTACACATGGAGCCCTATGTCGTAGTCGCGATTGCATGCGCGGCATACACCATCGCAGTCCTTGCAGGCCTATGGCGGGGATCCTGGAAGAGGCACGAGATATCCCTCTACGGCCCTGTCATGATCGTCCGCACCCACATTGGCCTGAAGCTGATGGGGCGCATGGCGGGCGCGCGCAGGTTCTGGGCCGCCTATGGCAGGGTGTCCATCTGGGCTGTGATCGTCACGATGGCCATCACCACCCTGTACCTGGCAGGTCAGGCCGCCGAGGCCTACTGGGGCACAGGGACGCCTGAGCTGCAGGAGGAGCGGGAGGTGAAGCTCCCTGAGGGACCGTGGGCGGTCGTCCTGGCATACGTCGTAGTCGGGTTTCTGGTGGCAATCGTTGTCCACGAGTTCGCCCACGGGATCCAGGCGCTCGCCGCGAGGATCAGGCTGAAATCGACCGGCATACTGCTTCTGGTGATACCGATAGGCGCGTTCGTGGAAACCGACGACAGCGACCTGGACGCAGCTCCCAAGTACAGGCGACTCAGGCTGTACGCCTCCGGACCGGCCACGAACCTCTTCACGGCCGCCCTGTGCCTGCTGCTCATCGGAGGGGTCTTGGGGCCCTCGCTGGAGCCCGTCTCGCCAGGCGCGGTCGTCGTCGACGTGGCTGCCGACTCACCCGCAGCGCTCTTCGGGCTGCCGCCCTGGAGCCAGGTCTTCTCGGTAGAGGGGCAGCCCGTCCTGGACGACCGGGACATGGAGGTCGTCTCTTTCGCAGAGCCTGGCGAGAGCGTGCGAGTGAGCATATTGTACAAGTCAAAGGAGCTCTCCGTCGCCCTTCCCGGGGGCGTGGTGCTGCACCATGTCTACGACGGCCCCGGGTACGACGCAGGGCTCAGGGCGGGCATGATAGTCAGGAACCTAGACGACAGGACGATCAACACCCTCTCCGAGTTCAGGTCCGTCACCGAGAACGCCAGCCGGGTACAGCCAGTGAACATCACAGTGCTGAGGTATGGAATCGACGACGAAGGGGACATGGATTGGTTCGTGGAGGAGACCAGGATAAAGTCGGTGAACCTCACATCGAAGTGGCTCTACTACCGGACGCACTTCCCGAACGCGAACAGGGAGGAGTACAGGAACATCAGCTACATGGCCGTGACAGCGACCGCCCTCGGAGTCATGGTCCGGGATGCGGACTACGTGGCCGACAGGGTGGCCAGGCCCCTGGAGGGCGTCCGGAGCGGAGGCGGCCTCGTCGACAGCGCCCGCAGGTTCGTCGCCTTGCCCCTGATAGGGTACTCGCCCGTGGTCTCCCCGGCCTCGGACCTCTATGAGCCCGCGGGCATCCTCGGGTTCGTGCCAGGGGGATTGTACTGGCCTATCCTGAACGTGCTCTACTGGGTCTTCTGGGCGAGCCTGATGCTCGCGCTTGCGAACGCGCTTCCGGCACTGCCGTTCGACGGAGGGTATATCCTGAGAGACCTGCTGAGGGAGCTCTCGCACAGATGGGGCCAGAGGTTCACCGGGCTGGACAGGGCAATCGGGAGGAAGCCCTTGACTGATGCCAGGATCGACGAGGTAGTGTGGTTCGTGTCCGGTGCGGTGATAATGGCTGCGACGATCATCATCATCCTCGAGCTGCTGGCCCCGGCATGACCTGGACCCGATCCTGCCTCAGAGCAGGCCTACGAAGTTAGGCAATGGGATAATCGAGCACCGATGCCATTGAGATGCCATCAGAAGGCGG
Organism: Methanobacteriota archaeon; assembly: GCA_020725925.1. Lineage (GTDB taxonomy): Archaea > Thermoplasmatota > Thermoplasmata > UBA10834 > UBA10834 > COMBO-56-21. The sequence goes on from DYTN01000003.1 coordinate 82,272, forward strand.
TTCAGATGCCGAAGCGGAAGATCATAGAGATCGACGAGGACAAGTGTAATGGCTGCGGGGCGTGCGTCACGGGTTGCGCAGAGGGCGCGCTCGCAATCGTCGACGGCAAGGCGAAGGTCGTGAACGACGTGTTCTGTGACGGGCTGGGGGCCTGCATTGGGGAGTGCCCCGAGGGGGCGCTCAGGATCGTCGAGCGCGAGGCTCCTGAGTTCGACGAGGAGGCGGTGGAGAAGCACCTCGCGAAGGCCCAGGCGAAGAAGCCCGCGGAACCAGTAGGTCTGGAGCCCTGCGGCTGTCCCTCGCACAACCCGATGATACTCAAGGCACAGCACAGCCACGAAGCCGGACACGCTCACGGAAAGCCCGAGAGGACGCCTGCGATGGAGGACCTCCCCCCAGAGCTCAGCAACTGGCCGATCCAGTGGAGGCTTGTGACCCCCCAGATGCCGTTCTTCAAGGGTGCGGACGTTCTGATTGCGGCAGACTGCGTCCCCTTCGCGTACAGGGGCTTCCACGGCAAGTTCATGAAGGATAGACCCGTGGTCATAGGCTGCCCCAAGCTGGACGACCAGAAGGGCTACCTGGACAAGCTCTCTGACCTTTTCAGGGAGGCGACCCCCAAGAGCATCACGCTGGTCCACATGGAGGTCCCGTGCTGCCACGGCCTCGGGAAGATCGTGGAAGAGGCGGTCAGGCGCTCAGGGAAGAACATACCGGTGAGGACGACCGTGATTGGCATCAAGGGGGACATCCTGAGGACGAAGTGACCGGCTGACCAGAGTTGACTGTTGGCGGATGCGTTATCTCTCCCGAAGACGTTCATCCTAGACGATGCCGCTCGATATCACTTGGACCAAAAGAGCCATGAAGCTTCCCCCAGATGTGAGGGAGGGGCTAGCCTCAAGGCTCGAGACTGTTGGCGAGCACTTCCCCGAGATGCCACGCAGGCTCGCTGTCGGCCTGACGAGGTTCTACGACGGTCTGGCGTTCCAGTCGACCGACGGGAGAGCTAAGCTCCTGGTCGACGTGCACAGGACCAGAAGGGGCGAATGGAGGTACCCTACCTGCTGGACCGTCGCCCACGAGATGATGCACCTGGCCCAGTTCAACGCCGAGGGCATACCGAGCGGAGAGAGAGCGACAGACATCTACGCGTTGGCAAGACTAGGCCCTGAGCTCATAGACGACTCGCCCAGCTACCTGGTCATCGACAAGGAGACAAGGGACCGCTGGGGTCCTGAGCTCGCGGGACTCGCCAACAGTCTGGCGAAGGAAGCCATAAGGAAGAGAGGGAAGGGCCTGAGAAACTACGCCTCATGGTGGGAGGACGAGTTCGAAGCGATGACCGCGCCGAATCACCCGGGACGGAAGAAGGAGGGGTCGGCGGGATGCAGGCTGTGTGGTCATGGGAAGCGGGCGCGAAGGGATTCGAACCCTTGACCACTTGCTTAGGAGGCAAGTGCCATATCCTGACTAGGCCACGCGCCCATATGTGGAAGGCTCAGGCTCACACTAAATGCTAGCCGATATATAAATTGGGATGACCAGCTCAGGAGCTCTTCTTCCTGTCCTCCTCGGTCAATTCCTCGGGAGCCCTCTCATTGGCAGGGGCCTTTTCGGGCGCCTTCTCCTCGGCCTTCTCCTCCGGCTTCGGCTCCTCCTTCTTCTCGGGCTTGGCGTACTCCTCGACGAACGTGATGGTCTCGGCCGAGAGCACGTCCCTGAGGTCCGTGAGCAGCCTGTACTTCGCCAGGAGCCACCTCTGGTCGTACTTGCACGAGTCGGAGAGCTTGATCTTGTAGTTCTTCCCGTCGTGCTCGATCTCGAACCCCTCGTGTGTGCCGTAGGACATCTTCAGCAAGAGCTCGACCACCGCTGCGGGCTTGGTGGGCTTCTCGACGATCTTGTACTTGTACCTCAGGGTCTTGCCCGCCAGGCGGTTATTGAAATCCAGCCTCACACGCCCCGCCGTCACCGCCGTGATGATCGCGAGCCTGTTCTTCACTGTGACCTCGAGTCCAACCCGGGGCTCGATCTCCTGCTTCACGAACTCGCGCACCGGGTGCAGCTCCACGAGCTTCGGGTCCCTGGGGCCGGCGGCCTTCTCGGGAGGTATGACGACCTCATACTCCTTGCCGACCTCCGCCTTCAGAAGGGATTCGTCCAGGCCAGGGAATAGCCTCCCCTTGCCGACTATCAGCGGCTGGGGGCCGTAGGTCATCTTCTCGTTGAACATGTTGTGCTCCTTCGCCAACGATTCGCTCGTAGTGTCGAACAGCTCGTTCGCGTCCTGGATCCAGGCCTCGAACTCGGCCATGACGATATCGCCGGCCTTGATGGAGGACTCCGCTGCCTCGGCCTTCTCTTCCTTCTCGTGGTGCTTCTTAGCACCCTCCTTCTCAGTCACAAGTCTCACCGCTGATGCGCGGATTGTGTGGATACTGCGCCGCCATTTAAAGCTTGCGCCCCGCCAAGAAGCCGGAGAACGGCGCCTGGCTCCCTAGGCGCATGGCCGTGTCCGGTTCAATCGGAGGAGTACCTCTTGCTCTCCTCGCGCAACCCCTCAGTCCACTCGGCCTTCGGCAGCTCCTGAGCGACCTGTATCAGGTTACCATCGGGATCACGGAAGTGGAACGCTCGAATCCCCCATTCCGGATGGTGTTGTATCGGCGTCGCGAGCTTCACTCCGAGCTTCTCGAAGTGCTTCACGCTCTTCTCGAGGTCGTCGGATTCAACGAGTAGGAAGAACCGGTCCTGGGATTTCGACTCGGCGGGCAACGACATCGTTCCCAGTGCTTCAGACATCTGGGACCTCTTGAACAGGGACAGCTTGGCCCCGTCCCCTGGCTTGAAGCTGGCGTAGCTGTCCCCCTCCTTGCCCCAGCCAACCTCGAGGCCGATCACCTCCCTATAGAATCTGAACATCTCATCGAACCTGGTCACGAGCAGCATGATGCGTTCTAGAACCACTTCATCACCTCGAGAGACGAAGCCCATGACCCTATTTGTAGGAGAGCTAGGCCGGCGCGAATGTGCTCTGGGCCCGGCCCTCGAATGACGATCTCCCAGATGTCAAAAGCTATATCTGCACCCCATCATTACTCAACGAACCGCCAGACTGCCACCGTAGCTCAGCTGGTAGAGCAGCTGACTTGTAATCAGCAGGTCGGGAGTTCAAATCTCCCCGGTGGCTCTGCAGGCGCCTTTTCCAGAAAGCATAGATATAGCGAAGAATGCCATCCTCTGTCAGTTCGAATGAGGGAGCTTGGCGGGAGGGTCAGTGCTCATGAACAGACTTGCTGAGGGTAGTGTGGCGGTAGCGATCGTGCTCGGCCTCGTGACGGCGCTGTTTGCGGTCTCGGTCGCGACGATGAACGCGGCGGCGGTCGAATACCAACTGTCAGCTGATCACAGGGACGGCGACTTGGCCTCGGAGAACTTCGGCCGGTCGGTCGCCCTGGTGGACGTGAATGGGGACGGCATCTCGGACCTAGCGGTGGGTTCACCGTACGACGACCCAGGAGGCCTGACGGATGCGGGGTCTGTCACGGTGTTCCTCTCCAAGGATGGCGTGCCCATGAGCGAGGTCGGGATAGTGAACGGGACACACGCCAACGATCTGTTCGGGTGGGCAGTTGCGAATGCGGGAGACCTGAACGGCGACGGCGAGGACGACCTGGCCATCGGGGCCCCCTTGGCGGATCCTGGAGCCGTCCTGGACGGCGGCAACGTGACCATCCTGTTCGGGGGAGCCTCCTCGGACGGAATCCCGGATTTGTGGATCAACAGCACCGTGCCTGGGGAGCAGCTCGGGTACTCCTTGGCCTCTGCCGGGGATGTCAACGAGGACGCTTACGAGGATCTCATAGTCGGGGCGCCGTTCGCACTCGCGAGCGGCCTCGCGGAGGCGGGAAGGGCGTACGTCTACTACGGCGGCTCGCCAATGAACGCCCTCGCAGACAAGACCTTCTCAGGGGAGGTGGCGGGAGCGCACTTCGGCTGGAGCGTGTCCGGAGGTTGGAACGTCGACGGAGACACCTCTCTGGACATCGTCGTCGGAGCGCCTGACCACACCGAGCAGTCATTGACATCTGGGGCAGCGTACGTAATAAGGAATGTCATCAAAGCGAAGCCCGCCGTGAGCATGGTCGGCGGAGCCGAGGCCGGGGACAAGTTCGGGTTCTCGGTGTGCATGCTGATGGACCTGGACGGAGACACCTACGGGGATGTCGCCATCGGGGCCCCGAAGAGTGACGACAACGGCTCGGATTCCGGGTCCCTGTCGGTCGTGCTGGGCGGGTCGAGGTTCAACACGGGCATCGACCTGCAGCTGATGGGCCACGGGGACGACGAATGGTTCGGATGGGCGATAGCCTGCGGCGATCTCAGGGAGGACGGATACTCGGACATCCTCGTGGGAGCGCCCAACAGCGGCCTCAACGTGACTTCGCAAGGCAGAGCGTACGCGTACTTCGGGTCGGACACGCCAGACAACTCCGAAGATATCGTGCTCGTCCCGGACTTGGGCGCGGACTTCTTCGGCGGCTCGGTGGCCGTCGGGGAGAACCTCACGGGCGATGTGGCACCAGACTTCGCAGTCGGAGACCCGCAGTTCATGGTCGGAGCGCTGCCGAATGCTGGCAGGGCATATGTCTACGCCGGCCTGCACGTCGTGGTCCCGCTGAACCCCGTCGTCCA
>DYTN01000003.1:86979-95951 GCA_020725925.1 Methanobacteriota archaeon
TCTGGGGGACCATGACGGGCCTGAGCGACTTCACGGTGACCCTTGAGGGGGGCGACTTCAGCAAGAGCACGACCACGACCGCGACTGGCTACTTCGAGTTCACGGCCGTGCCAGGGACCTTCTGGCTGAACGCGAGCAAGCCCGGCTACATCACCAACTTCACGGAGGTGACGCTGGCAATGGACGAAGTGGAGACCGTCATCTTCTATCCGATGACCGTGCCGCTCGTCAGAGGCGTCATCACGGATGCCGTGTCCGGGCTTCCGCACGCAGGAGCGACAGTGGCCATCTCCATCAGCGATGAGATTCTTGCACACGCCACGACACCAGCGAACGGGTCGTATATGCTCTACCTCCCGGACGATGCAGTGCCAGGCATCAGCGAGAGCGTCGATGTGACGGTCGAGGCGTGGGATGACACACACTACACCTCCAGCGCAGCGGTCTCGCTCGCAAGGAACGAGACTGAGTACGTAGACCTCATCCTGGACAGGTTCGCGAGCATCTCCGGCACGGTCAGGGATGCGATCACCCTTTCCCCGGTCAGGGATGCCCTTGTGACCGTGTCGCAGGCCGGCGCTGTCCTGGACGAAGACGCCACGGACAACAGCGGCTCGTTCGCACTGCTGGCCGAGAACGCATCGACCCCTGACGACGTCGTCATCACGCTTACCTCGGCCGGGTACTACCAGGAGACCGCCCAGATCACGGTCGACAGGAACGCGAGTTACACGCAGGACTTCTTCCTCCAGATAGACCACCTGACGCCGGTGTCGAGCGTCGAAGCGCTCCCGGCGTTCGTCGGGAGCCAGGAGTTCACTGTGACCGCCACAGCCTCTGACGGGAACGGCATCGACGAGGTGCAGCTGTGGTTCGTGAATTCCACCATGACCGACTACGAGCTCTACGGCACAGACTCCGAAGCCCCGTACTCATGGTCCTTCGATGCGGCGGCGTACGGAGGGGACGGAGCCTACGAGTTCTATTCCTTGGCGTTCGACCTCGCGGACAACGCGGAATCCCCGCCGGCAGCCCCCGACGCGTCGACTTTCGTCGACACCGTGCCCGTGAACCTGACAGTCACGTCTCCCGCAGAGGGGCAGGCGCTCTCGGCGCTCGTGATCACGGTGACTTGGACCGCAACGGACAACGCCTCGGGCATCCAGGGCTTCGAAGCGCAGCTCGATGGGGAAGCGTGGGTCGACTGCGGGTTGGACCTGTTCTGTGACTTCTCGGGCGTCGACGAGGGGCTCCACGCAGTGACCGTGAACGCGACTGACGTTGCGGGAACGAGCGTGCTTGAGAGCGTGAGCTTCATCGTCGACCGAGGAGCGCCCAACGTGACCACAATCTCGCCTCTCCAGGATGCCGTACTACCGACCGCCTCGGTGCAGCTCAGGTGGAACTCGTCGGACGCCACCTCGTGGATCGATCTAGTCCAAGTCAGGGCGGATCAAGGCGCGTGGACCAACCTGACGGGCTCGGCGACGAACCATACATTGACGGGCCTTTCGGACGGCATCCACACCCTGTCGGTCCGTGTGTACGACGGTGCTGGGCTGACAGACACATCCTCGGTCGACGTGTCTGTCGACACAATCCCACCCTCGGTGGCCATCATAGACCCCGAAATCGGCTCCACCCTGGAGGAGTCGACGGTGACAATCACCTGGACCATGACTGACGCTGGTAGCGGGCTAGCGAAGGTCGAGGTTGCGGTGGACTCGGACATGTTCCAGAACGTCGGCTTGGTCACCTCGACGGAGCTGTCGGACCTCAAGGACGGGCAGCACAATGTGACGGTGAGGGTCTACGACGACGCGGGCAACTTCAGGGATGTGACCGTGACCTTCTATGTCACCACTCTAGAGGAGGAAGGAGGCATCCCAGGATGGGTCTACGCGGCCATCGGGATCGTCGCTGTCGCCGTGGTCGCGGCCGTGGCGCTAGTGCTCATGCGCCGGGGCAGGGGCGGCCAGAAGGAGGGTGCGAAGCCCGAGGAGGGACCGGACAAGGCCAAGTGACAGGGCCAGGACTGGCTCGGAGAAACAAGAAACCCGCCGGGGTCCGGAGCGCTCAGAGGAGCAGCACTGGCTTGCTGGGCCTCATCGGGTACTTCTTGCACTTGTAGCAGTACCATTCGTTGTACTCTGGAATGAACTTCATGGGCTCGCCGCAGTCAGGGCAGGCCTTCTTCTCCCCTGAGTTATGCGCGACCCCTCCGAAGCCCTTGGGGGCGTACTCCTTGCATTTGTAGCAGTAGTGCCTCCCATACTTCTCGATCCACTTGAGCGGGTCCCCGCACGTCGGGCACGCTAGGACGACGGGTTTCGGTGGATGGGGCTTGTCCTGCTGGACCTTCTTCTGTGCCCTAAGGGGGTACTTCTTGCACGAGTAGCAGTAGTGCTCTGTGTACTTCTCGATGTACTTCAGGTCCGAGCCGCAGTCCGGGCACTTCTTCTTGTCGCTGGCCTGGGGCTTGGGCGCTTCTGGGGCCTTGGCCGGCTCGTCCTTGGGAGCGTACTTCCTGCAGCCGTAGCAGTAGTGCCTGGAATACTTCTCGATGAACTTCAGGGGCTGGCCGCAAGTCGAGCACATCTTGACCTCATGAGGGGGCTCGATCTTCGCCGGGGCCTCCAGCTTCGGCGCCGGCTCCTTCGGCAGCTCGACTGGGATAGAGATAGGCGGGGGCACGGCCTTCGCCTCGGAAATGATCACTGGCAGCTCCGGCTCCTTGGGTTTCTCGGAGACGGGAACTGCGGATTCCAGGAGCTTCTGGGCCTCGTTCAACTCGCCCGTCGCCTCCTTCTCGGGCTCGAGCTCGTCCTGATAAGTCTCGCACATGAAGCAGTACAGCCTGCCGTCCTTCAGACCCTCGAGCTCCGCGCCGCAGTTCTTGCACTCGGCCTTCGGCTCCTCATCCAAGGCCTTGAGCTCCTCGGCGATGGCGGTGGCCTTCTCGTCGTTTGCGTGCTGCGACTCGTCTTCGATGTACGTGTTGCAGCCGTAGCAGTACCATTTCTCGACCTGCTCGATGAAGAACGGTTCATCGCCGCACTTTGGACACTTTGAGGCTTCCAACGAGGTCCACTCCTCTAGTCCGCAGGCCACCAGCCTGCGCCCATTGGCATGCAGACAAGCGCCCCCGAGCGTATATGAACATACTTTCCTGGAAATCAAGGTTGATAACACTCGCACCAGCTGGCCGGGCGGCCCTATGGACCGCCCCCGTAGGCTACATGTAGCCGAGGGAGAGAAGACCACCCCCCGGGAATTGCCTGTCTGCAAGACAGCAAGGCAGGGTTGAGACATGAAGAAGAGGAAAGGAGACTTGGGCTTGAGGGAAGACTGCTCCGGAGGCATCGAGGGCCTCCCGCTCCAGCTCCTGATCATGGTGGTCGTCGCAGGGCTGGGGCTCACCATCATCATGGGCTGGATGAACTCGATCGCGGCTCCGCACTCGATAGGCGACATAGTCGTGAGCCCCGCCGAGATACTGGTCTACGATGACGACGGGGACGGGATGTACACGAACGCGGATGTCGCGCTGACCGTCACAGTCACGGACGAGGGCGGCGACCGGCTGGAAGGAGCGACCGTCGTCCTGGACGGCGCCAACATCAGGACGGGCTCGGGCGGGCCCGTGAGGGGGATAACGAACGACAGAGGCCAGGTGCTGTTCATGGGGCTGTCAGTCGAGCATTTCGGCTCCAAGCTGGGCATGGTGACCGTCACCGTGGCGAAGGGCGACTACGGGATCGACTCGAGCTACGAGATACCTGTGATACCGAGCTGAGGACCCATGAGGCTCGGCAGGAACGATTCCGCCCTGGAGTCCATACCCCTAAGGCTCATGATAGTTGCAGTGGTCGCGACCATGTCAGTGATCCCCGCGGCTCGGGCTCTTGGGACGCTTGAGGACAAGCAGTTCATGAGCAGGGCTGCGGAGCAGCTGGAGAGGATCATCGAGAGGGCGGAGGGAGTGGCCATGATGGGGCCGTGGAATGTCGCCACAGTCGAACTGGACTTCACATCGTCCGGCGGGCTCAGGCTCGACCGACTGGTGATAGGCGACGCTGCCAGCGGGACCAACATGTCAGCTGTAGTCCTCTGGCTGAGCAGCGGAGGGTGCATCATCCGGACATGCACGGAGCCGCCTGCGTGGCTGAGAGCCCAGAATGGCGGCGCCCTGACCGTCACGGGACCGTCGCTCGTACTGAGGCTCTCGTTCCAGCTCGAATCGGGCATCGAGTACGTGCTGGCGGAGGCCTTGTGATGGACTTTGTGGTCTCCAAGGTGGCCATGGCCGTCTGCGCCCTGGTCGTCCTTGCGGTCCTCGCGGGGATTGCGGAGCCTGGCTACTTCGTCGATGGGGACGCCGAGCTCAGGTCGTACCTTGACGAGTTCTGCGTGCTCGCAGAGCGGGGGGTTCTCCTCGGGAACGAGCTCGACACGCACTGGGATGTCCCCACGAAGGCTGATGGCAAGTACGTAGAGCTGAGCGTGAAGGCAGGCATCGTCTCCCTGCTGTCGGACCAGAAACGCGAGGCGAGGGCCCCGCAGTTCGGGATACATACATGGACTTGGGACGGCTCGTGCTTGAACGCGAGCATCGTCGAGAAGCTGGACACGCGGGGGCCGACCCTGTGGGCGTGGTCCGGAGATGCCGTCACGCTCGAGACGATGACGGTCCTCTACGAAGACAGCCCTACGCTCATGGTCTTCGTGAGGCTGTGCTAGCCCTTCCTGCCGAACTTCCCAGCGAGCTCCCGGACCGACTCCACGAACAGGTCCGCCTCGCCCACTGTGTTGTATATGTAGACCGATGCGCGCGCGCACCCCTCCAGGCCGCGCACGTGGAAATAGGTGTGGCAGCAGTGCATGCCAGAGCGCATCATTATGTTCTTCGAGTTGTCCAGTATCATCGCCACGTCGTGAGACGAGAGCCCATCGATGTTGAAGCTGAATATGCCGCTCCTCATGTTAGGATCGTGGGGCCTCAGCAGCTCCACACCCTTGACGTCTAGGAGCGCCCTTGTCATACGCTTGTTGAGACGCGCCTCGTGAGCCCTGATCTCGTCCATGCCTATGGCAGTCAGGTAGTCCAGGGCCGCACCAGTCCCGAGGATTCCCGCGTAGTTCTGAAGGCCCGTCTCGAACTTCTCAGGGGCCGGCAGGAGCTTGAAGGAAGCGTAGTTCGTGTCGGCGACGCCGTGCCCTCCGAACATCAGGGGTTGGAGCCCCTCGGACAGCTCGGAACGGACATAGAACAGCCCCACGCCCGACGGACCGCACATCTTGTGCACGGATGCAGCTAGATAGTCCACGCCAAGCTTGTCGACGTCGAGGCGCATGCTCGGTGCAGCCTGGGCGGCATCGAAAAGGACCTTTGCCCCGTACGAGTGCGCGATGTCCACGACGTCCTTCGCCGGGAGAGTGTACCCCGTGACATTCGATGTGAGGCACATGGCCACGAGCTTGACCCTCTTCGACATAGTCTTCTCGAAGGCCCCAAGATCGAAAGTGCCGTCCGTAGCCGATTCCACGGTCCTGCGCTTCACGCCCGTCTCCTTGGCCAGCTGAAGGAACGGGACATGCACTGAATTGTGCTCGTAGTCCGTGGTGACCACCTCGTCCCCCTTTCCCAGCCCGGAGCCGAAGATCACCGTGTTCAGGCCCTCGGTAGTGTTCTTGGCGAAGGCGACCTCGTGCGGGTCCCTGGCGCCGAGGAACTCGGACGCTTTCGCCCTCATGGCGTCACATCGCAACGACACCTCGGTCGCGAGCTTGTGGACGCTCCTCCCGGCGCATGCGGGGAACGATTCGTAGTACTCGGTGACGGCTTCCGTCACTTGCCGGGGCCTCAATGTCTGGCAGGCGTTGTCGAAGTATATCGGGGGCTTGCCGCCGATATCCTTGCTCAGGACAGTGAAGTCCTTGCGTATCCGCTCGACGTCCATCCGAACCGCCCTGGCATAGCCATGACCGATATTAGTGGTTTTCAGCTAACGGACCGGGATTCGCTCCTGGAGCCTGCCAGGCAACCGGACACCACTGCCGACAACCTTATTTAAAGGGCCGCAATCTTCACCTGGACTGCCATGACAACCCGTGCCAAGAAGATGATCTACCTGGACAACGGGGCGACCACCCGCGTCCTTCCTGAGGTCTTTGACGCCATGGCCCCGTACTTCCTGGACATGTGGGGCAACCCATCGAGCCTGCACTCACATGGCAGGGATGCAAAGCCTGCCGTCGAGCAGGCCCGCAAGAGCGTGGCGGCTCTCATCAACGCCGACCCCTCAGAGATAGTGTTCACGTCAGGAGGGACCGAATCTGACAACCTGGCGATCAAGGGCACCGTGATGTACAAGGGCAAGACGAAGGGACACATAATCACAACCAGGATAGAACATCATGCCGTCCTCGAGCCCTGTGAGTATCTGAAGCGATTCGGGTTCGATGTGACAGTCCTGCCAGTATCGCGCGAAGGCCTGGTGGATCCCGCCGAAGTCGAGAAGGCGGTCAGGAACGACACCGTCCTGATAACCGTCATGATGGCGAATAACGAGATCGGGACGGTCCAGCCGTGCAGGGAGATCGGGAAGATCGCGAAGGACAGGAACATACCCTTCCACACGGACGCGGTCCAGGCCATAGGCAAGATGCGCATAGACGTTAAGGCGGACAACATAGACCTCCTGTCTCTGTCCGCCCACAAGTTCAACGGCCCTAAGGGGATAGGGGCGTTGTACGTGCGCAAGGGCACGAAGATCGAGACGGTCATGCACGGGGGCGGCCAGGAGAGGGGGCTTAGGTCCTCCACGGAGAACGTCCCAGGCATAGTCGGCCTTGGCAAAGCCTCCGAGATCGCCAGAAGGGACCTTGACGCCACAGCCAGCAGGATGAAAGCGCTCAGGGACAAGATGTTGAAGGAAGTCCCGGCGACCGTCCCGAGGGCGTATGTGAACGGGCACATGACGAAGCGGCTTCCAAACAACGCCCATTTCAGGTTCGACTTCATCGAGGGCGAGGGGCTGGTGCTGCAGCTGGACTTCAAGGGGATAGCCGTCTCCACCGGGTCTGCGTGCTCCACCGGCTCACTGGAGCCGTCCCACGTGCTCCTCGCGCTGGGCCTCACGCACGAGCAGGCCCACGGCAGCCTCAGGGTGACGCTGGGACGGGAAAACACTGAAGAGGAGGTAGACTACTTACTGGAAGTACTGCCCGGAGTGGTCTCCAAGCTGAGGGAGATATCTCCGTTCAACGAGCGCAGACCCATGGGGCCAGGAGAAGGTGGTGACTGTGTACAGTGAGAAGGTCATGGAGCACTTCGCGAACCCCAGAAACGTGGGGGAGATCCCGGACGCCGACGGGATAGGCAAGGTGGGGAACCCGCAGTGCGGAGACGTGATGTGGCTCTACATCAAGGTCAAGGACAACACTATCACTGACATCAAGTTCAAGACATTCGGGTGCGGCGCGGCCATCGCCACCAGCTCGATGATAACCGAGCTCGCGAAAGGGAAATCCCTTGAGGAGGCGAAGAGGATTTCCAGGCAGGACGTCGCCGATTCCCTGGACGGTCTCCCGCCGGTCAAGATGCACTGCTCGAACCTCGCAGCTGATGCGCTCAGGGAGGCCATCAAGGACTACGAGGCGAAGCAGGCGGCGAAGGTAAGCGCATAGGGCGCGCGCCGACCGCGCCTAGCTGAAGCTGTTTTCCAGGAGTCTGGCCATCCACCGTCCTCTGCCTGCGAAGGTTATTGTATCCCCTGAGGCAATCACAACCGAACCGCCATGGCACGCCTCTCAGTGGACCTCTGCGGCCTCAGGATGAAGAACCCGACGATGCTCGCGTCAGGCGTTCTCGACGAGACCGGGAAGAGCATGGTCGCGGTCGCAAAGGCAGGTGCCGGGGCGATTGTCACGAAATCGGTCGGCAGAGAGCCCAGGCCAGGCCACGGGAATCCCTGCGTGGTCGAGCTTGAATGCGGACTCCTGAATGCCATGGGGCTGCCGAACCCTGGCATCGAGGCGTTTGCCCAAGAGATCAGAGAGGCGAAGAAGGCCGGGGTGCCGATCATCGGGAGCGTCTTCGGCGGGTCGGAGGACGAGATGGCCGGCCTCACGATGGCGATGCAGAGAGCGGGGGCGGACGCCGTCGAGCTGAACCTGAGCTGCCCTCATGCCAGGGGCTACGGCACGGAGCTCGGGTCCACCCCCGAGGCGGTAGAAAGCGTATGCCGCAGGGCGAAACAGGACCTGAAAGTGCCTCTGTTTGCGAAGCTCACGCCGAACACACCCTCCATCTCGGCTCTGGCCGTGGCTGCAGCGCACGGAGGAGCTGACGGGGTCGTGGCGATCAACACGCTGAAAGGGATGGCCATCTCCACCGAGGCGCGCATGCCAATCCTTGCGAACAAGGTTGGAGGGCTCTCGGGACCGGCGATCAAACCGGTGGGCCTGAGGTGTGTCTATGAGATCTACGACTCCGTCGAGATACCGATTATCGGCGTGGGCGGGATATGCTCGGGAAGGGACGCCCTGGAATATGTGATGGCCGGAGCGAGCGCCGTCCAGATAGGCACCGCAGTATGGACCGAAGGCCCCGGGGTGTTCTCGAAGGTGTGCAGGGAGATGCTGGCGTTCATGGAGGAGAACGGCTTCAAGACGGTGGGCGAACTCGTGGGGGTGGCACACGCTGGCGGGCGTTAGGATGGTCACGATCGCCAAGAACTACCACGAAACGCCATCGACGATGACTCTCAGGCTCGATGCGGCTATCGAGGCAGTCCCTGGGCAGTTCCTGATGGTCTGGGTTCCGGGTATTGACGAGTTCCCCATGTCCTTGTCCTACACAGGCACCGGCGCTGGCATAACCTACCAGGTACTAGGAGAGGGCACGCAGGCACTGGCCGCGAAGAAACGGGGAGAGGTCATTGGCATCAGGGGGCCCTACGGAAGGGGGT
>DYTN01000003.1:95961-123306 GCA_020725925.1 Methanobacteriota archaeon
CTCAAGGGCAAGAAGCTGCTCGCAGTCGGAGGCGGCCTTGGAATGGCGCCTCTCGCACCGTTCGTCGAGCACGCAGCGAAGCGCAAGGCGAAGGTGACCGCCGTCATGGGCGCGAGGACGGCGAGGGAACTGCTTTTCGTCAGCCGGGTCAAGAAGACTGGCGCGAAGGCGGAGGTCTGCACCGATGATGGCACTGCCGGTCACGAGGGCCTTGCGACGGAGCTTGCAGAGCGCGTGATGGGGGCATCCTCATTCGACTCGGTCTACGCATGTGGGCCCGAGAGGATGATAGTCGGGGTTCTCAGACTGACACAGAGGGCACGCGTGCCGATGCAGGCCTCGCTCGAGAGAATCATGAAGTGCGGCATAGGCGTGTGCGACTCCTGCGCCCTTGATGGAAGGCATGTCTGCAGGGACGGGCCGGTGTTCGGCGAGCGCGAGCTTCGGGCATTCGATGACCTTGGGAAGACGAGGCTCGACCTGTGTGGCAGGAAGACCCCGATCTGAGCATTGCCAGCGCGCTTTCTAAGAGCAGTCCGGATTCTTCGTCGTCTTGGCCATGACTCCCTCGACGAGCTTCCAGAACTCGTCGTCGGATACACGGCCGTGATCTTCACCGGCCTTCTTGATGGCACGCACGATGTCGCATATCTGGTCCTGCGTGGCGATGACTCCGCGCTCGTCGAGTCTGCTCTTCACCAGCGCAGTGCCCGAGTGCTTTCCCAGCACCAGCCGGCGCCTGTTCCCGACCTGCTCGGGGTCGACGCACTCGTAGGTCATCGGGCAGTTGAGGACGGCGGCCACATGAATGCCTGATTCGTGCGAGAAGGCGTTCGCCCCGACCCAGGGTTGGTTGGCCGGAATCGGGAGCTTCGCGTACTCGAACACCATCTTCGTGAGCTCCATGAACCCCTCCGTCCGGATGCCGAGGTCCCGTCTGTAGAGGTGCTTGAGGGCCATGACGAACTGCTCCAGCGGAAGGTTCCCCGAGCGCTCGCCGATGCCGCCCACAGTTGTGGCGATCGCCTGCGCGCCTCCTGTCAGGGCAGCGACCGAGTTGACGACGGCGAGTCCGAAGTCGTTGTGCAGGTGGGCGGAGATGGGCGTCTTAGTCTTCTCTCTGACCTTTCGTACTAGATATGACACCGCCTCTGGACCGGCACAACCCAGCGTGTCGGTGATTCCAACCCTGGAGGCCCCTGCGTTCTCGCAGGCCTTGTAGACCTCGAGGAGGAACTCGAGGTCGGATCTGGTGCTGTCCTCCGTGCTCAGGCTTGCCTTGAGCCCGCGCGCGTGCGCGTACTCTAGAGATGTGACGGCTCGCCTGACGACCTCCTCCCTCGCCATCTTGAGCTTGTACCGCATGTGCAGGTCGCTAGTCCCTATGAACAGAAGCACCATGTCGACGTTGCAGTCGGCGGCTGCGTCGATGTCGGCCGGGAGCGTCCTCGACAGGCATAGTATCTCCGCGTCAAGGCCGAGGTCGACGATGGCCTTCACGGACCTCTTCTCCTGGTCCGAGACCGCAGGAAACCCGGCCTCTATCTGGGGCACCCCGATCTCGTCGAGCTTCGTCGCAATGGCGATTTTCTGCTCAGGGGTGAAATGAATGCCAGGCATCTGCTCGCCGTCCCTGAGGGTGCTGTCGTAGATCACGATTCTCTCGGGCAAGACGGCTTTCGACGAGGCGTTGTACGGACTCACGGCCGAGAATCTCATCGGGAAGCCATTGGCTGGGGACTATATATGATGTTCTTGCGTGGCTGGCATCATAAAACAATAAATAGGCAGTCGGGCATTGTTCGCCTCCTGAGTGCCGGGGTGACAGAGCGGCCATGTGGCGGACTGCAGATCCGCAAACACGAGTTCGATTCTCGTCCCCGGCCCCAATGTCCCGTTATTTCTAGGTTCCTGTCAGGGTTCATGTCGGTGTGAAAGTATTATAGCGGCGGTCATCATACACGGAAAATAACAGCGTTAGCAGACTGCTGGCGCGTGGGCGAAGACACCCTGGTGCACTTCATGAAGACACCGTGCGAACTAGTGGTCGGGAAGATACTCCCAGCGCTCAGGGCGTCCGTCGTCAAGGAGCTTTCTGGCAAGCATCACATGAAGCAGTCGGACATCGCCAAGAGGCTCGGCATCACGCAGGCCTCTGTGAGCCAGTACCTGAGCGCCTCGCGAGGCGCGAGCACCAAGGTGACGGAAGCCTTCCCGAAGATCAAGATCTACGCCGATGATATCGCGAGACGGATAGTCGCCGGAGAGAGCAGGTACGAGTGGTACGGCGTCCTATGTGAGGCGTGCAAGGACATCAGGTCAGACAAGAAGTTCTGCGACATGCACAGGATTGCCTCCAACTTGGTGGGCTGCGATATCTGCAAGAAGTGACTGAAAGAGAGTCTCCCTAGCTTCCACCGGATTCATCATGGCGCCGAGCGCCCTGATCCCGTTGTTTCTACCTGCGTGCAGGAGCGTGCCTTTGGATCACCTTTCACCGCAGGAAATACCCTGCAGAGGCCATCGGCTCCGAATCATGCCCGCATTACCAGCCAGAAACAGCAAGTGTCGAGGGCACCGCGCACTAAGAGGGAAAAGTTCCTTATATAACGCCGTTTTATGTCCCGCCCGCTGGTGGACACATGGCCAAGGCGAAGGTGTTGAGCAACATACTCGAGACCGTGGGCAACACGCCCATGGTGAGGTTGAACAGGATCGTCCCCGACGGCTTCGCCACCGTCTACGCCAAGCTGGAGTCTTTCAATCCGATGGCCTCGGTGAAGGACAGAATCGCCAAGAGCATGATCGAGGTGGCGGAGAGGAGGGGGAAGATCAACAAGGACACGACCATCATAGAGCCCACATCGGGCAACACGGGGATCGGCCTGGCCATGGTCTGCGCCGTGAAGGGATACAAGCTCATCCTAACGATGCCCGAGACGATGACCCTCGAAAGAAGGAAGCTCCTTGCCGCCTTTGGGGCGCAGCTGGTGTTGACGCCAGGTCCCGAGGGGATGAAAGGAGCCGTGAAGAAGGCTGAAGAGCTGGCTGCCTCCACCCCGAACTCGTTCATGCCTCAACAGTTCAAGAACAAGGCGAACCCGTGGATACACAAGAAGACCACGGCCAAGGAAATCCTCAAGGCGGTCGAGCGCGTCGACGCCTTCGTGAGCGGCGTGGGGACCGGCGGGACGATTACCGGCGTCGGGAGAGTGCTCAAGAAGAAGTACCCCCAGGTCAAGATCGTCGCCGTGGAGCCAGAGGATTCCCCGGTTCTCTCCGGTGGGAAGCCCGGCCCGCACAGGATACAGGGCATAGGGGCGGGGTTCGTGCCCGACATACTCGACACCAAAATCTACGACTCCATCGTCAAAGTCTCTGCCAAGGACGCCATCGACATGACAAGAAGGCTCGCGAGGGACGAGGGCATGCTCATGGGGATTTCCTCAGGAGCTGCTTGTTTCGCGGCACTTCAGGTGGCGAAGGAAATGGGTGCGGGCAAGGTAGTGGTTGTGGTGCTGCCAGACACTGGAGAAAGGTATTTGAGCACCGACCTGTTTGCAGAGAGTCCGTGATGGCCGAAGAGGAGAAGAACGACGTAGACATAGTCCTCGAGAGAGACCCCGCCCCGAAGAGCAGGGCAGAGGCACTCCTGTTCAGCCAAGGACTTCACGCGGTCAAGCTGCACAAGGTCGCGCACAGGCTGTACCTCAAGAGGAGGTACAAGACCGCGCGGGCCGTCAACTACATCTCCCGCATGCTCACGGGAGCGGACATCCACCCGGGAGCCGCCATCGGCAAGAACTTCTTCATAGACCACGCCACGGGGGTCGTCATCGGTGAGACCTCTGAGATCGGCAACAACGTCTCGATCTACCAGGGCGTGACGCTCGGCGGCGTGAGCACGGAGAAGAGGAAGCGGCACCCGACACTGGGCAACAACGTGGTCGTTGGCGCGGGCGCGACGATCTTAGGGCCGATCACCATCGGCGACAACGTGAGGGTGGGCGCGGGATCGGTGGTCATCAAGTCCGTCCCTCCGAACTGCACCGTGGTGGGAGTGCCAGCGAAGATCGTTCAGCGCACGGGCGCCACCGCCATAGACCTGCACCACGAGGAGCTCCCAGACCCCGTCGTCAACGCCTTCATCGACATGTGCCACAGCCTCTCCGAGATGGAGTACAGGCTCGAGCAGATTGAGAAGAAGCTGGGCATCAAGGTGGAGAAGGTGAAGGTACCTGAGGTGGCGAGGGCCAAGGTGCCTGAGCTGTCATGTCCAGTCGAGGAGAAGCATTAATAGCTTCTCCGATGTTCCGAGAGGCGACGGCCAATGGCATTGGTTTTGCACAACTCGCTGACAAGAGCAAAGGAGCCTTTCGAGCCCCTCCGAGACAAGGAGGTCGGCATCTACATCTGCGGCGTGACCGTCTGGGACAAGTCGCACATCGGCCACGCGAAGTCGGCGGTCAACTTCGACGTCATCGTCAGGTACCTAAGGCACAGGGGCTACGAAGTCAAGCACGTGACCAACTTCACTGACGTGGACGACAAGATCATCGCGAAGGCGAACGAGCTTGGGACTGATCCGTTGAAGCTCTCCAGATCCCTCATAGACGAGTACTTCCTGGACATGGATGCTCTGAAGGTGAGACGGGCCGATGTGTACCCAAAGGCCAGCGAGACGATTCCTGAGATCATCGCCATGGTCAGAGGGCTCGTGGACAAGGGCTACGCCTACGAGTCCAAGGGGTCTGTCTACTTCAGCGTGCACAAGGCGAAGGAGTACGGGAGGCTCTCAGGCCAGAGCCTGGACCAGATGCACGCCGGCGCGAGGATAGAGATAGGGGAGGACAAGCGCGACCCTATGGACTTTGCGCTCTGGAAGGCGGCGAAGCCAGGCGAGGTCTCATGGGACAGCCCGTGGGGAAAGGGCCGCCCCGGATGGCACATAGAGTGCTCCGCGATGTGCCTGAAGCACATAGGGAAGACCGTGGACATCCATGGCGGAGGCACGGACCTCGTCTTCCCCCACCACGAGAACGAGATACTCCAGTCCGAGGCCTACAACGAGGCGCCGTTCGTGAGGTACTGGATGCACAACGGCCTGCTGACGATTGACCAGGAGAAGATGTCCAAGTCGCTGAAGAACTTCTTCACCGTGAGCGAGGTGCTGCAGAGCTACCCGCCCGAGGTCGTCAGGTTCTTCTTCCTCAACGCGAGCTACAGGGCGCCCCTGGAATACAACGAGAAGTCGCTGGATGAGGCGAAGCAGGCCCTCGAGAGGCTCCAGAACACATACAACGCGGTCCAGGAATCCTTGGAATCGGCCTCGGGGGAGCAGGACGCCAAGGATCTGTGCGACAAGACATGGAGGCAGATCGAGGACCGGATGGATGATGACTTCAGCACCAGGGAGGCCATCGCGGTGATGTTCGATTCCGCGAGGGAAGCCAACAGGATGCTCAGCGAGGGCAAGCTGAGCAAGCAGGGAGTGAGGGACATCGCCGATCTGTTCTCCGAGTTCAACAAGCTGTTCGACGTCCTCCGGACCAAGATTACCAGAGCCGTCGCGATTCCACAGGATACCGAGGAGCCTTTGCCTGACCCCGAGTCGCTTACTGGCAAGGCCCTCTCCGATGCAGATGTCGACCAGTGGGTGAGATACAGGGGCATCGCCAGAAGGCGGAAGGATTTCGACTACTCCGATGCTATCAGGAAGAAGCTCGCGGAGCTGGGCATAGATGTCCAGGACGCCCAAGATGGTGCCGTATGGAAGCGAAGGTGAGCATCGACACAGCCCGCAAGAAGGCTGAGCTCCTCGCAGGCGGCCCTGTCAGGATACCGAAGGACCTCAGGCTCCCGTTCCTGCCAAGCAGATCGACTGCCGGACCGGGCGCAGGATCGACTGGGATAGTGTTTGCATTTGGAAACACGCGTGCGAAGAAGGCCATCTCTCGGTCCAGCGGGGAGTTCGAGCTGATTGACAGTCGAGGAGGATTCGCAATCCTCAGGCAGGGTCAGCCGTTCCTTGACGAAGTGGAACTCGCCCCGACCCTCCTCCACTCTCCGTTCGAAGCGTTCGTGAACTTGGACAGCGAATGCACGATGAATTGCAGGTTCTGCGCATCTCCCAGGCTGGAGCGAGGCGCCACGAAGCAGCTGACAGACGACAAGGTCGTCTCCATGATCCTGAGCGCGTCGAAGAGGGAGGGGTTCCGCTCGGTGGCTCTCACCAGCGCCGTCCCGGTCTCCCCAGAATTGACCGTCAAGCGCATGGCTGCCATAGTACGGCGCGTGAGGGAGCAGCTCCCAGATGTCCCAATAGGCGTGGAGCCCTACGCGACGAAGCCGGACGAGGTCGACATGCTGAGGGACGCCGGCGCTGACGAAATCAAGCTCAACATGGAATCCTTCGACAGGGACATCTTCGAGAAGGCCTGCCCCAAGAGGGACTTCGACCACATACTGCATGCCATCAACCACGCGGGTGAGGTCTTCGGCAGGAATCGGGTGTGCTCCAACATCATATACGGGCTCGGGGAGACCGACGAGAACGTCCTCGAAGGCGTGAGGGTGCTTGCGAACATGGGAGCCGTCGCGACCCTCCGCGCCCTGCGGAGGAACGACTACAACGTCGAGGAGCTGGAGGCTGTGTTCGGCGAGCTCCCTCCCGTGACCCCGAGCAGGATGCTGAAACTCGCGATCGACCAGAAGGCCATCCTGGAGGAGCATGGGCTGTCCACCCTCGAGTTCAGGACGATGTGCCACAGGTGCCTGTCGTGCGACATAGTCCCTTTCTGGGACGTCTAGGTCACCTGTGCGCGAAGACGCATGTTATGAGAGGGGAGACCTCCTCGACGCGAACGAACGCGAACCTCTCCAGCTGGACCATCTTGCCCTTGGCGGACGCGAGCAGCGGTTCCGCCTTGCCCTTCTTCACGGTGCCATCGGTCATGAGCACGACCGCATCGAACGAATGCTTTGGCACCCAGTGGATGATCCGCACGCCCTCTTTCAGCAGGTCGAGGCTGTTGCCGATGTAGCGCACCTTGCCGTCGACGAACTCCACGTTGCACAGGTCCTTCAGCCTGACGCGCGCGTTGCCCTCCGGCAGGTCCTCCCTACTGATGTACACCGTGGGATCGCGCCCGAGCATGATCTCCCTGAGCCCGCGCTCCGGATGCTCTGGATGAACAGGCGCCCTCCCTACCAGCTCTGGAGCACCCTCGATTCTGACCTCGACGGGGTCGGCGACGAAGAAGTACCTGTCAGCGCCGTCGTCTATGAGCTCCCGGTTGAAGGAGTACAGGGTCTTCCACGAGAACTCGATGTCCACTTCCTTGATACCAGTCTCGACCCAGTACCGCCTAAGTGCCTCCGGCCTGATGCCTCTGCGCCTGAGGGCCCTCAAGGTCCCCAATTGGGGGTCGTCCCAGCCAGAGTAAGGGCCCTGCTTGATTCCCTTGGCAATCTTGGACTTGGAGAGCTGCGCGTCCTCGATGGATACGCGGCCGTAGTGAATGTACTCCGGCTTCTTCCAGCCCAGATAGTTGTAGATGTACTCCTGCCGATAGGTGTTGTTCAGATGGTCCTTGCCCCGGAGGACATGCGTGAGATCCAGCAGATGGTCGTCGACGGCGACTGCCAGGTTCATGAGAGGATACACCCTGTACCTCGTCCCCGTACGAGGATGCGGGGTGTCGTCTATCCTGAGGCCCACGAAGTCCCTAATCGCCGGGTTCGGATGTTCGAGGTCGGTCTTCACGATCAGGGAAGCTTCCTCGGGTTTGAAGGACCCGTCGAACATCTTGTCCCACCTGGCCTTCTGTTCGCTCAGGGGCTGCTCCCGGTGCTCGCATGGCCTCCTGCTGTTCTTCAGGTCGCGCCAATGGTCCGGCTTGCATGTGCACACATACGCCTTGCCCATCTCCAGGAGCTTCATCGCGATTCCGTAGTATGTCTCGAAGCGCTCGCTCTGGACGATGGTCTTGTGTATCTTGACTCCGAGCCACTCGAGATCCTCTGGAATCGTGTCGTAGGCAGTGGGATCGATCCTCGCGGGGTCCGTATCTTCGAACCTGTTGTAGCACAGCCCGCCGTAGCGCTTGACGTACTCATCGTTCAATATGGCCATCCTGCTGTGGCCCAGGTGCAGGGGACCCGAGGGGTTCGGCGCCATGCGCATCCTGACCTCTCCCATGACATTCTTCAGCTCGGGCAGGCCCATCTCCCTCGTCTTGACCTCCTTCACCAGAAGTTCGGGCGCGAGCTCCTCGAGCAGTCTCCTCTGCATCTCCAAGGCCATCCCGTTGACCTCTTCGACGACTGATTTCGCCAACCCAGAGACATCCTTCGCCCTCGTCCTCAGGTCGGGGTTCTCCGCCATGACCTTCCCGAGAACGGCGCCAAGCGTGGCCTTGCCGTCGAATTGCAGGGCGTTCTGGAGCGCATACTTCCTGACCAAATGCTCGATGTCCACGGTCAACTCGATTGACGGATATCTATAAAAAGATGTGAGCCTGCGCGAGGTCTGGAGCGGAGGCGAAAGAGTAGAAATACACTGTCGAGCATGCGTCAACCTAGGTGCCCAATTGTCCGTCAGGGAGCTCCTCAACCAGTTCGGAGACACCGTCGTGGTCAAGGGCCGGGTCTCCCGCGAGCTGGAGCTCACGAAGATACTCTTCAAGGAGAAGACCAGGCCCGTCCTGTTTGAGAACCTAGACGGGTACAGGGCCGTCGGCAACCTGTGGTCCACGAGGGAGCGGATCGCGCAGGCCATGGGCGTCACTCCCGCGGAGCTCACGAAGAACATGATGAGGGCCATGGACTCGCCCTCGCCGCCGCAGGAGGTAGAGAACGCCCCGTTCGACAAGAACGTCCTCACGGACTTCGACCTCCGCGAGAGCGCCATACCGAAGTTCTACCCGACGGACGGCGGGAGGTTCATCACAGCGGGGGTGGTGGTCGCAGAGCACGACGGTGTCAGGAACATGTCCTATCACAGGCTGATGCTGGTGGGCGAGAACAAGTTCGCCATGAGGGTCGTGCCCAGGCACCTGTACGCGCTGCACAAACGCGCCCTGACTGATGGGAAGGACCTCAAGATCGCTGTGGCCGTGGGGCTCTGCCCTTCGATAATGTTGGCGGCCGCGACGA
The DNA here is from genome assembly GCA_020725925.1 of Methanobacteriota archaeon. Taxonomy (GTDB): domain Archaea; phylum Thermoplasmatota; class Thermoplasmata; order UBA10834; family UBA10834; genus COMBO-56-21. Next base: position 105,118 of record DYTN01000003.1, read on the forward strand.
ACCTGGAGTTCGGCAAGGACGAGTTGACGGTGGCGAACTCGCTCAGGCAACTGTGTCTGAACGAACCGGTCTGTGTTAGGAAGACAAAGAACGGCCTGCTGGTGCCCGCATTTGCAGAATACGTGTTCGAGGGGAGGGTCACCAAGGAGGAGCACGACGAGGGCCCGTTCGTGGACATCACGGGCACTGTGGATCCTGTTCGGAAGCAGCCCGTCGTCGAGATCGACAGGGTCTACCACAGGGACGACGCTGTGTTCCAGATGATCCTCCCAGGGGCGAACGAGCACTACCTGATGATGGGCATGCCGAGGGAGCCTGTCATCCAGAGGGCTGTCGGCCTTGCCGTGCCGGAGGTCCACTCTGCCAGGCTCACCGAGGGAGGCTGTTGCTGGTTGCACGGGGTCGTGTCGATCACCAAGCAGAAGGAAGGGGACGGCATCAACGCCATCATGGCAGCGCTAGGAGCCCATCCGTCCATGAAGATGGTCACCGTGGTGGACGGCGACATCGATGTCTTCGACGACGCCGACGTGGAATGGGCCGTGGCCACACGGTTCCAGGGGCACAAGGGCCTTGTGGTCATTGAGAACGCGAGGGGGAGCAGCCTCGACCCGAGCGCGGACGAGACGACCACGAAGGTCGGGATTGACGCCACGAAACCCGTCGGAGGAGAGGGCTTCGAGAGGGTCAAACCCGGCTGAGGGCCATGAAGAAGACCGCCCGGCATCTCCCAGCACGCTTGGTTGCTTTATAAGCAGGAGACGCGCCAGTACGGGGCGGCCATGTTAGGCGAAAACAATTAAATATCGTCCACGCCTCAACTCAACCTGAGGCAATTCGATGCTCACAGTGACACCGGGAGCGGTCAAGACCATCAATGCGATCGTGGAGGACTCGAAGAAGCAGGGCGAGCCCATCAGGGTTTTCTTTGCGGGGTTCTCCTGCTCGGGACCTGCCTACATGATGGCCTTCGACAAGAAGAAGGAGGACGACGTCGAGCTCGACGTCGACGGCTTCAAGATAATCTACGAGAAGGACCTCGAGGACGAGCTCAAGGAAGCCATCGTCGACTCCGTGGACACGCCCGAGGGACCGGGAGTGGTCGTGCGGGTCAAGTCGGGTGGCGATTCGGCGTGCGGCTCGTGCGCGGGCTGCCACTAGTTTCGCTGCGTCTGAGAGAAAACATTCATACCCTCGGTCAGTTCTCAAAGGCCCGTGTTCATCGAGCACGAGCTGATCAAGCCCTCCAGCGTGGAGCAGAGGGACTACCAACAGAACATCGCATCAGCCGCGGTGAAGGAGTCCACGCTCGTCGTTCTCCCCACCGGGATGGGAAAGACCGTCGTCGCGCTCATCGTCATCGCAGAGACGCTTCATCAGGGGAAGGGCAAGGTCCTCTTCATGGCACCTACGAAACCCCTGGTCGAGCAGCACGCCGGGTTCCTTCGCCAGTTCCTCCCCAGGTTCGAGCCGGCTGTGTTCACGGGTGAGGTCCCTCCGCGCGAGAGGAAGGAGATCTGGAGGGAGAGCAGGCTCGTCGTCTCAACCCCGCAGGTCATCGAGAACGACCTGGACGAGGGCCGGATGGGGTTGGACGGCGTCGACCTCGTCGTCTTCGACGAGGCACACCGGGCCGTCGGGGACTATGCCTACGTATCCATAGGGCGCAGGTACGCGCTCACTGATGGGCTCTCGCTGGGGCTCACGGCCTCGCCCGGCTATGAAGTATCGAAAATCGCGGAGGTCTGCGAGAACCTCGGCATGACGAATGTCGAGATACGCTCAGAGCTCGATGAAGATGTGGTCAAGTACACCCAGGACGTCAAGACCGAATATGTCGCAGTCAACGTCCAGGAGGGGATGTCCCGGGTCATCTACCTGCTCAAGCAGATCTACGATGAGCAGCTGGCCAAGCTCAAGGGATGGGGGTTCATCGATCCCAAGAAGCCCGCGACGACCAGGGACCTCCTCGAGGCGGGGAATGTGATACGCGCACGGCTGAACTCGGGAAGAAAGGCGTTCCAGCTGTTCAGGGCCGCGAGCGCCCAAGCACTCGCGATGAAGATCAACCATGCAATCGAGCTCGCCGAGACCCAGGGCAAGGGCGCCCTCGACAACTACTTCGAGAAGCTGGCCAAGGAGGGGGCCGAGAAGGGCGGGTCGAAGGCCTCCAGGGACCTGGTCAAGGATGCGAGGTTCCAGCAGGCCAGGACGTTCCTCTATGGCATGGAGCGGGACCACCCGAAGCTGGAGAAGATCGTTCCCATTCTGAAGTCACAGTTCCTCTCGAAGCCGGACTCGCGTGTGATCGTATTCACGCACTACAGGGACACCTGCGACCTCGTCACTCAGAAGCTCGAGGGGGTGGCTGGCTTCCGTCCAGCGAGATTCGTCGGGCAGGCCAGCAAGGGCGAGGACCTGGGCCTCAAGCAGAGGGAGCAGAAGGAAATCATAGACAAGTTCCACAGGGGCGAGTTCAACGTCCTCGTCTCGACCTCGATCGCCGAGGAGGGGCTGGACATACCGTCGACCGACCTCGTCGTGTTCTATGAGCCGGTGCCCTCGGAGATCCGCACGATCCAGAGGAGGGGCAGGACCGGCCGGAGAAGGGCTGGCAAGGTCGTTGTCCTTGTCACGAGGGACACGAAGGACGAGGCCTACTTCTGGTCCAGCAGGAAGAAGGAGATGCAGATGCGGCGCGAGCTGGAGGCCCTGAGGCGGAAGCTCAGGGCCAGGAAAGGGCTTCCAGAAGCGCCCGTGAAGCCCCTGCCTCCGCTCACAAAGGTCGAGCTCGCGGACATGATGACAGTCAAGCCCGAGACATCGAAGGAAGAGCTCTCGAGGAAGGTCTCGGAGAGGAGAGGGCAGAAGTCCCTGGGCCAGTTCAAGCAGGGCGAGGGCGGCTCCGAGAACACGCTCGTGGTCTCGCACAGGGTCGAGGACTCTGAGCTGGGAGAAACCCTCGGCGAGATGGGTTTCGAGACGGACGCGAAAGAGCTGGAGCTGGCCGATGTCGTGGTCTCGAGCAGGGTGGCGGTGGCTGTCCGCACCGTGGAGGAGTTCATCCGCGGCATCTCGGACGGATCTGTCCAGAGCTCCCTTGCCAAGATGAAGCACGAGTACCTGCACCCGATCCTCATTGTCCAAGGGGCGCCCGAGGGGGAGGGCGTGCAGGCTGGTAATGCCGCAGTCTACGACGCCCTGAGCTCGATCCTCGCGGAATACCATATGCCCATCCTGTCGACGGGGAACGCAGACGAGACTGCAGCCGCCATCCGGGCGCTCCGGAGGCAGGAGGAGACAAGAGAGGCGAAGGACAGGAAAGGGATGCAGACCACGCTCGACGTGAGCAGCAGGCAGATGTTCCTAGTGCAGGGGCTGCCGAACGTCTCCGCGACTCTGGCCCAGAGACTGCTCAAGCGGTTCGGGAGCGTGAAGGGAATCGCAGATGCGGACGTCGAAGAGCTTATGCAAGTGGATGGTATCGGCAGAGTTATTGCCGAAGGCATTCATACAGTGCTGAGGAAGGATTTCGGCAAGGAGGAGTAGCGGATGGAACTGTCCAAATGCCCCCTGTGCGAGAGCCCGTGCATAATCAAGATCATAGCCACCGAGGACGAGCGCTGGTGTGAGATGGATGTCTGCAAGCTGTGCGGCACGATGTACCCCCGAGGGAGGGACGTCGTGAGGGTCGAGCCGGAGAAGAAGCTCGAGGTCAAAGCCAAGCCGAAACCGAAGCCCAGGCCGAAGGCAAAAGCGAAGCCGAAGAAGAAGGCCGCCAGGAAGCAAAAGAAGAAGCCGAGGAAGAAGGCGGCGAGGAAGACCGTCGCCAGAAGGCCGGCCAAGAAATCCGCGCGGAAGAAGGCCAAGAAGAGGGCCGCCAAGAAGGCCAAGAGAAGGAAGAAGTAGGCCGTGCTGGCACCGCCAGCAGGTCTGGCGCCAGTCAGATACCTTTATGAACCCCCTGCCCATACGAGTGGGGCCGAGGACCATGGAGTTCAAGCTTTTGGAGAAGAAGAAGGACAGCATCAAGGTCGAGATACAGGACCCTGACGAGACGCTGATCCACCCGCTCATTCACGAGCTGCTCCAGGACAAGAACGTGGCTGACGCGAGATACGTCACGGGCCACCCGCAGCTCGACAAGCCGACACTCATGGTCGAGGTGAAGGAGGGCAAGCCCCAGGCTGCCCTCAAGAAGGCCGCGAAGAGCCTCGCGAACCAGTTCGTCGAGGCGCGGCAGCTGATAGAGAAGCAGCTGGGCTGAGACCAGCCAAAGTTCTTACGCTAGCTGATGGTTCTGTTGATCGCATGAATGAGAGCGAGCTGGGGCTAGAGGTCTTCCTGACCGAAGGCATACCAGGCATCGGCGGGAAGCTCAGAAAGACCCCCGAGGATTTCGAGGTCGAGGAGATATCCCTCAGGCCCCCTGAGGCGCCCGGTGGTAAGTACGTCATCGCAGAGGTCTGGCACAGGAACTGGGAGGCAAACAGGCTGGTGCGGAGGCTCGGGACCAACCTGAGGGTGAGCAGGGCGAAGGTGGGCTTCGCGGGAACGAAGGACGGGAGGTCCGTCGCGACACAGCTGATGTCCTTCGACGCTCCGATTGAGGCCGTGAGCGCCCTGTCGATACCGGACGTGAGAGTCCTCGGAGCATACAGGGCGAAACGCACGATATCGATTGGAGACCTCGTGGGCAACAGGTTCACGATCGTGATCAAGGAGCTCGACCCGGGCATAGACGCGAAGGCGATCTGCGAATCGGTCAGAGCTCGGCTGGATGAGGTCGGAGGGTTTCCCAACTTCTTCGGCATCCAGAGGTTCGGCTCCGTGAGGCCGATAACGCATCTAGTCGGCAAGGACCTGATCAGGGGAGATTTCGAAGGAGCAGTGATGAGGTACATCGCCAACCCCATGGAGGAGGACTCCGACGCGAAAGATGCCCGTAGGAGGCTCCAGGAATCGAGGGACTTCGAGGCGGCGCTGGGGGAGTTCCCCAAGAAGCTTACATTCGAGAGAACGATGATCTCCTACTTGAGAGACACGCCAGGGGACTACCTCGGCGCCCTGAGGACGCTCCCCAAGAACCTCCTGATGATGTTCGTTCACGCGTACCAATCGCACCTGTTCAACAGGACGCTGAGCGCCCGCATAAGAGCAGGCATGTCGATAGGATTGCCCGAGGAAGGCGACCTCGTCCTCCCGCTGGGCAAGACGAACGTTCCCGACCACGACAACCCTATCCTGGTCGCTAAGGACAACCTGGAGAAGGCCGTCAGGAACGCCCGAGAGGGAAAGGCGTTCGTGAGCGGGCTCATCTATGGCACAGACTCACACTTCGCGAGCGGAAGGATGGGCGACATCGAGCGGAGAGTCATCGAGGCTGAGGGGATCGACAGGCTCGACTTCCAGATCGTCGGCCTGAGAGAGGCGTCCTCGAAGGGGACGAGGAGAGAGCTGCTGTCGCCGCACAAGGATCTCTCGATAGCGATTCATGATTCCGAGGCGACCTTCCGGTTCGCGCTCAACAAGGGCTGCTATGCGACGGCACTCCTGCGGGAGTTCATGAAGGCCGAGATGAGCCAGTACTGACGGGATACCATTATTGTGGGCCAGGGGCATAACCCACATATGAAGCTCAGGAGGCCTAAGACCGTCCTGACATGCCCGCAATGCGGCTCCGCGGACTTGTACTATGAGGCGGCGCTCATCACGGGCTACAAGTACCACTGCAAGAAGTGCAACTACATCGGGGCCTTCGTGGTGGAGAAAGACGTGGAGGATGCGGGCAGGTGACCTCCGGGGCTTCCTGACCTCTGAGCACTCACGCGAACATTGGCCCGGATTCCATGGCCTTCTCGGCCTCGTGGTCCAGGACCTTTGCGATGGCCTTCTCGAAGTCAGCCATGGTGACGAAATCGCGGTTGTCCCTGATGGCGAACATGCCCGCCTCGGTGCATATGGCCTTGATGTCCGCGCCGGTCGAGTTCTCCGATTTCGAAGCGACCTCCTCGACGTTCACGCTTGCGTCCAGGTTCATCCGCTTCGAGTGGATCTTGAAGATGTCCGTCCTCGCCTCATAGTTCGGCATCGGTATCTCGATGATCCTGTCGAACCTGCCAGGCCTCAGAAGTGCCTCATCGAGAATGTCCGGCCGGTTGGTGGCGCCTATGATCTTCACCTCTCCAAGCGGGTTGAAACCGTCGAGCTCGGCCAGAAGCTGCATGAGCGTCCTCTGGACCTCTCTGTCGCCCGAGGTCGCTAGCTCGAGCCTCTTCGCGCCTACGCTGTCTATCTCGTCTATGAACACTATCGAAGGCGCCTTCTGCCTCGCGAGGTCGAACAGCTCCCTCACGAGCCTCGCGCCCTCACCGATGTACTTCTGGACCAGCTCGGAGCCGACGAACCTGATGAATGTGGCGTTCGTCTGCTTAGCGACTGCCTTGGCCAGGAGCGTCTTGCCCGTGCCTGGCGGACCGACCAGTAGGACCCCCTTGGGCGGGTCTATCCCGACCTTCTTGTACAGCTCCGGCCTGAGCAGCGGGTCCTCGACCGCCTCTCGGACCTCCAGTATCTGTTCCTGAAGTCCGCCTATGTCGCCGTAGATGGTGTCGGGCTTCTCGATTATCTCCGCCCCGACGACTATCGGGTCCAGAGACGGCGGGAGCACGCCCATGACCGCGAGCGTCTGCTTGTTCAATGCGACGCGCGCGCCTGCAACCAGCAGGTCGGGCGAGACGTAGTCCGATGTGCTGACTATGAAGTCGGGGCCTGTCGAGCTCTTCACGACCACCCTGCCATCGGCGAGGACGTCCTTGATCTGTCCTATGATCAGCGGAGGGGCCTTCAGCCTCTCGAGCTCGGCCTTGAGTCTCTTCAGCTCCTTCTGAAGCCTTATCAGCTCGCCCTCGACAAACCGCTTCTCGCCCTCGACCTTGCGGGCCTCCTCGACGAGCTCGAGGTTGCGTTCCTCAAGGACCGAGATCTTCCTGTGAATCTCATCAATCATCGTTACGCTTTGCTGCTCCGGCTCCAATGTGCTACACCTCGTTGAACAACGCTTTCGGCCGAGCTGGAATTATATAAGGTTAAATACTCTATTTATTCTTTGGCTTCCTGGTCAAACAGTGTGGTTTTGATGATCTGCGAGCTCTGCGGCAAGAACGTCACCTTCTCCAAGAAGGTGACAATCGAGGGCGTTCCGCTTGAAGTCTGCGCCGAATGTGCAAAGTTCGGCATCGAGGCGAAGAAAGCGCCGCCCAAGGAGGCGGGGCCCAAACCCGTGATAGCGCAGAGGCTCGAAGTCCGCGAGAAGCCTCGGGATATCTACGAGGGCTCTGAGAAGGAGGAGCTGGCGGACGACTACGCCGCGCGCATACGCAACGCGCGCTCAGAGCACGGAATGACGCAGAAGGAGCTGGCAATGAAGATAAACGAGCGCGTGACCGTCCTGAGCAAGGTCGAGACCGGCGACATGAGGCCCGACGACAAGCTCGTCGCGAAGCTCGAGAAGGAGCTGGGAATCAAGCTGAAGGAGAAGGTGATGGAGATCCCGGCCTCGAAGGGTACTGGCACATCGGCACTGACACTCGCGGACCTGATAAGGATGCAGAAGTGACGAGCTCGCAGGGCTAGTGCGTCGGATGGTCCCGGCCCAGTATCTCGGACTCCGCCCTCTCGATGGTCGAATTGTCGACCGCTAGGCCGTAGTCCGAGGCGACGAGCAGAACGGCGGGCTCGACGTCGATGCCCAGCAACTCCTGCTTCTTGTTCACCCTCGAGACGACCTCTCTCTTTGGCACGGCTTTCGCCCTGACGATCTTCTCCACGACCTCCGAGAACAGGTCCGTGCTGCGCTTGGATGCGCGCTCGAGCACATCCTTCGATGGCCTGTAATCCAGTGGCACATCGACGGTGGCCAAGTTGAAGGTCGGGAAGACGCTGCCGTTCTTCCGCTGGAGGAACCCGCCGGTGAGGCTAAGATCCAGAAGCCTCTGAGCGTCCTTGGGAGAGAACCATCTCAGGTCGAAAGACGCCGACGAGACGAACTCCTGCTCCGTTAGCAGCTCCTTACCCTTGCGCCTGAACAGCAGAACGATGCTCTTCTGAAGGTCACTCATGCCCGACCAATCTCCTGTAGTCGTCACACACTAGGTAGTCCGCTCCCAGCTGCTGCAGCGCAGGGCGCTCGGACAAGTCCGCAAAGACCCCGAGGGAGAACCCGAGTTCCTTCTTGGCAGCTGCGGCTTCGCTGGCCAAGCTCATCGGGACGAAGAAGTCGGACACGCCGACCTCCCTCACGTCCCTGAAAAGGTCGAGGAGGGCTCTGCCGGCAATCTGTGGGTCAAAACTCACGATCCCATCCCGGTAGTCTACTTTGAACGTAATGTTCTCGGACAGCTTAAAGGCTCCTCTCAACTCGTCGAGGCTCCGGAGAGTCGCGGTCCCGACGACAGCTCTCTCTGCGCCCGTGATCAGCATGTCGATGACGTTGTTCGCAACCCTCACTCCGCCCTCGTAGAACGTAAAGATCTCCTCGCAGATCTCCTGCGCGACATCGAGTTGCGGCTTGTTCTTGGCGATGCCGTCCAAGTCCACAAGATAGAGCCGCTCGAAATCCTTGGAGAGCTTCGACGCGAAATCGGATAGCTCGCCGCGGGCATAGGCGCGCCTCGTCAAGGTGCGCCCCTTCAACTCGATGTAGGGAACGACAATCATGTGTAGGAAGTCGCAGAGAGGAAACGACCTACATAAAAGGTATCTTAGCACATGACATCACGGAGCATGATGCGTTTGCGCTCGCATCTGAGAGCGCGTGCACCGAACGAACAGCAGTCAGGGCAGGGAGAGATGTGGGTGCCAAGCCCATCCGAAAGTATTGAGAATCAACCCATGCACATCAGCGGTAAGGCTTATATAGAAGCCCTAACATATACGAATCCCTACTCGCTGGAATTGTGAGCGGCAGTAGGACGCATCCAGATAGGTCGAAATGGAGGTATGAGATTGATAGGCCAAACACCGGTTCTGATACTGAAGGAAGGAACCAAGAGAGAGAAGGGGAAGGGCGCGCAGTTCAACAACATCACTGCTGCCCGAGCCATCGCTGACGCTGTCCGGAGCACCCTCGGTCCGAGGGGAATGGACAAGATGCTCGTGGACAGCATGGGAGACGTCGTCATCACCAACGACGGTGTGACAATCCTGAAGGAGATCGATGTCGAGCACCCGGCGGCGAAGATGCTTGTCGAGGTCGCGAAGACGCAGGACGAGGAGTGCGGGGACGGCACGACCACGGCAGTCATACTCGCGGGCGAACTGCTCAAGAAGGCGGAGGCGCTCATCGAGCAGAACGTCCACCCGACGGTCATATCGGGCGGGTACAGGAACGCCGCCCACAAGGCGAAGGATCTGCTGTCGGACCTAGCAATCAACGTTTCTCCGGACGACAAGGAGACCTTGAAGGACATCGCGCGCACTGCGATGATCTCCAAGAGCGTATCGGCTTCGAGAGACTTGCTCGCGGACGTAGCAGTCAAAGCAGTCGGCGCGGTCGCTGAGAAGAAGTCGGACGGCTCCTGGTATGTCGACGACGACAACATCCAGGTGGTCAAGAAGCAGGGCGGCTCGATGGACGACACCCAGATGATAGCTGGAATCATCGTCGACAAGGAAGCAGTCCACCCGGCGATGCCGAAGAAGGTGGAGAAGGCGAAGGTTGCATTGGTCGACTCCGCGCTCGAGGTCAAGAAGACAGAGATCGACGCGAAGATAGAAATCACCGACCCGAGCCAGCTGCATGCCTTCCTCCAGGAAGAGGAGAACATGCTGAAGAAGATGGTCGACATCGTGAAGAAGTCCGGCGCGACTGTCCTCTTCTGCCAGAAGGGCATCGACGACCTTGCCCAGCACTATCTGGCCAAGGAGAAGATCTACGCCGTCCGGAGGGTCAAGAAGAGCGACATGGAGAAGCTGGCGAAGGCAACCGGCGCCAACCTCGTGACCAAGCTGGACGACCTCAAGGCGGACGACCTGGGCGTTGCCAGTCTGGTCGAGGAGAAGAAGATAGCGGACGACCGCATGACCTTCGTGACCGGCTGCAAGAACCCGAAGGCCGTGTCTGTGCTCATAAGGGGCGGAACGGAGCATGTCGTCGACGAGATCGAAAGGTCGCTCAACGATGCCGTCAGCGTGGTCTCCGTGTCTATCGAGGACGGCAAGCTCGTCACGGGCGGAGGCTCGACTGCCACAGAGCTGGCCCTGAAGCTCAGGGACTATGCGGCCTCTGTGGGCGGCAGAGAGCAGATTGCCATCGACGCGTTCGCCAGCGCCATGGAGGTCGTGCCTACGGCGCTCTCAGAGAACGCGGGCCTGGACCCGATAGACGTCCTGATAGAGCTCAGGCAGGCCCACAAGGCGGGCAAGAAGTACGCTGGCATCAACGTCTTCACAGGCAAGGTCTCCGACATGAAGAAGGAGAGGGTTCTGGAGCCGATCAGGGTCGGAAAGCAGGCGATAAGCTCGGCCACCGACGCGGCGGTCATGGTCCTGAGGATTGACGATGTAATCGCCTCGAAGGGCGGCGAGAAGGCCGGAGGCAGGGGCCCGAAAGGCCCGGACATGGGCGAAGAAGGCGGCCTCGACTGAAGGCCGCGGCCCCTCCCACAAACCCCTTCAGTTTGTTCATTTCGGTCACATGCTCAATAGCTTGCGAACCCCTGAGGGCATGTTGATCGCAACACCATTCACCTGGAGGCGATGGAGGCTGACCGAAGAGGAGGCGAGGGAACTGACGGTGCCCTTGGAGGGCAAGGCGAAGGAGGCAGAGGCCCCCGACCCGCTCGCACAGAAGGACAGACGAATCGCCGACCTTGAAGAGGATCTGAAGCGGCTCCAGGCGGAGTTCGAGAACTTCAAAAAGAGGACCGAGAAGGAATGGGCGGAGCGCTCGAAGCTGGCGACCCAGAGGCTCGTGACGGACCTGCTCCCGGTCCTCGACTCGTTCGACAAGGCGATGGAGGACGCGGAGCGCAACTGTGACGCTGCGAGCGTCTCGAAGGGCCTCGCGAAGCTACACAAGCAGCTCATGCAGACACTCCAGAGGGAGGGCCTCAAGGAGATCAAGGCCGAGGGCGAGTTCGACCCGTTCATGCACGAGGCTGTCCTGAGAGAGGAGCGGGCGAACGAGCCCGACGGAAGGATACTCGAGGTCTATCAGAAGGGGTACGCGCTGAACTCAAGGGCGATAAGGCCGACGAAGGTCAAGGTGGCGAAGAAGAAGGAGCAAGTGGAGAGTCACGATGATAGGTCACAGGAAGGGAATGAGAAGGAATCTCAGGAGGAATGAACTAACATGGCAGAGTCAAGAGGGAAGATCATAGGGATAGACCTTGGAACGAGCAACTCAGCAGCAGCGGTAGTGGAGGCCGGAAGGCCAACCATAATCCCCAGTGCCGAGGGCACGAGCCTGGGCGGGAAGGCGTTCCCGTCGTATGTCGCCTTCACCAAGGACGGGCAGATGCTCGTCGGGGAGCCGGCGAGGAGACAGGCGGTGTCCAACCCGGAGGGCACGGTCATGGCCATCAAGAGGAAGATGGGCACGGACCACATGGTCCGCGTGCACGGGAAGGAGTACACTCCGCAGCAGATCTCAGCGTTCATACTGCAGAAGATAAAGAGGGATGCGGAGTCGTTCCTGGGGACCAAGGTGGAGAAGGCGGTCATCACGGTCCCGGCTTACTTCAACGACAACCAGAGACAGGCGACCAAGGACGCTGGCAAGATCGCGGGCCTCGATGTCGTCCGGATAATCAATGAGCCCACGGCGGCGGCCCTGGCGTACGGCCTGGACAAGTCTGAGAAGGAGCAGAAGATCCTGGTGTTCGACCTGGGCGGGGGCACGCTCGATGTCACCATCATGGAGTTCGGCGGGGGCGTGTTCGAGGTCATCTCCACGAGCGGGGACACGCAGCTCGGGGGGACCGACATGGACAACGCACTGGTCGAGTACGTCATGAAGGAGTTCAAGGCGGACACGGGGATCGACCTCTCGAAGGACAAGACCGCCGCGCAGAGGATACGCGAGGCTGCCGAGAAGGCCAAGATAGAGCTCTCGTCCACGCTGGAGACGGAGATCAACCTCCCGTACCTGAGCGCGGACGCCTCCGGCCCGAAGCACCTGACCATGAAGCTGACCAGGGCGAAGCTCGAGGAGCTGGTGCGCCCGACTGTGGACAGGTGCAAGAAGCCGACGAAGCAGGCGCTTGAGGACGCGAAGCTCAGCCCGGACAGAATCGACAAGATCATACTCGTGGGCGGCCCGACCAGGATGCCCATAGTCCAGAAGTTCGTGGAGGAGTACATCGGCCCGAAGATAGTCAGGGGCGTGGACCCGATGGAGTGCGTGGCGATGGGCGCCGCGATCCAGGGAGGGGTGCTCGAGGGCACGGTCAAGGACATACTGCTCCTGGACGTCACACCCCTCTCCCTGGGCGTCGAGACCCTTGGGGCCGTGTTCCACAAGCTCATCGAGAGGAACACGACCATCCCCACGCGCAAGAGCGAGGTTTTCAGCACAGCGGCAGACGGCCAGACCAGCGTGGAGATACACGTGCTCCAGGGGGAGAGGCCCATGGCCCCCGACAACGTCACCCTGGGCCGGTTCCACCTCATAGGGATACCTCCCGCTCCCAGGGGAATGCCCCAGATAGAGGTCACGTTCGACATAGACGCCAACGGCATCATCGACGTGAAGGCCAAGGACCTCGGGACGGGCAAGGAGCAGAAGATCACCATCACCGCCACGACCAAGCTCGCCAAGGATGACATCGAGCGGATGGTCAGGGACGCGGAGAAGTTCGCGGACGAGGACCGGAAGCGGCGGGAGAAGGCGGAACTCAAGAACAGGGCCGAGCAGAAGGCGTACGAGGTCGGGAAGATACTCGAGGAGATGGGGGACAAGGTGCCCTCCGACCTCAAGGACAGGCTGAACAGGCTCGCGGAGGAGGTCAGGGCGGCCGTACAGACGGACGACCCAGCGAAGATCAAGGAGAAACTGGACGAGCTCGAGAAGGCCCTTCTGGAGGTCGGCAAGAAGGTGTACGAGGCTGCTGGCAGGCAGGCGCAGCAGGCCCAGGCACCTCCGCCAGGCGAGGAGCAGGCCCCCGGAGGCGAGGACAAGGGGTACGTCGATGCCGACTACAAGATAGTCGACGACGAGGACGACAAGAAGAAGTAGTCCTCCCTGACAAACCTATTTCATCCCAATTCCTTTCACCCCCGTCGCAAGGCAGTTCAGCTGCCCGAGGTACCTGACGATGGCATCGAAGCGGGATTACTACGAAGTGCTCGGCGTGGGCAGGGGAGCCTCCAAGGACGAGGTCAAGCAGGCCTACCGGAAGCTCGCCATGAAGTACCACCCGGACATGAACAAGGACAACCCCAAGTCCGCCGAGGAGAGGTTCAAGGAGATCTCCGAGGCCTACGAAGTGCTAGCGGACGACAGCAAGAGGGCCAGGTACGACCAGTTCGGGCACGAGGGGGTCCAGAGCACATTCCGGACGGGCGGGTTCGACTGGTCCGACTTCACCCACTTCTCGGACATAAGCGACATATTCGGCGACCTCGGAGGGTTCGGGTTCGGCGGGGGCATCTTCGACCAGTTCTTCGGGAGGGGCGTCAGGAGAGGGCCCCAGGAGGGGCGCTCCCTTCGATACGACATCGAGGTCACGATAGAGGAGGTTTCGAAGGGCGTCGAGAAGGACCTCCGGATACCCCATGCAGTCCAATGCAAGACCTGCGCGGGAGAAGGGGCCAAGCCAGGCGACTTCAAGACCTGCCCGACTTGCAGGGGCGCCGGTCAGGTCCAGAGGAGCCAGCGGAGGGGCAACACAAACTTCGTCTCGATCACCCAGTGCCCTACCTGCGGCGGCGGGAAGCAGGTGCTGAGGGAGTGCCCCACATGCGGTGGGGCCGGGGCCACGCAGACCACCAGCAGCATCAGGGTCTCGATCCCCAAGGGCGCCGACGAGGGCATGCGGCTCAGGATCAGGGGGGCGGGAGAGGTCAGCACGAACGGCGGACCTCCGGGCGATTTATACATCGTGGTCCACGTTGCCGAGCACCCGGTCTTCGCGCGCGAGGGAAACGACCTCTTCGTAGAGGCGCCCGTGTCGTTCACCCAGGCGGCCCTGGGGGATCAGGTCGAGGTGCCCACGCTGGATGGCACGGCACTGGTCACGATCCCGGCGGGTACCCAGACTGGCACCGTGCTGAGGCTCAAGGGCAAGGGGCTGCCAGACATGAGAGGTCGCGGCACAGGGGACCAGTTCGTCAAGGTCACTGTCGTGACACCCACCAAGTTGAACAGCCGCCAGAAGGACATCGTGCGGGAGCTTGGCGAGTCGCTGGGCAGGTACGAGCGTTCAGCGACCAAGAAACCCTTCTTCAGGGGTCTGAGGAAAGAGCAGTAGGCAAAGCTATTTATCCAGAGGCCCACAGATATCACTGGACATGCGTGTCATAGGCCTCCAGACAGAGAACCCGAGGATATACTTCGAGATGCTAGAGGTCTTGAGAGGGCAGGGCCTGAAATTCGTGTCTCTCGATTTCTCCGAGCCGACACCCGCGAATGTCGGAGTCGTCATCACTTCGGCAGCGGAGCGGGGGAAGGTCGACTTCGACAAGGTCGTGACCGATGCGGACCCGGATATGGCCGTGGCCCGTGCGAAGGTGCTCCTGGCCGGCGAAGGCGACGTCAAGCACCTGACGATTGGCATCGACCCCGGCGTCAGGCCGGGGTTTGCCGCTATCGGCGACGGAGTGGTCCTCACCAGGTCCGTCGCAGACTCCCCGGAATCCGTCACCCGCATGGTGGACTCCCTTGCTCAGGAATACCCCGAGGCCAACTTGGTCGTCAGGATAGGGCATGGAGACAGGATCAACAGGAATCGAATCTTCAACGCGCTCTGGGACGAGGGGCACAAGCTCGAGATCGTGGACGAGAGGAACACCACGAAGCGGTCCCAGACTCCCGACGAGGATGCCGCTGTGGAGATAGCCATGACCCCGGGCTACAAGCCTGGGAAGAGACAGGAGGCGGACCCAACCCCAGGGGAGATAAGGAACATCCAGCGGCTCAGCAGGCTCGAGAGCCGCGGGTCGTTGACCGTCTCGACCGATCTCGCGAGGAAGGTGGCCCTGGGCGAGCTCACGCTGGAGGACGCGATTGACATCCAGAAGAAGCGTCCGGGCACATCCGACTAGAACAGGTGCTCGTTCGTCGCTCTTGCGCTTCCACCCACTCCGCATCTCAGTGTCTTGATGCCCAGCTCCTGAACCCGCGCCTCGACCTCCGCCACATGCTTCGGCTCCGTGTTGACGTAGACGGTGGCGCCGGTGTCGATGGAGAAGAACGCCGGAAGCCCCTCGGAGCGCATCTTCCTGACCTCGAGTATGACCTTGACGGTCTCTGGGCGCCATAGCATCATCTCGTCCACACTGGTCATGGTTATGCCATGAAGGATGAGGGAGTCCCTCTCGGCAAGCATTCCGATCTTCCTGATGTCTCTCCTGCGTATCGCGTTCTCCATCTCTGCAAGAGCACCATGGACGAACGCGAGCCTTGAGTGAAAGAAGGGCGAGCTCAGGACGGCCTTGTGCGCATCCTCGGTCGACTTGTACGCCGGTATCAGGGCGACCACTATCCCCATCTGGAAATCCTCCGAGACGATCTGATACGAGTACGATTCCTCGTCCTCGAACCCAGCCTTCCATCTGGAGAACGCCCCGGTCACGGATCGGGTCGCGGAGCCGGCTCCGCGCCTCGCGATGACCGAAACGTGCTCGAGCGACAGTTTGAGCCCAGCCGCCTCGCAGGCGGCCATGGCAAGGGCCGCAAACCCTGAGGCTGAGGCCCCTAGGCCGACGTTTGACGGGAAGTCGTTCTTGGACATCATCTTGAACTTCTTGTCCAATCCGCTCCTGCGCCTGACTTCGTCCACGACCTCGACGACCCTCTGGAACTCCCTACCAGCCAGCAACTTGCCATCCACCATCGCCGAGTCCTTCTTGAAACCCCCGAATTCCACTGTGGTGTGGGACGACGTGGGGGAGGTCGCGACGGATATCGAGTCGTGGAAGGGTATCCTGAGCTTCTCGTCCTTGAGTCCATGGTACTTGATCAACCCCTGGATGGGATGAGCGATGGCGGACCCTTTCATGCTACCACCTCACACGTCGAACAGCAGTGTGACGGTACCTGCCTCATCGTCGAACTCGAGCCTGTGATACGTCACACCCTTTACCAACGAGCGCTTCTTGTGCTTCTTCTCGTCGAACACCTCGCCCTTGGCAATCGCCTCGAGATGCCTGCCGTCCGTCTTCACCTCGAACTCACCGAGGACGAGCCCCTCGGTGTCGTGCAGGAACAGGAGCTCCTGGAGGAAGTCAACGAGCAGCTGCTCCCGGCTCTCGCTGTCGATCACGACCCTGACCTCGCCCTTGGACTGAATCGCCGCGGCGTCCGTGATCTGGTCGAACATCGCATAGGCCGCGTTGGCGAACCTCTCGTTCATGTCCCTGCCGAACACCTCGACCATGGCATCCGCCGTGTGCTCCAAGAGCTTGTAGCGCATCGAGCCAAGAAGCCTGTTGACGATATATCAAGCATGTGCCTTTGGAAGGCGGGCGTAATAGTCGCACAGGCGAGAGACCTTGCACATTTCACATCTAGGTCTCCTGGCTTGGCAGACGGCTCGGCCATGCTCGATGATGTTGATATGGAAGTTGTAGAACTCCTCCTTCGGCACGAGCACAGCGAGTACTTCCTGAGCGCGCTCCCTCGTGACCTTCGGACCGATTAGGCCAAGGCGCTTCGTGACTCGGTGTACGTGCGTGTCAACGGGGAACGACGGCATGTCCAGGGCGAAGAGGAGCACGATGGACCTTGTCTTCGGGCCGACACCCTTGATCCTGCCCAGCCAGGCCTCCGCTTTCGCAGGAGACATATTCCTGAGGAAGCCGAGGTCAAGGGCCCCGCGCTCCGCCGCGATGAACTGCAGCGCGTCAAGTATCCTTCGCGCCTTGATCTCTGCCAGGCCCCCAGACCGAATGATCCTCGCGACCAATCCCACGGGCTGACCGCGGAGCCTTTCCCAGGTTGGGAATGCGGCCTTGAGCGCCCGGAAGGCCTTGTGGGAGTTCACATCGGTCGTGTTCTGGGAGAGTATCGTCTCGACGAGGGTATCCAGCGGATCATCGTCAAGCTCCACTTCTTTCCGGCCGTACACCCTGGTCAGCACCCTATCGATGCTGACCGCCTTCCTCCTGAGAGCCTTCGACTCCTGCGCACGTCTCACGGCGGGGGACATCCGAGCGGCGAGATGCTTTCGTCCAGAAATAAGCATATGGGCGACGCGGTTCGCCGGAGATTCCTGGAGCGGGCTGGCATGCGTTCCCCTGTCAAAGCTTTTATACCCGCCTGCGCTCTGTTTTGGTCCGTGAACATCTGCGTCATCGGCTGCGGCGCGATTGGCACCACGATAGCCAAGGCTGCGGAGGCAATCCCGGACATCAAGACGATCTACCTCACAGACAGGTCCAAGGAGTGCGCGACCAGGCTCCAAGAGCGGATGACCAAGGTGAGGTACGTCTCAGACATAGTCCCAGTCCTTGGCGACACCAGACTGGTCGTGGAGGCCGCCAGCCAGGACGCTGCCAGATACTACGCACCCCTCGCCCTCTCTGCCGGCGTCGACGTCCTCATCATGAGCGTGGGCGTGTTTCAAGATGTCGAGTTCCAGCAGGACGCCTTCCGTCTGGCCAAGCGCAAGGGGGCCAAGATATACCTCCCGAGCGGCGCGATAGGCGGCATAGACGCGCTTGGGGCGGCCAGTCTTGAGGAGATTGAGGAGGTCACGCTCACCACGACCAAGCCCCCGTCAGCCTTCGGCTCGAACGCTTATCTCGAGTCCAAGGGGATCAGGGCATCGGAACTCAGGGAGAGAACCGAGCTGTTCTCCGGCTCCGCGGGCGAGGCTGTAAAGCACTTCCCGCAGAACATCAATGTGGCTGCGACGATCTCGCTCGCGGGGATCGGGTTCGAGAGGACGAAGATCAGGATTATGTGCGACCCCGCGGTCCACACCAACGAGCACCATCTCAAGGCGCGAGGCAAGTTCGGCGAGCTGG
>DYTN01000003.1:123339-146147 GCA_020725925.1 Methanobacteriota archaeon
TCACGAGGAACGTGCCATCGCCCAGGAACCCGAAGACGAGCTACCTCGCGGCCCTGTCCGCGATCTCGGCCATCCGAAAGATCATCGGGAGCACCTGGGTGGGCGTGTAGCCAGCACCAGCTCTTTATACGGTCAACGGCATCTAGCGGAGGCCGGGTGAACCGATGGCCACGAGGGAGAGAAGGATATTCTCGCAGCTCGAGGGAAAGGCCGATGCGATCGTGCTCGCAAACGCCACAGACCCGAGCCTGGATCTCACCTTCTTCTACGCGACCGGAATAACGAGCGGGCTCTTCGAGGGATGCTTCGCGATAGTGACGCCTCGGAGGGTGGAGGTGCTCAGCTCGGAGCTGGAGGAGCTGAGCGCGAGGCAGGCAGGCGTCAGGACGACCATCTTCGAGAACCGGAAGGAGCGGGACCGGCTGCTCTCAAGGAGGCTGAAAGGGTTTCGCAGGATCGGTGTGAACGCCCAGGAGCTGACCGTCTCCAACTACAAGCTCATCAGGAAGTGTGCGAAGGGCGCGAGGCTAGTCGATGTGTCAGACCGCCTGGCAGCAGCCAGGAGGGTCAAGGACGAGGAGGAGATCACGAAGATCAAGAGGGCCTGCGACATCGCGTCCAAGACAGCGGTGAAGATCCCCGAACTCGTCGAGGCGGGCATGAGCGAAACCATGGCCGCGGCTGAGGTCAACTACCAGATGATGCGATATGGAGCTTCGGGGCCCGCGTTCGCCACCAACGCGTCATACGGGCCAGCGACAGCCGAACCGCACTACGTCCCCGGCACCCGGAAGCTGCGAAGGGGGCAGCTGGCTCTGTTCGACTTCGGGGCTACACACAGGAGGTACGTCTCCGATGTGACCCGAACTTTCGTGAGCGGAAGGCCGGGCGGGAGACAGCGAAGGCTGTACGAAGTCGTGCTCGAGGCGCAGGAAGCCGCCCTAGACACAATCAGGGACGGGGTCCGAGGCAGACGCGTGGATTCGGCGGCGAGGAGGGTCATCGACTCCACGGAGTTCAAGGGCAAGTTCATCCACAGCACGGGCCACGGGATAGGCCTGTCCGTCCATGACCCGGGAATCATCTCGTCCCAGAGGGATATGGTCCTAAAGGAGAACATGGTCCTCACGGTCGAGCCAGGAGCCTACATCAAGGGGTTCGGAGGAGTGAGGATCGAGGACGATGTCCTCGTCACGAAGAACGGCTGCAAGGTGTTGACCAAGGCGCCCAAGGAGTTCATCAGCATCTAGAAGAGCGCCAGAAGCTCGACATCGAGCAGCCTTCTGCCGACCTCGTCCACGATGTATATCAGCACGACGCCGAGGAGCGAGATGACTATCGATGCTAGCCAATCGTCAGAGATGGTCAGCTCCTCTACGATGACGAACCTCACGATGAATATCAGCAGCACGAACCCGAACAGCAGCCCGAGGTCTCCCAGGTCGAACTCATTCGCAGCGTCCCTGAAGACCGGTATGACGACGACCGCGATCACGGCAACGAGCACCAACCGGAGGACGTACGACCCTGTGGCCGACCATTCACTGCTGACCAGTGCCCCGCTGACATAGAATATCAGAGTCACAAGCGCAACCGCGACTACGAGCATGAGGAGCTCAGGGATGCCCAACCTACCACCTCACGATGTACTGGCTACTCCGGAGATATTACTTTCGTTCCCGGCCGTCAACGGACCCTTGGCATGGCCAGGATCTCTCGGACCTGGAACTTGAAGAAGTTGTTGGCGTGGGCGGGTCTGACGACGCAGGCGGTGTCCGCCCCGGCGTCCGTGCCGGCGATTGCCATCACTTCCACGTCGCCGCACGGGATCGCGCCGTTGTCCGCGGCCATGACCGTGATCTCCACGCACACCTTCATGCCCTGGCCGAACAGCGCCCTGAGGGCCTCCGCAATCGCCTCCACCCTGGATGAGCCGCCGATCTTCCTGTTCACCGAACGCTCTATGCCGGAGAGCACGTGCGACGCCCTGACCAACTTTGCGCCGGAGGCGATGAGCTCGTTCTCCATCTCCTTGGACATCTCGCACTCGCCCTCTTTCTCGAAACCGCAATGTGATGTCACCACGACAACATTCACCTTCGCCTTGGCCAGACTGGACAGGACCTTCTTCGCGGTGGCTCCGCTGCTGCTCGCAACGACGATGTCCCTGATGCCTCCTTTGGCAAGCCTCTCTAAGACTGCATCGAGAACTGCGTCGGTGTTCTTCGCCCCGGCAGAGTCGAAGTAGACGATTGACGACGCGCTCATGCTACGACCAGCCTGCAGAACGCCCATCGAGCATAAATCGGTTGCCCATGTCCTGGAGGTTCTGGACAACGCTTATCTACGATTATCTAGCTTCAGGCAAGCGTGGCCATATTCTTCAACGAGGAGTTCCTAAGCCACATGCAGAGCCCGTTCCATCCGGAATCGCCGGAGCGCCTGAGGGGCATCATGCAGAAGCTGCGAGAGCACGGCCTCTGGAAGGACGTGATCCCTTCGAGGTCAGGAAGGCTGGACAACCTCCTTCTCGTCCATGACGAGGGCTACATCGATTTCATCAAGACATGCGGGGAGTGCAGCATAACGCTGGACACCATGGTCCACCATGAGACCTATGGGATTGCCTCCTTGGCCGCCCAGTGCGCCGTTGACGCAGTCGACTATTCCAAGAAGAACGGAAAACCGTCCTTTGCACTGACCAGGCCGCCAGGGCACCACGCAGGCAAGGACTACGGCATGGGCTTCTGCTACTTCAACAACATATCGATTGCCGCGAAGCACCTGCTCTGGACGTCCATCACGGGAACGGGACTCAGGAGATATTCGCCACGGACTCGAAGGTGCTCTACATATCGACTCACCAGCAGGGAATCTTCCCCGGGACCGGTCCCGTGGAATACATAGGGAAGGGGGAAGGCGAGGGATTCACGATCAACATGCCGCTCCAATCCGGCTGCGGTGACTCCACATTCGATGTCGCCCTCATCGAGGTGGTCATGCCAGTGCTCACTCAATTCAAACCAGATGCGATGCTGGTGTCCTGGGGTATGGACACGCACTACAGGGACACGCTCGCCTCTCTGACGCTGTCATCGACCGGACACGTCCGTCAGGCGGAGGAGCTGATTAGGTTCTCGAAGCGCTGCGGCGGGAGGATCACGTTCATGCTAGAGGGAGGATACGACGTCCCAGCGCTCTCCGAGGTCGTGGCGGGGGTCGTGGGCAAGGCGAACGGCGTGGATGTGCCCCTGGACTTCACAGACATCATTGACAATAGCTGCCTCGGCCGGGGGACGATTGCCCGCTGCAAGCAGCTCCTGGCAGACTACTGGGACCTATAGGCCGGTCTTCTTCTTCCTCGAATCCCGCTGGCGCTCGTGCTCTCGCTTCACAGTCTTCTCGAGCTGGTCGAGAAGGGAATCTACGGTCCTGTGGAGGTCCCAGTCAGTCCCGCTCGCATAGTACATCCCGCGGTCGGTCGTGAGCCGAGCATGGAGGCTGTACTTGCTCCTGAGGCCGTCGTGATGGTAGGCGGACACGTGGACGGTGAACACCCGCGGGAACTGGATCTTGTCGATCCGGCGCATGGACTTCTCAATCTGCTCGTAGAGGATGGTATACACGTCAGGGTCTTCCTCGTCGAGCCCCGTTATCTGGACATAGACCCCTTCTCTGGTCTTCAGGCTGATGACCTGTTCCATCAGGTCCGCCTGGGAGACGACGCCAACAAGCTTGCCGTCCTCAGCGACGAACACGGTCGCGAGACCCTTCTCGACCATGAGCGAGGCGACCTTGCCAATGGTGTCCGCGGGAGCGACTGAAACCGCAGGACGGCTCATGACGCTGCCCACAGCGATCTCCGGGGCCTCCCTGCCACCGATTATCTCGTTCGCTGGCTTGGCTGCCTTGGGGGTCCAGAGGACCTCCATGACCTCCTGCATGCTGACGGCCCCGACCAGTCTGCCGCCGTTGTCGACGACGGGGAGCGACTTCTCCATGAGGCCCTTCATCATCATCTGAGCCTTTCGCACACTCTCCTTTTCGGTGACGGACTGTGGGCTCTTGGACATGAACTCCGACACCTGCCGGTCCTTCAGCTTGTCCACTCTCGGGAGCACCTTGATCACGTCCGTCCTGGAGATGAACCCGACCATGCGGTTGTTCCTGACAACGGGGGCGCCCCTGACGCCCGCCGACATCAACTCCTCGACCGCGGCCGTGACGGTCATGTCCTCCTCGAGCCTCGGAGCGGGCCTCATGACCTGCTCCACTTTCGACGAGAGCGGGAGGCTCCGCCTCATCAGGAAGGACTGATAGCTCACAAGCCCGACCGGCCTTTCGCCGTCGAGCACGGGGACCTCCCTCAGGTGGTCCTTCTTCATCTTGGATATCACGTCGTTCAGCGTGTCTCCCCTGTTCGCGATCACTCCTGCCGGGCTCATGACGTCTCTTACGAGCAGCTGGTCAATATCAATTCCCTTCAAGTCGAACACATCCGCTCACAGTTGCATGCTGTCAAAAACACAGCTGGTTGCCATCTCAAGTCAGCTAAGCGTGTTCTCCTCCTAAATACTTTCCATCGTGACAGGTTCGGGCGGGATAGGTTCGGCATCCATTTATATCGAACGCTCAATGTGGTAGTGCCGAGAAGGCGCAGAGCCGACTTGCAGGCGTCCCAGATGGCGCCGGAGGCGGGTAAGTTGGGGGACAACTCGGGCGACTCTAGTTGTGTGCACCGGACCGCGGGGTCGGGTGCCAGCAGCCTGCAGGGCGCAGGCCCGAGGACGATCAGTGGGATGGGGTTCCACACCCTGGACGATTTCGATGTGAGAGGGAAGAAGGTCCTCCTTCGCATCGACATCAACTCCCCGGTGGACGAGAAGACCCTCAGGTTGGTTGACGGCTCCAAGATCAGACAGGCAATCGCGACAGTCCGCGAGCTGACGGACAGGGGTGCCCGGGTGGCAATCCTTGCGCACCAGGGCAGGCCGGGGGACTATGACTATATCCCGTTGAACGAGCACGCGGCCTTCCTGAGCCAATACCTCGGGAGGAGAGTCCGCTACGTAGACGACCTCTTCGGGAAACATGCGCTCAACGTCATCGAGGCTCTTGGCGATGGCGAGTGCATACTGCTGAAGAACGTGCGGGATTTCTCCGAGGAGCAGGCCAAGAAGACCCCCGAGGAGCACGCCGAGTGCAATCTGGTCAAGACGCTGGCGCCGAGGTTCGAGCTCTATGTGAACGACGCGTTCGCCTCGTCCCACAGGTCCCATGCGTCCTTGGTGGGCTTCACACCAGTCATGCCCTCGGCTGCAGGGAGGCTGATGGAGCGCGAGGTCAAGATCCTGACCAAGGTGTTCCAGGACCCGACCCGGCCCTCGACATTTATCTTTGGCGGTACCAAGTTCACGGACGCCCTCCCGGTCATCGAGAAGCTGGCTGAGCGGGAGACGGTGGACCACATTCTCATCGCCGGGTTGGCTGGGTACGCGTTCCTCTGGGCACTTGGGAAGAGGATCGGTTCGAGGACGGAGTCGGCGGTCAAGAGGGATGTGACGGATGACGATGTCGAGAGTGCGAGTAGGCTTATCCAGAGGAGGAAGGAGAAGATCGTCCTGCCCCTGGACGCGGCCATCGATGTTGACGGCCAGCGGAAGGAGCATCCGTTGGATGGGCTGCCAGAGGACGCTGCCGTCAAGGACATAGGCGAGGACACCATCGAGCGGTTCAGGAAGATTATCGTTGGGTCCAGGACTGTGTTCCTCTCGGGACCGCCGGGCGTGTTCGAGAACGAGGAGTTCTGCAGGGGCACACGCGAGGTCTTCAGGGCGATGACGGAATCTGAGGCCTTCTCGGTCTTGGGCGGAGGGCACTCGTCAGCCGCTGCCAACAAGCTGGGCTACATCGAAAGGATCTCGTACGTGAGCACGGGAGGGGGAGCCCTCGAGCGGCTCATGATGGGCAAGCAGATGCCGGTTGTCGAGGCGTTGAGGGCCTCGGCGAAGAAGTTCTAGCTAAACGGGAAGCCCTTGCTCGCGCCCCCGCCGAGAATAGTCCCGCCTATGGAGCGCGCGCGTATGAGGCCCCGGAGAGGCACCCCGTCTATCTCGTTCAGACTGCTCTTGTTCACGATGACCATGACGAGAATAGGCGTGCCCCCCGCCTCCTTGATGTCTGTGATTGCACCCTTGATGGTCGCCCCAGTGCTGAGCACATCATCGACGATAAGAATCTTCTTGCCGTTCCCTACGGACGCGAAGTTCGAGCTGAACGCGCCGCCCGATTCGCTCTCCGCGTGCGGCCTGTAGACCGCGAAGTCCAAGCCCATCAGCTCGGAGAGCATCGTCGCGAAGGGCACTCCGTTGATCGATATCCCCAAGACGACGTCCGCATCGGAATCCCTCTTCGAGAGCTCCTCTAGCGCGATGTCGGCCATCAGCTCCGACATCAGGCCCACACGGTAGCCAGAAACGCCAACTGACCGCCATCCGATTTTGACATCCGATGGGGGGAGCCCTTCGGCGCCGTACTCGATGAGGTAGTTGACGGTATCGACTGAGAGGTGAAGCTCGTCTGCGATCTCTCTTACGCCCAGGCCCTTCTTCCTGAGCACTTTGGCATTGGCTGCCAGTTCCTTTACATCCACCATCTTACCACGGAGCGGAAAAGCACGCAGTCACGATATTAACCTTTCTGCCCTCGCGATCGGTGCTCGAGCGCCTTGACGATTCCGGCCAGAGCACAGTTCAACGGCGCAGACAAGCCTTTGGCAACTGCCATCCTGCAGATCGCACCGTTGAGGTAGTCGATCTCGGTCCTCCTCCGACGCTCGATGTCCAGAAGCATGCTAGAAGTGTTGTCTGCAGTGCCTCTCGCCACTGCGCGCGCGCGCAGGATCATGGACCCGCGCGGAATGCTCACGTGGTGGGCCCGGGCCACTAGCTCGCACTCCCTGCACACTCCTGCCATGAGGCGATTGACCACAGGACTTCTGAGGAGATCCCCGTTCTTGACCCGGAGGATTGCGGTCAGAGGATTGATGCATGCGTTGACCGTGGCCTTGGTCCAGATCGCGCCTTCGATGTTGCCGCTCAAGGTTGTCGGAACCCCGCTGATCTTGAAAGCACCGGCTATTGCCTGGGCACCCTTCGGGTCAACGTCACAGCCTATGACGGTCTTCCCTATGCCCGATATCCTGACCTTGCCGGGGGACTGCAGGGCAGCTCCCATCGTGGTCGTCCCCCCGAATGCCATATCACCCTTCCAGGCTCGGAGCAACTCGAGGTTCCCCAGACCGTTCTGGAGGGTCAGCACCTTGGTCTTCCCTGAGACCCAATGCTCGCAAGCGGAGATGGCCTGAGGAGTATCGTACGCCTTGGTGGTGATAATCAGCAGGTCCGGAGCATCGAGCCCTGCTGTTGATGTTCCCGCCGTCAGGCGGATGGTCTTCCTTCTCGTGCCCAGGAGGGTCAGACCTCTGCGGTTCATCGCATCTACATGGGGCCTCCTTCCAATCAGCACGACCTCGTTCGAGGACGACA
The DNA here is from genome assembly GCA_020725925.1 of Methanobacteriota archaeon. GTDB lineage: Archaea > Thermoplasmatota > Thermoplasmata > UBA10834 > UBA10834 > COMBO-56-21. Next base: position 130,887 of record DYTN01000003.1, read on the forward strand.
GCAGGCCCCCGAGGGCGCTGCCGAGCGAGCCGGCGCCGAAGACTGCAATCCGCATCGGTCCGCTGAGACAACTCGCGTCTATTTGCTCTTTGCCCTGCGTCTAGCATCCTCGGCAGCCAAATGTGCAACACGCGTGGGCTCTGGGACCCTGCGCTTCGCGAATTTCAGGGTGACCTCGAGCGCCTGGCTGGGAGAGAGACCATGGCCTGCAGAGACATACACGGGCTTGGCGCCTAGCCCACGGAAGACGGCATGGCCGACGGTCTTGCCCTTGAGCCGGACGTTGGCGACACCATCACTCGAGACCTTGCCGACCTCGCCACAAAGCAGCTTCTTGGCCACACCAATGGTGGGCACGCCGAACACGACCCCGATCTGGCTGGTCACACCGAACCCTTCAGGATGGAGAATGCCGTTCCCGTCGAACATCACAATGGTTCCCCCCGGAACCCTCCGCATGAGCGAGCGGATAACGGGGATCTCCCTGAACGCCAGATAGGTGGGCACATAGGGGAACTTCGCATCCCCCTCAGAGGTGAATCTCCCGACCTCCTCTCCAGATGAGTAGTCGAACAGAACGAGCGATGCGAAGGCGTGGTCGTCCTCGTAGGCGACATCGATCCCTGCGACCTGCCTGATGTCCGTTGCCAGCATGCCAAGACTAAGGCGCTTTCTCAGCGCAAGTTGCCTCGCCTTCAGATCACGGAGGGGACGATTCGATATGAAGTCCGTGAACAGCACCTTGTCGAAATCGAGTATCCGAGTGCCGCGGATTCTGATGCCTTCATGGCGCAGCAAGGTGATCTTCTTCTCCGGTCCCCCGCCGGTATACCCACCGATCATCCCATCTGATTGCACGACTCGTCTGCAGGGAACTCTCACGATGTCGTCGTTCCGACTCATCGCGAGCCCGACGAACCTGCTGGCGACGACATCGCCAAGCGCTTTGGCGACTTCGCCGTAGGTCGTGACCTTGCCCTCAGGAACCTGCGCCACCAGATCGTAGGTCTCCTTCCAGAGGTCGGGCAAGTCCTCCACTGATTCCAGGCGCATGCTCCTTCCAACAGCCCATGAAAGTATTAAATGTGTGGATTGACAAGTATTGGCCCAGATGACCAGCAATGCGCTCAAGCGGTACTATGAGATCCTAGACGGCGACGAGAAAGCGAAGTACCTGCTGGCCAAGCAGAGAGGCGTGGACGCCAATCTCGACGACGATGATGACGCGCTGTGGAGAGCTCACGATAAAGCCATCCGGGGAGCGGCCGAGCGCCCCGGGGGGCCATCACTCCTGGATTTGAAGATGGAGCTTGGCCGAAGGATGCTGTCCGAATGCAGACTCTGCGAGAGGAGGTGCCTGGCCGACAGGAGGAATGGAGAGAAGGGGCATTGCGGAGTTCTGGAAGCCCGGGTCAGCACGGACTTCCTCCACATGGGGGAAGAGCCTGACATCGTCCCGTCTTACACCGTGTTCTTCTCGGGATGCACGTTCAATTGCGTCTTCTGCCAGAACTGGGACATCAGCACAATGCCTGGTAGTGGTTTCGCTATCGGTCCAAAAGACATGGCGAGGAAGATCGAGGCTCGGGCGAGGGCTCCTTCAATGGGCCTGCTGGGGTTGACTGGACATGCGAGGAACGTCAACTGGGTCGGGGGAGAGCCCACATCGAACCTCCCGTTCATCCTTGAGGTCCTCAACGAATGCATTGCCAACATACCACAGGTCTGGAACTCGAACATGTACCTGACAGAGGATGCGATGAGCCTCCTTGACGGCATCGTGGACGTCTACCTGACTGACTTCAAGTACGGGAACGACAGGTGCGCTCTTCGGCTATCCAATGCGCCCAACTACATGAGCATCGTCCCAAGGAACCACCGACTTGGACGCGCGCATGCCGAGATGATCATCCGGCACTTGGTCCTGCCAGGACATGTGGAGTGTTGCACGAGACCTGCGCTGAGCTGGATCGCGGACAACCTCCAAGAGGTGAAGGTGAACGTCATGGCTCAGTACAGGCCCGAGCATCGGGCGAGGGAGTTCGCTGAGATCTCGCGACCCCTCGGGATGGCGGACTACAGGAAGGCGATAGAACTGGCAGAGTCCCTCGGTCTGGAACTGTGTGACTGAGGAATCAGTCTTGCTCGGGCAACAGCTAGATGTGGACACCTCTGTGCGAGGACCTGATCCATGCCAGCACGGAGAGGCGAGAACAACTTAAGTAGGGACATCGCAATCCGATTGCGTGGACGTCCAAGAGGTCTTCGACGCCATCCGACTCATCGTCGCTCTTGAAATCCTCGGGTACGCCTCGATGCTGGATTGGAGGACCAGAAGGGTCCCGAACAAGTTCTGGGCATCCATGTCCCTAATCGGCGTCGCGCTGCTTCTGCTGCAGATCGCCCTTGAGCATTGGCCCGTCGAGTACATGCTCGTGTCCGTGCCGGTGTTCGCCGTCCTCTCGGACGTCTATCTCGACGTGGCCGAGGGAACGCCAGGTGCGAAAGCGTTGCCGACCGTGAAATATGCAGTCGCCATCGCCTCCATCGTCGCGTTGGCTTTCGTGTTGTGGGACGAAGAGGACGCCAGGCACATCCTTGCAGTCCCTGCGATGATGTTGGTCATAGTCGCGTTCTACATGTTGGACATCATCAAGGGCGGGGCTGATGCGAAGGCGCTCATCGCGCTCTGTATTCTCTTCCCGTTCTACCCGGCATTGGGCGGCCTGCCACTGGGAGGAGTTGCGGCGAGCTACAGCTACTTGATGCCTTTCACCCTGACGGTGCTGGTCACCGCTGCGATCGTCGTCGCAGTCCTTCCTGTAAGCTTCCTCATCAGGAACCTCGCGAACAGGGACCTAAGGTTCCCTCAGGCGTTGTTCGGTTATCGGCTGCCAGCGGATCGGATTGTCGGCAAGCATGTCTGGCTGATGGAGAGGGTTGAGGATGGCAAGCACATCCTCTATGCGAGGCCGAAACCAGACGAGGACCTCAAGAAGGAGGTCGATCAACTTGTTTCATGCGGGCACAACAGACTGTGGGTGACCCCGAAGATACCGTTCATCGTTCCGATCACTGTGGCGCTGGCTATCTCCGCATCCCTCGGGAGCGTCCTATTTCTTCTGTTCCCGGTATGACGGACAGTCGCGAGCAAGCGGGCAGCCTCGACAGATGGGCGACCTGATGCAGTGATTCTTGCAGTGTATCACGATAAGTGCGTGCATCTCGCCATACATGTCGGCGTCTGTGCCCAGGGATTTCTCGAACATCCGCTTGATGTCTTCATAGCGCCCACCATGAGGAACCTTCAGTCTCCCCAGCAAACGCCTCGTATACGAATCGACCACGAAGCTCGGCTTGCCGAGCGCATAGAGCAGAATCGAGTCGGCGGTCTCGGGCCCGATTCCAGGCAATGACAATAGCTCTTCCCTGAGCTGCTCGACATCCCCCCTTCGCATCCTGTCGACATGGCCACCATAGGTGCTCTGGACATACTCCGCGAACGACTTGAGATTGCGGGCCTTCTGCCTGAAAAAGCCCGATGGCCTGATGGCTCGCTCCAGCTCGCTAATGCGGGAGCGCGCAATTGCAGCCGGCGACAGTAGCTCACTCTCCTTCAGATTGGATATTGCGCGCTCGACGTTCTTCCACGAAGTGTTCTGTGTGAGAATCGCGCCCACAATGACCTCAAACGGCGTGTCGCCCGGCCACCAGTGGCTCTCTCCGTATTCGCGCGCCAGCAACCTGGAGAGCCGCCTTATGGTCATTGGCAAGGAGGGACCACCAAATGAAGTCATAGGACAAGTGGGATTTGTGCTCCGCACTTGCCGCAATTGTTACCCTTCAGGTCAGTCGACCGTACCCAGAAACCGTCCCGCTCGATGACCCTGTTGCCGCACTTGGGGCAGTAGGTATCGTCCCTATCTCCCGCGTAGATGTTCCCTAGGTACACGTATTCGATGCCCGCCCTCTTGGCCAGGTCGTACGCCAGAGACATCGTCCTGTCCGGGGTTCGGGGCACGCTGGTGAGCTTGTAGTCCGGGTGGAACGCAGAGAAGTGCACCGGGACATCCCTGCCGAGGGAGTCGCCCACCCACCTGCAGAACTCCCCCATCTCCTTCTCGGAATCGTTGTGGGTCGGGATGATCAGATACGTGAGCTCCACATGGGTACCCTGCCCGACAGCGACCTCGCACGCCCTGAGGACCGGTGCGAGCTTGCCCCCGCAGATCTTCTTGTAGAACTCCTCCCTGAACGCCTTGACGTCTATGTTCATCGCGTCGATCACGCCCTTCAGGTCCCTGAGGGGTTCTTCCTGGATGTAGCCGTTCGTGACATAGTTGGACTTCAGTCCGGCCTCGTGCGCGGCCTTTGAGGCCTCCTTCGTGAACTCGTGCCAGATGGTCGGCTCGTTGTATGTCCACGAGACTGACCTGGAACCCGTGGACCTGGCGTACTCCACCACGTCCTTCGGGGTTATCTCCGTCATGTCGAACTGGCCGAACTTCGCCTTCGATATCGAGTAGTTCTGACAATGTATGCAGAAGAGGTTGCAGCCGATGCTCGCGAAGGAGATGGAGGTGCTCCCCGGAAGGAAGTGGAACAGGGGCTTCTTCTCGATGGGGTCGGGGTGGATGGACGATGCGAGACCGTAGATCAGGGAGTACAACTTGCCCGCTCTATGCTCCCTCACGCCGCAGAGGCCGCGCTTGCCATCGGCTATCAGGCAGGAGTGGGGGCAGAGGCTGCACCTGACCTTGTCCCCCTCGGCGGCGTAGAACTCGGCCTCATGTCTGCCTGGTTCTGAAATGCTCATACCCCAGGTTCTCCAGCTTCTCGCGCTTGCCGTTGTCGATGAGTATGTTCTCCTCACCGCTCGTGACTTTCCCGACGATCGTGAAGGGGCAGCCGCATTCCACTGCCACCCTCTCGAGGGCCTCTTCTGTCCCGCGCTTCACGGTGAACAGGAGCTCGAAGTCGTCCCCGAAGTTCAGCACGAGGTCCTTCTGGCGCTCGAGGTCGTGGAACGCCAACTCGACCTCTTTCGCCTTTGGTATACGCGCGTAGTCGACCTCGTAGGTCATCCCTGAGTTCCGTGAGAGCTCGAATATCGATGTGGACAGGCCGTCGGAGATGTCCATGCACGAAGTGACGATCCCTGAACTGCTGAGCGCCATGCCCTCCTTAATCCTCGGCCACGGCCGCTTCAGGGCGTTCTCGGCCTCCGTGAGACCAAGGTTCCGCTTGATGGAGTAGAACCCCGAGCCGGCCTTCCCGAGCATGCCCGAGACTGCGATCAGGTCGCCGGCCTGGGCGCCCTTTCTAAGCAGTATCCTGCTCTTCTCAACCTCTCCGAACGCCGTCCCGCACAGGACCAGGTCGTCGTGCTCCTTCGTGTCTCCTCCAACGATGCTGGTGTTGAACCTGCGGGCACAGTCGTTCATGCCGTCGACCATCTGCTCGATGAAGTCGATCGGGTGCCCCCTGGTGATGCCTATCGCAGTGACGAGGCCAAGGGGCGTGCCCCCCATAGCTGCGATGTCGCTCAGGTTGACTGCAACAATCGACCAGCCGATGTCGTACGGGCCCATGCCCTTTGGGATGTGTGCCTTGGTCACCATCATGTCCGTCGTGACGAGGAGGTACTTGTTCCCGATATCTATCGCAGCGCAGTCGTCCCCAGGGCCTATGGTGGCGTCGCTCTTGATGATCTTCTCGATGATTCTGATGGTCTCGCGTTCGCCCAGCGTTCCTAGCGTCTTCATGGCTGATAAACACTCATAGCACGTAATTAAGCCTTTTTCACTTGACGGACTCGCAGACGGCGGACCATGACAACCCCTAACATACTAATACGGGAAGCCCAATCCCTGCCCGGTCATCCCGATGAGAGTAGAGGTCCCGTATGGCAAGGGTAAGGAGGTGGTCGAGATACCAGAGGCCAACCTGGGCGAGATCGTCTACCAGAAGGACGTCTCCTCGAATGACAAGATGCAGATCATCCTCGACGCAGTGAGGAAGCCTCTCGGGTCCAAGCCCCTCGGGGAGTTCCTGAAAGGGGCCAGGGACGTGCTGGTCATAGTCAATGACGCCACGAGGCCGACGCCCAGCTGGCGCATAATCACCGCCATTCTTCCTTTCCTGGTCAAGAAGAAGGTCCGATACCTCGTCGCAACAGGCATGCACAGGGCGCCAACGGATGAGGAGTACAAGTTCATCTTCGGAGACCTGTACGAGCAGATCAAGGAGGACGTCTTCGTGCATGACGCGAAGCTGAGCGAGACCGTCCTCCTAGGGACCTCCAAGAACGGCACCCCGATGAAGATAAACAAGATGGTCGCAGACGCAGACAGGATCGTCGTGATAAGCAGCGTGGAGCCACACTACTTCGCGGGATACACAGGCGGCAGGAAGTCCTTCCTGCCAGGGGTCTGCGCCTACGAGACGATCGAGGCGAATCACAAGCTCGCGCTCAGCATAGACGCGCAGGCGCTCAAGCTCAAGGGCAACCCGGTCGCGGAGGACATGGACGACGCCATGAGCGCCCTAAAGGACAAGAAGATCTTCTCGATCATGGTAGTCCTGGACAAGAACCACAGGACATGCTGCGCATATGCGGGCGACCTCAAAGAGTCATTCCTTGCTGCAAAGAAGATGGCGGACGAGGTCTTCGTCGTCGACCTCAGGCAGAAGTACGATATCGTCGTGGCGGTCACTGCGTTCCCGTACGACATCGACCTCTACCAGTCGCAGAAGGCCTTGGACAACGCGAAGTACGCCGTGAGGGACGGCGGAGTCATCATACTCGTGAGCGCGTGCAGGGATGGCGTCGGCCCTCCGACCTTCCTGAACCTGCTGGGGAGCGCGAGCACGCCCAAGGAGGCCCTGGACAAGATCGCCCAGGGGTACAAGCTCGGCTACCACAAGGCCGCCAAGATGGCAGAGATAGGCTTGAAGTGCAAGATGCTGGCACTGACGAAGCTGGACCCCGAGGTATCGCGCAAGGCTCACCTTACGCCCGTAAACAGTCTCCAGGAAGCCATAGACTCATCAATCCGCGAACTGGGACCGCTGTCCAAGGTCACCTTTATAATGGACGCTGTGATTACAGTCCCGAGGGTCCTGGGTACACACTGAGCCGTCCATTCTGACAGGCTACAGATCACATGGCGCGAAGGAAGTACATCAAAGCCGAGCACTCAAAGAAGCTCGAGAAAGAGATGCTCACATGCACCTTCTGCGGATTCTGCAAGAGCGTGTGCCCTTATTTCGAGGATAACGAGTGGGACCCGTCCGTCGCGAGGGGCAAGGTCATACTCGCCTACGGGCTCGCAAGGAGGGAGATCCCTGCCGATGAATCGGTCGTGCAGAGGCTCGCGCAGTGCACGACCTGCAAGGACTGCGAAAGGCGCTGCCCGTCCAACATCAAGGTCGTCGACATAGTCGAATCTGCGAGGGCGGACCTGGTCGCAGCCGGATGCGTGCTACCCGCGCACCAGCGCATCATTGAGAACGTCAAGAATACGAAGAACCCCTACGGTGAGACCCAGCCGGTAGACCTCGGGGTGCCAATCCGAGAGGCCGAGATCGGGTACTTCGTCGGATGCACCGCGAGGTACAGGCAGAAGGAGATCGCGACGCACGCCATCTCCCTTCTAAGGAAGCTCGAGGTGGACTTCACTCTCATCGACGAGGTCTGTTGCGGGAGCACGCTGCAGCGCGTGGGGGCCAAGGAGAGGGACTTCGTCAGGCTGATGAAGGCCAATGTGAACGCCGCGAAGAAGCTCAAGGTCAAGAAGCTCCTGTTCACCTGCGCAGGTTGCCTCCGAATGTTCAAGGAGCAGTACCCGAAGTACCTCGAGGTGCCGTTCGAGGTCGAGCACCTCGTCCAGTTCCTCGCGAAGCAGAACCTCAAGCTCAGGTCCTTCCCGAAGAGGATTGCATACCACGACCCCTGCCACATGGGCAGACACCTCAAGATCTACGACGAGCCAAGGAAGGTGATCTCCATGATCCCTGAGGCCACTTTGGTGGAGTTCGCGGAGACCAAGGAGACTGCGAGGTGCTGTGGCGGAGGAGGGGGGGTGCGCGCCGCAGAACCACAGGCTGCCCAGCGGATAGCCTCGAGGCGAGTCAAGGCGGCTTCCGAGATCGCCGACCTGCTGGTAAGCGCGTGCCCGTTCTGCGTGAGCAACCTGCGGCTGGGCAACGAGCTGATCAAGGTGGACATCGAGATAAAGGACATAGCCGAGGTCGTCGATGACCTCCTGGTGACATAGCCTCGGGGAGGAGGATTCGTGAGGCGTTCTGAATCAACGGGACGAAGAGCGAGAAGGCCCGCGCGCCCGGTTAGGACCGCTGGCCCTGTCAGACTGGGCACTTGCATCCTCAGGTTCGACAGGCCCCGTGTGATGGGCGTCATCAACAACACCCCCGATTCGTTCTCTGGCGATGGCCTCAGGGGGGACGTCCACGAGGCCGTCCGGAGAGGGCTTCAGATGTTCGCGGACGGTGCGGACATCGTAGACGTCGGCGGAGAATCAACCAGACCTGGGGCAGAGCCCGTCCCCGTGGAAGAGGAGAGCCGCAGGGTCATCCCGATCATCGAGGAGCTGAGCGAGGCGAGACCCGGAAGGGTGTCCGTCGACACCCGCAGGCCGGGAGTGGCGGAGGCAGCGCTGTTCGCGGGGGCTTCCATGGTGAACGACGTGTCCGGCCTGAGGGACGACCGGATGATAGAGGTCGTCGCGGAGCACGAGGCGGCCGTGGTGATCATGCACATGAAGGGAGAGCCCAGGACCATGCAGGTAAGACCGCGATACAGAGACGTCATACGAGACATCAGCGAAGCGCTCGAGGACAGAATCGCGGCCGCAGAGGGCCTGGGAGTGAACCCCCGGAAGATACTCGTGGACCCTGGGATCGGCTTCGGGAAGACCCTCGAGCACAATCTGGAGATACTGGCAAGGCTGAGAGAGTTCAGGGCTCTGGGGAAACCCGTCGTGATCGGAGTTTCCAGGAAGTCCTTCATCGGCAAGCTGACAGGGGATCCCCCCGAGAAGCGGCTGGGCGGGTCCCTGGCGGCCGCCTTGGTTGCCATGCAGCATGGCGCCGACATCGTCAGGGTGCACGACGTCCCAGAGACGGTCCGGGCCATTCGGGTGGCGGACGCGGTGCTTGGCAAGGGTTGGAGGACGGAGAGGAGATAGGAATCTCCTTGATTCCCGTGAAGGATATCTCCCCCGTCGACGACTACCTCAGAAAGTATTAAGCGTGGGCGCCGATGTCCCCAGGTAGCAGGGACACCGAGCATCGTACCTGCCGAGCACCCCACCCCCGAAGGTGAAACACTGGCCGAGGACAATCCTGACAAGCCCGTGGTGAACCCAGCCATGACTTCTGATGGCGGGAGGCTGGACTTCGCCGGCAAGCGGGCGATGCTCATGGATGTCGCGGGCGGCCTCTACGCGCTGAAGAAGACCCTCAGGTCCGATGTTGGATTCTTCGAGAAGGAGTTCATGTACAAGGCTGCCCAGGAAGGAGCGAAGGAGTTCCTCTCGGGCGTCCAGGATGTCACGGCCTCCAACGACCCCAAGAGCATCATTGAGTTCATGCTCGGGCTGTACTCCCTAAGGGGCTATGGGGAGTTCAAGGTCCTGAGCTTCGACAAGGACACCAAGACCGTGGAGATATCCTCCCCGAACACGGCCGAGGCGTGGTCGTTCAAGGAGAACAGGGACCTGCAGCGTGAGCCCGTGTGCACCTACACTTCCGGTATGCTCTCGTCCATTTGCCGACTGGCCCTCGTCAAGGGCATGGGCGAGGACTACGAGATGGAGGTGTTCGAGACCGAGTGCGTCGGCGAGGGGAAGAGCGGGTGCAAGTTCGTCGTAGCTCCTGAGGAGGAGTTGAAGAGCCGGTTCCCGAAGTACGACCGGCCCAAGCTCTCACTCTCAGAGCACGAGCTCAAGCTCAATGAGGAGATCCTCGTGAAGAACCTGGAGCTCCAGAACCTGAACCTCGCTCTCGAGAGACAGGTGCGCAAGCGGACTGAGGAACTCTGGAGGGCCGAGGAGAACTATCGCTCCCTCATGAGGCTCTCTCCGGATCCAGTTGTCATAGTCGCCATGAACGGCAGGATACACTCGACGAATGCCTCCGGCCTGAGGCTCCTGGGCATCGAGGCGCTCGAGGACGCCCCGGAATTCAACGTCACGAGCATGCTGACGGACCCGAGGACGGCCTGGGACAAGATACTCTGGCTCTTGGAGAAGGAGGGCACGATAGGAGGACTCGAGGTCGAGTTCACGAGGACCAACGGGACGAAGGTCGTCGGCCAGATCAATGCGAGGTTCGCGGATCTCCTCCCTGGGAGATGCGTCGAGGCGGTGTTCAAGGACGTCACCGACAAGAAGATCATGGAGGAGCAGGTGAAGGAGGCCAGGTCAGAGACGGAGTTCCTGAACGACCTGCTGTCGCACGACATCATGAACTACGCGTTCTCGGCGCTGCACTTCCTCGACAAGCTCTGGAGGTCCAACAAGATCGCTGAGGAGGACAGACACAGCCTTGCCGTCGTTACCAAGGACATCCAGGGCGCGTTCGAGCTCGCGTCGTCCGTCAGGGACCTCACCAAGATAAAGAGCGTCTCCAAGGACGATCTCATAGTCAAGGACTTGAAGCTGCTCATAGTCGAGGCGACCGAGGACACCAAGAGAATGTTCTCCGACAGGAGGGTCCGCATCGACTTCGAGAGGCACATGGAACCGAGGTATGTCCGGTGCAGCACGCTGGCCACGAGGATGTTCTCGAACCTGCTATCCAACGCAGTGAAGTTCAACACGCACGAGGAGGCGGTCGTGGAAGTGACTGTCGACAACGTCGTGGACAACGATACCTCATACTGGCGGGTGAGAGTCTCAGATCACGGGAAGGGAATCCCGGACGATGAGAAGGAGAAGGTCTTCGCCAGGTTCCACAGGTTGGACACTACAATCCCGGGAACCGGGCTCGGGCTGTTCGTCGCGAAGTTCATAGCTGAGGCTTCGGGCGGCAGAATCTGGGCCGAGAACAGGGTGTCGGGAGACCACCTGCAGGGAACAACCATGGTCGTCCTCCTGCAGAAGGCGGACGAGAGGGACATCGCCCGCATGCCGAGGAGGCCATGAGCTGGCCTGGACTGAGTGGGCCCGTCGCGATTTGAACGCAAGTCGCGAATGGTACCACTGGCTCAATTGTCAATCATCAGGGACTGAACTCGGCCTCGTTCCCCCCCAACCTCTTTCGAATACAGGCTAGACCCCTTTCCTCTCCACCTCTCTGCGGTTCTTTCCGCGCCCTCTGAGCTTCGAGGTGGAAAGTACAATATTGCTCGCTTTGTCCGACCGCAAGTCTCATCATACTGCGCTAATCTGTGGAGAAATCCAGCTCATCCCTCGGAATCCCTTGCGAGATTCCGTGAGCGACCGCGTCTCTCCATGTGGACCTGTCGTCTCTTGCGAGTTCGAACTGGAGGTCATTGAATACAACGATGATCTTGTCGCCCTTCCAGAAGTGAGCATACCAGCCCTTCCGCATGTGTGACTGCACCTGATTGATATCATCCTTGCTGCACCTCACATAGTAAGCGTGCCACCTTCCGAAATGGCCTTCGTAGTCTATTGCCATTCCATCCTTCGTGATCTCAGCCTTGTAGACCGATAACTCGTTGATGACCGTAGGATCGTCCAATCCCTCGGCGATCACTACTCCTCTGAATTCTGTCATGACTCCCTCTCATGAGAACTGTGTGTCGTTGTCAAGATAGTTTCGGCATTTCCCGTTGCGCTAGGCAACAACACGAGTCTGACAACCAAATTGAGCTATGCGAGACGAAATGAGAAGCGCGCCTTCGAAGACTTAGAGGAAGCTTGGTCAGCCCCGAGAACTTCAATTCCTGCTAATTGACGAAATTGCCAGGTGGGCCCGTCGCGATTTGAACGCGAGTCACCAGCACCCCAAGCTGGAAGGATACCAAGCTACCCCACGGGCCCGGAGGAAAAGGTTGTTCGGCCGCAGGATCAGTAGGGTGCGACCTCGTCTATGAGGTTCGCGTGTGTCAGCAGCATCCTGCGGCAGCAGTAGCGGTCCAGGTGAAGGGAGTCGAGCACGTCCCTCGGGGACTCGCCCAGGTCCACCCTCTTCACGAAGTCCTCGAACGCGCCCCCTATGACCTTCCCGCACGTGAAACATCTGACCGGTATGATCATGACTCCATCACCTGTATGACTTCTGGTGCTTCTTCCTCGCGCCGCGGCCCTGGGGCTTCTTCGGGAGCTTCCTCCTAGGGTCGGACACTAGAAGAGACCTGTCGTACTTCGAATACATCGCCTGAAGGTCCTCGTCCTCCAGGAACTGGACAATGCCCTTCGCGATGGCCGTCCTCGTGGCGTTCGCCTGGCCCATCACCCCGCCCCCGATGACGTTCACGTCGATGTCCACCTTCGAGGACCTCTCGCCGGCCAGAGTCAGAGGCTCCATCATCATGACCCGTGCGAGGTGCGGCTCGTGGACCTCGATCGGGACGCCATTGATCCTGACGAGCCCCGTGCCTTTCCTGACGGCCGCCCGCGCGACCGCGCTCTTCCTCTTGCCGCTTGCGACCACGACCTTCATGTCATCGTCTCCTAGCTCGCCCCCAGCTGCTTCGTGAGCTCGGCCAGCGTGATGTACCTGGCCAGGTGCGGCTTCCTAGCCGTCTCGAGCGTCTCCATCTTGGCGCCCTTGAGCTCTTTGGGGACGCCCAGATAGACCTTGAGACGCTTGAGGGCTGCCCGCCCGGAGGGCTTCTTGTACTCCACCATGCCCCTGACCGTGCGCTTGAGGATCCTGTCAGCAGTCCTCGGGTAGTACGGGCCCTTGGCCTTGGACTGGCTCGGTGCCCTGTGGCGCCTGTGGCTGTAGAACTCCAGCAGCTGCGCCCTGTTGCCGGATATGATGGCCTTCTCGGCGTTGACAATGACGATCTCCTCGCCGTTCCTCAGCCTCTTGGCGACGTGCGAACTGAGCCGCCCCATTATGAGTCCGCTGGCATCTATGACGGCCATCTGCTCACCCCATGATCCTGACCTTGGAGCCCTTCGGGTTCATCTTCACGAGCTCCTCGATCGTGATGCTCTTGCCGCCCGCCTTCTCGATCTTCTCCTTCGCTTGTCCCGACGACCTGTAGGCGGCGACCGTGAGCTTCTTCGCGATCTCCCCGGCGCCCAATAGCTTCCCGGGTACGATCACTGTCTCGTTCTCGCTCGCGTATCGGTTCAGCTTGCCAACGTTGACCTCGGCCCAGTTCCTCATGGGCCCTTCGAGCCGCAGAGCGATGTCTCGCCAGACAGGTGCCCCGTTGAGCCTGCTAGCATCCTTGAGATGCTGTATGAGCCCCACGAGGTTGGGATTCGTCTTGCCTACCTTGCTTCCCATTCTGACTCCTCCGACATCCAGAGAGCAGCCGAGCTAATGCGCGAACCGTTTATAAAGATTTGTGTGCGCCGTGATTGCTGGCTCGAGACATCTGGCTACGCGAAAGAACGGGCTCGGAAATGTGTGCGGGCATGCACGCTAGACGTGATGACCAAGCTTATCTACGAGGTCAACAGAAGATATATACGGCGTACAGTATACACCGAAATCCTGGCTCGCCGGGGGACTAGATGATTCGTTTTGGCCCAGCAGGCATCCCGCTCTCCTGCAAGGGACGCACGCTGAAGGATGGCATCGAGGACGTGCACAACCTCGGCCTCACGGCCATGGAGGCACAGCTCGTGAGGGCGCATGTCCAAGAGCGCCCTGCAGAGCAGGAAGAGGTCGGGACGAAACCCAAGAACCTCCCGAACGACATGGTCACCGAGATTGTTCGCAAGAAGGGCAGCAAGGAACAGGTCATCTCCGACCTCGATGAGCCCATCAGGAAGGGCGACACGCTGGTCACCCTCACGAGCGGCATCGCGAAGAGCTACCACGAGCTCAGGCAGCTCAGGGACATGGCCGCCGAACTGGATGTCGCGCTGTCCATACACACGCCCTATTACATGGACCTAGTCGGCGAGGGGGAGCTGTGCTTCAAGAGCATGGACTCCATCAAGTGGGGTGGGCTGATGGCCCGAGAGCTGGGGGCGGGCGTCGTCGTCACGCACCTGGGACTCTACGGGGAGGTGTCGCAGAGGACTTCCCAGAAGAGGATCATCGCCAGGATCGGCCAGCTGGCCAAGTGGTACAGGAAGAACGGCATCGACGTCCCGATAGGGTTAGAGCTGAGCGGCCGGCAGGAGATCTTCGGGGGCCTTCAGGAGGTGCTCAAGACGTGCAAGGAGGTCGATGGTGTCATGCCCGTGGTCAATTTCGCACACTACCATGCCCGCGAGAACGGGATACTGCGGGAGCCGAAGGACTTCGACGACCTGCTGGAGGAGGTCCGGGACTACGTGGACGATGAGTACTACGCCCACTTCTCGGGCGTGGAGCACGAGGGGGGCAACGAGAAGAGGTTCACATCGATCAAGAAGGGTGATCTCAGGTTCGAGCCGCTGGCGGAGACCATCGTGGACAGGAACGAGCCCATCACCATCATCTCTGGCTCGCCCCTGCTCGAGCACGACGCGATGTACATGAAGGTCATCCTGGAGCGCGTGCTCGCGAAGAGGGTCTCGAAGGAGACCAAGACGGTAGTCAAGAAGGACAGGGCCGGATCCAGATGAAGGAAAGCACGGACTACATCGTGAAGAGCATCCAGACGACCCTCGAGGCGGAGATCGAGGACACGGAGAAGTTCGTGGACCTGCTGATTGGTTCGCGGAAGGTGTTCATCTACGGCGTCGGGAGGTCCGGCCTGATCGCGAAGGCGTTCGCCATCAGGCTCGTCCAGATGGGCCTGGAGGTCTTCTTCGTGGGGGAGACCGTCACGCCCATCGTCGAGGAGGGAAACCTCGTTGTGATCGTCTCGTACACGGGCGAGACCATGTCCGCCATCCAGACGGCGAACATAGTCAGGAGAGTAGGGGCGAAGGTGGTGGCGGTGACCGCCAACAGCCATTCGAAGCTGGCGAACGCGTCCAACATCGTAATCGTCATCCACCCGCCGAAGGACGAGGAGAGGAAGAGGCTCGCGCCCCTGGGCACCGTCTTCGAGGACGCGACGCTGATCTACCTCGACGGCATCGTGGCGATGCTCATGGACAAGCTGGGCCAGAGCGAGGGCGCGATGAGGAAGCGGCACGCGATATGGGTCTG